>JACRNV010000016.1 GCA_016214785.1 Methanobacteriota archaeon
AAAACCGCTGCATAATAAGTACTTCAAGTCTGTGCCTGCCATACGGCAGGCAGTCCGACGGTTCCTTAAGAATGATTTTTTTATGCCCAAAATGTTTACTTATTTATGTCCTTAGCTATAATATCATGAATATCATATTCATCGTTTTTGGTCAGTACAAAAGCGATTGGTATCTTTAATTTCGGAGAATCTTTGGATGTTCTGTATTTGGATAAAGCGAGAATTGTTCTATCATAAAATAGCATAACATCATCAAGTGTTGGCTTACCTTTGATTTTAACCTTAAGAGGTTCCAGTAAAAAAATAAAGTTTGATGAATTTCTTAATAAATATATGTACATATTCATTAAAAGTGGATCAGGAACAATAAAATTTTCTGGCGGTGGCGAACCCAAAGCAACATCAGGAGCATACTTTAAAAATTCACCGGATACATCTTGAACCATAAGATGATACCGCCCTCCTTTGTCAAACATTGACTGTTTTTTAAGTTCAGTTTTCCATTCACATTGCGCTTCTGTACAGACTTTAGGGTCTAAGGTTGTGGGCGGAGGAAATATTCGATCTCTAAGAATATAATTATCTAAATATTCCATATATCGAATAGTTGTAATTGTCTCTGGTGCTACGAATAATTTACTTGTAGGGTCTTTTTTTCCGACATAGTTTATTGCCCATATATAACTCGTTTTTCCGCATCCAATTGGGCCCATTACTGTCGTAATGTCCTTCTTTTCTCTTGAATTTTGTATCATTATTCATCCCATTTGAATTGTAAGAATATACCTTTATCAATATTTTCTTTTTCTGTCATATCCGTCAGTCTACCCCTCGCTCCCCTCATCCTCCTCATTCATCTGCCTCGACCTGTTGTCCATTGCCGCCTTGTGCTCCGCGCTGGTCGGGTTCTTCGAGTCGGACCTCTGGTCGTTCGCGCTCCTCCCTCCGCCCTTGCCGCCTTTCCCCATGCGATGCGCCTCCTTGCTAGAGGCATGCGGGCCGTTCTATTAATATGTTTCTCAAGGGGGCTCATTCCGCGAGCTTCCGGTCGATGAGCGCGCCCACTTTCCCGGTCAGCGAAATCAGGGCTTCCGTCGAATTGTGAAGCTCGGCGGTAAGTTTGGCCATGTCCGTTTTGACTGTCTTTATATCATGGCCGATCTCTCCGTATCTTGTTTCCAGAGTGTCGAAGCGCGTGTTCACGTCGGAGTGCATCGAGGAAATAGCGGTTTCTACTTTGTTGAAGCCGCCTTTCATCTCGTTTTTCAAATCCGAAAGTCCTTCTTTGGTTTCTTTAAATCCACCCTTCAAGTCGGTGTGCATTGTGCTCAGTTTCCTACCTGCCGTGGCGAATCCCTGGAACATCTCCGCCCCCAGGTCGGAGTACTTCACCTCGAAGTACTTGAATCTTCCCTGCGCCTTAGACCATTTGACGGCAACCTTCTCGACACTGATGTCGTCGTTGCGGATTTCCAGCTTCTTGAGAAATCCCCTGATGGACTTCTCCTCGCCCTCGCAGATGGCTCTAACTGTGCCATCCGGCAGGTTCTCTACATATCCGATCAAACCGGCTTTCTGGGCGATGCGCATGACCGTGCCCCTGAAACCTACGTCCTGCACGTCGCCAGATATTACGACGGTCGCCCGCTTTTTCATCGGTGCACCATCTACCTCATCCCGCTGCAAATATATAAACATGCCGCCAACCTCTCAGACGGTCAGCAGGCTGCCGATGGATATCGTTTAGAGAGAGCTCAGGGAGTGGATGGTGGAGGGGTGATGTCTTTAGTTGGAAGGGGTACAGTCCATTCTCGCCAGCTTGGTTGTTATCTTCGTGCCCGCCGGTTCCGCTCCCGCTTTGGACGGCTGCGCAGCGTGGCCAAGCGCAGGAATCGGCAACCTCCCTGCCTGCAACATAACGAGCGCCCCGTGGATATTTCTTAATACAAGTTATCTCATCCGTGTCCACGGGGGTATCATGACCGAACAAGACGCAGGGAAGAGGGATGCGAAGAGAGCTCGGTACAAGTGGAGGGCGGCGCTGGCGAGCGTCATATTGATCATCATCCTGCTGGTCAAGATTATACTGCCAATCATGGGGCTCGCCCTGGACGCAAACCCGATATCCGGCCTGCACTGGTCGTACTATGTACTGGCCGTCATCGGGGCGCTCTTCTATGCGGGCACACTCCTCGGGAACGTGAGGAGCGACTTCGACGGTTGGAGGGCGGCCTCGGACGCGGTGTCGAGGCTGGCGCAGGCGGTGATATACACCATAATCATACTCAACATCTACGGCAACGTGATCGTCATAAACGCCCAGGCCAACGTCACAGTGTCCGGGGCGATAATCGCCCTGTTCGTAGGGCTGTACGTCAAGCTGTTCGAGAACACCATCGCGGGCATCGCCAGGAAGATAAACGACGCGATATCGCCCGATGCCAAGGAGCGCAGCGACGCGTGTTCGAAATGCGAGAAGATAAAAGAGGAACTGGACATGGCGTACGACCAGCTGATAGCGAAGAACTCGCGGGAGCCGGAGAAGTACAGGGAAGAGATTGCCACTCTTGTAAGGCAAATAGAGAGCAATGCCGGGAGGCTGAAGGAAATCATCAAATTCATCAGCGACAACGAGATGGAGAGGGCGCGAATCGCCATGCTAGAGGTGGAGGCGACGGTCAGGGCGACGAAGCTCAAATTCGGGCTGGCGTGACGATCGCCCGTGGAGCGGGCGGAGGCCGTTCCAGCCCCGCGAACCCGCTCACCCTCTTCATATCGACCGTATCGTCGATCAGCATCGTCCTCCCCCCGCATGTCACGGTCGGCCTCCTCTTCCTGAGCCCCTTGAGGCCGCCGGTCGGTATCATCTCGATCCTGAGCGGGACTCTCCATCTCGAGGCCCTTCGGGATGGCCCTCGCCCTCTCCTCCGCGGGCGATAGGTGCCCGACGACCTCCTTCGGGACCGAGTGTGCCCGGCCCTATCGGCGCTTTCCACTGTCATTTTGTCTTCAAATAAGCGCCGACTTCCACCTTCCAGGAATCGTACTTCTTCCTCTCCTTGTCCGCGATGTCGGCGCTCCTGATGGCATAGGTTATGCCGCGCTTGTAGTCCGCGCCTTTCAACGCGTCCTGCGCCTTCTGGAGCATGGAGCGCGCTTCCTTCGTGTCCCCGCCGTGCTCGTCCGCATCCCTGATCTTGACCTGCGACCTACTGATGCTGTTCAGCAGCATCTCGTACTGGAGGATGCGCTCCTCGGCAATCCCCCCGCACTCGGTCGCGATCCTGATCGCGTCCTCGTAGCTGTGGGCATCGAGCATCAGCTTGGCGCCCGTGAGAAGATCCTCGGCGTCTTCCAGCATTACGCCCCGCTCCTTGCCGCGCAGCATCTCATTCCGTGCGTGCTCGATTGCCTCGGCGGCGCGCTCTGAAGGGCTTTTCGGGGACGGAAGCTCCGCTGCGCATTTGCCGCATATTCCATCCTGCTCTGATGGTCTGCCGCACCTCGAGCAGGTGCGCGACGACCCGCCCACGTTGCCCACGTGCGCCTCCTCTTCAATGACATGGTTCGGGCAGTCTAAATAAGTTTCGGCATTTTTCCGGATACATTGTTTTTTTGCTCACTTAAAGCCCGATTGAGTATTCATATTAATCAGGAGGTATGCAATCTTAACCTTCGCCCTCGTGGCCGATGGCGCCACCAAGCGGGAGGGGGCTTCCCGTGGCAGGCTCCGATTAAAGCCTTTGTTTTAAAACTCTTCCCCCACCGCTTTCCTGTTACGGCCGGGCACCTACGGGCGCTCGCGTCGGGCGAGGGATCGGTCTCTTCGGCATAGCGTGCTTGCGCGGAGCGATTCCGAGAATCGGGGGAATGCCGGCGAATCTATTGTCTATGCACTGGTCTTTTTGCGATAGGAAAACATCCGGTCGTAATTGTCGACGTGGTACTCCTTTATCAACCGATTTGCGCGCTCCCTCACCTGTGCCGCGTGCCCCTTCTCGCAGTAGTCGGCCTTGTAGAGGCCTTCGTACTTCGGAAGCAGCTCGGGATATTGTCCTTCGATGAAGGGGAGGACCCTGCTTCGAGCCTCCCCGCGAAGGTTGAGCACGTCCACGACCACGTAGTCCGCGCCGCTCCCAGCCAGTGTTTTGATGAGACGCTCTAAATCATTCTCGCTATCGGAAATATACGGGAACAGCGGGACCGAGGCCACGCCCACGGTTATGCCGGCGTCGTGAATCTTCCGCACCACCGCGATTCGCTTCTGAATGCTTGGCGCCCGCGGCTCCATCTTCTCCCGCAATTCTTCATCCATGCTGGGAATTGTGACGACGACGTTGAGAAAACCGCCCCGGGCGATTTCCGCGAGCAGGTCTAGGTCCCTTAAGACGAGGTCCGATTTGGTGGAGACCATCAGCGCATTGCGGCGCTTCAGGAAGACCTCCAGAATATCCCGTGCGATCTCGAGCTCCCGCTCGACCGGCTGGTACGGGTCCGTGACCGTCGACATGTTGACCGTCCATTTCCTGTCCCATCTTTTGTTCGAGAGCTCCCGGTCGAGGACGGCGGCGGCGTTGTCCTTCACCAGGATCTTATGCGCGAAGTCCCCGGTCGGCAGACCAAGGTACTCGTGGGTATAGCGCGCGTTGCAATACACGCAATCGTGCTCGCATCCCCTGTACGGGTTGATCCCCCAGCGGAAGGGCAGGAACCAGGCATTCACTCGGTGAAGCGTCGATTTTGCCTCCGTGTGCTCGTAAATCACTTCCTTTCGTCTCATGAGATGCCCCGCGGGCTCATAGCTTTCTTAGATTCGGGGTGGTGTCGCGGTCAACGAGCCGGCCGTCTCCTCTCCGCGCGCTTGGCTCTATCCTATCGCCCCTTCCATGCGCAGGAGCGCCCTCTTCGTCCCCTGCCCTTTCTTCGACGGCCCGCCGTACCCGGTCATGGAGCCGTCCTTCCCGATGACCCTGTGGCAGGGCACGATGAGCGATACCGGGTTGCTGCCGTTCGCGCCGCCCACCGCCCTGTACCCCTTCGGGCACCCGACCCTTTCGGCCATCCACTGGTACGAGCGCGTCTCGCCGTACGGGATCTTCAGCAGCGCCTTCCAGACCTTCCTCTGGAACTCGGTCCCTTCTATGAAATCCACGTTGCAATCGAACTTTCGAAGATTACCTGAAAGATACGATTCGAGCTGGCCCGCGACGTCCGCCAGGAACTCGGGGTCCTCTGCTAGCTCGCGATCGTAATGTTTCTCGAACCTGCGCACCGTCTTATCGTCCGCGGGGAAATGCAGCCTGCATACCCCTCTGTCGGTCGCTGCGACGAAGATGGCCCCCAGCCTGCTCGGGACCAGCGCGTAGCGGATCGCACCCTTGGTTTTTACTTTCGCAGCTTTCATCTTTTCACCATTTTCATGCATAGCGGACAAGGGCTATAAAGATTTCTTCGCCACAGCCCTACGAATATAAAGTGTCAGCAAGGCCAGCGTCGCGATTCCTGCCAGCGCATACACAGCGATGAAGATGTAATATTGGCCAACCGCAGACCACATCGGATTCCCCATGAGTGGATAAAACGGGGTCATCTCCCTATAGATGAACGCGTCGATGAATACATGCGAAAAAGCTCCGATGAGCGCCCCCAGCGATATCGACTTGAAATTTGAATATGTATCCCATTTGAACCATTCCTTTATCCTCTTCATAGGAGCGCGCAGGAAGAACACAAGCGGAATAATGACGATGGAGACGATGGCCGCGCCTATCAGCATGTGGAGGCATCCGTGTATCGGAGTCCCAAGGAGGAGGAAAAGGAAGAAATCGATATCAATGGCCATGCTGCCAATGATTGCAGCGACAATATCGACCTTTTTCGGAAAGTAGTAGCCGATCAATCCAGGTATTCCGATGTGAAGGGGCGTTACTGGCATTGCATGACCCTTTTCGCTGAAACGGTCATGGTTCCTTTCCGTATAAGCGTTTCCGGTAGCCTGACTAAAATCTTTTTCTATCCTTCCCGCATACCGTTCCCTTGAGGGGCGGCACATGGGCGCATCACTGTTCGGCAGGGAAAGGGAGATCGAGGCCCTGGGCCAGAGGCTGGACGGCGCCCTGGGCGGCGCGGGCTCAACGACCATAGTCTCGGGCGAGGCGGGCGTCGGCAAGTCGCGCCTCGTGGCGGAGTTCAGCAAGCTCGCGGAGGCCAAGGGGTTCGCGGTCCTCACCGGCGTGGCGGCGTCCGAGCGCAACCAGCCGTTCCAGGTGTTCTCCCGCGCCCTTGACGCCGCAGCGGGCAAGCCGCTCTTCACCGAGGTCGAGTACGCGCGGTTCGACCGGGTCTTTGCCATGGGCGAGGGCGGCGAGGTCGCGGCCAGCGCCGAGGCCAGCGGCGCCCAGGATGCGAGCTCCACCAAGTTCGGCGAGGTGCTCGCCGCCGTGCAGGGATTCGTCCGCGACTCCTTCGCCGGCTCCAGCGAGGCGGCCGGGCTGGGGAGGCTCGAGTTCGGGGAGACCAAGGCCATCATCGAGAGGGCGGGCGGGACGTTCATCATCGGCGTCATCACGGGCGCCGAGCATCCCGACATGGGCGCCTCGCTCAAGAGGGCGGCGCAGGCGGTGGCCGCGCAAGGCAGAGATCCCTCGGCATCCATCGAGGCCAGGCTTCGCGAGCTCGCCGGCGCGAGGTTCCTGGTGAAGCGCAGGTTCGAGGGCGCGAAGCTCGACAACGAGCGCGCGAGGATAGCGGACAAGGCCCTCTCCACCATCGGCGAAATGTCAAGGTCAAGGCCAGTGGCGCTGGTCCTCGAGGACATCCACTGGGCCGACGAATCCTCGCTCTTCGTCCTCAGGTACCTGTGCAGGAACGTGGGAGGCCACCGAATCATTATTCTGGTCACAATGAGGGCCGATGAGAAGAGCCAGCTGCAAGGCTCAATCGCGAAGATGAAAGAGGAGGGCGGCGCGGCCGAGATGGCGATAGGCAGGCTCGACACGAGGGGCGTGCGCCAGGTCATCGACTCCATCTACAGCCCGAACAAGTTCCAGGAGGGGTTCTACGAGAAGGTGGCGGGGGAGTGCCGGGGCAACCCGTTCTTCATCATCGAGCTCATGCGGCAGATGAAGGATTCGGGTTCCATCGCATCTATCGACGGCAAATGGGCCGTCGTCAACGAGGAGTTCGCCATCCCGAGCACCATCGAGGAGGTCGTCCAGGGGCGGCTCGGCGCGCTCGACGCGGACACGATGATGATGGCCGAGTACGCTTCCTGCATCGGCAGGGAGTTCGATTCGGGCGTTGCCAGATCCCTCGGCAGCCTGGCAGACCCGTCCGGAGCGCTGTCAAAGTTAAACGACTGCGGCGTCCTGGCCATCGACGGCGACAGGTGCGAGTTCACGCACGCCTTCTTCAGGGACGTCCTCTACAGCAACATCTCGGAGCGGTGGAGGCGCGGGCACCACAAGAGCCTGGGCGAGCACTACGAGAGGTCTCACGAGGGAAGGCTGCACGACGTCGCCTACGAGCTGGCTCTGCATTTCTCGAGGAGCGCCTCCCATTCGAAGGCGGCCGAGTACTGCGCCCTGGCCGGCGAGAAGGCCGCTTCGGCGTACTCGCCCGAGCAGGCGGCGAGGTACTTCTCGGACGCCCTCTCCGCGCTGGGGCATCTCGGCGGGGCGGGGTGGACGGCCACAAAGCGCATGGAGCTCCTGGACAGGCTCGGGGACATGAAGGACCTGTACGGCGACAAGGGGGGCGCGCTGAAGGACTACAGGGCGATACTGGAAGGCGCGACCCCTGACGGCACGCAGGCCAGCGCGCTCAGGAAGATAGGCAACATACTCACCTTGATGGACAGGTATGACGATGCGCTCGCCGAGCTTGCCAAGGGAAAGGAGCACGCGCTCAGGGGAGGCAAGCTCGAATATGGCCGGATTATTTCGGCGATGGGCTTCATCTCCTGGCGGAAGGGCCAGCACGACCGGTCAATCGAGCTGCAGAACGAGGCTCTCGCCGCCATCGAGGGCGAGCCGCATGCCGAAAGGGACAGGGGCGCCATATACGGCCAGATAGGCAACTCCTACTGGTTCAAGGGGGATTTCAAGTCCGCGCTCGGGTACCACATGAAGGCGCTGGAGATAAGCGAGCGAATGAGGGACCTGAGAGGGACGTGCAGCTCGTACAACAACATCGGCATCACTTACATCCGGTTGGGCGACTACGACCAGGCGCTCGTGTGGCTGAGCAAGGCGCTCGAAATAACGAAGGGCCTCGGCGACCTGTGGATATTCGGCAGCACGAGCGGGAACATGGGGAACATCTACGCGGCCAAGGGGGACAATGCCAGGGCGCTGGAATGCTACGAGTCGGCCCTGAGGGTCTTCGAGAGGATCGGGGACAAGCAGAGCACTGCGAGCGGCCTCAACAACATAGGGAGCCTCCTCATGGAAATGGGGCGCTACGACGAGGCAGAGGAGCGAACCCTGAGGTCGTATGGAATCAGGGAGGCCATCGGCGACAAGCGGGGCATGCGCACGTGCCTGCTCACCCTCGGCAGCATCGCCTACGGGAAGGGGGAATGGGCAAAGTCCCTGGAGTTGCACGAGAAGGCCCTGAGGCTCGCAGAGGCCGAGGGGGACAAGGTGGTCTTGCTCTATGCGTCTGCCGGCGTCGCGAACGCGCAGGCCAGGACGGGGGACATCGAGGCGGCGCGCACCAACGCAATTAAGGCGCGCGACATGGCCACCGCAATGGGCGTGAAGGAGCTGCTGTTCGAGATCCAGCTCACGCTCGGCGAGATCGAGGGGGTCTCCGGGAACTGGGACGAGTCCGACAGTATGTTCCAGGCCGGCATCGCGGGGCTCGTTTCGTCGGGGCGCGCATCCAACGTCCCAAAGTACCGCATGGAATACGCCGCCATGCTGCGCAAGAAGGGGGATGCTGCCAGGGCGAGGGCCGAGATAGAGAGCGCCGTGGAGGAATACAAGAGGATGGGCGCCAGGGAGCGGGCGGAGAAGGCGAGGAAGGAGATGGAGAGCCTGTAAGAATGGATGAAATGCCCGCAATCCGATATCAACTTCCTTCGTGGCATTGACGGCCAGCCATAATGGGAAGATGCGAGTCTTCGATATTCATTGCGCCCCCTCCCGCTCGGAATCGCCTGCGTCCCGTACCGAAAGCATTATCCTCCCCGTACCCCATGGTGTTGGCACACGAGAGGCGGACAAACATGGCCGAAGGCGACAAGGACGACAGGAGCAACACGGTTTTCATCGGAAAGAAGCCGACCATGGATTACGTCATGGCAGTGGCCATCCAGTTCAGCAGGGCCGACGAGGTAGTCATCAAGGCGCGGGGCAGGGCCATCAGCGCCGCCGTGGACGTGGCCGAGATCGTGCGGAGCAGGATCAACAAGGACGTCAAGGTGAAGAACATCGTCATCTCCACCGAGAAGCTCGAGGGGGAGGGCGGCCGCGTATCGAACGTCTCGTCCATTGAGATATTCCTGGTCAAGTAGGCGCCCTCCTGTCTTCGCGGTGAGGGACATTTACAAATGCGAGACCGCTCAATCCAGGCATTCCGATTTAAAGAGGCGTTAAAGGCATTGCTCAATCCTGTTCGTTGAAACATTGTAGCGGTGCCCAAACCCTTTTCTCCCCCTATGCATATTCCGTTCTCATGTCAGACGGTCTCGACATCGTCGCCGGCCTCATGGCTCTCTCCGCGCGCACGGCCCCCAAGGCCGCAGGCAAGGACTTCATCGAGGTCAAGGTCCTCAGGGGGAAGGACAAGGACGCCGTGGGGAATGACATGCTGAGGATTGCCAAGGAGCGCAAGAATGCCGGCTTCGCGCGCGACGGCAAGAGCGTGAGCGACTCGCGCTCGCTCGTGCTCATCGGCCTGAGGAAGCACGAGGCGCTCGGGCTGGACTGCGCCGCCTGCGGCCACAAGTGCAAGGGCATGAAGCAGGGCTCGGTGAAGGCAGACTTCTCCGGCCCGAGCTGCGCCATCCGCGTCCTGGACATGGGGATCGCCATCGGCTCGGCGGTCAAGACGGCGAGCATCCACAACGCCGACAACAGGGTGATGTACCGCGCGGGCGTCTCGGCCAAGAGGCTCGGTCTCATCGAAGCTGATTTCGTGATGGGCATACCGCTGAGCGGCACTGGAAAAAGTATATACTACGACCGCTGAGGGGCCATCAGGTCGCGGCGCTTCCCGAGCGCCGTCCCATCCAGCATGTAGATTGTCGCCTCTTTCAAATCGACGATTTTCTGTCTGAACAGCGGGCCGAGGATTGGCTCGCCCTCGACGTTCACGGGGCTGCCGCCGCAGTACGAGTTGTAGGCTGGCATCAAAACCATCTCGCCTTCGGCGCGCGGGTACCTCTTCCCGCCCGAGAACGGGGCGCGCAGCCAGCAGCGCTCCGACCACGCGCGCCCGAGCCCGTCGCGGAAGGTGACGACGGGGTGGCTGTGCGCGACCAGCAGCAGCGGGGCGGACATGACCTTCTTCGATGGCCACGAATGGCCGTGGCATATCCCCGCATCGCCGATGCGCAGCCCAGTCGTGGGGTGAACCTTGATATTGGGGGGCGCCAGCTCCTCTATGAGCGCGTCGTGGTTGCCCTTGACGATTTCAACCTCTCCGTAGGCGCCGAGCATGGCGGAGAAGAAGAGCGGCAGCTCCCTTCGCTCACGGAATGATGCAAGGGGGATGTTGTGCCTCACGTCGCCGGCGAATACGAGGCGCTTCGCGCGCGTACGGCTCGCGAGCGCCGAAAGCTCCTCGGCGAACTTCCTCGTCCTCGACGGCAGGTGGATGCCCCTGAGAGCCATCTCGCGCTCGATGCCCATGTGCAGGTCTGCGACGACGAGCATCTTCTCCTCCGGGACGTGGAAGGCCGGCGTGCCGTGGACGGGAGACGGGCTTTTCATCCCATCGCCCCCAGCGCCGCCACCTTGCCGAACCTCAGCAGCCCCTTCTCGGTCATGGCCGCAGCCTCGAACGACGAGAAGCTCTCTATCATCGGCGACAGCGGCTCGGCCTCCGGCGGGAGGACGTTCCTGCCGAAGGCGATGGGGCTCAGTGGCGGGAGGACGACCATCTTCAGCTTCCTGCTCCATAGGAAGCACGGCAGCGAAATCCCCGCGCCGAGGGGCTCGCGCGTCTTGATGAACGGGTGCTCGTGGCCGATTACGAGCCAGCCGGAGCGCTTCACTGTCTCGTGGCCGTGCGCGAAGGCGATGCCCGCGACCTTCGCGCTGTTTTTCAATTTGATGCCTTCTCTCGACAGGATGGTGGCAAGGAAATTGTCATGATTGCCACGCAAGACATCAACCTTCTTCACCGACGACCTGAGGAACCAGATGATTTCGAGAATCTCGTCCCACTCCTGGCGCAGGTTGCGGTCGTATGTGTGCTTCAGGTCGCCGTTGACGATGAAGCGGTCCGGAGAATATCTCTCGACGATGCGCCCCAGCCTGCGCATGATGACCTCGCGCTGGACCGAGGGCATCCCAGCGCCCTCCCTGCGCGCCGCGGCCTCGTAGCCGAGGTGCAGGTCGGCGACGACATAGGTTCCGCTCTCCGGGAGCCATGCGCCGCCCTCGCGCGTTATCTCGAGGCCTGGGAGGAGCTTGATGCCGTTCACGGAGCACAATCCCCGGAGGGGTATATGGGGGTTGCGCCGAGCGGGTTTACGCTAGGTAGGCGCGGCCGGGCATCGGATTCGAACCCGGCTCACAGCCCCAGCACTTCGCTGTACCCGCCCATGTCCATGAAGCCGTGGCCCGAGATGTTGAATGCGATGCACTTCTCCTCCTTCCTCTCCTTGCACGCGAGCGCTTCGTCGATGGCGCACGCGACCGAGTAGGCGCTCTCGGGCGCGGGCAGGAACCCCTCGGTCCGGACGAACGTCCTGGCGTGCTCGAAGACGTGCTTCTCGTCCGCCGGGTAGGCAATAGTGTCGATGATTCCGTGCTTCCTCAGCAGGCTGAGCACCGGCGCGGCCGCATGGTACCTCAGGCCGTCGCCCTTTATCGGCCTCATCTCCTTCCTGTGCCCGAGGGTGTACATCTTCATCATCGGCGTCAGCTCGGCGTGGTCGGCGAAGTCGTACTTGTACTCGCCCGTCAGATTGGGGGCGACCTCGCTCTGCGCGGCGATGAACCTGATATCCCTCTTCTTGGTGAGCCTGTCCCCGACGAACGGTAGCGCGAAGCCGCCGAAGTTGCTGCCGCCGCCGAGGCAGGAGATGACCACGTCGGGATAGTCCTCGGCAATCTCGAACTGCTTCTGCGCCTCGAGCCCGATGACGGTCTGGTGCATGAGGACGTGGTTGAGCACCGAGCCCAGGGAATAGATGGTCTTGTCGTCGTTCTTCGCCACCTCCAGGCCCTCGGAGACCGCTATCCCCAGAGAGCCCGGGTGCTTCGGGTTCTGATTGTAGAGCGCCCTGCCCGCCCCGGTCAGATTGCTCGGGGACGCATGGACCTCGGCGCCATAGAGCTTCATGAGGTTCTTGCGGTCATGCTTCCAGTCGTGGACCGCGCGCACCCAGAACACTATCGACGGGAGCCCGACGAGGCTCGCACCGTAGGCGAGCGCCGTCCCCCACTGCCCCGCCCCGGTCTCGGTGCTTATCCTCTCGTAGCCTTCCTTCTGGGCGTAGTAGGCCTGCGCGAGCGCTGTGTTGACCTTGTGGCTGCCGGTGGGGCTGTAGAACTCGGCCTTGTAGTAGAGCCTCGCGGGGGTCTTGAGCGCCTTCTCAAGCCTCTTCGCGCGGAAGAGCTGGCGCGGCCTTCCGGCCTGCACGTACAGCTCCCTCACGGGCTCGGGTATGTCTATCCACTTGTCGGGCGAGAACTCCTGCCTCAGGCACTCGCCGAGCAGCATCTCGGGCAGCGCCTTCACCCTGCTCTCGCCGTGCTCCGGGTCCTTCGGTGGCGACAGCGGCTCCGGAAGGTCGGGCTGGATGTTGTACCAGCGCTTCGGCAGTTCGTTGTCATTCAACGTTATACCAAGTCTCTTGTCGCTCATGAAATAACCCCCACCTGCAGCCATCGGGACTGCCGCAGGCATCGAGGCTGACATGGGCGGGACGATACAAAATACTTTCCGCATAAGGGGGATTCTTTGTCGATTGTTGCTGGGAGGCGAATCCCCCTTTGAACCCCGACGAAGAATGCCACCAAAAATCCTTTCCAGGGGGTCAAGGGGGGAATTGCGATTATAATAAAGGTACAGCGAAGCAATGCCCCTTGAGCATAAGGCATATATCCCTATTCTTTTATCGGCTGCTCAATGAAGCTGCTGCTAATCCACGCGGACCACATGGAGTACGAGGTCAGGCGCAAGACCAAGGTGGCGGAGGAGCTGCCGCCCGGCGCGCCCGAGAAGTTCTCCATGAGCGAGGTCCTGGTCGCATTCGCCACCGTCGAGGCCGAGGATACGAACACTCCTGAGTTCGCGGCCAAGGTGGCCGACGGCATCTTCGACGTTCTCGCGCAGACCAAGGCCGAGCGCGCGATGCTCTACCCGTACGCCCATCTGAGCCCGTCGCTGGCCAGTCCAGATGTGGCAATCCCGCTTCTGAAGGCGATAGAACTGTGCCTGAAGGAGAAGGGCGTCGAGGTTCACCGCTCCCCGTTCGGCTGGTACAAGGGCTTTGACATCAAGTGCAAGGGGCACCCGCTCTCGGAGCTTTCCAAGGAGATAAGGCCCGGCGAGGAGGAGGATTCCCAGGCGATCAAGGCCGAGAAGAAGGCCGTGTCCGAGTGGGCCGTCATGGACCTCGACGGCAAGATGCACCCCCTCAGGCTCGACAGCAACAACGTGAAGGGCTTCGACTTCGGGGAGCGCAAGGGGCTCGGGACGTTCTGCCAGTACGAGATGGCCAAGAGCCGCACCGGCGGCAAGGAGCCCCCGCACGTCGAGCTCATGCAGCGCATGGAGCTAGTGGACTACGAGCCCGCCTCCGACCCGGGAAACTTCAGGTTCTACCCCAAGGGGCGCCTCGTCAAGTCTCTCCTGGAGCAGTACGTGACCCAGAAGGTCAAGGACACCGGCGGGATGGAGATAGAGAGCCCGATAATGTACGACTACGAGCACCCGTCCCTGAAGGAGTACATGAACCGGTTCCCCGCGCGCCAGTACACGATCCAGACGCCGGACAAGAAGGTCTTCCTCAGGTTCGCAGCGTGCTTCGGGCAGTTCCTGATGATGCACGATGCCACCATCTCCTACAGGAACCTCCCGATGCGCCTCTACGAGCTCACCCGCTATTCCTTCCGCGTCGAGCAGAGGGGCGAGCTGGCGGGGATGCGCAGGCTCAGGGCATTCACGATGCCCGACTGCCATTCGTTCTGCGCCGACGTCGAGATGGCGAAGAAGGAGATGGAGTCGCGCTTCGAGCTGTCGAGGGACATCATCTCCGGCTTCGGAATCAAAGTGCCGGACGAGCTCGAGCTCGCGCTCAGGGTCACGAAGGAGTTCTACGACGGCAACAAGGACTTCCTGGCTTCGATGGTAAAGAGGTGGGGCAAACCCGCCCTCGTGGAGATGTGGTCCGAGCGGTTCTTCTACTTCATCTTCAAGTACGAGTGGAACTTCGTCGATTCGTCGGGCAAGGCCTCGGCGCTGAACACCGACCAAATGGACGTCGAGAACGCCGAGAGGTACGGCATCGTGTACGTGGGCTCCGACGGCAAGGAGCACCACCCGCTCATCCTCCACCAGTCGCCGTCCGGGGCGATAGAGCGCGTCATCTATGCCATGCTCGAGAACGCACACATCAGGCAGCAGCGCGGGGAGAAGCCCGAGCTTCCGCTGTGGCTTACCCCGACGCAGGTAAGGTTCATACCCGTTTCTGATGAATTCGTCGAGGACTGCGTCAAGATGGCT
This sequence comes from Methanobacteriota archaeon, assembly GCA_016214785.1. GTDB lineage: Archaea > Thermoplasmatota > Thermoplasmata > SG8-5 > JACRNV01 > JACRNV01. Next base: position 14,905 of record JACRNV010000016.1, read on the forward strand.
AAGGACATGGACGCGCGCGCGGACGTCGACGACCGCGAGGAGACAGTCGGCAAGCGCATCCGGGACGCAGAGCGCGAGTGGGCGAGCATGATAATCGTTTACGGCCAGAAGGAGAGGGCTTCGGGGAAGCTCCCGGTGCGCATGAGGGACGGCAAGTCCGTCGAGCTCACGACCGAGGAGGTCTCGCGCATGATCGCCGAGGGGACCGAGGGCTTCCCCAAGGCCACGCTCGCCCTCCCCATGATGCTGAGCAAGCGCGCCATCTTCAGGGGATGAGATGCCCCGTGCCGCCCTGCTGAGGCTCGAGGAGATCGACAAGGAGTACAGGGGGAAATCCCTGCTGCGGGGCGCGAGCCTGGAGATTTTCGACGGGGAACGGTGCGCCTTGGTCGGCAGGAACGGCTGCGGCAAGAGCACGCTCATCAGGATGATATTATCGCAGGACGAGCCCGACGACGGCTCCGTGGTCTACCGGAGAGGCATCCGCGCCGTCCTCATGCCGCAGGAGCACGAGTTCGGTGCGGGCCTTACCCCCGCCGATGCCATGTCCCGGAGTGAGATAGTCTGCCTCGGGCCGGAGAGCGAGCCGCGGGCTCTGGAACGGGAGATTCCCGATGAGAGATGGCGCAAGCTCGCCGATTCCGTAGCCTTCCCCATGGATGCGCTCGGGCGCGGCTGCGACGAGCTGAGCGGGGGGGAGAGGACGAAGATTGCCCTGGTGCGGGCGCTCTCCCTCGCCGCTGACTGCGACCTGCTGATAATGGACGAGCCCACGAGCCACCTGGACATCCCGTCGATGGAGTGGATCGAGCGCCGGGTGAACGAGCTCAAATGCACGGTGCTCATGGTATCCCATGACAGGTACTTCATGGACGCCGCAGCTCAGCGCGTCCTGGCTTTCGAGGACTCGCAAATCCGCAGCTACGGCGGCAACTACAGCGATTACTGGGCGAAGCTCGAGAACGAGCGCCGCCTCGCCCGCACGGCGTACGAGAAGCAGCAGGCCGAGATAAACAGGTTGCGCGACTCCATCGAGGAGATGAAGCGCCGCTGGGGCTACGACACCAAGTTCAAGACGAAGGAGAAGCAGCTCGAGCGCATCGAGCTCGTAGATGCGCCGAAGGAGGAGAAGAAGGGCGCGTCGATGCGCTTCCCCCACAGGGAGAAGAGCGGGCGCGAGGTGATGTCCTTCGAGAACGTGAGCTTCGCCTGGGGCGACAGGCCGGTGCTAATGGACGCGAGCTTCACGATCGAGGTCGGCGAGAAGATAGGGCTCATCGGCACCAACGGCTCTGGCAAGAGCACCATAGCCAAGCTCGCAATGCAGCGAGTCTCCCCCGATTCTGGCCGGGTGCGCATCATCGGCAAGACGATTCCGGGCTACTTCGCGCAGGAGCACGAGGGCCTGAACGCGGAACACACTCCCGTGGAGGAGATACAGGGGCAGCGCCCGGAGATGTCCAGCGACACCGTCAAGGGGCTCCTTTCGGCCTTCATGCTCGGCGAGAGGGAGCGCGCGTCGAAGGTCGGCCAGCTCAGCGGGGGGGAGAGGGCGCGGCTGGCGCTCCTGAAGCTCGTGCTCTCCGAGACGAACCTCCTGATTCTCGACGAACCTACGAACTATTTAGATACGCAGTCCAAGCACGCGGTGGAGGAGGCGCTCAAATCATATGGCGGGGCGGTGCTGCTGGTGACGCACGACAGGTACCTGCTCGACCGCGTGGCGACGAGGATATTCGCCCTCCGGGACGGGCAGATAGAGCAGTTCCCGGGCAACTACACCGCCTTCAAGAACCATCGCCCCATGACGGTGCGCGGGGACCGGAGGCGCAGGTACCGCGTGGAGAAGAAGTACAAGGACTGGGCCAGCGGGCAGAGCTACGCCCCCGGCCAGGTGCTCAGCCTCACGCCCGAGGAGGAGGAGAGGCACCGCTGGGCGATAGAGAACAGGGCCTTCGTGCTGGAAGAGGATTAATAATAACTATCATCTGCATACAAGTGCGGGGTTACAATGCCAATAAAAAAGGAAATTGCCACAGGCCAGCCGTTTTCGCTCGCCGGTTCCATCGGGTACCAGAAAGGAGCAGTGGTCAGCAAGACCATCGTGATGAAGGATGCCGGAACGGTCACGCTCTTCTCCTTCGACAAGGGCGAAGGGCTCAGCGAGCACACAGCGCCCTACGACGCCCTTGTGATAATCCTCGACGGCAGGGCGGAAGTCAGGATATCGGGGAAGGCGCACCTTCTCCAGGCCGGGGACGCCATCGCCATGCCGGCCGACAAGCCGCACGCGCTCAAGGCCGTCGAGAGGTTCAAGATGATGCTCGTGATGGTGAAAGCATAAGAAGGAAATAATTATCACTTCTCATGACAACATCGCAAAAGCGAGCAAGACAACAGGGGTGATTATTTGAGACGGAAGTGGTCATCCTGAGGTAGAACGAGTTCACTAAACTCCTAACGTTATTGGAATTAGGGATTGGAGTCTAACAATTTCTCGATGACGTAAGCGTCAAACTTCTTTGCATAGAATCCTTTAACCCTTTTTCCTATCGTGTAACCGTTTTTCAAATAGAAGTCTGTTGCCGGGGTATTGTCTACACGCACGTGAAGCCGAATCCTTCTGCTCCCCTGCCTTTTAGTCCTCAATTCAAGAGAGTGCAGGAGACAGCTTCCGTATCCCATACGCCTATGGGACTGCGCGACGTCGATGTCATTGACGTAGATGACATGCCCATTCCGAGTGAAATTGACAAAGCCTATTGGCATCTTGTCGACTTCTATTTTTAGCATATTGTCGATGTTCTTTCTTGAAAGATAGGTTCGGGCCTCCGAGGAGGTGTATCCCAGCTCGTCGTGAATGATCGTGGCATAGGCGCCAAAGTCCTTTTTATTGACCTTGCAAACCCTTGTTTTCACCATCGTCCTGAGGTAGGTCGCCAACCATTAATAAATTTCGTGTAGTCTCTTATCCCGACGCATAGCATTAAACGGATTCGTGCCCCCGCCACCCTTTTATATCCGCTCCCCGATGCTTTTGGCGATGGCCAAGGACTCGGAGTTGAGGCTCACCGTCGCCAACAAGATACTGCTGCACCTGCGCGACTACTGGCTCTGCCGCGACAGGCTCGAGTTCCCTCTTTTCATCACGCAGAAGGGCATCTCCGAGGCGACGGGCGTTCAGCTCACGCACGTCCCCCGCGCCCTCAAGCAGCTCCGCGCCGAGGGTCTGATAAAAGAGCTCACCGGCCACGTCGAGGGGGAGCGCAGGCGCTACAAGGTCTACTTCCTCACCGAGGAGGGGATGCAGGTCGCCCACAACCTCCGCGCCGGCCTCATGGAAAGGACAGTTTCCGTCGCGGGCCCGCAGGGCTCGAGGGATGCGAAGATCGGCGCGCTACTCGAGGAGATGGGCACCCGCACGTCGCTCGTGAGGCTTCTCGCATCGCTGGAGGGGAAGGAGCATATCTCCATCCCGAGAGCGCAGAAGCAGCCCGAGCGCAGGCACTCCCTCTCGTCCGCGCCCTCGCTCGTAAAGCTCGTCGACCGCGAGGAGGAGCTCCGCCATTTGAGGGCAGCGCTCGAGTCGCGCAAGTGCCGGCTCGTCGTCGTCCTTGGCGGCCCCGGCATAGGGAAGACGGCCATCGTCCGCGCGTTCGCCGAGGAGGAATGCCCAAAGCGTAGCGTCGCATGGCTCGACCTCCGCTCTGCTCCAGGGCTGAAGCACGTGTTGGATGGCCTCCAGTCCCATTTCGGCGGCGACAGGGCCGAGTGCGGCGGCTCGGAGGAATCGGGCCGCGCCGCGGCAAGGCGGCTGGAATCGGGCAGCGACCTGGTAGTCTTGGACGGCTATTCCGAGGTGCCGGAGGAGACGGTCGAGTTCTTCATATCGCTGATCGGCGCCATGGGCGAGGCAGAGAAGGGCGTGATGCTCGTCATGACGATGCGCGAGGACACGCCATCGTACAACAGGTTCTACGGCAGGCGCGAGGTCGAGTCCGGGATAGTGGAAGAGCTGCACGTCCGGGGCCTGGCGATGGAAGACTGCGCCGCGCTGCTCGGCACGACGGCCATAGACCCCGACGCCCTGCGGCGCATCTACCTCATGACAAAGGGCAACCCGCAGACGCTCCTGCTCATAGCGGCGGGGGACATCGAGCGCCTGAAGCAGACTACCAGAATGACGACGGAGGAGATACGTCTCTTGCTGTTCCTAAAGAATGTTAAGCTGGGGAAGGGCTGAGACTGCGCTGTTGGAAAATAAAGGGGTGAACCGTATATCGACGGGCGAACCATTCTATCCCCTCACATTCCTATTCACGCTCATTCTTTTCAACTCTTGCCAGCATGATGGGGAAGTAGAAACGGTTGAATATATTGCCTCAAGCAGAGTGGTTTAATCTCAGATATCGAACAGCACTTGCGCATTACCTTCATTCAGGTCCAGCTTGAGCATGTGCCACGTGACCGCCTTTATCTCCATCTTTATCTTGTGCTTCGTCCGGTCGATGGGCTCGCCCCATATCTTGGCCTTGAGCTTCCCGTCCGTAATTGCGACCTGGAACTTGGAGTAGAGCATGTTCTCCGTGTCCACGAGATATAGCAGCTCGGCCAGCCACGCGTACAGCATGCGCTCGTCCGAGTCCCCCTCCACCATGACCTTGCACATCTCCGCCGGCTCCACGGAGCTGGCGTCGCAGATGACGTTCATCATGCCGAGCGCGGCGTTCTCCAGAATCTCGGGGAGAGTCTTTCCGAATGCGCGTATCCCCACGTCGGCCGTGTGCTCGAAGACCTCGTAGCCCGGCACGCGCTCACCTCATCATCGGCGCTTCCCGCAGCCAGTCCACATCCGAGAGGTAGAGCTTCCTGATGTCGTCGACCTTGAACAGCAGCATCGCCAGGCGCTCCAGCCCCTGGCCCCACGCCATGACGGGGTGCTTGATGCCGAACGGCTCCAGGACCTCGGGCCTGAACATCCCCGCCCCCCCGAGTTCCATCCACCTGCCGTTGTAGAACGTCTCCACCTCGAGGCTCGGCTCGGTGTAGGGGAAGTAGCTCGGCCTGATGCGTATCTTCTCGAAACCGGCCTTGCGGTAGTATTCAGTCAGAATCCCCTTCAGCATCGCAAGGCTCGCGTCCTTCTCCATCGCGATGCCCTCGACCATCTGGAACTCGGCCAGGTGGCGCGCGTCCGTCGCCTCGCGCCTGAACACTCGGCCAATCGTGAATATCCTCACGGGCGGCTCGGTGTGCTGCGAGAGGTAGCGGATGCTGTTCACGGTGGTATGGGTTCGCAGGACGGCGCGCGTGGCCTCGGCCTCGCTCCACCTGTAGTCCCAGCCGCGCGACTCGCCTATTCCCTTCTCGTGCGCCTGGCGCACCTTCGCGACGAAGTCCCCCTGCGGCAGCGGGATTTTATCGGGCTGCGAAAGGTAGAACGTGTCCTGCATGTCGCGGGCAGGGTGGTCCTGCGGCGTGAAGAGCGCGTCCATGTTCCAGAAGGTCGGCTGGACGTAGTCGAACTCGACCTCGGTGAAGCCCATCGAGACGAAGATGCCCCTGACCTTGGCTATCATCTGCATCATCGGGTGGCGCTTCCCGCCGTGCGCCGGCGGCGCGAACGTGCCGAGGTCGTACGGCCTGTAGCGGGTCTCTTTCCAGCTGCCAGATGTGATATGCGCCGGCGTGAGCTGCGTCTCCTCCGGCGTTATCTCGAGCCCGGCGGCCGTCAGCGGGTCTGCCGCCGGCGTCCTGCTCACCCAGCGCATGACCTGCTCCCTGACCTTCAGGAGGTCCTGGCGCGAGAGGAGCTGCTTGAGCACGTACTCGTCTAAGTCCCTTTCGTGAATCTCGCCCTCGGCGGCGAAGCGGGCGATGGTCTCCTCGTCTTTGCCCTTGCGCTCGAGCGCGTCCCTGCCGTCCTGCGTCATCTCGAGGACGGTGTCGCCGCCGACCTTGGATATCGACGCCCAGCCCTTGCGCTTGAGCCATCCCACCGCTATTGGGGCATCATTTTTCGAGAGCTTCGCCGCGTCGGCGAGGTCGGCCATGGTCATCTTCCCGCGCTTTTTCTGGAGCGCCTTCAGCGCCTTGCGCTCCGGCAGGTCGGACTCGCCCGCCTGCTTGCGCGCGAGCGAGTACTTCTTCTCAAGGTTCTCGGAGAGGATGACCAGGCCCTTGGACTGGAGCCAGGAGGAGGCGTTCATGACCTCGACCTGGGACAGGAGCGTCGAGCTGACGTCCCCCTCGGAGGACAATTTAAGAAGCGCGCTGTTCGCCAGGGGCAGCGTCTCGCCAGCCAGCTCCGCGAAGCCCTTGCGCTGGAGCGGGACCTCGACGTCGAGCCACTTCGGGAAGCAGTATGTCGCCAGGACCTTCGCTATGTCCGCCCGGTAGTCGTCCTTCTTGTCCCCCGCGAGAGCCAGGAGCGCGCGCACCAGCTCATTGACCTCGCGCTCGTCGGGCATTTTCCCCGTCGAGGCCATGAGCCTCTCGACCGACTCCCGGATGGCGTTGACCTGCGGGGCGACCTTCTCCGGCACGGAGCTGCGTATGATGTCCCACGGCGTGCCAGTGCCGCCGAGCTTTGACAGCGCCATCAGGACACGCCGCTCGGCGTTGCTCAGTTCCTCCGCGTTCATTCCTCCTGCCTTAAGGTGCGGGTGGATAAATCCCTTTCTGAATGCGGGGAACGATATCTTTATATATCGCCGGGCGCAATTTGGACACCGATGCCAGACGAAGCGACCGTCCCATGCCCGGTTTGCGGCTCGATGAACAAGCCTGGCGCGAGGTTCTGCGCCGACTGCGGAATCAAGCTGGACATCGCCGCAAAGATCGCCGACGAGAAGCCGGCTGCGCAGGAACCGAGCCCGGAGCTCGAGGGCCTCCTGAAGGACATGCTCGACCAGGAGATCAAGACCTCCGAGGCGGCGAAGGACGAGGACAACATCGACGACCTCTTGGATTCACTGGTAATCTCGGAGGAGACGAAATGCCCGCTGTGCGGCGCGGCCGTCGCGGCGGGCAACGACCTCTGCCCCGAGTGCGGCCACGAGCTGGTGACCAGGAAGGAGGAGGAGCCCTTCGCCGAGGACCTTGAGAAGGAGCTGGAGAAGCTCGCCACCGCCGTGGAGAAGAGGGAGGCGGAGCCGGCAAAGGCCGCTCCCGCGCCGGCACAAGCCACTCCGATGAAAGCCGCACCGTCAGCAATGCCGAAGGCAGCGCCCGCTCAGGCCCCCCCTTTCAAGGCCGTACCGCCAGTCTCACCCGAAGCCCCTCCGGTTCAGGCCCCGCCTGCCAGAGCGGCGCCCCCGTCGAAGCCCGGGGCCCCGGCGCCGCGGAGGGAGGCGCCCTCGCCCAAGCCAGAGGCAAAGCCCGTCGTGCAAGCAACTCTAAAGAAAGCCGAAACCCCCGCACCAAAGGCCAAAGCCGCGCCGGCGGCAGCCGAGCCGGAGGAGGAGTTCGAGGGGGAGATCAGCATCGACGTCACCGAGGACGAGCTGCCGAAGGTGCACATCTTCGGCTCCAGGTTCGTCGACATCGTCGTCATAGTCACTGTTATCTTGATATTCGGGATTTTCATCGGCCTGGGGATGTACACCTGGGCCAATTTCACCGGTCTCAACGTCGCGATACTCTTTTCCATAGCCGGCGGCGGCATGGGAGCGACATGGATGCTCTTCCGCGCCTCGACGTCGGCCGTCGCCGAGGGGGACAGGCTCCTCAGGGACGGGAAGTACGCCGAGGCCCTGGCGCACTACAACCGCGCCATCAGGATCGAGAGCCGGCCCACGGGCGCGTGGACGAGCCGCGGCGTGGCACTGAAGCGCCTGGGCAAGTACGACGAGGCAATGCGCTCGCACAACATGGCCATCAAGCTCAGCAAGAGGAACGAGGTCGCGCTGTGCAACAAGGCCGACCTCCTCTTCCGCGCAGGGAGGTACGAGGACGCCATCGAGTACTACGAGCGCGCCCTCGAGGTGAGGCCGAAATACGCCGTAGCCTGGAACAACAAGGCCATAGTGCTGGCGCGCCTGGGGAAGCTCGACGAGGCGAACAGCGCAGAGAGCATGGCAATCAAGATACGCCCCAAATACGCAGCCGCGTGGATAAACAAGGGGCAGATAATGGCCAAGCTCGGCAGGACCAACGAGGCAAAGGTGTGCTATCAACGCGCTAGGACATTGACATCGTAAATCCTTTTAGGGGGTCAAGGGGGTACCGGCGCTAAGGATAATCTTCGATGATAAATTGCCCAAATCGATTCTCCTTAGCACCTCCCAAAGTTGAACATATCCGCAATTCGGTGATGAAATCCTTTTCAGAGGCGTCAAGAGGGATTGCGCACAATCCCTCGATAGGGGTTCAAAGGGGATTTCCGCAGAAATCCCATTGAGGGGGTCAAGGGGGAATTGCGACTCACAGTAATATTCAGCAGAGCAATGCCCCTTGGGGGTCAAGGGGGATTTTTCGCAAAAATCCCCTTGGTTCGGAGTTCGTCCCACAAACCGCTTAATGTAGCGGGCATATCGCGCTCCCAAGGTGAAAGACATGCGGAAGTTCGCTGCTTTGGCACTTGGCATGGTGCTGTGCGCCCTGTTGGCGGCCCCGATGGCGGCTGGCGGAACGACTGTGACGGTAAATGGAAAGGTGACGGACGCGAGGACCGGCTCGCCCATTGCGGGCGCAAATGTGAGCGTGATGTTCACAGTGTTAAACTTCATCGGGGACAACGGAGGGGCTGGCGCCACCCCAACTGAAAATCTCACAGCTATCACCGCTCAGGACGGCACGTATTCACTGAGCGTCCAGCCTGGCAGCTATGGCCTCATGATATTCGCCGACGGGTACGAGCGCTCCTATGCGAACGTCGAAGCTTACTCCAGCATTACACAGGACATCGCGATGAACAAGCTCCCGCCCTTCGACGCACGCGTGACGTTCGTAGTTACGGACTCCATCTCCGGGGCGCCGGTGGGCGGCGCGGGCGTCTTCGCATGGCCGGAGATCTACATGGAGGGGGACGCAGGCGCCATCGGGCTCCCGACATACAAAGAGATATCTGGAGAGACAGGCGCGAACGGCGCCTTCACTACCGGCATATGGAATGGCGCTTACACCTTGTCAGTCAACGCGAGACATTACTATTTCAACAATTCGAGGTTCGAGGTGAGCGGAAACGACCTGACGGTCAGCGTGCCGTTGATCCCAATCCCGCCGCCGAACTCGACCGTGCAGGGGAGGGTCGTGGACCAGAGGACTGGCCGACCGATCGCCGGCGCCAAGGTACTGGCATATCCGATGCTCTCCACGGACGGATATTTTGGGACGTATGATGAATTAGAACCGGTTATTACGGATGCGAACGGGTCATACTCCCTCAAGGTCTATGGCGGGTCAGTGTCTATCAGCGTCTGCAATGACAGTTATTATGGCTACTACGGTACTATCAACGCCCCGGACAATTCAACGATGAATCTCGATGTCGCGCTATTCCCCATCATCGAGCCAGAGCGCGTCTCCACTCTGGGGGGAATCGTAACTTCGGAGAAGGGCGCGCTTGCCGGCGCCATGATCGAGGTCACGTACACGCCGATGTACTCTGGCATCCTTCCTTGGAACACCGAATCAGGTCGGCCATCAATGGGAGAGGGCTCGCTCATGCCGGCGCAACCATCGACCGAATACTATTCAGAGGGCGGCGCGCCATCCTACTACGGCGACGGTACTTGGACATACAACACGACGAGCGGCGCGAACGGCGCGTTCAATATCGCAGTGCCCGTCGGCGCTCTCACCATAGTGGTTTATCTGGAGGGCTATTATCCGTACTACGGATGGCAGTATGTCGATGCCAAAGGGACATATTGGCAAAACGCGACCCTGGAAGCGCTGCCTATAGCGGACGCGTCGATAAACGGTGTGGTAAATGACGCAACCACAGGCCAGCCAATCGCCAACGCCAATGTCTTTGCCTACATGGTCATGGACCCTGCCCAAAAATATACGGAGCTCATTTACAACATGACCGGGGCGGGGAGATACGCGGGTGTTTCGGGCGGCAACGGGCCAGCCCCGCCCGTCTCTAACGGCAGCGCGGCACCCATTGATATCTCATTGACCCCGCCGGCGGGGATCGACCTCATGGCCCCGTACGGGTACTACTGCTGCCAGACGACGACGGGCCCGGACGGCCAGTTCAAGCTGAGCCTGCCCCATGGCAGGCACATTCTCGACGTCTGGGCGCCCGGCCACGAATACTACAGCTCCGAGGTCGATGTCGCCGAGGGCCAAGCCATATCGCTCGAGATATCGCTCGCGCAAGGCTCGAACGGCGTTCCAGCGCCGGGCGGCGCGGGCAACGGCCAGTACGTCCTGCCCATCACCGGCGGCATCAGGGACATGCCCAGCCCGGGCGGCCCCGAATCGATAAGCATGGCGCCCGGCGAGGAGTACGCGCTCAGCGTGGGCGACGTCTTCAACGGCGGACCCGCATCGGGGATCACGTACGGCTACGATTCCCCGTCCAACCTGCAGGTCAGCTACGACCGCGCCAGCGGGAAGATAACGATCACGGCCCCGAAGGGCTGGACGGGCGACGAGGTGATAAGGCTCAAGGCCTCGGACGGCACGACGACGATATACCACTCGGTGCAGGTGAAGGTGGCGAACCCGCCCCCGGTCCTTGCCGCGGCGGGCTTCATCGGCGCGATAGTGCTCGCGCTGGCGGTCCTCGCTGCGATCTGGAGGGCCCAGAGGGAATGATTGTCGGCGATTTGTGAGTGAAGGAGTGCGCGCCCCCGAGCGTTCGCGCGCAATACCGTTCTCTTTTTATCTCCACATCCCATGATAGGGGGCATGTCGTACTTGCTCTCGATAATCGCCGGGTGGATGCTCGTCTTCGGCCTGGTCCTGGCAATAGTGGCGATAGTGGCCTACAAACGGGCGTCGAGCAAAAGGCTGCTCATGGTCGCAGGCGCCTTCATCGTATTCTTGGTCAAGGGGATCTTTCTGGCCCTCTATGCTTTCGACATAGGCCCGGACGTGCTGCTCCTTTCATCGGCACTGGATTTGGCGATCTTAACGCTCCTGGCGTTCTCGGTGCTCAAGCCATAGGTGCGCAGATGGAATTGGAGCCCAGGCAAAGGATATACCGCGCCGTCAAGGATGCGCCGGGCATCCATTTCAGGGAGCTACAGCGCGCGCTCGACATGCCGACGGGGCAGCTGGAACATCACCTGATCGCGCTCTGCGAGCAAGGCGCCCTTCAAACGCGCGAGGATCGCTATTACAAGCGGTACTACGCTGCGGAAATAGACACCAGGGACAAGGACATGCTCTCGGCGCTGAGACAGGAGAACCCCCGGAGAATCGCCATGCATTTGCTGATGCACCCCCGCTCCGGCCACGGAGAGATGGCCGGCGCGTTCGGGCTTGCGCCTTCCACCCTGTCTTTCTATCTCCGCGACATGGTCGGGAAGGGGATATTGGCGAGGGAGAAGGCCGGTCGCGAAAGCCTTTATTCCGTAGTGGAGCCAGAGCGCGTCTCACGCCTGTTGATAACATACAGGCGCGGTTTCCTCGACAGGCTCGTGGACAACTTCATCGGCGTATGGTTCGCGAAGGAATACTCTAATAAAAAATAAAACCCTGGGTCGACATGGCTGTCAGTCGCTTTTAAAAGATCGTGTTGACTATGTTCCAGACATGAAATATCAATTTCATTAGGATCTGAAACCTTTGCACACAATATATATTTCGGAGCTGCGCTCCCTGGTAGCATCTGGCGAGTGGGGCTTTACCATCCTGAAGCGCTCTTTCGCCTCGTTCTTGAGTTCCTTCATCGACTCGCCCTCGAAGACCTTCGCCACGAACGTGCCGCCCGGTCTGAGGAGGGCGCCGCACAGCTCCATGGCCCTCTTCACCAGGTCAATGGACTTGGCGTGGTCGATGTCGTAGACGCCGCTGATGTTCGGTGACATGTCCGAGAGGATGACGTCGGCGCGCCCCCGCCCTTTCGATTCAAGCAATGCGATAATTTTCTCAACAGTCTCGGGAGCGAAAGCGTCCCCGCGCATCGTGATTGCGCCCTTGATCTCCGAAATACGCCTCAGGTCAATGGAGATGACAAGCCCGTCGGGTGCAGACCGCTCAACCGCGACCTGCGACCAGCCGCCCGGCGCTGCGCCTAGGTCGATGACAGCGTCCCCCTTCCTGATGATCCCGAACCGCTCGTCCATCTGCATGAGCTTGTAGGCCGCGCGGCTGTAGTAGTTCTCGCGCTTCGCCCGCTTGTAGTACGGGTCGCGCTTGCGCTCGCTCACCCACCTCCGCGACATTCAGACCTCTCCGAGCTTGAGCTGCTTCGTCTCGACGACTAGCGACTGAATCTCAAAGCTCTGCGTGATGACGGCGACCAGCAGATCGTTCGCCTTCCGCTCCATCTCAGGACCCCCCTTCGCCTTGTACGCCGGGTTGTTGTCCGAGATGTTGTAACCGCGCTTGGCCAGCGCCTTCTTCGCGTCCATGCGCTCGTCGCCGACGACCCTCTCGAGGTCGCCGGCCTCGTCGGTGAATCCAGCCAGCTTGAGCTCGTCCAGGAATACCGGCCTGCGGAAAATCCGTTGAAGGGCCGTCACGCACAGCGTCGTCGATTCCGACGGCGCCGCCCCCATCTCCCTCGCGGCGGCGCCGACCGACTCATACAGGTTCTTCTCCTTGACGGTCGGCAGCATGTAGACCTTCGAGGGGGGTATCTCCTTCGACCTCAGGACCTTCATCTCCTCGAGCGCACGGAGGTAACCGGTGACCACGAGCCTGTGGGTCTTTATCCCCTCGTCGTCAAGCTTCCTGTAGATGGCGCTTATCGACATCTCCCCGTCCTTGAGCAGCTCGAAGACCGCGTCCCTGAGCTTGTCCCCTGGCACGAACATCTGAGAACCGATGTGGTAACAGATATGGTAATAGATAAACCCTTCGTCGGTAACAAACCAGGTTCAAAAAACGGTATATCCATGCTCCGCAATCGCCCCTACCTATTTCGAGAGGGGACGTGTCATGAAGTCAGACTCACTGCCTGCGTCGGGGAACCAGGAATCGACCGAGATATCGCTGTTCGTGCGGACGTCGGACGAGGACATCCGCGAGTGGGACAGGCAGAAGATCTACGACGCTCTCATACGTGAGACGAACATCAGCCCCGACGCCGCGTCAATCGTGGCCAGGGAGGTGGAGAAGCTCGTCTTCGAGCTCAACATCGAGAGCGTCACGGCGCCGCTCATCCGCGAGCTGACGAACGCCAAACTCGTCGAGTACGGCCTCATAAAGGTCAGGAAGCAGCACACGCGCCTCGGCGTGCCGCTTTACGACGCCAGGCAGATAATCATCAGCCCGAACAAGGAGAACGCCAACGTCCCCCACGGGCCCGAGGCGACGAATCTGACGCTCGCCGAGAACATCAAGAAGGAGTTCGCGCTGCTGGAGGTCTTCGATGAGGCCACCGCAGATGCGCACATGCGCGGGGACATCCACCTCCACGACCTCGGGATGGTAGACAGGCCCTACTGCAGCGGGCAGAACATGGAGTACGTGAAGAAGTTCGGGCTCAACCTGCCGAACGCGCTCTCCATAGCCAAGCCGGCCAAGCACCCCGAGGTGCTCATCGAGCAGATTGTCAAGTTTTCGGCTGCATTGCAGGGGCATTTCGCAGGGGCGATAGGCTGGGACGCGTTCAACCTCTTCCTCGCGCCGTACCTCAAGGGCGTGGACGACGACCGCATGAAGCAGCTCGCGCAGATTTTGGTATTCGAGTTCGCGCAACAGGCCGTCGCGCGCGGCGGGCAGTCCATATTCAGCGACCTGAACCTCTACTGGGAGACGCCCAAGCACTTCAAGGACGTCGAGGCCATGGGCCCCGAGGGGAAGATGACGGGCAACACATACTCCGATTACATCGAGGACGCGCAGAGGTTCGTCACCGCGCTCTTCAAGGTTTACATGTGTGGCGACGCCATGGGGCGGCCGTTCTTCTTCCCCAAGCCGAACGTGCACATCACGGAGCGGTTCTTCGACACCCCGGGGCACGAGGAGTTCCTGACGCAGATATGCGACGTCGCCTCGGAGAAGGGGAACACCTACTTCGTCTTCGACCGCGGCGACACCGCGAGGATAAGCGAGTGCTGCCGCCTGGCCTTCAAGCTCGACAACACCGACCTCGAGGATGCCAAGACGCCGTGGAAGATGAGGTACTCGGCGATGCAGAACGTCACCGTCAACCTCCCCCGCGTAGCATACGAGGCCCATATGGACGACAAGCTCCTCTTCGAGAAGCTCACAGAGCGTCTCATGGCGGTGGCACGCGCCCACGAGCAGAAGAAGGATTTTATCTCGCGATTGCTGGGCATGGGCAAGTTCGGCCCGCTCTCGCTCCTGACGATGGAGCTGGACGGCGAGCCGTACTACAGGCTGCACCGCGCCACGTTCCTAGTGGGCATGCTCGGGCTCAACGAGATGGTCCAGTATCACACTGGGGAGCAATTGCATCAATCGAAGGATGCGATGAAGTTCGGACTGAAGGTGATGGCGCACCTGCGTTCAGAGGCAGAGAGGATAGGCAAGGAGAAAGGGATGCGGATGCCGCTCGAGCAGACCCCGGCCGAGAGCACGGCTTACAGGCTGGCCAAGCTCGACATGAAGTACTTCCCCTTGCAGGCACCGACGGTGGTGAAGGGGAACAAGGGGAGCGGCGAGATATACTATACGAACTCCACCTACCTGAACGTCTCGGAGCCGATCAACCCGATCGAGCGCGTCAAAGAGGAAGGGAAGTTCCACCCCCTGATAGAGGCAGGTGCGCTGTCACACGTATGGCTGGGAGAGAGCAGGCCCAACCCGGAGAGCATAGCGAGCTTCGTGGTGAAGACGATGCGCAACACGCAGAGCGCGCAGATAGCCTTCAGCCCGGAGTTCACGTCGTGCCTGGCCTGCGGGAAGCTCGCGCGCGGCATCAGCGCCACGTGCAAGCACTGCGGCTCGGCGGACGTGGAGGGGATAACCCGGGTCACGGGCTTCTTCTCGAAGACCAGCAGCTGGAACAAGGGCAAGCTCGGGGAGCTGAAGGACAGGCACAGGGTCAAGCTGGATTAGAACTCACGCTGAACTCCCCCTTTTTTTATATCATCGAGCAGCGGAAGCTTTATTGCTTGGCATGGAGATATTCACAGCATGGCAAAGCCTGCCCGCCTGCCGAAGGTGTCGATCGTCGATGTCACGCCCGAGACCATTGCGTGGCACGGCCTCTTCTGCCAGAAGAGCAAGAAGAAGTCGGAGGGGTACCTGCGCAAGCTCCGATGGGTCATGGAGCGGTTCAAGGATGGCCTGAGGTACAAGATGCTCCTGACCGAGGACGGCCACTACGTCGGGTTCATAGAGTACATGCCGGGCGAACGCTCGTGGCGCAATGTGGAGGCCGATGGCTACATGGTCATACATTGCCTGTGGGTCATCGGCAGGTTCAAGGCCCAGGGCATGGGTTCGCGCCTCATCGGGGAGTGCATCGCGGACGCGAAGAGGGACGGAATGTCAGGCGTTGCAATGGTGACGAGCGGCAAGAACTGGCTCGCGCACAGCGAGCTCTTCCTGCGACTGGGGTTCGAGGTCGCCGACTCTGCACCGCCATTCGAAATAGTTGTCATGAGGTTCGGGAATGCTCCACATCCCAGATTCAGGCCACCGGAAACTCCCGGAAAGGAGAAATCCCTGCGCATATTCCGCTCGGACCAGTGCCCGTACATCCCCCAGTCGATAGATTCGGTGAGAAGGATGGCTCGCGCCCAGGGGATTGAGGTGAAGATAACGGAGATGGGGGACTGCGGCGCCGTCCGGGAGTGCCCGTTCCCCTACGGGACGTTCGGCATCACATACGATGGCAGGGCGCTCACCTACAGGCCGATAGGCGGGGAGGAGCTGAGGGACAGGCACATGGTCAAACTGGATTAGAACTCACGCTGAACTTCCCTTTGACCCCCAAAAGGATTCAACCGCAAGGGGCATTGCCCTATCCTTTTGGTTCGGCAATTCCCCCTTGACCCCCTGAAAAGGATTTTTCGGCTAAGGACATTCGATTTACGTCGTATATCAACGAAGGATGCCCTGAAAACATTTTCCGTCAGGGTTGATAAGGGGATTCGAATCTCAACAATGAGAGGTTGAGAATACCCTTATCGTCCGGGGTGATAGGGGAATTCGATTCCCATTAATTATCGGCGGGAGAATGCCCCTATAGATCGAACTCTTCGCCTTCCATCGGCATTATTACCTCGTACTCTTCGAGGTCCTTCGCCAGCGCCGCCCTCTCCTCGCCGTGCATCAGCACGATTTTTGTGGGGTCGCAAGCCTTGATGAATTTCAGCAACTGCCCGTGGTCGGCGTGCGCCGACAGGTCGTAGAACTCGACCTCGCAGTTTATCTTCTGCTTCACGCCGTAGAACTCGACCATCCCCTCGTCGTGCAGCAGCCTGCCGTTCGTCCCCTCGACCTGATAACCTGTGAGAAGGATTGCGCTGTTCGTGTCGTTCTTCAGGCTGTCCAGGTAGCTCAGGACCGGGCCGCCGTCGAGCATGCCGCTCGTCGTCACGACGACTTGCGCCCCCATGGCCTTCCTGCGCTCGCCGTAGTTGCGCACGGGCCTGAACCTGTGCATGGCCTTGCGCAGCCTCTTCGGGGATATCAGGTACTCCTGCATGTCGAGGTAGGCAAGGTTCACACGCTTCCCCATGCCGTCGAGCCACATGTCGCGGTGCGAATGCATCAGCAGCATGATTATCTCCTGCGTGCGGCCGACGGCGAAGGCCGGTACGATGGCCATGCCGCCTCGATCCACTACTTCTTCTACCTTGCTGACGAAGGCGTGCTCGGTCTTCAGCCTGTTCGGGTGGTAGCGCCCGGCGTATGTGCTCTCGATGACGAGGGTGTCGCACTTGACGGGCCGGGCGCCGTTCACGAGGTTGGTCTCGATGGTGTGTATGTCGCCGGTGAATAAGACGCTATGGTCGCCAGAGATTTCAAAGCTCGACGCGCCCGGGATGTGCCCGGCGTCGTGGGCGGTGACCTCGGTTTCGCCGACTTCGGCGGATTCGCCATAATCTATGTACTTGAACAGCCGCCTCGCCGTCTGGACGTGCATCTTGCCGAATGGTAGGTGGCGCCCCTCGGACTCGGCGACCTTGATTGTATCGTCCATGAGCATCGCGCCTATCTCCGCCGTCGGCGGCGTGGCGTAGATGTCGGGCTGCTGCACCGAGCAGAGCCACGGTATCGCGCCAGAGTGGTCGACGTGCGCGTGCGTGACGAAGGCCGCATCGACCTTTGGAGCCTTCATCGGGAACCCCGGCGGCTCGTCTGGCGTGAGGCCGTAATCGAAGAGGAGGCGCTCGGTGCCGGTGTCGAGAACCATGCCCAGACTGCCGACCTTGCTGGCCCCTCCAAGGAATTTCGCTTTCATCGCGCATGGAAAGGGCTCGGGCGCTATAAAGATGAGCCCTCAGGTCCGAAAAAGTACTCGACTTTTAAGACGATGCTATGGGGCAATGAAATGGCCGGTCGCATAGCACATGGCTTCGTCACTTGCGAAGCACAAGTTTCGCCAAATGCTCGCCGTACTTTATCTTGCCGGTGTCCTTGAACCCGAGCCTCTCGTAGAACCTCTCGGGGCCGCCCCTTCCCCTCAAGAAGCACAGGGTGAGATTCTTCGCCCTCGGCGACTTGCGGACTCTATCGATAATAAGAGTCAGCGCCCTCTTGCCATAACCCTTGCCCTGGTGCTTGCCGTCTATCATGAAGCGCCAGAGGTAGTACTTCCCGAGTTTCCTGTTCTCGTACATCATTACGAAGCCGACTGGCGTTTCGCCGGCGTAGATGGCTCTGAACCATGCGGCCTTCTCGAAGCACCCCTGCGCTATCGAGACGGCGTTCGCGGCGACGAACTTCTCCTGCCCCTTGGCCACCTCCAGCTTGAGGACCTGCGTAAGGTTCTTCCGCGTCACCTTCCTCAACGTTACTTTAACCTTGCGCCCCGGCTTCTTCGCTGCCATCGCGCCTTGGAAGCCGTCGTGTTTTATAAGGATGATTGTCCCTCAAAGGGCCAGCTTCGCGCCGCTCTCCCCGTAGCCCTTCTCCTCGACCGATATGACGCTGCCGACGCTCTCGCGCACGTCCTCGATGTGGGTTATCAGGACGATTTGCTTAAAGATATTCGACAGCTTGTCGAGGGCCGTCAGTATGCCCTTTCGCCTGTCCTGGTCCTGGCTGCCGAAGACCTCGTCGAGCACGACCATGTTCAGGCCGCTGAGCCCGCCGCGCTCGGCGATGAGCTGCGAGATTGCCAGGCGCAGGCAGAGGTTCACCATGTCCCCCTCGCCGCCCGAGAACCTCTCCAGCCCGAAGGCGCTCCCGCCGTCGAAGACCTTGACGCCGTAGTCCTCGTCCAGCTCGACCTGCGAGTACTTGCCGGCGCTGAGCGAGTCCAAAAGCCTCGAAGTAGCCGAAGCCAGTGCGGGCCTGATGCGCGCGACCATGTGCCTCTTGAAAGCGTCGAGGAGCTTCGAGACCTGCGAGGCGTACTCGAGCTCGCCGGTCAGGCGCTCGGCCTCCTTCTCGGCCTCGCGCAGGCGCTCGATGTCCGTCTCGACGGCCCGCGCCTTCTCGCGTAAGACATCGGCCTCCCCCTTCGAGCGTTCGAATTGCAGCTCGAGGGCATGGGAGCCATCCTTCACCATCCTCACTTCGTTTTCGAGCTTCGTGTGCGCGGAAGCGTCGAAGCCCAGAGATGCGAGGACGCACTTTGCCTCCCCGAAGGATTTCGAGGCATCGGCAACGTCCTCCTTCGCGCCTTCCAGCTCGCGTGCCTTGGCAGGCTTCGAGTCCGCGAGCCTCTTCAAGCCGACAAATTCGTCGTGCTCCCTCTCCAAGGTCTTTAACTCCTTCCCGAGAGATTCGAAGCGCTTCGCGTCGAACTTGATGTCGCCGAGCTCCGCCACGCGCTTCTCGATGGCATCGACGCGCTCGTCGAGCGACGATATCTCCTGCGTCAAGCCGTCGGCCTCGCCGACCTTGCGCTCCAGGGCCTTGAGCCCCTTCTCGAGGAGGGATTTCTTCTTTGAAAGAGCCTCGCGCTGCGACTTCAAGGCCTCGTTCTCCTCGGCGAGGGATTCGGCCTCCCTGGCGAGGGATTCCAATTTTACTCTCTTATCGTCCAGTTCCTTCCTCGTCCTCCTCAGGACCTTGTCCCGGTGGTCGCCGATGGGCCGGTCGCACGTCGGGCATTTACTGTCCTCGCCAAGTTCGGAGATGTCGGCCATGCGCTTCTCGAGCTCGCGGCGCTCCTTCTCCAGCCCCTTCGAGAGCTGCCTGTTCGAGGCCACCTTCTCTGCGATGGCCTCGATGGACGATTGCGACTTGCTTAATTTCCTCTCGATGTCGCCGCGCTCGTCCTCGACAGTTTTGGCCTTGCTCAGGTCTTTGGAAAGGGCGTCGAGCCTGGCCTCGCGCTCATTTCGATCCTCCCTGGCCAGTTCCAGCTCCTCGCAGAGCCCGTTTTTCACCATGTGGATGTCCCGCGACTTCTGAAGGGACTCATGCTCTTTCCTGGCCTTGGAGAATTCAGCTTCGCGAGAGGACAGCGCCTTCAACCTCTCCTCGGTCTTGGCTATCTCCGACAATTCTTTCTCGAGGCGGGACATGGCTTTCCTCGCGCCGTCGAGCTCCATCTCCGCCCTCGCGCAGGCCTCCTTCCGCATATCATGCTCGGCCTTGGATGATTTGGAGGCTTCGAAGGCCTTCTCGAGCCCGCGCAGGTTGGCTTTGGACATCGTAAGCTGCTTGTCTAGCTCCATGACTGTGGAGCGCTTCGCCTCGATGGCCTTCTCCAGTTCCGATATGGCCTTCTGCCTGGCGTCCATGAGCTCGCCGCCAGTCTCCGGATCACGAAGAGTATTTCTCATGAAATCTAACCTATCGGAAAATTCCATCTCTTTCTTCCTGGCGGCGATAAGGGCATTGTCAATGGATGAAATGCCAAGCATTCTTAGAACAGTTTTTTTTCGGTCAGAGGGGGATTGGCGCGTTAATGCGTCCAGCTCCTTCTGGCGCGCGAAGACCGATACGAAGAACGCCTTGTAGTCCATGCCAAGGATGCCGGTGAGCTTCTCGGTGACCGGGACGGCGCCCTCTCCCAGGGACTTGCCGGCGCTCTCGAGCGATGCCGTGACCGTCCCGGACGCGCTCATCTGGCGCTCGACCCTGTACTGCACGCTATCGAGTTCGAATTCAACAACCACCTGGCACTTCTCCCCCTTCCCCGAGCCCTGGCGCAGGATGCCCTTCTTGTCGCCGCGCGTCGTCTCCTCCTCGTTGCCGAAGAACGCCCACGCCACGGCCTCGACGAGCGTGGACTTGCCCGAGCCGTTCGGGCCGACGATTGCAACGACGCCCTCGGGTATATCGAGCTCCAGGCTCCGGTAGCGCCTATAGTTGCGGAGCGAGATCGTTCGCAGGAGCAAATCAGCCCTCCCGCTCGTCGAGGGCACTCGACAGATAGATTTTACCGAGTGCTAGCAGCCTCGCCTTGTCCAAACGCTCGACGGGCACGGCCTTCAGGTAGTCCTCGAACTCCGCGCACAGGTCTCCGAACGACGCCTCTCCCGGCTGCACTTCGTGCGACGAGGCCAGGGGCTCGAAGCGCGGCTCGAAGTAGAGCGCGTCCGAGGCCG
The DNA here is from genome assembly GCA_016214785.1 of Methanobacteriota archaeon. GTDB lineage: Archaea > Thermoplasmatota > Thermoplasmata > SG8-5 > JACRNV01 > JACRNV01. The sequence continues at coordinate 35,676 of JACRNV010000016.1, forward strand.
CCGCGCGTATCGCGCGGACGTCCAGCCCGTCGAGCTGGCTGCGCGGCATGCCTTCCATGGTGATGCGGAGTATCTTCCCATCGGGGTTCGCTTTCTCGATGATTTCTTCGGCAGTGCGAACGATGTCCTTGTTCTCCAGGCCTTTGCAATCGATGCGCCCTAAGTCGAGCATCGGCCTGATGCTCAGCTCGTGGAAACCGAACGCGCGCTTGTCGAGGTCCGCCTCCATCACGCCCTTCGGCCTCTCGGCTTCGCCGAAGCTGAATCGCTCGGTAGAGCCGGCGTAGAAGCAGTTGGGCGCGACCTCGGTATGCTCGTGGTAGTGCCCGAGCGCGAGGTAGTCGAAGCCGTCGCCGAGCGCTCCGCTCGGCAGGACGTTCTCGTTGAACTCCCCTGTTGTGAATCTGTGCACGCCGCTGACGCCGCAGTGCAGGATCGCTACGTTCTTCTTTCCGGGGATGGGCGCGATTTTGCCGACCTCGGCCAAGAATGCGTCTTGGCTCGCGCAGTGCGGGACGCAGTGGAAGACGGCGTCGCTGATCTCTACCTTCTCGTAAGCGCCACCATAGACCGGATGGACGTTGCCGAGATGCTCAAAGAGCCTGAAGACGCTCCCCGTCTCGCGCAGCTTCGGCGTCGAGTGGTTGCCGGAGATGGCTATGAAAGGAATTCCCTGCTCGGACACGCGCCTTATCTGCTCTATGGCGAAGTGCATCGCCCTGTTCGACGGTCGTATCGTGTCGAAGAGGTCGCCGGCGTGCACGACGGCGTCGACCTTCAGCGCCAGCGCCTTGTCTATGGCATGTTTGAAAACTTCAAACACGTCGACCTCGCGCTGGTTGTAGCCATTTTCGTCAAGCTTGGCGTACGCCGTGTACCCGAGGTGCGAGTCCGCGACGTGCAGGATGCGCATCAGTAGAACCCCTTGTCTGGCCCAGCCTTCTGCTTCTTGCCCTTCTGCGAGGCGCTCATTTCGTCGAGGTAGTCCTCGAATTTATAGACCGCGAGCGGGAGCGCGAACGGCACGAACGGCGAAGTGACCAGCGCCTCGCCGACCATCAGCGTCTGTATCTCGTTCTCCAGATCGGAGATGTCCTGCTTCGACGCATCGCGCAGGATGTCGCGGTCGCGCTTGTCTGCGAGCCCGAGGATGAAGAGCGTGTTGAACTGCGAGATGACCTGGTTGTCGATGAGCTTCGGCTGCTGGGAGATGGCGCAAAGCCCGACCTTGAATTTTCGGCCCTCGCGGGCTATGCGGGAGAATATCGTTCCTTTCGAGGTTCCGAGGACGCGCTGCGCCTCCTCCATTGTGATGAGCGCCGGCGGCAGGAACTTGAAATCCTCGGGCCTCTCGTAGACGCGCTGGTAGTTTTCAAGCACAGCGCGCGCTAGCACGGTGCTGACGAGCAGCTCCTCGTGCTCGGGCATGCTGCCGGTATCGACAAGCACGACCTTGGCCGATTTCAGAGCATCGATGACAGTGCGCGTCATCGAGACCTCCCTGTCGCGCGTGACCTTCCCGGAGTCCATGATGCGCTTGATGCGGCGCTTGATGACGTTGATCGATTCGAGGAAGAAGGATTTGTGCAGCATTTCCACAAGTTCTTCAGACTCATGAGTATGTGCCTGTATCATCCATTCATTCCCGAATGCAGCGCTGAGCGCGTGCAGAGCCTCCCGCTGGGCGTCACTGTACTCCTGAAGATTGAGCAGGTCCTCGACCTTAATCTCGTGCGCAGAGATTTTGATTGTGTTGTGGGCTCCCGGCAGGCTCCTGGAGCTGAAGACGACCATGCGCTCCGCCGCCTCCGGCACGTGCGACAGGCCCTTGCAGCCGGGCGCGCCCGCGAAGTACTCGCCGTGCGGGTCTAGCACGAGCATGCCGTACCTGCCGCAGCGCATTGCGCTCGCAGCCAGCGTCTTCATGAGGTTGCTCTTCCCCATGCCGGTCGTGGCGAAGACGCCGATGTGGTGGGGGAAGGCCTCGCCGCTTATGCCGACGCGTATCGGCACCTTCCTGTCGCCGCTGCGCAGCAGGCCGGCCTCGATGTCCCCCATCTTCTCCGTGAGGAACGCGAAGTCCGCCTCCTCGGCCCTGCGCACCTTCGAGAAGTGCGGCACGAGGACCTTGGGCTTCCTGAACGTGCCGCCGTCGACGAACCCGAGCGGCGTGCATGCCCCGACCTCGAAGAGGCGCCGCTCGCGCTCCCTCATTTCGAACCCGCCCTTGCCGTCGCCCTGCATCATGTTCCCCGCCGTGCGCTCCCACCAGTCGTCGCCGGGGGCGTCTGCGCCGTATTCTATGTCTATTACGCGCGCGAGCAGGCGCCTGCCGCGCTCCTCGTCCTCGATTACGAGAATCTCCCCCAGCTGGAACTCCATGCCGTAGAAGGCCCTGAACCTCAGATGCCTCACGCTTCGCCCGATGACCCGCCCCAAGTATTCCATCTCAACCGCCCCCGTCCAGGACCTTGTGGAAGTCCCGGCCGTACTCCTCTATTGCGCCCAGCTCCCCGCCCTCGGTGGAGATTGCGCGCTTGAGAGAGACCTCGAGCTCGGTGCACAGCTCGCCGCCGAGCGCGACCTCGTTGTGGACTCTCGCCAGTGGATACGGATAGCCAAGGTAGCCCGGGTCGTTCGAGAGGGCGACTAGGGACTCCAGGGCGTCCTGGCACGAGCGCCCAGGCGCGGGGCAGACGTCTACCCTGAAGGCGAAGTCGGCCATCGGGTGCAGATGCGCCACAAAAGTCTCTCCGAACTGCCTGTCCGCGTACTCCGTCAGGTCGATGGGGTAGGCCCAGCATGCCTCCCCGAACTCCCGCTTCCCGAGCCTGGCCAGCGCGGGGACGAGAGGCCTGTAGCCGGTGTACAGTTTGCTCTGCTTGCTCACGCCTGCAAGGCATATTCCTTTTTTCTGGGCGGCGTCGGCGACGCGCGCAACCAGAGGCCTGATGCCCGGCGTCCCCGCCCAGAGGGAGCCATCGATGAGAAGGAGGGAGCCTTTGTCTAGGGCGGCGATTGCGCGCTCGGCGTCGAGCCACTCCGCCAGGTTGCGCGCCCGGCCGACGAGCGACTCCAGGCTTTCAGGGGCGTCCGGAGGGGCGGCGTAGAGCGCCTCCTTGAAAATCTCGTCGTAAACGCAGGGCTTGTCGATTTGCGAGACGGGCAGAAGGCGGAGTGGCTGGACGTGCGCCGTCGCCTTGCCGCGCTCCATCGTCACGTGCCCGGCGGTTATCGCGCCGACGACGAAAGAGCCGCAGTCCATGACGATTGCGGAGCCGCCGTCGACGGCCGCAGCTGTGCGTGCCTGACCGCGCTGAAGGGGGATGAACTTGCCCTTCGAGATGCGCTCCCTGACCTGAAGGACGCCGCGCTCATGATCTATGCCACCGGCGGCGTCGAAGTCCTGCGCGGCCGCTGTGGAGACGTATCTGGCGGCGGCGCGCACCTCGTCGTCATTCACGTGAGGCATAAGGGCCGAGAATCGGGGGCGCGATACTTAAACGTTGGGAGGGGGTGGGAGAATGTAGCAGGCATGCACCTCACCCGCCGTGCCAACTCTTGTACTCGATGCCGTGCTTCCCGGCGAAGCGCTTCCCCTTCGACCATGGGTTGTCGAGCCCGAGCGCCCTGGCCGCCCCCACGTCCGGCGCGCCGTACCTGTCTTCGTTGGAGTACATCCTCTGGTATTTCGGCAGGAGCTCCGGGAAGTGCTGGCCTATCACGCGCAGGAAGGCGTCTTTCTGCCTCCCTGGCTTCAGCGTCAGGCCGTCGCATATTATCCATTCCACCCCTGCACCTTTCGCCCCCTTCATTATCCCCTCCACGTTGCCGTCCGTGTCCCCTATCCAGGGAAGGAGCGGAAGCGCCCATATCCCGGTGTGGATGCCGGCCTCGTGCAGCGCCTTGAGCGCGTCGAAGCGCTCGGAGGTCGTGCTGGCGTTGGGCTCGAATATCTTCTGCAGGCGCTCGTCCGCCAGAGTGACCGTGAACGCAACGGTCGCACCCTGGCTTCGGTTGATTTTGACCAGCAGGTCTAGGTCCTTCAGAACGAGCTTGTTCTTTGTAAGGAGGAAGACGGGAAAGTCGTAGTCGTAGACGACCTGCATCACCTTGCGCGAGAGCCCGACCTCGGCCTCGGCTGGCTGGTAGACATCGCAGACACCGCCGGAGATGTTTATCAGGAACTTCGCCGGCATCGCCTTCTTCAATCCCACTTTGGCGTCGGGCGAGTAGTCCGCGAGAGTCCCGGTGCGCGGACGGTTGACGGGGGCGAAGCCCAGTCCCCTGAGGTATTTCTCCAGGAGATTGGGGGAGTTGGTCTTGGCCAGTATGCGCGTGCCGAAGTCCTCGTGCATGTTGTAGCTCTCGGCCTTTCCGTCGCAGTAGGCGCAGTCGTGGAAGCAGCCCTGGTACGGATTGAGGTGGATGTCGCGCGACCCTTTCTCTTTTCGCACGATGGACTTCGCCCTGATCTGCTCGACCCTCATCGCTGGCACGATGCAACAGGGTGAATAATTATTTATCTGCTGGCGGCATCTTCAGCAGCATGGCGCGCCCTAGGGGCATGGCCGGGTTCACCGTTGTATGGGCCGGGCAGGTCGTCTCGATGCTCGGGACGGCCATGGCGCAGTTCGGCCTGATGTTCTGGGTGTGGAACGCGACCCATTCCGCGACGCCGATGGCCATACTCGCCTTCTGCCAGTTCTTCCCGGCGATCATCATGACGCCCATCGCCGGCTCCCTCGTGGACAGGTGGGACCGCAAGCGCACGATGATGATCAGCGACCTCGTGGCCGGGTCCGGCTCGGTGATGGCCCTCCTGCTCTTCTCGTCCGGCTCGCTGGCGATATGGCAGCTCTACGCCATCGGCATCTTCACCGGGATGTTCGGCGCCTTCCAGTGGCCCGCCTACTCCGCGGCGATATCGACCATGGTGGAGAAGAAGCACTACGCGCGCGCGGACGGCATGATGGGCATGGCCGAAGCCGTCTCTGGCATCGCGGGCGCCCCCATCGCCGCATTCCTGCTCATCGCCTTCGGCAACGACGCCGGGCTGCAGTGGATTCTCGTGGCCGACATACTGACGTTCACCTTCGCCATCGGGATGCTCCTCCTCGTCCACATCCCGCAGCCCCCTCCCGCGAAGGACCTTCAAGAGGGCAGGGCCGGGGTCTTCAAGGACGCCCTCTACGGCTTCAGGTACATCTGGGCGAGGAAGCCGCTCCTCTACCTGCAGCTCTCGTTCCTCGTGGTAAATTTCCTGGCGGGGCCGGCGATGGTCCTCCTCAACCCGATGATACTGGCGAAGACGGGCTCGGACAAGGCCGTCCTTGGCACAGTGCAAGCGTTCTTCGGCGTCGGGGGCCTGATAGGGAGCATCGCTCTGGCGGCATGGGGCGGGCCGAAGCGCAAGATACTCGCCCTTCTGGTCGGGGACTTCATCGCCGGGATGTGCATCTGCATAGGCTTTGGAATCGGGAGGAACGTCTACGTGTGGGCGGCCTCGGCCTTCCTGGTGATGCTCACCCTCCCCATCTCGAACGGCGCGAGCCAGGCAATCTGGCAGTCGAAGGTCGAGCCCAACAGGCAGGGGCGCGTCTTCGCGGCCAGGCGATTGATAGCCCAGTTCTCGTCCGCTGTCACGATGGTGATATCGGGGCCGCTGGCGGACCAGTTTTTCGAGCCCGGGATGCAGGCCAATGGCACGCTCGCCGGCACCTTCGGATGGCTCGTAGGCACCGGCCCGGGCGCGGGGATGGCGCTCTTCCTCGTTTTCAGCGGGTTGGCGGCGGCTCTGGCAGTCCCCATTTTCTACCTCATGCCGAAGGTCCGCAACGTCGAGAGGCTCGTGCCCGACTGGAAGGAAGAGAAGAACCCACCGGAAAATGCCGCGAACCAGTGAGGTTTCCATTTCGAAGGGTCATTCAGAAGGTTTTTTAAGTTGTAAGCCCCTCGTGGCACGGGGAACATCATGGACACGGTAGAGGTATTCTTGCGTGTGGCGCTGATGGGGTTCTCGCTCCTCCTCTTCGCCACGAGCGTGATCTCGTACGCGCGGGTGAGGCACACGAGGCTGCTGCTGATATCGGGGGCGTTCGCGCTCTTCTTCGTCAAGGGGCTCGTCCTCACGATGGCGATTTGGATGCCGTGGCTCGACATACTCTTCTTCGCGTCGGTATACGTCATCGCCATAGACTTCCTCATCCTGATAACGATATACTTCGGGATAGCCAAGCGCTGACTGGGTGTTCGATGGGCCCCGACCCCCTGGAGCTTGAGAACCGCAGGGCGATATACCAGCTCGTCTCAAAGTTCCCGGGGATACACCTGAGGGCGGTCCAGAAGCGGCTCGGACTGCAGATGGGGGTCCTGGAGTACCACCTGAACTACATGGAGAAAGAGAGCATCCTGGCCTCCCAGACCGATGGCTACAGGAAACTCTACTTCGTGCGGGAGGCCGTCTCCCACCCGGACAAGGCCTCGTTATCCCTGATGCGGCAGGAGATTCTCAGGAGAATCGTGATGCTCATCCTGTTGAAGGAGAAGGCCTCGTTCAAGGACATAATGGACGAGTTCAAGCTGTCGAAATCAACTATATCTTTCCACCTGAAGAAATTAACGGAGGGCAACGTCCTCGCTACGGAAAAGTCGGGCCGCGAGACAATCTACTCGGTAATAGACCCGGAGAAGACCGCGCAGCTCATCATAACCTACAAGGAGAGCTTCCTCGACTCGGTGGTGGACAGGTTCGCCGACGCCTGGCTCGGAATCTAGTCATTCTCCACGAGATTGTCGTAAACCCCTTCCGAGATGTCGCGCTGGACTATGCGCGGGTCCTTCCCCTCGATGGTCACGCCCATGGACACGCACGTGCCGGCGACCTCGCGCATCCTCTCGCGCAGGGTCTTGCCGAGCATCGAGTCCTTCTTCATCTCGGCTATCTTCTTGACCTGGCCCATCTTGAGGTCGCCGACCTTATTGGTCGATGTGGCCCCGGAGCCCTTCTCTATGCCCAGCTCCTTGGTTATGAGCGCGCTCGTCGGCGGCGTGCCGACGGTCACGTCGACCTTCTTGGTCTTCGGGTCGATGACGAGCTTGACCGGCACCTTCATCCCGGCGAAGGCCTTGGTCTTCGCGTTGATCGTGTTCACGACTTCTATGACGTTCAGCCCCAGCGGTCCGAGGGCCGGCCCAATCGGCGGCCCCGCCGACGCCTTCCCCCCGTCCACCAGGAGCTCGAGTGTCTCTGCCATGCAATCACTTCTCCTTCTCTATGACCCTCACGCTGTCGCCCTTCACGGTGACGGGCATGGGCACGAGTGCCTCGAACAGCTCGACAGTGATCTCTTCCTTCGTCTCGTCGATGCTGCGCACGCGCGCCTTCTCCCCCTTGAACGGCCCGGCGACGAGCTCGATGATGTCCCCCTCGACTATGCCGGCCACGAGCGGCTTGGGCGTCAGGTAGTGCTCGATGTCCTTGATGCTCGTCTCGCCCTTGACGATGCCGCGCGCCTTGCGGATGCCCTTGACGATGTCCACGAGCCTGTCGGTGTTCATCGCCTCGACGAGCAGGTAGCCGCGCAGCGGGGCGGGGTTGATGATGGTCAGGACGCCAACGGGCTCGCCCCTTGCGGCGAGGGAGTCGGCCACAGCGCGCTCCTGGCCTATCTGCGTTTTAACGACAAGTATGGACTGCTTCGCGGTCGTGCTGAGCGTGAGCGTGTGATACTTCGCCGGGTCGCGGCCCGAGACGGCCGTCATAACGACCCTTATCGTGTCGCCGTACTTCGCCCCCCTCGGGGAGCCGACCATGACGCGCAGCTTGATGGAGCCCCCTCCGGGTATGTCGATGTTGTGGCTCGTCTGCTTTGTGTGCGTGAGCTTCCACGTGTCCACGCCGCCGGCGTCGATGTTCACCGTCCATTCTGCCGCGTCGGCGCCGAGCTCGGCAGAGTAGATGATGTCGATGTTCATCCGGATGGAGTCCATCTCGGGGGCCTTGTTCTCGAGCAGGACCTCGTATATGGTCTCTATGCTCGTCGTCACGTTCTTGCTTGCTGAATCTGGTGTGCTCAGATGCGGGCCGCCGGGCAGGGGCTGCTGGGGGACTTGAGGTGGCTGAGGGGCGTCGGGCGCCGGCTGGGCGAGCTTTGCCACCTCCGCAGGCTTCTCTACGGGCTTCTTGTCCTTGAAAGACTCGTCAAACAGCGATACTTCGTCCTCTGCCATTTTATCAACCAAACAATCCCTGGAAGAAACCGGGAGCCTGAGTGAAGATATAGTACACGGTGAATCCCAGCAGGCCGACGAGTATGATTCCGATGCTCGTTATCTGCAGGACCTTGACGTACTCGTCGTTCGTCGGCTTGCGCGCCATCTTCAGCACCCTGCCGTAGCGCCCGCTGCCGACGTTCTTGGCCTTGTTCTCGAGCCACTTCTGAGCCTTCCAGGATGATTCGACTATGTCCATGTCAATGCTCCCTCGGTGCGACCGTCTAGCGGATGAGGTCGATGCCCGCCTCCTTGCCGCGCGCGGACGATGCCTCTCCCTTGCCGAAAATCTGCCTCGATTTCACGCCGGTGATCACGACCATGACCTTCATCTTGCTCTCGAGCTCCGGGTCAATCGCCGCGCCCCATATGATGCGGGCGTTCGGGCTTATCTTTGACTGGATTATCTCGGCGACCTTCTCAGCCTCCGAGACGGACATGTCGGGCCCGCCGTGCACGTCTATGAGCGCGCCGGTCGCCCCGGTGATGTCGACCTCTATGAGCGGCGAGTTGATCGCCTCGCTGACGGCGTCCTCGGCGCGCGTCTCGTCCTGGCCCTCCCCGAGCCCTATCATCGCCACGCCGCCGCCCTTCATTATTGTCTTCAAATCATTGAAGTCCAGGTTGACCATGCCCGGCTTGGTGATGACCTCGGTGAGCCCGCGTATCGAGCGCACGAGCACCTCGTCCGCGACCTTGAAGGCGTTCTGGATGGACAGCCTCGGCACGAGCTCGAGGAGCTTGTCGTTCGGGATTATTATGACCGTGTCGGAGACGGACTTCAGGCGGTCGAGCCCGAACTCGGCGTTCTCGGCCCTGACCGCGCCCTCGGCCCTGAACGGGAACGTGCAGATGGCGATTGTGAGCGCGCCTGCCTCCTTGGCAACGGTTGCAACGTACGGCGCCGAGCCCGTGCCCGTCCCGCCGCCCAGGCCGCACGTTATGAAGACGATGTCCGCGCCCTGCACCAGCGTCTTTATCTCGTCCTCCGCCTCGCGGGCGGCCTGCTCGCCTACCTGCGGGATGGCGCCTGCGCCCAGGCCCCTCGTCGACCTGCGGCCCAGGAGCAGCTTGTGAGGGGAGTGAATCTTCAGGAGGTGCTGCGCGTCGGTGTTCAGCGCGTAGAGGTCCGCCCCGATGATGCCGGACTCGACGAGGCGGTCGATGGTGTTGCACCCTCCGCCGCCGCACCCGACGATCTTGATGTTGGTCTTGAGGCCCGCGAGTATCCTCTCGAGTTCCTCGTCCTGCGTTGTCGCGCCAGTAGGCGAAGCTCCCGCTCCGGGCTGCTGCTGCGCGGTCTCGTGTAGCGACCGGGACAATACCTCTTTTACAATGGAGCTCATTTCTCCACCTCTCTTTCGCCACCGGAATGCATAGCGCACCCTGGGGGCAGCCCCTGATTTATCGTCATACTATATAAGGTTTGGCAGAACGCCGCACGCCGGCGCTCACTTCACCCTCTTCAGCGGCTCGTCCCGTCTCTCGGGCGCGACGACCTTCGGCCTCACGCCCGTCGCGACCACCATCACCTTGAGCTTCTTCTCCATCGTCGGGTCTATGGCGCTCCCCCAGATGATGCGGGCGTTCTTCCCGACGCTCTGGTGGACCATCTCCACGACCTCGTTCGCTTCCTCGATGGAGATGTCGTTGCCGCCGATGATGTTCACGAGGACGCCCTGCGCGGTCGAGAGGTCGACGTCGAGCAGCGGCGAGTTCAGAGCGTGCATCGTCGCCTCCTTGGGCCTGATGTCGCTCGGGCCCTCCGCGCCCCCGATGCCGACGGCGCCGTAGCCGCCGCCCTTCATTATCGTCCTGATGTCGTTGAAGTCCATGTTCACCAAACCTGGCTTCGTGACGACCTCCGTGATGCCCTTGATTGTGACCATCAGTATCTCGTCAGCGACCTTGAACGCCGCCGCGAGAGGCAGCCTAGGTGTGATTTCCAGCAGCTTGTCGTTCGGGATGAGGATCAGGGTGTCTACGACGTTCTTGAGCCTCTCCATCCCCCAGAGGGCGTTGTCCATCCTCATCTTCCCCTCGCCGCGGAAGGGCAGCGTGGCGCACCCGACCGCGAGCGCGCCCTGCTTCCTGGCGATCTCGGCCACGACGGCCGCCGAGCCAGTGCCCGTCCCGCCGCCGAGCCCGCAGGTGATGAAGACCAGGTCGGAGCCCGAGATGATGTTGTTGAGGTCGTCCTCGGCCTCGCGCGCGGCCTGCTCGCCGAGCTTCGGCAAAGCGCCCGCGCCCAGCCCCCGGGTCGTGCGCTTCCCCAGCAGCACCTTCTTCGGGACGTCTATCATGTGCAGGTGGGCCGCGTCGGTATTGGCGGCTATCAGGTCTGCGCCCTCGATGCCTATGGCCACGAGCCGCGCGACGGTGTTGCTCCCGCCCCCGCCGCAGCCTACGACCTTTATCTTCGGCCTCAGGCCCGCGAGCATCGAGGACAGCTCGGTGTCCGTCGTCTCGTCTTCTGCCGCCTTGCCGGCCCCCGGGCCGGGCGGAGAGACGTATTTCCTCGCGCCCTTGGCTGCGCCGCTTTCCCTGGACAGAGCCTCGTCTACAATGGAGTTCACGGTATCACGACCTGACGCGCATCAGAGCGCATCCCATGACGGGGCCATCGACGTGCAAGTATATAAGTGTTGGCGGCCCGGAATCCACCGCCGGAGGCTCGGCGGCACCGTCGATACGTTATTATACCACCGACGTATTACAGGTATGGGATAATTTCCCAACGTAGGATGGGAGAGCTCCCAACGAGACCAAGGAGGCACAACACATGGGTAAGAGAATCGGAACGGAGAAAATATCGAGGGAGCCGGGCTATCTGTACTTCGTAGGGAAGGACGGATGCGTCTGGAGAATGCCGATGAAGAACAACAAGGGCGGCACGAAAAAGAAGGTAGGCAGCGAGAAGGTCAGCAAGAAGTCAGGCTACCTGTACTACCTCGACAAGGCCGGCTACGTAGCAGAAGCGAAGATGGTGAACGCCTAGGCGCGTCTCACCTCTTTTCTTTCCTTTAAAACCCAACCGGCGCGTCGGGACGCGCCTTGCCGGGCCAGAGAAAATTTTTATTGGCATAATAATATAATATTATGCCGCAGCGCGCTCGCGTCAAGTGCAATCGCGAGCGCGCCGTCGGTATTCTCAAGGCTCCCTTCAGGCGAACCACGCGTACGACATCGCCAGCGCCGCCGCGTAGACCGCCCACGCCATCGGCAGGGCGCGGCCGAGTCTGCGCCTGAACTCGAAGGCGTCGCCGACGTTAAGGAGGTTCGCGGAGAAGTGGCTTATCACCACTACCATGAGCATCAGGTATACCCCCAATACGAGGGCGAAGAGCCACAGGGGCATCATGTCGGGGCTCCCGAGCGATGCGAATGTCTCTCCCAGGAGGGCGTAGAGCCCAACTGTGACGCCCATTATCAGCGGGGCGAAGAGCGTGGCGGTGCTCTGCATGTTGTCCACCGTGCCGCCGAGCTGCACCTTCACGTTCTGGTCGATCTTGCGCAGGTCGCGCAGGTAGCCGGAGAGGTCGGCCATCATCTTTCCCGCCGCGGACGGGTCCTTGCCCACGGCCTCGATGACGGCGCTCATAGTCGCCGCGACAGTCCGCGAAGGGTAGCGCGCCATGATTCCGATCTTCGGGTCGAAGAGCGCATCCTCGATGGGCACGCCCATGCAGCGCGCGATGCCCGATGCGCCCGAGAACAGGGCCTCGGCCTCGGTCCCCTTCATGGTGTCCGCGACCCTGTGCAAGGCCACCTCGAGCGGCAGACCCTCGTCGACCCTGCGCCCGAGCTGGAAGAGCGCGTCCGGGAATTCGGCCTCAAGGCGCGCGACGCGCTCCCTTACCTCCTGGCCGTGCCTTGCCCATGCCATGAGGTAGTAGCCAGAGGATACTGAAACGCCACCGAGAGTGAGGAGGGCACCGGCCAGCGGCCCCGCCTCTCCGCCGAGGAGGATAGATGCACCAGCCGTGATGGAAAACAAGGCCAGCACGGCCAGCGCGCGCCATATGGTTGCGCGCGCGGCGGCATTCCCGATGGACTGCGGCGTCGATGTCCCCGGCCTCTTGGAAAGTATGGTCGAGGCATATGCGAAAGCCGCGAGAGGGAAGACGACGTCCATCATCAGGACTATGACAGCCGGATGCACCGTCGCGCCCCCCATCCCCGGTATCGCCGACCCGGAGAAGTCCATGCTCCCGAGCGCGGCCAGCGGGAGTATCGAGCCCACGACGAGCGGAAGGAGGATGCCGAGCGCGAAGAGGACGGTGCTCGGCGCGGCCAGCCCGGCGGCGTACTCCTCTATCCTGCGCTTCGTGCCGTCGAGCGCGACCTCGTTGGCCTTTGCAAGCACACGCTTGCGGCCCTGCGACTCCCCTTCGGCCGCCGCAGCCATCAGGGACTGGAAGGACATCTTCAGCTCCTCGTTCCCCTCCCCCCACTCCTCGACGAACGAGCGGTATGCGCCCTCGACCGAGCTGGACCGCCTTGTGTAGACGTCCCACGGCACGCGCCGCAGAGCCGACGACAGCGGCTCCTCGGAATGCTCGGACGCGAAGGCCACGGCGCGGTCGAGCGACGGGGCGAGCTGCATCGACATCGCCATGTAGCAGACCGCCTCTGGCGCCCTCCCTAGCGACAGCACTTTCTCGCGCTTCGCGAGCATGAAGGGATAGTTCCGCGCCCAGTAGTAGGCGCCGACGCTGCCGATGGCGCCTGCGAGGAAGCCGTAGGCCAGCGCCATCGAGAAGTCCATGCCGAACATCGGCAGCGCGAGAGGCGAAATTAAGAGTGCGAGGAGGAAAACTATGAACGAGGAAACGGTGGCGAGCGCGGCGACCTCGTGCTCCCCGACCGGAAGCCGGGCCATGGACGCCGCGCGCCTGAACTTCGTCTGGAATAGGCGCTCCGAGGCATCCGATAGGCGCCTTTCAGCGAGTTTGCGCCGGGCTTCGACCGCCCTGCGCTCGGCGCTCCCCTCATCGTGAATGGAAGAAGCGCGGGCCAGCGCCGTCTCGGCCGCTGACAGCTCCCTCTTGGCAACGTGGTGCAGCCGCCTGGAGCGCTCCCTGTCCCTCTCAAGCTTCGGGGGGGAAGGGCCGAAGGCCTTCCCCGCCCATTTGCACGCGCCGACGAAGAGCCTATGCCGCGAGCCTGTCAAACCACGCCCTCCACGAGCCGACGAGCGCGGCGTTATCCGCGCCCTTCATGCCCTCGACCAGCTCCCAGTACCTGGCGTTGGCCCTGGCGTTCCACGAGGCGGATAGGAAATCCTTCCTGCCGGTGCGCTGCGCGGCGGTACACAGCGCGGCCTTTATCTCGCCGCGCGCCTGGATGTTGCCCAGCGCCTCCTTATAGCTCATGCCCCACTGCTCGGCGATGGCCCTTATCCTCTCGGAGCGGTTCATGTATATGTCGGTCGGGGCAAGCCCGTCCGACTGAGGATCGTATGCGAGGAGCTCGTTGAACTCGCCTTCCTTGCCGCCTTCCTTGGCAACCTCCGCGATGCTGGTGACCCGGCGCACGTAGCCCTTCCCTCCGCCCGGCCTTATCAAGCCCGAGATGACGACGATGTCTGTGGCATTGAACGCCTTAGCCGGTATCCCCAGGTCGTAGACTATGCGCTCGAAGACAGACCTGGGCGAGTTGCCGTGGATGGTCCCCAGGACGGCGCTCCCGGCGCTCCCAGACCTCATCGCTTCGTATAGTGTCCGCGTCTCCTGCCCCCTGACCTCGCCGAGGACGATGGCCGACTCTCCGAGCCTCAGCGATACCCTGAGCGCGTCATCGGCCCCAAGCTCCGACGTCCCGCCGATTGCCGAGCGCACGTAGAGGCTCTGCACCTTGTACCCGAGGCGCTGCATCTCCGGGCACGGCAGTTCTAGCGTATCTTCGATAGTCAGAATGCGCTGCTCCCTCGGCAGCTCCAGCATCATCGCCCCCAGGAGCGAGGTCTTGCCAGCGCCCCTGCTGCCGGCTACGAGCATCGTCGAACGGCCGTCGATGAGGAACCAGAGCAAACCTGCGGCGAGCTGCGAGACGTTCCTGTTCTGGACGAACTTCGGCAGCGTCCAAGGGTCCGTCGCGTGCCGCCGCAGGGCCATCGCAACACCCGACGGGCTCAGCGGCTTCCCGATGACGGTGACGCGGGTGCTCAACTCCTCCAGGTCGGTCTCAAGCACGGGCATCGCCTCCGAGAATGGCCTGCCGCTCTGCATCCTGAAGCGGGCCAGCAAGCCTTGCGCCTCCTCCTCCGATAGGGTGATGTTGGTCGCGCACTTGCCCGAGCCCGCCTCGACCGGGAGCTTCCCGAGCGTGACGTGGACGGGGTTCTCCTCCGCCGGCGCGTCGACGTAGACGTCCTGGACGTTCGGGTCGCGAAGGAGCGGCTCCAGCACGCCAAGGCCGACGCTGTACGTCACGAGGATGTGCGCGAGCTTCCGCGCAGTCACGGCCTCCTGGTCCTTCGAGACTCCGGGGACGGCCGAGGCCGCGCGCCTGGCGAGGACGTCGATGGCGCTGGCCGTCATCGCCTCCCTGAGATTGGCGGGCTTGAGGAGGTGTGCGCCGTCCGGCAGATTGCCCGCGAGCTCCCTCTGGACTTCCACGAGCATCCTGGTCTGGTACTTCGGCAGCATGTACTCCTCGGGGACAAGATGGTAAACGAGGTCGCCAGATTCGTTTGACTTGAAGAGCCGAACGCGGGCCCCCTCGACAGTGTAGCGATGTATCTCCTCTGCGTTTCTTGGAAACTCAAGATTCACCCACGCGCCCGAGAACCCCGGCCTCGTGAGCCTCCCCTCGCGCAGGACCTTGGACATGGCCTTCTGCAGTGTGCCGGCCTCAGAGACAGTCGCTGAGGCAGGCATCGCCGCCTTTGGACCGGAATGGGACGTTATCTTCGGCGGGGCGGAGATTATCCTCGGCTTCTCTGCCATCAAACGTCCCCCCTAGGAACGACGCCGAAGGCCGAGTACATCAGCTGGCCGCGCAGCCGCTCGAACTCCCTCGCTACGACGCCGAGGTCTTCCCCCGTCTCGGCCGCGCAACCGGCGCATTCGGCCATCGGGTTGCTCGGCGGCACTACCGTCGGGTGCTGCAACAGGCTTGCGGTGAACGAGTCCAAATCCTTTTCGAGCCTCTCGCGCAGCCTCCCCGCAATCGTTGCAGGATGGGACTTGCAGGCCTGGCAGCGCCTCCCCTTCTCCCTCCTCGCGCGCTCGTCCAGATTGCCGAGCGGGTCCCTCCCGGCCATGCGCTCCAGCGTGGCGGCGAGCGCGCGGACGCCTCGAAGAGCGTCCAGTGCCACGCCCTTGTATTCCGTCTCGACATAGCCCGAGAGCAGGATGCCCTCGACCGGCCCGACGCCGCAGAGCGCCCGCAGTGTGCCCTCGTAGCACCTCGCGCCCGAGAGGTCGGAATCCCCCGTGCAGCCCTCGCAATCGACGACCAGCATCCGCCTGTCGTTCCGCGCCTCGACGTGGTATGCGCAGCCGATGGCAGTGGATGGTTTTACCGCCAATGAATGGCCCCGCACTCGCATGGCGAGGGAATTCATTATTGTTTCTATGGTAAGAGGTCAGCCATGCGAAGTCAATAAAATAGCTGGGCCATGTTCAATGATGTTCTGGCCACGCAGATGAATGGTGTGGACAACACTTAGAAGCGTTTCGTATACCTTGGCGCCAAATTCTGACCTGCTTCCGCCACT
>JACRNV010000019.1 GCA_016214785.1 Methanobacteriota archaeon
AGCGCGCCGCTTCGCGGCGCGCACCGCCGAGACGCCATTGCCATAGACACCTAAAAACATAGCCCGGTTGGCCGGTGCCCGCTCGCCCTACATCCCCAACCTAAAAGGATGGGGAATTAGGGCGCGGCAATCATATTAACAATGATTGTCTTAGTTACAGGTACTTCCATACATCTCCTTCAATAAAAAATGTTTTACAATTCCAATGACTCCTTGGACAGCTAGCCATCGGCCTCCGATTGAGAAAAGAACTTATAAAGATATCTACAATTGATATCCTTTTTTTAAACTGATGAAGGGAAATTTTTTAACACCTCTCAAAATCGAATAATAAATCTAAATATTTCATAGGAATTAAGGGGATGGAATGGACTAACCATATCCGGGGATATCCTTCTTCCTCGTGTACACGTTCTCCCAGTCGACGCGCCCGACCTGCTCCTGGTACTTCTTGTCCAGGTGCTCCTTGCGCTTCCTGATGGCGTCCATCTCCGCATCTTCTTTCCTCAGGAGGCCGTGCATGCGCTTTATCTCCGAGAAGATGGTGTGGTCGAAGTCGTAGCCGCCGAGAGCCAGCAGCGACAGCGTGTTCTTCATTACCTCCAGCTCGATGCGGATGCGCTCCTTCGCGTCCTGCCTGTAGACCCTGCGGTTTAGCTTGATGAGGAACTCGCGGTGGTTCTTCAGCGCCGTGAGGATGTTCTCCATGCGCTTGGCGTTGGCCAGCGCCTGCTCCGCCAGCTTGTCGAGGCTCTTGGAGACCCTGTCGATGCGCGTCTCGGCGCCTGGCTTGAGCGTGTTCGGCTGCATGCCCAGCGCCGCGAGGATGTGCTCCTCGCGCTTCACCCTCGTCTGAAGCCTGATCTCCAGGCTGCGGATGCGCCGTTCCTGGTCTGTGAGCCTGCGCCGCAGCTCGGCGGAGGATGACGCAGATTGCTTCCGAGGGATATGTAGGGCCTTCGCTTTGGGCTGCCGCCTTGCAGTGGGCCTGGGAATGGGGTTCGGCCTTCGCGCCTTCCCCCTTCCGGTCGCCTTTTTCATGGCTCGGGCTTTCCTTGGCATCGTACTGCAATCTGCCTGCGCCCTTATGAAGGTTGCCCCGCGCTAGCTTCCAGTCCCGTGCGCGAAGAAAGGTCTGAACGTCTCCCCATCTGAATCGAAGGAATCCATGACGCCCGTCCACTTCGACAGCTCGGATTTATGCTTTCCCTCTATCTGTGCCAGCGCACCGCGCAGGTCCCTCCTCAGCTCCTCGGAGTCGTAGCCTGTGAAGATGAGCGCCAGGTAGACGTGCGTCGAGTGCTCTATCATCATCTTCGTCTTCCCGATGTAGAGCGTCCGCAGCGTCTCCCTCTCCTCGATGTTGAAGGAGTCGCGGACGAAGTTCTGCACGGCGGAGAGCATACCGGCGACCACGTCCTTGTCTATGCCCTGGGCGCGGTCGGGGCGCCGGGAATGCGCTATCAGCGCTCCGGTCGCGTTGTGGACGAGGAAAATCTCCTCGACGCGGCAGTCCCTCCATTTTAACTTCGGTGACAAGGCTTCGATGAGCCGCGTCGCGCCGCGCTCCAGCGGCTCGCGGAAGAGCATGATGATGAGGAAGACGAATGAGCCCAGGAGGAGGACGATGGCGACGGACTCGAAGACGAGCATGAAGGCGACGATTAGCGGTAGGATTATCAGCGTCGAGAGGAGCGCCGTCGCGAACGAGATGACAGCGCCGCGCACCTTGGACTCGAGCTCGAGCATGCCGTGCTTCAGGACCCCGTAAGCGACGATGATGCCGACGAGGAAGTACATCGCGTAGTTGGGGCTGAAGTAGACGGGGAGGCGGGAGAACTGGATGCCGAGGTCGAGGACTATCATGACGGCAGAGACGAGGGGGGCGAGGCAGAGGAACTTCGCGCTCTCCCTCAGGTGGGCGTAGGCCGGGCTCCTATACTTCCAGTAGCAGATGGCGATGCCGGCCATCCCCATGCCGACGTTGGAATATATCAGGAAGGCCGCCAGGAAGGGCTTGATGGTGTAGGAGAACATGCCATAGATGGACTGCCCGGCGACGATGTCGCTGGCCACGAGGTTGTGGTCGTAGATCAGGACGGCGTAGAGGAGCGCAATCGGCAGGTAGACGAGGAAATACCGTGGGTAGTCCCTCACGCGCCCCTTCTTTCCCAGGAATAGCGCCAGGTGGACGTAGATCGTCGGCACGCAGACGCCAAAGAAGCCGGATATTTCGAGCCAGGTGTTGAAGGAAACCAGGTCGTCCGCGAGGGCCATCACCATGTTGCCCGCGACCATCAGCGTGACGAAGGCCAGGAGGAAGGCCGCCAGGGAGTTCAGCGGCGAGCCCCTCGTGCGGTAGAAAATGTAGGTGACGAAAATCAGGATGATGACCGAGGCGACATAGGGCGCGACCCACGGATTGAATATGTACCCCATACTGCTCGGGGCGGCATTGCGGGCGGCTTAAAGGTGGCGCTCCCCGGCGCTATCCTTATCTACCTTCGGGCGCATACCATCGTTCGTGCCTGAAAGGGAGACCGCCGCAGCGATTCTGAAGCGAGTGCCGCGTTACATGGTGGAGCACAGGGCCATATCGCTCCTTTTCGCGCTCCTCGCAATATGGGCGCTCCTCCTAGTCATAACGCCGCTATTCGAGCCGCCGGGGACGATCGACCTCGGGGACGACGGCGTAGTCGGCGGCTGGGAGCACTCGGCGGCCATAGGCTCCATCGGGAACCCGGTCGCGCGCGTCGTCTACCAGACCGGCGACGCCAACTGCCACCAGAAGGACTCGCGCTCCCTGTTCCTCAACGGCAACCAGATGCCGTACTGCGCGAGGTGCACGTCGCTATTCTTCGCAATGCCGCTCGGGGCGCTCATCTTCTTCGCCGCCCAGCGCCAGGTCAATCCGCTGTGGATAATCCTGGCGCTCGTGCCGCTCGGCATAGACGGCGGGCTGCAGCTCGTGACGGGCTACGAGAGCAACAATGTCCTGAGAATAATCACAGGCGGCATCGCGGGGGGCGCGATGGGCTACGTGCTCGGCGTCCTGGCGAACGAGATTTCAATCATCTGGCGGAGCCGGAAGCCGCGTCCCCGAGAGCCTCCAGGACCGTCGCCCTGAGGGACTTGACCCTCTCCTCGGTGCTGCTGGCGCTGCGCGATTCCGCCACGACGCGGATTATCGGCTCCGTGCCGGACGTGCGTATGAGGGCCCACCCCTCGCCGTCTACGATTTTCAGTCCGTCGACCTTGATCGTCACGGCGTCGCCGAGCCTCTTCTCGATGGCCCTCATCGCCCCGGCCTTCATCTTCTCGGGGCACTCTATCCGCAGCTTGCGCCTCTCGAACTTCGGCAGGGCGTCGACGATGTCCGATAGCCTCTGGCCGGAGCGCACGACGACGTCGAGCATGCCGGCGGCGCTCATCAGGCCGTCCCTGCAAAATTGATGCTTGGGGAAGACCGCGCCGCCGTTCCCCTCGCCGCCGAAAACGGCGCATAAATCGCGCATCCTCTTGGTGACTATCGGAGAGCCGATTGCCGTGTAATCGACCTTGCCGCCCTTGGCCGCCACGGCCTCCTGCACGACGAGCGACGTGTCCACGGGGGCGACGACTATCCCCCCGCGGGCCTTCGATACCGTGTCGGCGGCGAGAATCGCGAGCGATTCGTCCCCGGGGACATAGCGCCCCCTGTCGTCGATGAATGTCGCTCTGTCGGCGTCGCCGTCATGGGCGATGGCGATGTCGGGCCTGACCCGCCTGCAGAGCGCGACGAGCTCCTTCAGGTTCTCCTCCGTCGGCTCGGGCATCCTCCCGGGGAATGCCCCGTCCGGGTGGCCGTTTATCGTCGATAGCCTGCACCCGAGCATGCGCATGGCCCCGGGCGACGTATGGCAGGCCGCGCCATTGGCGCAGTCCAGCAGCACGCCCAGCTTCGCCTTCACTATCGCCTCGGCATCGACCTGCGAGAGGACGCCGTCGACGTAGGGCGCTCCCGCCCCTTCATCGGTCGCGTAGCTGCCGCACGCGTCCCACGCGGCCGAGTGCCATTTCTTCGAGAAGTAGATGCGCTCTATCTCCTCCTCCGCCTCGGAGCTGAGCTCCAGCCCCTCGCGCCCGACGCATTTGATGCCGTTGAACTTGGGCGGGTTGTGCGAGGCCGTTATGATGGCTCCGCCGCCGAAAGTCGGGCGGAGCTTGAGGTAGTATTGCAGCGCAGGAGTGGGCAGGAACCCGAGGTCTACGACGTCGCACCCGGCCGCCCGCGCGCCGCTCGAGAAGGCCTGCGAGAGCATCTCGCCGGAATGTCGAGGGTCCCGCCCCACGGCGATGCGCTTGCCTCGCCCCACGAACGTGCCAAAAGCGCTCCCTATGCCCAGCGCGAGCTCGGGGCCCATCGAATCTCCGATGATGCCCCGTATGCCGTTGGTCCCGAAAAGCTGGCGCATCGCGCCCGGCCCCTTCTCACTTCGGCACAATCGCGACCAGGTTGTTCCCGCGCAGGATAACCGTTCCGAGCCTGCGCGTCTGCTGCTCCTTCGTCTCCTCGGTCTCTTCCAGGACCATGTTCATGTACTCGTCGAAGCCGGCGAGCTTGCCCTCAAGGGACCGACCGTCCTTGAGCATGACCGAGACGCGCTTGCTTACTGATTTCTCCAAGATGTTTAGAGGCATCGCCATCGTGATATCCCCCTTCGGAGCCTGAATCCGCCACACTGATTTAAAACTTTGCATCGCTGTCCGCTCAGCGCCCCTCCTCGATTCGCTTTAAATCCTTATAGAGGTCTTTCTGCGGCGCGGTTCCCTGCTGCTCTTCGGGCCCGCTCGGCGTTTGCGGCGGTGGCAATGGCACAGCCTCCTCTGGCGCCTTAGGCTTCCTGCGTCGGGCAATCAATGCCACCACCACGACTGCAACGACGATTGCCATAACGAGGAGCAACGCTATCCACCACCAATCGAATGCCGGCTCTCTCGCTGCAGCCATTGGAACATCCTGCCTCTTAGTCTGGTTTGCAACGACATCCACTGGGATGGTCTTTGTCATGTAGCCAGCGCGGCTGACGACCAGGTCATGCGTACCTATGGGCACGTCGTGCAGAACGAACCACCCTGTTTCGTTTGTGGTCGTGGTCCGTCCGCCTATCGAAACTGTGGCGCCGGGTATCGGATTGCCGTTCTCATCGGTTACTATGCCCTCGACGCTGCCGAATAGCTGCACCGGGGCCGCAGTTGTGAAGCTCCAGCCATATGCCGTCGCGAGCGCCAATCCATGCGCGTCCTTCGCACCCGTGCCTATTGTTATTGTATAAATCGTGCCGTGCGTTAAGTTCGCGGTCGGGACGAAAGTCAGGACAGTGAGCTGCGCGTTCCAGCGGAACGCGCCTTGGACTGCCGGAGAGATGCCAAAAGCTGCCTCGACACAGGCATTGTCCATGGGCTCGCTGAATGTTATCGTAATGCTCGTGCCGACGCTCGCGTTGAGCCCGGTGGGCGCACCGCTGCAGGTGGGCGGCGTTGTATCGACCAACGTACTGACGGGGGCGCTGTCGATGCTTAGCCCTGCGATGTCTACGATAGATACATAGAAGTCGTATGCACCGTCTCCGCCCCTCGTTGCCGTGTCAAAGGCCCAAGTGTAGGGTGCGCTCGAGAGCGTGCTTTCTCTTACCCACTGTCCGGAGTTCCTTCGATAGTATAGGGTCACGGATGCTATCCCATTCGCATCAGATGCGTTGGCAGTGACGTTGAAACTGCCGATTGTCTGTATGGGTGGCAGAGCGCTCATGTTTCCAGACGGCGGAGTGGAATCGTATGCGCAAAGAGCGTCCGGCGTTCCCGAAGCGCTCTCGTAGTTCCCACCGGTGTCGTTCGCTCTCGTGTAGAACCTGTAGTACCCCTCACCGTCCGGGAAGCCGAAGCTCCACTGCCACGGGGAGGATGGATCCGTTCCGAATGCCGTCCAAACGCCCCAAGTCGCATTATCGATGCTGAAAGAAAACCATAGAGTGACGTTCGCCACGGTGCCGTTCGCATCGTTGGCCGTGGCCGTTATAGTAATCGGGGAGACGGTTCGCCAGTATGGAACAATATAATCAGCTGCGCTCGTTGGCGGGGCCGTGTCCGTAGGGGGGGCAGGCTGCGTTGTGAAGTTCTTATCCATGTCGCCGCTAAGAGCGTTGCCAACAACGTCCTTGAAACCCCGACCTGTTAGGTTCACATAATATGTCGTGCCTGTGCTCAAAGCCCCGTATGTACCGTTGAGCCACATCCGAGTAGCGTCCCAATTCCATGTCACCCCGGGCAGGGTCGAGAGTGGCGTGCTGTTAGTGTTCATAGTCTCGCTGAACTGCATCACGTATGTGCTTGCGGCTGTGCTCACGTTCGTGGCATCATCTGCTGGCGTGGCGAAGGCAATCATTGGTGCGGTTATGTCCAGAAGATACGGTCCCGACTCCCTGTCTGCAAATGTGGTAGGCGCGGCTTCGGCGTCCGCCTGAGCGCACCAGTAGTAAGTGCCGGATGCACCCAATGCACTACTGGGAGTCCATGTGCCATCAACAGTAGTATCTACACCCCAGTTAATCCAGGGGCCTCCGCCAGAATAATTGTACCAGAGTGTGACGTTCACGGGTGCGTTACCGAAATCATAGGTGATCGTCGGAGTCACATTGCTGGTGCCCGATGAGATTGCTCCGGTTGCGGTCGCCCATGAGGTCGCTAAGTTGAATGCCGTGAAATTCTTTTCCACGTCTCCAGTCAATGTATTTCCCACGACATCCCTGAATCCTCCGGCCGTTAGGTTCACGTAGTATGCGGTGGACGGGTTCAGTCCGTTATAGGTTCCGTTGAGGACTGTATTAGTAGAGTCCCAAGCCCACGTGACTCCTGGCAGGTTTGTGGTAATATTACCGATTGGATCCGTGGAAACATCCATCATCTCGCTGAACCATATCCCGTATATCCCCGCAGCAGTGCCCACGCCCGTTGCGCCATCCGGTATCGTGGTGGATGCGATTGTCGGCGCAGTTATGTCTAACACATATGGCCCCGTTTCTGCAGCTTCACCGCCCACGGGCGCGGGGTCGCCCGAAGAGTTCGTTGCCGCCAACCAGTAGTACGTGCCAGATACAGGCAGGGGCGCGGTCGCAGGCCATATGCCATCAGCGTCGGCGTCCTGCCCCCAGTATATCCAAGTCGTTCCGCCGTCCGGGGAATAATAAATGTCAACGAACGCTGGCGCATTCGCGGCTGAGTATGTTATCGTGGGGAGGACATTATTGGTTCCCGCGCTCGCAGGGCCTGTGGCCTTTGCAGTGGGCACTGTCTTTGGCACCATCAGGGGATAGTTGTCTTTCGCACCCATACCGCCGCCTATGTTCGTGTAGGGGGTGTCGCCTATGCCATCCGGAGGGGGAACGTTCTGGGCGGGGGTGCTGTTGAGGTCAATTCCTGAATAGTCCGACCAGAAGTTACCTCCGGATGGGTAACCGTCGTCCCAGAAGTTGGTCCCTGTGTCGTCGTATGCCTGTGTCGGATTGTCGAAAGTGTTATGATAGATTTTATTATAATTGCAGGATATAATAATATATACTCCGTACCAAATGTTCGAGGAAATTGTGTTGTTAAGGACTGTGTTGTTACTGCAATCTAGAAAAATCTGGATGCCAACACCTTGATTCGACATAATTGTATTGTTGGCGATTGTATTGTTGGTACACATCCACTGAAGGAATACACCAGAACCTAAATTCGAAGATATAATATTTTGAACCAGAGAATTATTGTTGGAGTATTCATATATGGCGAAACCAGCGCCTGTGTTCGAAAAGACGGTATTGTTTGAAAAGGTATTGCCGTCAGAGTCAAAGATGGAGATACCGATGTCCCTGTTGAAAGAAACGGTATTGCTTGAGATTGTATTGTCCGCGCAGAACCCGAGCAGGATTCCACAACCTCCGTTACTAATGTTTTGGTTCTCGACAAACACGCCGGTACAGTTGGCTAGAATGACTTGCCCAGCCCCAATGGGAACAACGCCTCCGGTTTGATTCTTCCAATAATGGACTGGCTTCCCATTTACGGAATTGGATGTGGCGATATTATGGGTATTCCAGAATTGCAGTTGGTCCCCCCATATACCAATGCCGCAATTCAGCATGGTATTGGTGTAGAGCATATTACCCATTGAATAATAAATAGAGATACCACGGTAATTATCCGAAATAGAGTTGTTAGAGATGATGTTGCTGTTGGCGGAGGAGATGGCAATACCGTTTCCGTTATTTGATGCCGTGTTATTATCTACGCTATTATTAATAGAATAATAGAGGTAGATGCCGTCCCCGTTGGCAGTCGCAGTATTGTTGGCGATGGCATTATTGTTAGAGGATTGGAGGTAGATACCGTATGGATCATTCTCGGAAACGGTATTGTTGATGATTGTATTGTTGTTCGAAAAACCAAGCTCGATACCGGTCGTACCATTGCTTATGTTTTGGTTTTCCACTATTACATTAGTGCAATTCGCAAGGATGACCTCCCCGGCACCCAAAGGAACGGTTCCGCTGGTTTGGTTTTTCAGATAATAGACTGGTTTTCCATTGATTGTATTTGTTGCATCGATGTTGTGGGTGTTCCAGTAATCAAGTGAAAACCCCTGGATATGTATTCCATTCTCAACGAATAAATTATTAGTGCAAGTTATACTAGTCGAAGATTCGATGTGGATGCCGCGATAATCGTTCGAGTAGAACCTGTTGTCGAGGATGGAGTTATTGTTGGATACTGTGAGGACTATTCCCTCCGCCCAGTTAGAAGAGACATTATTATCGGACAATATATTGCCATTGCAAAACAACGATAAAATGCCAGTCCCCCAGTTGGAATATACATTATTATTAGATATCATATTATTGTTGCAAGACGACGAGTAAACGCCACCCCCCCAGTTAGAAAAGATAGAATTGTTGAAAATAATACCGTTCTGGACATTTACCAGAACCAAGCCTCTGTCAGGGAAATATGGCCAGTATCCGCCACTGTCTGCATCATGGAGCGAGTTGTTCCTCACCGTGAAGTAATCAGTTGTGTTTCCAACGTAGATACAATATCCTACCCCAGTGCCGCTGATGTTCCATCCCTCGATTATCCATGGGTTTGCAACGCTGCCGTCACCAGAGCTTGCCACGGCAGCGAAGCCTGCGTTCGAGTCTATTCTGATGGGCGCATGGGGAAGATAATTCCCGGTCGGCGACGGAACCGGCGCAAGCGGTCTCTCAGGGATGTGGTTCGTCTCTCCGGTTCCCGTCTGTCCAACCGTCAATAATATCCCACTCGCCATCAACATCGCGCACACCCATACGGTTGCAATCCTTCTCATCTCTTCCACCTATCCTTATTGTTTGTTACCTTCTCCAAACCTATCCTTTGGAAGTCTTGATGGGACAATTGCCCGTACGTCCATAAACCTTTCGGTTTTACATCAAGAAAGCGCGGTCGCCCTCACCTCATCGAGGCTGATCTCTGCGATACAGCCCTTTCCATCCTTGGCCGGACCCGGGTTCACGTACAGGGGTGCACCTTCGACGATGCCCGCCGCTTCGTGCACGTGGCCGGTGACGACGAGCGCCGCATTTACGTCTCTCGCGAACCCGAGGAGCGCCCTGCTGCCGATGTGGCGACCCGGCCAGGGCTCGTCCAGGTAGCCGTGCGCCGGAGAGTGGCTCAGGATTATCTTGGGCCGCGGGTCCCGCGCGAGCGCCCCGGCCTCGCGCGCCAGACAGGGCGGTATTTCGTCTAACTCCATCGCCCCCGGCGGCCATCCGACGCCGACGACAATCGCGCCGCCCATGTCGATGACCCTGTCGATGGCGCATACCGGCGACTCTGCCAGCCTTTCAACGACCTCCCGCGTGTCGCAGTTGCCGTTCACGGCGAGGACCCTGCCCGGCAGCGCTGCCACCGCGTCCACGAACTCCGGCGGCCCGAAGTGCGTCAGGTCTCCGGCAATGAGTGTGGCATCCGGCCCGTGCTCGGCTATGCGGCGCGCCATCATCTTCAGTGCCCGCTGCGAGCCGTGAATGTCCGAGAAGAGCAGAAGCTTCAACCTACCACCATAGGGCGAACCCGAACGAGAAGTTCCCGTATACGACGATGTACGAGAGCAGGTATCCCAGGATAGCCCCGGCATTGAGGAGCGGCAGCCCGGCCTGCGGCTTCCCCTTCATCACCAGCACCATCAGGCAAGCGAAGCCGCCCATGATGCCCAGCATAGTGCCGAGGGCGACGAGGAAAGGTCCCAGCGTCCCGAGGGATGCGACGGGCGCGAGGAAGCTGAACGCCGACACCGCGAGGACGCTCGGTATGATTATGTCGCCGAGGCCCATGAAGAGCGCCTCGCGCTCCTTGCCGCTGTCTAGCTCCTTTTTTATTCCCTTCTGCTTCTTGAAGGAGTAGCCCTCGTCCTTCGGATAGACCAGCAGCACCGGCAGGTGCTGCTCGGTGACCGCGTCTGCGAGAGATATCATGTGCTTCGTCTTGTAGACGGCGATGGCGTCGTAGATGGCGAGCGCGATCAGGAAGATGATGACGGGCAGTATGCCGAACGATATGCCCATGATGCTGGCGACGCCAGCGCCCATGAGTATCCCGACGGTGTTGACGACGTGCCACTCGGGGTTCTTATAAAGAGCGTAGGTGAGCGCGATGCCGAGCGCGAGCCCGGCGGCCATGGACGATTCCCAGAGATATGTCTCGATCCCCGTGCCGTAATATAGGCCGAAGGCGATGATTATCATGAAGACGTCCATGAGCACGAGCGCGGTCGCGCCGAGGATGAGGTAGGTGATGAGCTTCGCCCTCTTCAGCCTCACGATGAGGAGTATCACCGCGCTGAAGCAGACTATCGCCACGACGTAGATGAGCGGGTTGATGGGATTGTTCGGGTCCTCGAAGGCCTGGAAGCCCGTCTGCTTGAACGGGATGGAGAGTATCATGGCCAGCAGCTGCGTCGTCAGGAAGCTCAGCGCCATCGGCGCGATGGTCCATACGGCCTTCCGACCGGGCGGCATCGCGCACCTACTCTGTCGCCAGGCGGGCGTACGCGACCGTGCCGCTTATCTTCTCTATGAATATCCTGACCTTGGAGCCCTTGGAGGTCCCTGGGACGTAGATGACGTACTGGTCCACGCGGGCGATGCCGTCCCCCTTCTTGCCCAGGTCCTCTATCATGACCTCGTAGACCTTGCGCTCCTCGAGGACGGGCACCTTCTCCGTCTGCTGGGCCTTCATCTGCTTGACCGGCCGTCGCGCGCCGCAGGCCTCGCACTCGAGGATCATGATGCGGTCCTCCTTTACGAGGTGCGTGTCGGGCCTGTTGCACTCGGTGCACATGACGTATGTGGCCATGTATGAGCCAAGGCGCTCCTTCACCTGCTGCTCGGAGAGCTTCCGCTTGAGTATGGCCCTGCGGCCGTCGATGTTGCCGGCGGTGCCCAGCTCCTTCAGCAGGTACTGGAGCAGGTGCAGCGGCTCCCTGCGGATGGAATCGACGATGTCGCCGAAGTTCCTTATGACCGTGTTCTTCCCCTCGACCAGGACCTCCGGGTCGGTGAGCAGCACGCGCGCCCCCGATGACATGGCGTGGGGTATCCTCTCGCGCGCCCTCGCGAGCAGCGCCCTGTAGTCAGACATCGGCCACGGATACGGCGATGGGGTAAAAAAGGGTATTGGTAAGGCGTACGGTTGCGTTAGAAGGATTGCATGAGCGTCCATAACATTCAATTGCATAGCGCGATACAAGCGCAGGATGATACATCCCGGCAACATGACGATTCCCTGGGAGATAGTCGAGACCCGTGACCTCAAGGAGGGGAGCGTGCCTTCGTGCCATTCAACGATAAAAACCATAATGTTGCCATCGAGAAAGGCGGACAGCCGCCTGACCAAGCTTTCAGAACGCCTATCATTCCCGACAGCAGTTGACGAAGGGTTAATATATACAATGCCCTATTCGCAGACTGGCTGGACCGTTGAAATCCGAGAAAGAATCTCCTCATTCGAGGGATTGCCATTGCCAGAGTTGCAGGCTGGACCGCATAGAATGCAACCTGGAAGAGATGGAACGCATTCTGGATTTTTACTTGAACAGGGGGATGGGATCGCCTTCGAAGCGTAGAAAATGATTCCGCTCTTTTCAGATAATCAATAAAACAGGCCAATGGTTTTCGTCGTGCGATGGCATGAAAATAGCGCCTATTTTACGTAAAATGATGACCATCATTTTGGTTTTATTAGGCACATCGCCAGAGACGCCAGCGGGCATATGCCCGGAGGTGATCGGACGAACATGAAAGTAGCAGCAGTATGTGTGCTCTGCGCGATGGTGGCGGCCGCTATAGGTACGACAGGTACTGCGCGGGCGAATCCCGGCGCGAGCGAAGGCGTGATGGAAGTCTCGCTGGACGTGCAGAACCATCGGCTGACGATAGTCATCGTAAGCGAGGAGGTGTTGAGTTATTCCTTCAACTTCACCATCGCCCACAAAAAGGTCTTGATCGTGCAGGAAGCGGGAACTGGCGTCTACTACGGCGCCACGGATGTGAAGATCAAGGTGAAGGAGCACAAGGAGGTGTACAAGGTGATCCCCAAGGGCGACATCGACGGGAGCGGAATGATCGTGAGGTTCAACTGCACTCCCAACGGATTGCAGGCAACATTCCTGGACGACCACACGGTGCGGCTAGGTCCATTCCATGTGGCGCTCGATGGCAGCACGATCGGCGGCGTCGTGCCGCTCATCATGGAGCCGAACCAAGATGACACTTGGTAAATCAATTTCTATCTATGAACTTCAAATCCCTTTCCATTTCTCTTTTTAATTTTACATCTCTGGATCTCTTTGCATAGGTGAGTGCTGAGTGAATGTATTTTTTTGCTTCCGGGTAGCGCTTCAGGGCTAACAGGACATCCACGAGGAAAGCGTCTGCTTTCGCAATGTCTGCGGGCACGCCCAGCTCAACTGCAATTTCTCTGCCTCTCTCTGCGAAGGGTAAAGCTTTCTCCGGCAAGCCTTTTTGTATATAAAAAAGAGAGAGATTCTGGCTGAACGAGGCGATCCTCTTCTTCTCGCCAAGTCTATCAATTATCTGGAGAGCTCTCGTAAGGTATTGCTCGGCCCTTTCGTAATTTGGAATCTTGATTAATACGCCACCTGCATTGGAAAGCGCGTAAGCAAGGAGCCTTACATTCCCAACTTCTTCACACATCTTTACTGCTTTTTCATGATATGCAAGCGCAGTCTTCGAATCGCCGATTGCAAAATAGCTTTTACCTATGCTGGTGAGAACCTTGCACAACTCCACATTGGCAGTTATTTGTTCAAAAAGCGCCGCCGCCTTCTCCTTAGTTTTTATCGCCTGCATCAGATGCCCTTGGGCGTGCTCAATCCTACCAAGGCCGTACGTGGCTTGCGCCATCAATTTTAAATTCATCGAGCGACGGGAAATATCTATCGCGTTTTTATATGCTCTCTCCGCTTCGGATATATCCCTCATTTCAAAGGCCAGGCTGCCGAGGGAATATTGGGCCTCCCCCGTCACGACTGCGGAACCAGAGCGCTCGGCGATCTTTACCGCCCGCCTCACTGTTTTTCTTGCGGCGTCCAGCAGCCCTTTCCGATAATAAATCCCCATCAGCCGCGTCAAGGCCAATGCCGCTTCCTCCGCATCGTCGGATGCGCCAGCGGCCCTGTATGCATCCGATGCGTCGTCCCATTCTCCGGACTGCTCGAATACGTCCCCTAAGATCCTAAAGTATTTTGCCGCGAAAATCGGAACCGGCCTGTAATTCTCCGCGATCCTCTTGGCCTGCGCCGCAATGCGCGGCGCCATGCCGAAGGTGACTATGGGGTCTCCGAAATCAATGAGAAGCGCGGCCCCTCCCTCGTAGTCGCCGGCCTCCGCGTAATGGTAGATGGATTCCACGGCGAAGAGCTCGCCGGGAAGCGAAGAGTACGTCTCTGCGATTTTCTTATTCAGCGACTTTCTTTCGTCTTTGCCCATCCTTGAAACCATGAATTCCTTTATCACTTCATGTATCTCGCAATCGTCCACTTCGCCCATCGCTATGAGACCACGGTCGTCCAGGGACTCGATATCGTCGATTTTTACATTTAAATTGCACAGGTCGGCCTTCTTGACCGGGATTCTGAACAGAGCTAGCAGCCTCAATACTTCTCTTTCAGTCTCTGAAATCCCCGCCACGATCTCGTCCTGGATATACCTGAGAAATCCGAAATCGCCCGCAATGCCCAGCAATGCGCTCTTTATCAGGAGGGGGTGCCCGCCTGTTTTTCTAATGAGGCTCCCTGCCAAGTCCTTCTCTTCGCTCAATCCCCTCGGCAGGAGGTATGCCGCCGCGGACGGGTCGAGGCCGTCGATCTTCATGTCCGCCTGAGCCCCGTCCATATAAATCCGCCTATCCACCATTTTTACGTATTTGCGGCTGGCAGTGGCCATCTTCATCTTTTTATGGCACAGGACAATATCCGTTATTGCTTTGATTACCGTTAGGGCCTCCTCGCTTGCTTTATGTATGTCGTCAAAAACGAATACGACTTCAATGCCCTTGACCTCTTCGGAAAGAATATAGGATAGCAGGCCGATGTCCACGTCGCGCTCGGATATGGCGCTGGATATGGGCCTGTTTTCGACGCTGGAAAGAAAGATCGATATCGCATGCGCGACAGACCAGGGCGTGTCGTACTCCCGGAGCTTGTACCAGAACACGTTGCGGTCCTGGACCCAGTCCTGTGCCGCATGCGCGAGAAGCGTCGTCTTTCCTATCCCCGCCACGCCGACAACCGAGAGTATCCTCTCGGTCTTCGAACGATACCATTCGCTTATCCTCTTCAGCTCTTCGTTCCGGCCGTAGAAGTGTTCGACCGTCGGCATCTCCGGGCTAGCCTTGTATATGCCGCCGCCCCTCCTTGCCCGCTCCCCGATAAAATTTGCAATGTCGAGGCTTTTTTTTCTCGTCGCCGTTATGAGTTCCGTCAAGGAAGGTTTCCCGGGTATCAGCGAGGGGGCGTCGTACAGATTGGTAATCACCTCTCGGGAAGGGAATACGAGATTTATCTTGGTTTCTGCGGCGCGTTCCAGCAACTTTGTAGCCTGTTGGTAACCGCTCTCTGTGAGCAAATAGTAATGCAAGCTCACTCGGCTTCGCCTGGGCCTTCCCTTGGACCTTTGTATATATCCTCTATTGCATAGGCCAATAAGGTATCTGGATACGTTTTCTTTCCTGATATTCAGCAAGGGGCCGATACCTCTTTGCGTCAGCTCCGGCGGGATGTCGTATTTCTTGACCGAGTGGTGCTCCCTCAGGCAGAGTAAAATTCTCTCCGCGACCGAGAATATGTACGTGTCTTTCTTTGGCCTCACAAAGGGTCATTGCTGGGTGTGGTCAAAAACATTTCGTAACGACAGTGCCCATTTAAACCCTATATTGTATGGTTTGAAATCCATGGATGACCCCTATGCGAAGAACAAAATGAACGTAAGTATAGATGTGAATTATTGCGTTAAAAGCCATCGGGATTGTGTTCAAATGCTCTTCCCAAAACAGTATCGGGATTTGTTTTTCTGACCGGCTATGCCGTGGGCAGGCCACTGCGAAAGGATTATCTCCTACGTTGCCCATGACGTCTCCAAGCGAGCCGGGGGGCCTTTGGCTATAGGCTTGAACCAAAGCCTTCTTTATCGCATTTCCCCCACTAGCCCCCCGGGCGCTTTCTGGATAGGAACATTCGCAATCGAATGATTCAAGCGGTTGGCCGGCGATGAGTTTCAGATTAAACCGAAGTCCTCCAGGGGCTTGCTGAACCTGTGCTCCCCCGACCGGACTATAACCCTCCCCATGATGGGATGTGTCAAATTCGAAAACCGGTCGCATGGCGCGCCCGTCTCCCAGGCGCAACTATTTATCACCGTGCGCCGATGGCGCCCCGATGAGGCCGTTCCTGGCCGTGGCCATCGCCGCTCTTTTCCTCCTGCCGTGCAGCGCGCTCGCCGAGGACCTCGGGGAGAGCCGGTACGCCAACCGCATCATCTCCTCGGCGGACGGCCCGGTCATAGAGCCCGGGGGCTCCGGGACGTTCTCCCTCGTGGTCGCCAATCCGAGCCTCCATGACCCGATGACGAACGTGCGCCTTAACATCTCGATTTACATGTACAAGAGCCTCGAGGACAAGATGGCGATTGGGGACATGCCGGCGTCGAGCCAGCCGATGATAGAGAACTCGGCGGGCATCGAGTTCCCCGTTCCGCCCTTCGACGTCGGGCCGAACGCTACGCACCCCATCGCATTCCTAATCTCCACGACCGATAAAACGACCCATCCGGGCTACTTCGACCAGGGCGTCTACTTCGTGAGGCTGTGGCTGCGGTTCGAGCACGGGGGCGCGAACTACACGCTCTTCTCGCGCGGCTACTTCTCCGACGCGCAGTGGGACGAGTTCCGCAACCAGTCGAACGCCTCGCAGGACCTGGGGCGCGCGTACCTGGGAAGCATCGGCTGCGACGGCATAATCCCCGACACGTCGTTCAGCGTGCGCCTTTCCGTGCCGTGGTGGCCCCTCGCATTGCTGGTTGGCCTCACCATATTCACGGCCACGCTGGCCTTCCTGTATTACATCGAGGAGCAGCCCGGCAAGCACCCGCGCCTACAGAAGGGCTTTCAGCAGCTTCGGGGAAAAGCGCATGAGGCCTGGGGCCCTGTGAAGGACAGGCTTCGCAAGCCTGGACGGGAAGTCGATGTCCCCGTGGAGGGCGACGGCGGCGACGACGTCGGCGGGCCTAAGCAGGTCTAGGGCGACGCGCATGTCCTCGTCCGTGAGCGATACGAACAGCTTTCTCATCTTCAGCGAGCGCGAGAGCTCCTTCCCTATCTCCCTCTTGCACGCGCGCGTGTAGCCCGCCAGGCCCTTCTCGGAGAGCTTGTCGGAGTTCAGGGCCCTCTCCGCGGCGTCGGCGCACAGCCCCGCGCACGTGAGCCCGAGGTAGATGCCGCCGCCCGAGAGCGGCTTGACGTGGCCGGCTGCGTCGCCGACGAGCAGCGAGCGCAGGCCGTGGGCGCGCTCCGTCAGGCCTATCGGGATAGCTCCAGCGTTCAGCGACAGGCGCGGGGCGTCCCCGAAGCGCTTCTTGATCAGCCTCTCCAATAATGCGAGCTGCTGCGTGCCGGGATTGGATGCCAGGCCGACTCGCAGGACCTTGTCCGCGGGGACGGCCCACGCGAAGAAGCCCGGCGCCACCTTCCTGCCGACGTAGATGTCGACCAGGTCGCGCCTCCATTCCACCGGAATCGGAATCTCCGCCGTGACTGCCGGCAGCAGCTCCGCGGGCGGCGCGGCGCCCATCGCGCGGCGGACCGCGGATGAGATGCCGTCCGCGCCTATGACGAGCCGCGCGTCCAACTCCCCTTCCGGGTGGCACTTGATCCGGGCGCGCGATTCGTTGATTGTAATCTCTGTCGCTTTCTTCCCGAGCATCATCTCCGCGCCCTTCTCGACGGCCTCTTGCGCCAGCATCGCGTCGCAGGCCGCGCGGTCTATGATGGCCGCCTTGGGCTCGTGGGCGACTATCTCCAGCGGCTTGCCCTCCGGTGGAAAAGCGCGCACCCCAGAGACCTTGTTCAGCATCTGCACCCTGCCCAGGAGGCTGAGCGTGCGCGCGCTCACGAGCCCTGTGCAGTGGACAGGACGCCCCACTTCGGAATGCTCCTCGATGAGGGCGACCCTGAACCCCCGCTCCGCCAGCAATCTGGCGACCCTGCTCCCCGCCGGGCCGGCGCCCACCACGGCAACGTCGCAGCGCTTCAAATCAAGTCCTCGAATTCCTTGACGAGCTCGGGGTCGCGCTCCCTCAGGGCCGCCAGAAGCTCGAGCGTGCCGACCTTCGTGAGGTTGGCCTCTGACAGCGCCTTCACCGCGCGGTCGAACATGTCGTCGGTGAGCGTGGCCAGCTTCTCCTTGGCCATCCAGTTGCGGAAGAGCTTCTCCTCGATCTCCGCGCGCCACATCGCCTCGTACTTCTTGAAGAAGGCCGCGCTCACGTCGCTCTTCCGGACGCCCTCGGCGGCAACCATGCCCGCGTATTTACCAGTGATACATCCGTTGATGACCCCGCCGCCCGTGATGGGGTCAATGACCCTCGCGGCGTCGCCGGCGAGCATGACGCCGTCGGCGACAGTGCGCTCTATGGGGGCGCATATCGAGACGGCGCCCGCGATGTCCCGGACGGACTGCCCCTTGGCCAGGCCGGGATTCCTGGCGATGAACGCGTCCGTGTATCTCATGGGGTCCCCGGGCTCCTTGACCTTCGAGAGCTGGAAGCCAATGCCCACGTTGGCCACGTCCTTCCCCTTCGGGAATATCCAGATGTAGCCCCCGGGGGCGAACGAGCCGACGTAGAAGCACGTGAACTTCGGGTCGATGTCTATGCCCACCAGCGTGCGCTGGAAGCACGTGTCGACGTCCGCCTCCGCGAGCTCGACTGGGATGTCGGCCCAGCGCCCGACCTGCGACTCGTAGCCATCGGCTCCGATGACGACGTGCGACCTGAATGTGTGGACGCGCCCCATGTTGTTGGCCACGACGCCGCAGACCTTGCCGCCTTCCCTGACGAGGCCGGTGGCGCTCGTCTTGACCATGACGTGCACGCCCCTGCGCGCGGCCATGATGGCAAGCTCCTGGTCGAACACGTCCCTGTGGACGACGTATCCGGCCTCGTTCCCAGCGTGGCGCTCGTCGACCTCCAGCATGTAACCGCCGGGAGAAATGACGCGCGCCCCGTCGACCTCGTTGGCTATCCACCGGCCGGACGGCTCCATGCCGATCTTGTCGAGCCAGCGCTTGGCGATGCCCTCGCCGCAACGGACCGGCGTGCCGATCTCCTGGCGCTTCTCGATCATCAGGACGCTCGCGCCCCTCTCGGCGGCGTAGCGCGCGGCGGTGCTGCCCGCCGGGCCGGCGCCGACGACAATGACATCGTAATCGACCTTCATGTGAACGCCAGCGCTGGAACTTCCGGGGAGCATATAACCGTTTCGAAGCCAGGGGAGCGACAAAACGAGGGGGCGCGCATCAAGTATCTCATGAGAGGTTTGGGCATTGCCAAGTTCGGCCTGCTGGACGGGCTAATCCTCGCAAGCGCCCGTTCCGTCGGCCAGAAACTTCTCACGACGGACACGGACTTCAGAAAAGCCGAAGACGTTGTTCTAATCGCCTGACCTCCAACCATTAAATCCCACCATCGCCTTTCAGTCCCGATGCCAGTCAAGGTCCGCAGGATGAAGGCAACCGACTACGACGCCCTCGTCGCGACATGGAAGGCCGCCGGCCTGCCGTACCGCCCGAAGGGGCGCGACAGCAGGGAGAACGTCGAGCGCGAGCTGATGCAGGGCACATCGCTGTTCTTCGTCGCCGAAGAGAGCGGCAAGGTCGTGGGCGCCGTACTAGGAACCCAGGATGGGCGCAAGGTCTGGCTCAACAGGATGGCCGTCCTGCCCTCGCACCAGAAGAAGGGCGTGGGGCGCATGCTCGCCGATGCAGTCGAGAAGGAGATGGAGCGGCTCGGGATAATGATGGCCTGCGCGCTCATAGACGACGGCAACGACGGCTCGATGAAGTTCTTCGAGGGCCTGGGCTACGTCAGGCACAGGGACATCTACTACTTTTCGAAGAGGAAGGGCGGCCACGTCTAGCCCCTGCCTTCTCGGCGTAGAAGCGCACCATGTACGAGTATCCGATGATCGGGTTCTCTACCTCCCAGTAGATGAAGTCCTCGGTGACGACGGGCTTGATTATCTTGTCCTCGAGCTTGTAGTTGCGCTCCTCGGTCCCCGAGTCGAAGATGGCGATGCCGTGCTTGAAGACAGTCTCGCCCGACTTGTACGTGAGGCAGAGCCTGTAGCCCTTCGGCGGGACGAGCTTCAGCGCCCTCTTCACGAAGAGCTCCGCCGTCGTCAGGACGTGGCACTCCGACTCCGCCATGTTCGCGTAGCACTCCCTGAGGAACATGACGAGCCTGATGTCCACGGTCGCGCCAGGCTTCAGGGGCCTGTCGAGCCTGATGAAGTGGAAGAGCTCGACGCGCTGCCCCTCCTTCGCCTCCTCCTCCGGCAGGCCGGTGAGGCCCCTCTTGTACACCTTCTTGACGCGGATGGCGCTCGCCGGGCGCTTCAGCTTGGCACCGTCGACCCACACCTCGCGCAGGTGGTCGGCGGCGTCGTTCTTGCCGGTGACGCCGTACTTTATGCGCGGGATGGATATCTCGCTCGCCTCCTTCTCCGACGAGTTGAGTATCCGCAGCTCGATGGTGTGCAGCGCGTCCCCCCGTTCGTTTATCTCGGAGGTGTCCCGCCTCATGAGGTGGATGAACTCGCGCTTCCCTATCTGCTTGACGAGCCAGTCTATGTTCGGCGTGCTGACGATGTGGTTCTTCACCAGGTCGTCCTTGATGAAGTAGACGAGGCGCTTGACGCGCATCCCGTCGATGTACCCCCGCTTCGAGATGACGATGTTGTCGGACTCGAGCTGCATCATGCGCTGGCCGATGGCGCTCGCGGTGACGTGGAACCTCTCCGCCATGCACTTGGCCGTGAGCTCGACGGGAAAGATGTAGTCGTCGTAGAGCGGGCGCTTCCCCTTCTTCGAGAGGCGCTCGTTCACGTCGCGCAGATAGCCGATGATGTCCTGCGGGCCGACCTTGGTCACGTTAAGCGCAGAGAGGTGAGTGGATATAATCCTTGCGATGACGAGATGTGTTGCGCTATTCTTAACGCGACCCTCGGTTTATCGCCCGAGAATTGCCTCGGCATTGGGCGACGGCTCATTTCCGTTCCTTATTTTCCTGTGCAGTACATTACTAATTATTCAATAACTTAATAAGTATAGAAATATATTCACTGGTATGAAGTTCACAATTTTAGGTTCTGGAGGTGCGAACCCCACACCTAGAGCATTTTGTCAGTGTACAGTATGTAAAAAAGCGCGTAGAAATGGAGAACCATATAAAAGAAATTGTAGTTCTCTTTTTGTTAATGACATCAATACCCTAATCGATTGTGGAGAGGATATTGGCGATTCAGTAAATCGTAGAAATATTAAACAAGTGGATAATCTATTTATTACACATTGGCACCCGGATCATACATTTGGATTAAGAATTATCCTTGAAGCAAATTGTAAAAAGAAAGGGAATGTATCCTATAAAATGGTACATATTTACATCCCAAAAAATGTTTATAAAACATTAAAACAAAATTTTCCAGTAATTGATTATTTTGTTAATATTCAGAAAACAGGAAAGTTACATCTAATTGAAGATGGGCAGAAAATAAATATTAAAGATATAACAGTTAAAGTAATCGGATATCGAGGTAAGGTGTCTGATACCTATGCATATTTATTTGAATGTGGTGAGAAAAAGGTTCTTTATGCTCCTTGCGATACAATTAGTTTTAATCGATATATTAATTTTAATAATCTAGACCTTGTAATACATGAATGTGGATTATTTTCGGATGACCCCTCTGAAATCTCTTTTAAAACTCTAATGTGTAGATTGAAAGAGATAAAACCTAAGAAAGTAATA
Organism: Methanobacteriota archaeon; assembly: GCA_016214785.1. GTDB lineage: Archaea > Thermoplasmatota > Thermoplasmata > SG8-5 > JACRNV01 > JACRNV01. The sequence continues at coordinate 21,660 of JACRNV010000019.1, forward strand.
TTAACCCATATTGAAGAAGGGCAGATTAATTATTGGGGCGAAAAATATCTTAAAAGTATGATAAGGAAATATTCTGATATTAACTTTGTTTTTGGATATGATGGCATGGAAATAAAAGTATAGCTCTAGTTTGACAGTTCTACACTTAAAATGTAATTTTTCAAATAATTCGAACTATATCAAGTATCATATGGGACGTAGATTTTTAGGGCTTTTTCAGTATTAGAAAAACGGGTCCATATCCTCTATTGAATACGTTCTACTCAAAGTATAATGTGCTTCGATAATACTATTTTTAATCCCATCGAGTCTACAACATGATGTGGCACCCAGGCATAATGTAGAGTCTAACCGATAGAATCCTTTTTGCCTATGATTAATCATCCCTAAATCATCTTTTAATAAATTACCAATTGGAGGTGTTTTATTACTCGCTTTCATAACGCATGGGTATATATTCCCATTTGCTCTTATTAAAAATCGTATTAAAGAGAGGTAACAATTATTAAATTTAGGCATAGTTTTAATTTTAGATACAACCAAAAGTTCCCAAAAATTGGTATTTTTATCAATGAAATTTTTAATTAATTTATGTTTCCTAAGTGTTTCTATACGTCTAATTTCCTCTTTCATTGAGTTCCGCCACCAAGTCAACATATCTGGAGTCATCAAAATTGAATATTCATGATAACGAGGCGATGGACATATACAACTCTGGATAGGACAACATGGTCGAAATTGTATATTTAATTTATCAAGATATGCGGTTCCCAAGTTATTAGACACGAAATAAAAAATCTTCTCAATAAACGACGCAATTTCAGTTATATTAAATCTATTATATACAAATCCGACCCCTACATATGGTATCGGCTCGCAAAGATATTCGAGTAAAGTGTTCATTCGTGTCTGATATTCCCCATCCTTTAATGATTTGAATGTATTTTCAGTAGAAGCATCAATTGAAATTCTAATCCAAGAAAGATTTTTCTTCCAATCCCCTCTTGGAACAAATGCACCGTTGGTTGTTAAACCAAGTTTAATATCTTTATTTTTCACCTTAAAATAATTGATTAAATCAGCGAAACTATGTCTCCCGCTAGGATATAATGTTGGTTCACCACCTCCTGAGATTACTATTCCTTTTGGATTCAAATCGAGAATTTTATTGAGTTTGTTATATGGAAAATGAAAGGGATCTCTAGATCTATATGTACAATAGAAACAATTCAAGTCACAATAATCTGTACAATGAAATTCAATAAGCCCTATGCCAATCATTTTACCCCTTCTAATATTATTTACATTTTTTCGTATAAGGGGTAAGTGATTTAAAACTCTAGATTTATTTCTTAGCTTATTCTTTAGTATATTCTCTTTAGATTCAGGATGATTTAATTTTAAAACCATGAAGGCATCTCCCTGAAACATTTTAACAATACCTGTTTATGAGTCTTAGGGAATAATTCGTCTATTCTATTGATAAATCCGTGTTGAAAAATAATTCTCCTTAATTTTAAAGCATCAATTACTATGTCTATAGGTTCTCTACATTTACTGCGTGAGTAAAAATAGTCATTTTCAATTGTGATTAACTTTAGAATAAGTTTTTCTGCTTCGCCACCATATTTTTCACGATAGAAGGATGGTAAATCATACCTCCAATTTTTGATTAATTTAAATGATTCACCAGATTCGTATTCTTCTTTAGATAAACTAATAGTCACCCCATCCTTTGCTATTTCTTTTAAATATCTATAACCTTCGTCAAATATACCAATTCGATTTAAAGGCAAGTAAAATAAAGGAAGAATTTGTAGAATATTGCCATAACTTGTTAATGCCAGATACATATTTCTAATCCATTGTTCATCTCGACTCGGTTTTAAAAATTTATAATTAATGAGTGCTCCCCACCATAAATGGTGGGGTATCCTCAAAGGTTAGTTGGCGAAGTCGTTCAGAGACCTTTGAGGAGTCCCCGAAGCTGATTCTTCCGTCGCTGGCCATGTCAATAGCGGTCTGCGGCTCTCGGTGTGG
>JACRNV010000006.1 GCA_016214785.1 Methanobacteriota archaeon
CCTTTTGGCATCCGGTAGTATGCCCTGGTCGCAGTATTGCGTATGCCGACGAGTTCTTGATAACAGATTTGCTATCGGGTTAAGGCATGCCTTTCCGTCTGAATATATGCGCGGAGAATGAAACAACATTCCTACTATTCACGCTCATGTGTCATAAACTCCTTTTTCGCTTAATTCGATGGAACAGGTTTCCTTACCGCGCTTTTTACAGGCGGTAGTCTATCCGTTAGCCCATCTTGCAGTACTGTGTCCACTAAAACTGGTCGGCGCAAACGCATGGCCAGACGACTAAGGAACAGGCTGGGATCAAGTCCTAGCCGGTCTTAGGACACGCTCCGCCTCTAACGCTCTGCCGACGGATGCCAGGTAAACTGGATTTACGAGATATACGCCCCTGCGCTGCTTGCTTACAACGTCCAAAGCCTCGAGCTTTCGCCTATATTCGCTCCTAATGCCCTTGGGAAGCCGCCCAGTGCGTATCATCTGCTTCACAGCATCCACATGGGATTCCGCGCCCTTGGGCCATACGGCCTTGGCCGTGAGCCTTGCCATGAGGTCCTCCGAGGGCGTGGGATTGAAGGTCCTGGCGAACCATCTGACTATCTCTTTCCAGTCCTTTGCCTTGTCTTTCGGTAGCGATGACAATATTTTTCGAACGTCATCTAATGGCATGGGATACGCTCCGGCGTCTCGATTTTTCTAAGTTTCGCATGGTCACTATGATTGATTAGGTAATATTTAATCAATCCTATAGTTACTGTTACTGTATCGATAATTATATATTTTTGTTATGGACTCAAACCCAAAATGGAGTGGGCCCAGCGTTACTGTATCGATAATTATATATTTTTGTTATGGACTCAAACCCAAAATGGAGTGGGCCCAGCAGGATTTGAACCTGCGACCATCTGGTTTCCGGCCGCGCGCCCGTATCGTGCGCGCGGATATGAGCCAGACGCTCCACCGGACTAAGCTACGGGCCCTTTACTATGACTTCACTGCTCGTCGGGCCCTCCGCTTAGTCCTCTCGCTCGCTTCTGCGGAAGCTCGCGACCCGGACTAAGCTACGGGCCTCGCTGGCAGTGTGCTAATGATTTTGGTGTATATTAAGTTTGTATGTGGGCTCTACCCATCTTCCGCCATCTCGCTCTTGAACGTCAGCTCGGGCGTGATGGCGGTCATCTCCCGCTGGAGGGCCGCCAGCTCCTCGGCGTCCTCGCGCGCCGTGAAGGATATCTCGCAGATGCCCTTTCCCTTGCTTAGGCCGGTGACCTTCACGCGGCGACCGTGCTTCGCCAGGGCCGCCAGTACCTTCTCGTCCGCGCCCTCGCAGATGGCCAGGACCGAGCACTTGTAATCGTGCCTGTCCTTCGTGTGCAGCTGGCTCTCGACCCTCGTGAGCAGGACGAGCACTCCCACGGCGACAAGGGTGATCAGGATGGCGAGCTCGTAGAGCCCCGAGCCCACGCCGACGCCCACGCCGGCGCTGAACCATATCGTCGCCGCCGTCGTCATGCCTTTGACGTGGCCGCGCGAGAGGATGATGGCGCCCGCGCCCAGGAATCCGATGCCCGTAACGACCTGCGACGCCACGCGCGTCGGGTCGGTCGCGCCGACCCATACGCGCGTGAGCTCCATGCCGACGAGCTGGAAGAGGCAGGCGCCGAGAGTCACGAGGACGTACGTGCGCAGGCCGGCGGGCTTCTCCTTGAGCTCGCGCTCGAACCCTATGAGGCTGCCGCAGAGTATGGCCACGCCGATCTTGGGCAGGAAGTCGAAGAGGAGCTGGTTCACGTCGACCATGCATTGTCATCTGCTCGGTAATATATAATGCTATCGTGCGATCGCTGCGCCGCAGCCTGACGGAACAGAGGGTTTCATGGGCATTTTGCCTGGCCCGGGGAGATTCCCTGGGGTTCACCCATAAGGCATATATATCAGCTCCAGGATGGCGCGAGCGCATGATGGCATCGTCTCAGGAAGAATGCGGGAAGCTCGTCGCCGAGAAGCGCATCCAGTGGGTGGATTGCCAGTTCCTCGACATGGACGGGCGGCTGAAGACGCTCACGCTTCCAGGCTACGAGTTCGCAGAGGGCTCCGTCTGGAAGCACGGCGTCGCTTTTGACGGGGCCGCCGTGCGCGGAATGACCACGCCCAAGCACTCGGACATGTTCGCCTTCCCCGATCCATCGACCTTCATTTACATGCAGGGGCGCGACCACGCTTCCATCCTCTGCGACATCCGGACGGTAGACGGGGAGCCGTCCTCCATGGACTCCAGGGGCCTGGCGAGGCGGGCGACGGAGCGCTCGGTGGCCGAGGGCTTCCCGGAGTGCTGGATGTTCGCTGAGCTCGAGTTCTTCCTGTTCGAGAGCGCCGCGCAGGCCATCGAGGAGAACGCCGCCTTCAACAGGGACATGCCCTACGGCCCCGGCTCGTACAGGCAGATGGAGAAGCCAGGCAGCCACGACCGCCCCGGCAAAGGATACCTGGCATCACCCCCTCATGATAAATTCGAGAGCGTGAGGTCCGAGCTTTCCTCCGTCCTGCAAGGTCTCGGGTACCTCATCAGGTACCACCACCACGAGTGCGGCGCACGCCAGCTCGAGATAGAGTACAGGGCGCTTCCGAACGCCGTCCTGGCGTCCGACGCCGTGGTGCGCTACAAGCAGCTGGCGAGGGAGATATCCTCCAAGCAGGGGCTCGTCCCGACGTTCATGCCCAAGCCCGTCTTCGCCGACGCAGGCAGCGGCATGCACGTCCAGCAGTACCTCGCGCGCGAGGGCAAGTCGCTGTTCCACGACCCCGACGACAAGCACAGGCTCAGCCAGGCCGCGCGGTACTACATCGGCGGCATCCTGGAGCACGCGCCTTACATGGCCGCCATCACGAATCCAACTGTCAATTCTTACAAGCGCCTCGTCCCCGAGTTCGAGGCTCCTATATTCGCGGCTTGGTCCCCGATGAACAGGACGGCCCTGGTCCGAATTCCCGCCGCCGGCATGAGCGGCACTTCCGAGGTCGAGGTCAGGCACCCCGATTCGACTTCCAACCCCTATCTCACGCACGGCCTCCTGCTCTGGTGCGGCCTCGACGGCATAAAGCGCAAGCTCGACCCGGGCGACCCCATCAACGAGAACATCCACAGGATACCGAAGGAGCGCAGGAAGCAGATGGGCATCAAGGGGCTGCCTTTGACGCTCGGCGACGCCGTGGAGGCGATGCTCTCCGACGACGTTTTGAAAGAGGCCCTCGGCCCCGACCTCTTCGGGGCATTCTACGAGGAGAAGAGGAAGGAGTGGCGCATGTACTGCGCCCACGTGTCGGAGTGGGAGCACTACCACTACTTCGACGCCTGATGGCAACCTTTTTCTACGCCGCGCCCTTTCTCCGGGCATCATGCCCGCGAAGTTCTCGCAATCTGACAAGGTCGACCTGCGCTCTGTCGAGGAGCCGATGCTCGACGAGATACGCCGCCGCCAGAACGAGGACTGCCGGCTCGAGATCTCGGACATGCTCGACTTCCACACGCCGTGGGCGCCGATGTCCCTCGCCCAGGTCAAGGCCAAAATCGAGGAGATGGGGAAGGAGCCGCGCAACATCGTTTCCGCTTTAATGTCCAAGGACGGCAAGTTCGTCGGCCTCGGCAGCTACTCCGCCAGCTGGGACACATGGTCGCCTGGCGCGGGCTTCGTCATCTGGCCCGAGTTCCGCGGAAAGGGCTACGGCAAGGAGACCGCGCGGCTCCTCATGCGCGAGTGCTTCAAGCGCTCCCACGCTCATACAATGAGCTGCTATGCCAACGACTGGGACAAGGCATCGATATCGTTCATAGAGTCGCTGGGCTTCAAGAAGGCCGGCGCAATGCGCCGCGTGGGCGTCCGGGACGGCAAGTTCTTCGACGGCCTCATGTTCGACATGCTCCGCTCCGAGTACTTCAGGAGGCATGCCTGATGGAATGGATACTGGCGAACTGAGGCTAAGGCGGGATATCCCCGGGTAATCCTATGAAACACTAAAATACTAAACTCATCATTACTCACTGAAGATGATGCGCAAAGCTCGTTTACGTGGGAAGCCCCGGATAGACAAGGGAACTGCTATCATGGCTCGGTTGATGGTGGTATTGTTCGCGATGACAGCGCTCGCACCAGTGGGACTGGCCATGCCCCAGCAGGGGGATAGTTTCTCCTACGATTTCGTCCAGGAGGTCACGAACGGACAGGGCGGGTACGAGGGCTGGTGGGAGAAGACGACCTCGCACGGCCGGTACGACGTGGTTTCGACGGAGGGAGAAAAGACCGAGATTCTGTTCAACTACAAGTGGAGTTACGACTCCTACGATTCGAAGACCGGCCCACAGAGCGTGTCCGGCAACTTCTCCTTCTCGACGGCTACGCGGAAGTATATCTACGGTTACGACCTCGACGTGGCATACGGTGCGAATCCGAGCATCTGGTTCTGGGTGCCACCGAGCATTTCCGTCGGGCAGCAGCTCGTCATCCTCGATCAGGAGTTCACGGTGAGGTCTAAGAGCGCCGTAGTATGGTCAGACTGGCTTCCCAGGGAGGCAATAGAACTCGTGGCGTACGGCAGCGGGCATCGGAACGACGCCTACGGCAATTTCGCATACACGTTCAGGGATGAGTATTACATGGACAAGGAGACTGGATACATCATCGCCGAGAGGTACGAGGAGCAAGACACAGGCTCATGGCAAGGGGCCAGCTCGTCCTTCACCTGGAAAGAGAGTTACGACGTCACGTCCTCATCCTACGAGCGGCAGATAGAATGGATATCCCTTTCCATGATCATCCTAGGAATAATTGGCACAGCGGCCCTGCTCTACCTCGCGTACTACGCGATTCGCTGGCGCAAGCGCACCGTCGTATTGGACATCGGCAATACAGTAAAAATATTCAGGATACGGAAGATATCCAAGTTCCCTCACCTCGCGAACGAGGCCTCAATGTATTTCGGGGACTTCCTCGAGGACTTCGCAAGGAAGGCACTACTGTCGGGTGGCAGGGTGGCTGTGGCTGTATCGAAGACCGGACTGGCTGGCCTGGCGGTTTACCACAGGGATGTAAAGACAGGGGCGATATTCTGCAAGAGCTTCAAGGTCAACGAGCCCCTGCGAAAGTACATCGGAGCCAAGGATTTCTTCTCCGAGGTCAAGCACGAGATGGAGGGCGACGTGTCCACCTACGACGATTGGGGGACGAACAAACCTCTCCTTAAAAATGTGCGGGCCTACAATATCTTCGAGACGTCCAAGGTCCTGACCCTCTCGAGCATTCCGCAGCTGCCTTATGATGCATCTACGATAAGAGTGATGGCGCAGTCCGACCTCGAAGAGGTCTCGGCCATAGCCCAGAAGGTATATAAGGTCAAGGCGAAGAGATGGATGCAGTCTCTGCTGGACACGAAGGATATCGGGGTCGTCGCCGTAGTGGGCGGCAGGATAGTGGGCTTCGCGTTCGCAACGCTGACGGGGGACAGGGCGCGCTTTCACACGCTCACGGTCGCGCCCGAGCTCCGCGGAAGGGGTCTCGCCAAGGAGATGATGCGAGCGAGGCTCCACATCGTCCGCGAGCTGGGCGTGCGCGAGGTCGTCCTGGAGATTGCGGACTGGAACCTGGCCTCTCTCACGGTGTCGACCTTCTTCGGCTTTAGGAGCATCGGGGAGATGTACGTCGAGACCATGAGGACGAAGCGCGTGAAGAAGGATATCGTAAGGAGATGGTAGGGTGGCGGTCGGACTCCTAGGAAAATATAGGGAGAAGATAATCCTCTTCGACGCTGACCAGGAGACGCGCGAGGCAAGGAACACGCGCCACATCCTGTCCCGGTTCCACTCAAAGGTCTTTCTGCCGGAGAGCGTCGTGGGGGCGGCGCCGATGGGCCTTCGCTGCGAGGAGATGGAAGGGATACCCGACGACAACCGCACGATACTGTTACCGGGTGCCACTGTCGACCTTCCTCCGTTGCGGTACTACCTTTCAGTTAAAGGGGTGGGCACGCGTTCGCCGATGTTTGGCTTCACGGACATCGGTGGCATGAGCCCTTCGGGGACCTGGCCAGGGGCTAACCTGGCGGACCACTGGCGGGAGAGGGCGTACCATGCGCCGGTGATGACGGGCGAGCTGTGGTTCGGCAACGGCCCGTGGGGGGCATCGGGGGTGGGGGGGCCGAGGGATTCGCTAGAGATAACGGAGATGGCCACGGAGGCAGGCAGACCGCAGTGCATAAACGGCTTCTGGCTCTGCCCCGTGATGGCATACAACAGGATTCCTGACTGGACAGTGAAAGCATGCAAGGGAACGTACTGGTATCGTAAATACAGGGGCGGCTGGTTCCAAGAGGTGCGGATTGTACCGTCGGACGTGCGCCTCTACTTCCACTCGGACGCACCGCTGGGCGTTAAACCGCAGACGGTTCTCAAGGCATTTGGTATCGAGACTCCGGAGCAGCACGACGCCTTCATCGAGAGATTCATCGCCTCAGGAATTGCGGCATTAACCATAGGGGCGAGGACGGCTCGGAGAGGGCCCAAAGGATTCGAGCTCCTTGACTATGACGATGTCTGGCTCGACAAAGATTCCGTCGTGGCGCCAAATGGGACCATACACTTCGCTGACGTCGACGACATAGAATGGCGGTGTTACGAGACTGAGGAGCAGGTAAGGACGAAACTCGCGCGCCAATTCGGGAGAAACTTCTACGAGTTCATGTTCGGTCTAGACCTGCTCATGACCGAACGGGCGAGGCTCGTCAGCACTACACAGACGATAGCAGGAAGGCGCTCGGAGCTGGCGGCGAGGTACGAGATGGCGCTGATGGGGGATCCGTGCGGGAGGACTGAACGCTCCTCTGATGGGCTGGACTTGGTGCTTAAACCAACGGAGAAAGCCGTCGGCGACGTTGCGATAAGGCTGGTGGATTTCGATGGAGGCGGTCCGCGATGAAGTGCAAGGACATTTATGACGGTCTGATTAGGATCGACCAAGGAGACACAGGGGTCGCGAATGCCACACTGGACTGCCTGGCTAGGCTCGGCATGGTCGCGGACATCAAGGCGGTCCTTGAGGAGGACCCGACCTCAGCCTTGAAGGACGAGCTAATGAAGGTCGTAGAGGAGCGGAAGTCGGTCGAGGCGGAGCTAGCCGCGCTTAGCTCAGAATCCGGCAGACTAAGCGGGTTTATGGCATCCAAGGGATCCCCCAATAAGATGCGCTACGAGGACCGGACGAGGCGGCTAAATTTTCTCACCCAAAAGTCGGTGGAGCTGAGATCGAAGATACTGCAGACAGCGACAAGGCCCACCGTTGCGGAGTGCCTTAGGACAGATTCGGGGAGGTACGTCCAAATAACCTATGCAGGAAGGGATGCGATGCAAGAGCTCGCGCCGCGCCTGGCGAGGGTGGGAGACCTCGAATACGAGACTTTCATGGGCCAGATGGATGCGGTCTCTGGTGTTTTCAAGGAACGCTCGGTGAGAGCCAAGGCCATCCTGAAGATGCTGTCTCCAAGGCTCGGGGGGGTCGAGGAGATACATCTCCGCGCGGCGGCGATCGGCCTGTCTGGAATTGCAAAAAACGCGAACGAGGTCGCCGCGTGCTTCGAACGGTATTTCAAAGCATTGAGCGGAAACCTGCATAAGGAGAACATCATCATCGCGGCCGAGACGCTCGCAATGCTGGAGCTGAGCGGGAATCCTCCGATAGGTCCCGGAGAGATATCTGCAATAAAGGATAAAATTTACTGCGCGAGGTACGGCATTTACGACGAGTCCAACAGCGTCGAGAGGGCGACCATAATCATCTATTCGAGCGCTGGGGGCAGTGCTGACGTGATATTGAGGCACATGACGGCGCTGGACATGCTCCGCAGAAACATCGCTGTGGCGGCGCTCGCGGTGCTCGGGCTCGAGTGCGCGGAGGGGGAGACACCCGAAGAGGTGTCTGCAAGGTTCGGCAAGTTCCTCGGTGTCATAGATGCGTGCGATACAGGGGAGGCTAACCGCGCGAACAGGGATACGGCAGCGGCGCTGCTGACAGCCTCCGAAATGGACTTCGACCTGCTTGCGCAGCGGTTCAAAGCGGCGAGCATCTTGATGGACAAGTTCTTCCTGACAAGGCTCGATGCGGCCGCGGCAATGATAGCCGTGATGAGGCAGGACATTGGGGAGACCTTAGACAATATCAGGATGGCCTCGAGCGAGGTGATGCGGGCGAAAATGTCGCTGAGCGGCCTGGAGAACTTCTCACTCGGCCTGAAGATCGTGCTGCACACGGGGGCGATGCTGACGACGTCGGCGCGGTCGGGCTCGCAACCTGCAGCGGGGATCCAACTTGTCCAACCAACATCCGCGACTCGGCCCGTCTCGGCGCATCTGTCCTTATACTCCCGTATATCACCTGAGCTGATGGGGCTCTCGATAATGCTGCCGCTAGCAGTCGGCATACCCTTCCTGGTCTTCCATGAGGAGCTGATACATAGGCGGGCGGTCACGGACTACGCCTTCCACCCTATCCACAGCCACTACGTCTACGGATAGGGCCTGAGTAACATATATCTACGTGAAGGCGGATTATGGAGGGGCGAAGGCATGAATCAAAAGGAGCCAGACCAATCGGAAGTCGAGTTCCGCTCCCTCGGGAGGTTCTCCTGATGGAGAGGCTCGAGGGGAAGCTCGTGCGCCTCAGGCCGATGAAGGACTCCGATTACGAGTACTTCGCGGCGCTGAAGAACGACCTGCGCACCCAGGCGTGGAACCAGAGGCTGCCCATGGCGAACACCGCGGCGATGATGAAGGAGAAGTTCGAGAAGGCGGCGAAGAGGCCCAACTCCGCAGACTTCTCGATCGAGAAGCTGGACGGCACGCTCATCGGCCACATCGGCTACCACGAGGGAACGCCGCGCCTGGACGCCACAATCGGGGTTGTGACCGGCCACGAGCACTGGGGGAAGGGCTACTCGCAGGAGGCCCACGAGCTGATGCTCCACTACCTCTTCGAGGAGCGCGGCCTGCAGGCCGTCAGGCTCTGGACGCAGAGCGCGAACGAGCGCGGCGTGGCCGCGGCCAAAAAGATGGGCTTCAAAGTGGGGGCCAGGTTTCGCGAGAACACCATCGCGAATGGCAAGTACAGCGACACGATATACATGGACGTCCTCCGGGAGGAATACTACAAGTCAAGGGGGATGACTGACAGGATAGGGAGCCTGAAGTAGGTTCAACCCTCCTTTAAGGGTGAAAATTCTTCCTCTCTCAATATTTTATTCCACTTCCCATTGGAATTGCCAATTATCTTCTCTTTGACATTCTCAATCTCTGGGACCCATTCCTTCCTTTTCCGGCAGATGAAATACACCCGCGCTTTCTCCGTCGTCTCGATTTTCAAGGCGTTCGGGAACGAGCTCCCTACGTTGGCAATGTCATTTATGTCAATAATAGTAATTCCCGTCTGGAAATTGAAATCGTGCGATTCGAAAATCAATCTCTTCGACGTTAGATAAAGATGGCCGCCGACCGATTCAAAGCCGGCCTGTCGATTTGCCACCCCCTCTTTGACAATCGACTCCCCTTTTAATAATGCGGTTTTCATCTCACGATATAAGGCGATAGTAGGTCTATAAAGATTTCTTTCAATCGCATATTTTATCTCCCCTCAGCGCTTCCCTCGTGCGATGATGACCATCCCCGCGCTCTCCATCCGGCGTGGCAAGGCGGTCCAGCGCTCCGGCGACCGCTACGAGCCCATGGACTTCCCGGACCCGCTCTACGTCCTCAAAAGGCTCGCGAAGGAGCACGAGACAATCCTCGTCCTCGACTTGGACGCCATCGAGGGGCAGGAGCCGCAGTTCAAGGTCATGCAGAAGCTCTCCGAGGGGGATTCGGACCTCTGGTTCGACGTCGGCATCGACGGCCCCAACGAGCTCTACGACCCCTTCATGTCCGGCGCAGTCCGTCTGCTGGCATGCTCCAAGCGCCTTCCCGACCTGGACGCGCTCGCGAAGATCGCCGAGATATCGCCCGACGTCATAATCTCGCTCGAGTTCCACGATGGCTGCCTCCTGTGGGGCGGCCACGAATGCCCAAAGCCCGAGGACGTGCTCGCCTTCGCGAAGGAGCACGGGTACGCGGAGCTTATAATCGCTGAATTCGGGCAATCGGGGAGCGACGCCGCGGGCTCGGCTCTCAAGAAGGCCTTGGAGACGGGGTTCAAGGTCTACGTCGCTGGCTCTCTGCAGCCGTGCGAGGGCGTCGCGGGTCAGATTGTCAGCGCCTCGAAGCTGATGGGGGAGAAGGATGGGGGAGCTTGAGACGGCCATAGCGGCGATTTTCAAGGCCAAAGGTTCGGAGAAGCTCGGAGAGCGCGAGTTCGTCATGTTCGCCTCGATGAACAAGCGCTGGTTCTCGCCCAAGGACGCCCAGAGGATGATGGAGGCCGGTGTGAAGGCCAAGCTTCTCGCGCTCTCCGACGGCACGCTCACCCCGACATTTAAAGTCGCCGACGTCAGCGTGCCAATCGATTTCGCGCCGTCGCAAAAGCTCTTCCAGGAAGGGGGGGCTGCGCCGCTCTTCCAGAGGCTCGTTGCCGAGATATCGCGCGCGAAGCGCATGAACAAGCGCGAGGCCATCGCCGCGGTGAACAGGAAGCAGGAGGAGGCCGACGTGGAGATAGAGGTGGCGGCGCTGCTGGTGGCGCGGGAGGCGGGCATAGACATCGGCCAGTACATCGGCGAGGCGAAGGAAGAGATACTGGGAAGGTACAGGCAAGAGTGAGGTCGTGCGCCTCTTTCAAATCGCTGTGGCACACAAGTGTTACTTTCGCATCGCTGACTGCGCCATCGACAACGGATTCGAGTAATGATATCTCTTCGACCTTGTGTGGCCATCTGCCTCTAACACGCCCATCTCGACGAATTCGTTCAGGCGCAGGCGGACGGTCTCCGACGAGAGCCCGCCAATCCATTTTACAGCGTCGGTAACGCTGAACCAGTCCCCTTCCTTCTTTGCTCTGATAATCAATCTGCGGGCAGTTTCATTCATCTCTTTGCTCAATATGTCCTTCCCTGAAAACAGTTCCACTGCCTCTTCGTAGCTCTCTAATATTGCTTGAGACATATAGTCTATCAGATCCGTATATTCCAGTTGTTTGTCTGTCCAAGCCAGGATGTCGTAATACAGTTGTTTGTTGCCTAACAGATGCTGCTCGATCTTGCACAACGACGCATTGGGCAATCCGGAATTGTTCAGGTAAGCATGAAACAGTGTTCTGCCCGTCCTGCCGTTTCCATCTTTGAAAGGATGAATGCTTTCAAATTCGTGAAATATCAATGGCCCGGACACGAGCGGGTCGTATCCTGTTGAATATTCGTTGATCCAGCGCAGCAACCAGTCCATCTCGGTTTCTATTCGTTCCATTGGCGCGGGGATGAAGAACTCGATCCCCTCATCGTTCTGGACGCTTCGGTCATCCGTTCTGAACGCGCCGGGGTCTGATCTTGGGTCGTGGCCGACGAGGAATTTATGTGTGTCAATTATCTTCTGTCTTGCCCAGGGCAACTTGTAGTATCCGGGCATCAGCCATGTCGAAAGGTGATTGATTATCTCCTGCATCGGGGCATCCGGCTTCGGCTCCCTCATGCCACGAAAAGTATTCCTGGTTATCCTTTTCACTTCCTCCAGAGGGAGCGGGTTGCCTTCGATTTCAGTCGAATAGTGGACATTCACAGAGAAGGCGTCCGCCACGAGGTCGAAGAGGTCCTTAGCGGTGAGGACGAACCTGTCCAGCTCGCTGTCGAGATGCCTCACCCTGAGCGCTGTCTCCTGGAATCCAGGGGGCACCCTGACCAGCGGGTTGAAGCCATCCTTGCCTCGCCTTTTTACCGGGTATTCCGGTCTGCAGTGACTGAATTTGCCGATATCTATTGTCATAATCAAAACATGTAATACGATTGTAATATAAATAGTTTCTTATGTTTGTGATAATAGATTACAACAATAAGTCCATGAAATTCGAGACAGTATCTATTTGCAATCTGGAGGCGGGCATAGATATCGGCCAGTACATCGGAGAGGAGAAGGAAGAGATGCTGGGAAGGTACAAGCAGGGCGCGCCAACAATTTAGTGAAACAACATTGATTGACGAGGCTATATACGGGTTTTCCATGTTTTACCAAATTATTAATATCTTCTAGATAATATCTGATTGGTGATGAACATTGCCATCTAGTAATAGCAGCGGGGAACATTCCATTCCAAAATCAAATAAATCATCATATAGATTAATAATTTGGGTTGTTCTACTCCTTACGATTTTCGTTTTAATCAATTATTTTCTTATAATACACAATTCATACGATAATATAATTTTTATTGGAGCTGTACTTCTCATAAACAGTCTTGTTATGCTAATATTCTTATTAATGTGATTGCCGCGCCCTAATTCCCCATCCTTTTAGGTTGGGGATGTAGGGCGAGCGGGCACCGGCCAACCGGGCTATGTTTTTAGGTGTCTATGGCAATGGCGTCTCGGCGGTGCGCGCCGCGAAGCGGCGCGCTTT
>JACRNV010000004.1 GCA_016214785.1 Methanobacteriota archaeon
CAGGCTCATAGCTGACTGGAATTGCTACAACCGGTTTTGTGGGGTCAATCGTGGTTACTGGCTCCAGGCTTTCCATGTTTCACCTCCAAAAAATAAAAAAAGAAGGGGTTTACTGAGCCTGCCCTACCCTCGTGAGCGGGTTCAGGAGGAGCTTGTCCCCCTCCTTGACTTTCTGGTACACCTCGTCGCTGTTCTGGATCACTTCGCCGCTTTCCTGCCGGCGGAGTACGTAGTCCAAGGGCTTGCCCAGCTGGGTCTTCACCTGCGCTCCGGTCGCTCCCTTGGGTATGTTCAGGTTCTGGATGTTTTCTGGGTTGTCGTCCGCTCCTATCACCACGGCGTGGCACTGCTTAACTTCGTCCGTCTTGTCCTTGTCGGGTTTCATGTTTTCGCTCCTGCTACGCATCTCCCGCTTATCGTAGGGATATTGTAGCATCTTAGCGCACTTTGCCCCCTGCTTTTTTCAGGTAAACACACATTTTGGTGAGAATATGGGTGATGATAACGCAGCCAGCAATATGCAAAGTTTCTCTAGATTGCCTTAGCAAATCTTCAAAAAATAAAGGGAAATAGGGGTAGTTTGCAGGACCGAATGTTGGGGCATATCCTTCCAAGTTTCAGGTTCGGGTCTGGAACGGCTCCCTTCAGGCCCGCTTCATACTTTTATCTTACGTAAAATTCTCTAATGATCTCATTAATAGCACCCCTTCACCACCCACCCCCGCAGCTCGCAGTCCTTGCAGCCCTCCGGCGCTTCCTTCTGGTCGTAGATGGCCTTGGCCTTTGCGAGGAGCGCGGGGATTATCGCCTCCGGCTCCGCCTTCACGGGGACTGTCTTGGCCCTGAAGGACATCGGGGGTTGTATTGGAAATGACAACCGACTACCGCATGACGTAGTGCGCGCCCCGGCCCTTCCCGGGCTTGCGGATGACCTTGCGCTCCCTCGCTACCACGTCCATGTCAATCTTCCCGCGCTTGTACGCGAGGACGAACGTCGCGCTGTTCAGGCTGTAGAGCTCCCCCCCTCGCATATCTGCCGGTACTCGGTGCAGGCGCTGCTCTCCATCTTCGCCGGCACGGCCTCGGTGACCTTAGAGATGAATTGGTAGTCCTCAGAGAGAAAGAAGTCGACGCCGTTCTTGAGCGCGGTGACGATGATGTTGCAGTCGTTGGCTATGTCCCTCTTGGACACGCCGTGCTCCTCGCCCATGGACGCGATGCACTCCTGGTTCAGCAGCGAGGAGTAGACATGGTTCTTGAAGTCTATGACCCTGGCGCCCGTGCGCTTCCACCGTGACATGGCCAAGACGTACTCTGCCTCCGAAATACGTCCCCAGACCTTCAGCTGCTCGAGCTCGGAGACCACGGTGGTCGTGATGAAGCAGGGGACGCGGTCGCGCCTGAGGTTCTTGATTATTCTGTCGACGGTCGACGACGGCCTGAGGAGGAATGATGTGTCGAACGAGATGCTACGCACTTCCCTCAACGGCATAGAGCTACCCCCAAGGCGCCTGTGTAATTCATGCCTTTCATTGGAACTCCCATCCAGGGGGGTGAGATAAAGGTCGCACGCCCAATATGATCCTTCAACGGACTGGCGGGGGAGGGGGTAGAGATTTCCTGTCGCGCCAGAGGGCGACCGAAATCAAGAGGACGAGCGTCATCATGCCGGCCAGTAATATGGAGTATGCGGCCCATAGGTTGCCGCTCAACCATTCTATCAGCGGGTCATCCTGGTTTGTATTGTTGTTCGGCGGGACAATGGTCGTGTTGCCCTGTGGGGTTTGAGTAGTATTATTCTGAGGATTGGTGTTATTCTGGGGAGGTTGAGCCGAGTTATTTCCAGGCGGGGTGACGATTGTTGCATCGACAGTCACGGTGACTTTGTCGGTGGCCCAGTTGCCGGCGGCGTCCGTTACGTTAAGCACTACCGTGTAGTTCCCAGGGGTCCAGAAAACGAAAGAAGGACCCGGCCCAAATAGGGAAACGGTAGAGCCATTGTACTGGAAAGACCATGTATAATTCTCTATCCCGGTGTTGTCAGAGGACAGTATACCATCTAGACAGGTATAGGCCGATGTGTAGGTCGATATGTCACGACCCGCGTTGGCTATTGGATTTTCCGTGTCATTGGATGCAGGGAATTGGAGGCGATAGGCGTCGCTGTACCAGTTGTCAGGCGCCGTCCGCCCTCCTATCGAGTAGGCGTAACCGTTCAGCCAGGTCCCAGCGCTCGCGAAATAGCCGTAACCATTCCCCTGGGCGTTGATCAACGGCGCCGAAGACCAGAAGTCCTGGTGTATGTCGTAAAGTTCGCAGTCGGAAGACACGATCAGGATGCTGTCGCCGTTCGTGGCCAGGCCGTGCTCGCGATGGGAATGCAGGGTCGATGCGATATAGGACCAGGTGTCGGTCTGCGGATCATATTTCTCTGCCGTCGTGGTGTAACCACCCCATCCATTCCCAGGGACTCCACCGATTGCGTAGAGCAACCCGTTGACCCCGATCATCTCATGGTCCTTCCGCCCAGTCTGCATGGGCGCCACGGTCCTCCAGACATTGGCATCGATGTCGTATGCTTCGAGTGTGGTGGTGGAGGTCGTATTCCCCCCTATCCATCCCCCCGATACGTAAATGGTCTCGCCGACCCTGCCAACAGCGACGTCCAACCGGGTCGCATTTGGATTAGGGATATCAAAGAATGAATTATTGGTGATACAATAATAACTTGCCTCGCACCATCCATTGACAATATATATTCTATCGCCGACAATGGCGCTCCCCCCCTTGTAAGGCTGGTAGCCTATCCCATCGTTTTTGACGACCTTCCACTGCCCTGTCGACGGCTCGAAGACCTGCACGCTGCTCCCCCCGATGAAGTATATCTTCCCCTTGTAAGGTTGCGCGTACCCCGCCTCAGCCTGGACGAGCGAATTTACCTTCTCCCAGGCGGTCCCGATGGGGGATGCGCGCGATCGTTGGGCCGAGATGGGCATGAGCAACGAGTAAAACATGCAATTTACGAACATTACAGCTAGCAGAACGATTGCAACTTTCTTCAAGCGCTTTCCCGCAGGCAATTCAATCATCAGCTGTTGTCATTGGTATATCACGATATAAATATTCCGAGCACATGTAAAGTTTCCATCGCGGATGCAACCCTTTATACCCCCATCCCTTTCCACCCTTTGATGTCAAAGGCCAAGGCCCTCCTGGAGCTGACGAGGCTCGAGCACGGGCTCATGCTCGCCATCGGTGTGGCGGTGGGCGCGCTCGTGGCGTCGGGCGCGTTCCCCCCGGCTGACAAGTTCGCGCTGACATTCCTGACGGCGCTCCTCCTGGAGGCGAGCACGTTTGCCCTGAACGACTACTTCGACTACGACATCGATGTCCGGAACAGGCGCGCCGACAGGCCGCTCGTGCGCGGGGAGCTGAGCAGGCGCACGGCGCTCGTCGTCTTCGCAGCCCTATTCCCGCTCGGGATAGTCTGCTCGTTCTTCGTGAACATGACGTGCTTCCTCATCGCTCTGCTCACGGCCATCCTGGCGGTCGTCTATGACGCGGTCCTGAAGCGCCAGAAGCTCGTCGGCAACTTCTACATCGCCTACACGATGGCCATACCATTTGTCTTCGGCGCCGCGGCCGTCCAGCAGGGCGGCGGGCTGTCGCTCGGGCTATCGAGGCCAATCATCGTCATCGCGCTCATCGCGTTCCTGTCGGGCACGGGGAGGGAGATAATGAAGGACGTCCAGGACGTCGAGGGTGACAGGGCCGTGGGAGTGAGGTCCTTTGCGACGGCGCTCGGTACAAGGGGCGCACTGGGCTTCTCATCGGTCTTTTACCTGGCCGCAATCGCCTTCAGCCTGCTGCCCTTCCTCGAGGCATCGTTCGCGCAGTACTATCTCGATTATTACTATCTCATGGTAGTCCTGGTCACGGACGCGATGCTCGCCTTCACCGGCATCTCGATGGCATCAAGGAAGGCGCCGAACCTCAGGACGCACCGGGCGCTGACGCTCGTTGCGATGTTCATCGGACTTATAGCGTTCCTCGTCGGGGCGTTCCATTGATGGGCAGGGAGCAGAATCTCTCGGACATTCAATCGAGACGCTCGCGGCATTTCTTTTCCATGCGCGAGAGCCCGAGCCGCTCGGCCTCGGCCAGTGCCTCGCGCAGGCGTGCTGTCCCTCCTTTATCATCACCGCTCTCGCTCAGGACGGACCCCAGGTTGTAAAGCGCCTGGGCGCGCGGGATGGCAGCGCCGAGCTTGGCGAACTGACGCTCGGACGCCTCCAGGCTCCCTATGGCCGCTGCGTAATTTCCTTTCGCCGCGAGGAAGAGCCCCCTCACCCTCCCTGTCGCCGCCCCGTCGAGGTCTAGCTCGCTCTCCGCCGTCAGCCTCTCGGCCTCCGCGAGATGGCCCTCGGCGCACGGCAGGTCGTTCGCGGCAATGCACGCCTCGACCAGCCCGCGGAGGGCGACCAGCGCGTACTCGTTCAGGCCGATCTCCCGGCTCGTAGCGAGGCCTTTCTCCAGCATTTCCCGGGCAGGGCCGGCCTCGCCCATCTCGATATAGATGACGCCGGCGTGCGCCTGCGAGAAAGCCACACCCTCCTGGTCGCCTATCTCCTCCTCGATGGCCAGTCCCTTGAGCATGTAATCGAGCGCCGCCTCGACATCGCCCTTCCACAGGAACAGGTCGCCGAGGTTGTTGTAGCTGTTGCCTATGCCCATCCGGTCGTTCAGCCTGAGCCTGATGTCGAGGCTCTCGCGCATGTAGGGCAGAGCCTTGTCGAGCTCCCCGCGCCTGTAATGGGTTGCGCCGATATTGCTGAGCGAGATTCCAACGCCCTCGAGGTTCCCTATCTTCCTCCGGATGGCCAGCGAGCGGTTGTGGTAATCGAGGACCCTATCGAAATCGCCCATGTCTGTGAGCGCGACCCCTATGTTGCTGAGGGTCGACGATATCCCGTAGAGGTTCCCCAGCTTTTCCCACAGGGTGAGGCTCTTCTTGTAGTTCGAGACCGCGCCCTCCAGGTCGCCGGTCCATTGGTAGGTCGCCCCCAGGTTGTTGTAGCCGTTCGCCATGCCGGCGAGGTCGTTGGCCCTGCCGCTCGATTCGAGGACCTTCAGGTACTGCTCCCTCGCCCGCGCGAAGTCACCCATCTTGATGTAGACTGCCCCGAGCGCATTGTGCGACGACGAGACGTCCCTGTCCGGGACCTTGAGGCCGGCAAGGCGCTCCATCGCCCGCTCGCCGATGGCGGCAGCCTCCCTCAGCTCGCCCTTGTATATGAGCCCCCGGACGTTCTGCAATCGCAGGAGCCAATGTACGGCCGTCTCCGGCCCGACGAGCCTGAGCCCATCGTCAATGGTTCTCATCGCGTCGTCCAAGTCGCCTGTCTGCATCTGCACGTCGGAGAGGCTGCGGTGGATGGCGGCCTTCTTCAGAGGGTCGCCGGCCATCCGCAGGGCTTCGAGGTACGTCGCCGTCGCGCTCTCGAACTGGGAGGTGAGGGCGAGGAGGCCGCCGATCCTCGTTAGGGTATCGAGCTCCATGTCATCGCGCTCAGCGGACTGTCCCGAGCGCCGGACGGACTCGAGCGCCTCGCTGTAGAATTTGATGGCCTGCTCGGCGGCGAACGCCCCCTCGGCCTTCTCCCCGGGCCTTGAAGCAATAGCAGGCGGCCTTGCGGCTCTCTCCGCCGCGGTAGAAGTGCCTCGCGAGCTCGTAAGCCACGGCGTCGAGGTCGGCGGCGTGCTCGCGCTCGTAGTATTCGCCGAGGCTGCGGTGGTGCGAAGCCTTCCAGCGGCCCGCTATGTTTCGATAGACATACTCGTGAAAGAAGGCGTGGGTGAACTCGGCCGTCTCCCCGCGCCTCGCGACAATGTGGGCGTCCGCGAGCGCCGCAAGGCTCCCCTCGGGGTCGCCGAGCGATTGCAGGGACGCCGCCGCCGCGACCGGGAACTCGCGCCCGATGCACGACGCATACTCGGCCAGCGACATGGCCTCCATGCCGAGCCCATCGAGCCTCCGGGCCACGACCTCCTCGACGCTCCCGGGCATGGCGTAATCGGGGCGCGCGAGCGCGTAGGCCCCGTCCCTGAGGGCTATCGAACCGTCGGCCGACATCTGGCGCATGAGCTCTAAGACGAAAAAAGCATTCCCCTGGCAGTCGGCGTGGACGCGGGACTTGAACTCGGACGGGATCGAGTTTGGCGAGAAGACGGAATCGATGATCTGCGCGACGTCGGTCGCTCCGAGCCTGTCCAACATAATCCTCTCGACAGTGCCCTCGGAGGCCATGCCATCGAGAGCCCTGGCCAGGTCGCCGCCCTCGCCAGGCCTGAGAGTGGCGACGATGGCGACCCTCTGGTCCCTTATGTTCCTGGCGAGATAGGAGAGCACGAAGAGGGACCCCTCGTCAGACCAGTGCAGATCCTCGGCCAGGAGTGCGAGGGGGCGCCCCTTGGCCATCCAGGAGACGTGCTGCAGTACGCCGTCGGCTATCCTCAGGCGCTCGGTTTCCAGCTTGACGCCCTCGAGGCTCCTGCGCAGCGGGAAGCTCCTCGTGGCAAGGTCGCGTACCGAGTCCGCTATCTGGCGCCGCTCCGCGCCGCCCATGGTTTTTGCCGCGTCGCGCAGGGCCTCGCGCATCCCGTCCGCCTCGCCCTCCGCGAGGACGGCGGCTATGTGCACGCCGTCCCCGTGCTCGATGAGTATCGTCGTGTCGCCGAAGTCCAGCCTCCCCAGCCCTCCTCCTCCTCCGAAGGAGTCGCGTACGAACGACTGGACCGCGCCGAGCGTTCCAGCGAGCGTCCTGGTGTCGAAGGAGCCACCGCCCGCGGACTCCGATAGGAGCGCGCCGGAGTCGTCGACGGCGAAGACGGCCGCGAAACGGGCGCTCGCGTCCGACGCGAAAAGCCCCTCGGCGGCAGAGCCGCGCAGGGCCCTGGAGAAGACCATGAACGGTTCGCCGGAGTCGAGCGATGCAGAGCCGTAGAGGAACGCGAAGCCCGCGCTGCCGGCGAGGGCGCGGAACTCCTCGCCGAGGCGCGTCTTGCCCACGCCCGCTTCGCCCTCGATTGTAAGGAGGCCGCCGCGCCCATCTACGGCGCGGGCGAGCGCGGCGCGGAGAGCATCCCTCTCCCTCGCCCTGCCTACGATGCCGGTCGGCGTTAGCCTGGCGCCCTGCATGCGACAATCCTCGGTTCGCGCGATGTTATGATTGTAGATATAATTAACCGATGAACGGTCCGACAGCGTGGGCCAGGCTAGCAACCCGCGCGTCTGGCTAAACGCTTTTATATCACTGGCGGCATGCCCTATCGGGTTCCGATATGTCGAGATTCGATATATTAAACAGCAAGGTCGCCCAGGACATGCAGAGGGGGCTCCTGAAGCTCTACATCCTGAGGCTGGTCCTCGATCAGAGGCTGCACGGCTACGCCATCATGGACAAGTTGAAGGAAATGACGAAGAGCCACTGGCGGCCGAGCCCGGGCTCGATATATCCCGCGCTGAGGAGCCTCGAGAAGGCCGGGCTCGTCAAGTCGGTTTTCGAGAAGAATCGGAGGCTCTACACCATCACCCCGCTCGGGCGCAAGTTCGTCCATGCCGTGTCGCTGAGCGTCGAAGAGATAACGGACGATATAAGGGCCCTTTTCAAGGTCGCGCCCGATAAGGCTTAGTGGTGGGAATATGGCAACGTTCACAAGGCTCGCCAACGCGGTCATCAAGCACAAGAAAAAGATAGTGGTCATCTGGATAGTCGCCGTCGTGCTGTCTGCGCCGCTATTCATGCAGGTCGACAAGATTCTGGCTTACGAGGAGACGAAGCTCATGCCCGCGCACATCGAGGCAGCGCGGGCGAGCGACATCATCAAGGCGGAATTTCCGACGGGTTTCGCCAACAGCACCATCATCGTCGTCATAGAGGCCGACGACGTCACCTCCCCCGAGGTCAAGGATTTCGCCCACCAGCTCGGGGAGCGCGTCCGGGGGAGCGCGAACATCCGCTTCCTCGTAGCCGAGGATCCGGTCATGGACATCTACACGATTTACCAGATGTATATGAACGCCATAGCCAAGGAGATGAACCCGGCCGTGTACGAGCTTGAGAGCCAGACGAACGGCACGGCCTTCCTCTTCTACGGCCTCGGGGCTTATTCGTCCGAGGCATGGTACCAGGCGAACGCCAGCGCCCAGCTCTTCTACGGCACGGGGGACTACGTCTCCATGACCTGGGAGCAGGTGAACGCCAGTTGCATGATGTTCTACGGCACTGGCAGCTACGTCGCGCAGGCTTGGAACCAGACGAACATGAGCAACTCGATGTTCTACGGGGTCGCAGATTACGCGTCGCAGACGTGGTACGGAGCGAACTCCAGCTGCCACATGCTTTTCGATATCCCGGGGATGCACATGCAGAGCTGGCTGACCGAGCAGGCGATGAACCCCCTGTTTACAATCGCACAGCTCGACATAGCAGCGTTCAACGGCACAAACCTGATGCTGCCCGGGTACTACGCCATGATGGGCGCCAACGCCAGCGTCCAGGCGACGCTCGGCGGCTACTATGGCGCGTTCTTCCAGAACTGGAGCGCCACGCAGGGGAACGTGGCGCTGGTCATGAACCCGCCGGCGCGGGCCAACGACGCCGTGAACACGTCCTTCGGATACTGGGGCATGGCCATAACGGACCCGGCGCAGCTCGGGCTGATGGACTCGGTGAGGAGCAACTTCACAGTCATCAACGCAGGAAGCGTGGCAGAGCAGAACAACTACACCTACCGGACGCTCTACCCGCAGTTCGCGATGCAGAACATGAGCGCCCAGGAACTGGCCATGTTCATGGGCTACTACGACGTGTGGTTCGCGCAGTGGAACGCGACTTTCGCCAACGTCACGCTGACGAACGCGACGGCGGAGCAGAGGGCACAGTCCGCAATATCCATCGCCGCCCCGGCATACATCGCCACGATGGGCCTGGACAACGTCTCGCTGAACATGACGAATAAGATGCTCGCCGCCTTCAACGTCTACAACTGGGGAAACGTCATCGCGCAGAACAATTTCACCTACGCCACCATCCGCGAGATGTTCGCCGACTACAACGTCAGCGTGGACGAGCTCGATAAGCTGTACGACTACTACGACCTCTTCTTCGCGCAGTGGAACGGGACGTTCTCCAATGCAACTCTCGCGAACGCGACAGCCGAGGGGCGCGCGCAGTCGGCCGTATCGCTGGCCGCGCCCGGCTTCATCGCCACGATGGGCCTGGACAACGCTTCGCTGAACATGAGCGTCGACATGCTCTCTTATTTCAATATCTACAACTGGGGCGATCTCGCGCGCCAGAACAACTTCACCTACGAGACGATGCGCAGGATGTTCGCAGATTACAATGTCAGCGCCGACCAGCTCAGCAAGCTCTACGAATACTACGACCTCTTCTTCGCGCAGTGGAACGGCACGTTCGGCAATGCCGCGCTGGACAACGCCACGCGCGTCCAGCGTGCCGAGGCGGCAATCTCGGTCGCTGCCCCGGCCTACATCGCGACGATGGGCCTGGACAGCGACGCTCGCAACATGACCGAGGACATGCTCGGGCGCTTCAACCTGAGCAATTGGAACAACGTCAGCGTTCAGAGCTCGTTCGCCTACGACGCGATAGCGCCCGAGATCTCGGACCCGGACATAGACGCGGAGATGAAGGGCAAGCTCTACGAGTACCTGGGCAGGTTCTTCAGGCACTGGAACGCCACGTTCTCCAATTCCTCGTTCGACGGGTCAAGCAAGGACGAGCGCGCGTCCCGCGCCATCGCCCTCGCCGGCCCCGAGCAGATACTCGCCATGAACCTCGGCGAGGAGGCGGCAAACATCACCACGCAGCTATTCAACAGGTTCAACCTATCCAACTGGAACAGCACCTCGCGCGTGCACAACGTCGCCGTCGAGATTCTGAGCACCATCCCGATGCCCGACCCCGTCCCGGCGGCGTTCATCGAGCAGGTCTACGCCCTCGGGGGGAACGCGACCGAGGGCGTGATCGAGAACTTCACGTGGGGCATCGTGAACAACGGCACGCTGGGCACGTACCCGATAAAGCTCTCCTCGGCCGTCGTGGAGAACTTCATCGACCCGGCCAATCACACCATGCTAATCACCATCGGCTTCGAGAAGGACACGGGCTTCGAGAGCGGCGGCGTCAAGCCAGTCCCCCTGGCCATAAAAGAGATAAAGGCCATAATCGCCGACATAAAGGCGCAGTCCGGCTACTCGTTCCGCACTTACGTTAGCGGCGACGCGGCGATAAGCAACGACATGGAGATATCGTACGGCTCGAGCTACGAGCTTTACATCACCATAGCCCTGCTATTCATACTGACGGGCATCTTCTTCAGGTCCTTCGTGACGCCGTTCGTTTCGCTGGGCGCGATGGCCCTGGCCCTGGGCATCGCGCAGGGCGCGGTCTTCCTCATCGGATTCTACATCATAGGCATCCACTACGCGGCGAACTCGATACTGATGACGGTGCTGCTGGGGGCAGGCACGGACTACTCGATATTCCTCCTCGCCCGGTACCGCGAGGAGCGCATGAAGGGCAGCTCGAGGGAGGACGGCGTGCGCAAGTCGATAGAGTGGGCGGGGGAGAGCATCACGACTTCGGGCATAGCGGTCGTCATCTCCTTCGCGTCGCTGTCCATCGCCACCTTCGACCTGGTCAAGACCATAGGCTGGATCGTCTCCATCGGCGTCGTCATCGCGCTCCTGATGGCCCTGACCTTCGTCCCGGCGCTTATCCTCCTCGCTGGCAACAGGGTATTCTGGCCCTCGGGCCAGCGCTGGAAGAACGCCAAGGAGCGCCTGAGCAGGACGACGTACTTCTCCAAGTCCGCGCGCTTCTCGATAAGGCACGCGAAGGCCATAATCGTCGCCGCGATGCTGATATCGATCCCGACCACGTACGTCTACTTCACTTCCGAGACCAGTTTCGACTTCATCGCCGTCATGCCCCAGTCCGAGGGCAAGGACGGCATGGTCGCGATGTCCGAGGGCTTCGGCGCGGGCAAGATTATGCCGACGTCGATAATCGTCGTCTTCCCGTGGAGGATATACGACGGAGAGAACTTCAGCGCAAGCGTGCTCGATTCCATGGATTACATGTGCAACGGCCTGAAAAGCATGGGCGGCGTGAGGCAGGTCTACACCGTCACGCGGCCGCAGGGCGCGCCCATAGACTACCGCAATCTGTCCGGCCTATCGGCGGGGATGCGCGCCCAGCGCAAGGGGGAGATGCTCCAGTACGTCGGCGACAGCAACGCCTCGGTCATGGTGAAGGTCGTCCTGCAGGACGAGCCATTCTCCCAGGAGGCGCTGGGGATGGTCCCGGCGCTGAGGGCGCGCGTCATCGCGCTCAAGGGCGCGGACTGGAACCTCCGCAACGCAGGCATCTACGTCGGCGGAAGCAGCGCGACGATGAGCGACATAAAGAGCAC
This sequence comes from Methanobacteriota archaeon, assembly GCA_016214785.1. Classification (GTDB taxonomy): domain Archaea; phylum Thermoplasmatota; class Thermoplasmata; order SG8-5; family JACRNV01; genus JACRNV01. The sequence continues at coordinate 11,503 of JACRNV010000004.1, forward strand.
GCTCGACGTGGACTTCGTCTACATGTCCATACTCGTGCTCATAGGCATCTTCGTGATACTGATGATAGTGCTGGGCTCGGTTCTCCTGCCGCTGCGCGCCATCCTGACGATTGCACTGAGCATCTCGTGGACTCTGGCCGTCACAGTCCTGGTCTTCCAGAACGTGCTGGGCAAGCCGGTGCTGTGGCTGATTCCGATAGTGCTCTTCGTCATCCTCATGGGCCTGGGCATGGACTACGACATCTTCCTCATAACGAGGATAAGGGAAGAGGTCGTGGCCGGCAAGACCGACGAGGAGGCCACCGTCATAGCCGTCGAGCGCACTGGCGGCATCATCACCGCCTGCGGCATCATCATGGCCGGCGCCTTCGGCTCGATGATGCTCTCGGGAATGGGGATGCTCCAGCAGATGGGCTTCGCGCTCGCGTTCGCCATACTGCTCGACGCGATGGTCGTTCGAACTTATCTAGTGCCGTCCATCATGGTCGTCGCCAAGAAGTGGAACTGGTGGGCACCTGGCCGCCTGCAAAGGGTCAATGAAGACGAGATACAGGCGGCGAGGGAGGCCGAGCGAGCAAGGCGCGAAGCCGAGGCGGAGAGAATCAAGTCTCTAGGGAATTAGACGCCCCCTGTTTGAAACGGAGCGCATTGCCAGGCGACATCGAGCGCGTCGCCTGGCAACTGCATCGCTCGCGCGAGGGTTGTGGATTGAGCGTGATTGGGGATTGAAACGGTTGAATGCCAAATCCTTTCCAGGGGGCCAAGGGGGGACCGGCGCTAAGGATAATCTTCGATGGTAAATTGCCTTGATCGATTCTCCTTAGCACCTCCCAAAGTTTACCATAAACGCTTTCCGTGATGAAATCCTTTTGGGGGCCAAGGGGGAATCGCGACACATAGCGACTTCAGGCAGGGCGATGCCCCTTGTTCGCCATCTTCTCCTCTAGCTTGAGCACTTCCATCAGGCGCTTGTCGATGCTCTCCCTGCCTATCTCGGACTCGACGTTCTCGAATTCCTCGAGGAGCCTGGCCATGTCCGCCTTCTTCAGGTACTTCCTGCTCAGGGGGAAGAGGTGCTCCTCCTCCAGCAGCATGTGGTCGGCTAGGAGGGCGAGGTACGAGTCTATCGATTCCTTGAGCGCCATGTCCGCGCCGTCGCCGCCGGACGAGTAGGCGACCGTGTCGGCCTGCATCCTCTCGATGAGCCTGAGGAGCTCCCTGTGCTCCTCCTCGACCTTCTCCAGCGACGCCTTCTTGAACGTGTGCGACTTGGGCAGCGCGCCGTGGGTCTCGATGACCCTCTCCTCGAACCTGAGTATGAGGTAGTCCTCCTTCATGTGGTGGGCCTTGGAGTCTATAAGCACCGCAGTGGAAGTGCACCATTCCAGCACGTCGATGGGAACACTCTTCCTGCCGAGATTGCTCGCCACCATGCCGATGATCTTCGCGACCTTGAGCAGCCAGGCGTGCTCGGCCGTGAGTATCTGTATGGGGTCGTCGGTCAGGCCGCGCAACCGCCTTTTCCCGAGGTTCACCCTTGAAAGCACCTCAGCCCTCTTGTACGGCTTCGGCAGGACATCGTCGATGCCCGCCTCCAGGGCCTTGAGCCTGTCGAGCTTCAACGGATCGTCGGCCGCGAGCATCAGGTAGGCCTTCCCCGTCCCGTTCAGGAGCTCGTGCTTCCGGATTCGCCGGACGAGCTCGAGGCCGTCCATCTTGCGGAGCTTGAGGTCGATGACGGCCATCTCCGGCTCATCCCTCTTATAAGCGAGGAGCGCCTCCTCGCTGGCCCCCACGAGCACGGTCTTGTGCCCCGCGAGCCTGAAAACCTTCTCCAGCAGCAGCTGGCTGGCCTTGTTGTGGTCGGCGATGAGTATCTTCATGAGCGAACCCGGGAGAAAGAATCCCCTAAGGGGTAATAAAGTGTTCCCAGAAAAAGAAGGTTGGTTCATTGGGTTGAGGCGCGTTCCAATTCGAACACAATTGATTCCATCTATTTGTGATATTGCATTGGTCAGACCATATCGACAGCACGACGATGGTTTATTGCTTCTGTCGAATCATTTTTAGTTATGCGTCGTCGCGGAACCTGTTTTGCGTTTGTCCGCCTTGCTTCGGATTGGTATAGAGTTCGCATTGTCCAGGGTATAGATAGACTTCTCGTAGGATTCTAGATCTTCCGTTATTAGTTCGTAGGATATTGCTCCCTCCGTTGCAGTAGGTGCGGTCTGAACGATTTTAACTGGTTCTCCGATTACGAGAGAAGCAATCGCGGCGAGATATCCCGAGTCATAAGATTCATTGAGAGGATGCATTGTCTCGGAAACCGGTATAGTCACCCGAATTCTCACCTTTTGGGTGTTTTCGTCGAACTCGATCATTTCCATCCGTTTATTTCCGATACTGCGCATGTTTACGCACATTTCGATGAATTCCCTCGGGGAACGAGTCCTCTTATTTCGAGAGGTCGACATATCTCTCAAAGCCACCTTCCAACCGCAATTGTATAAGATTCCCGAGGTTCGGTCCTTTCCTATGTCCTCCATCAGGGCCATGCTGATCTCGTTCGTGGTCTTTGTCAGATTGTCTATAGGTGAGCTTATCCTTGAGGACATGATTATGGCTGCGATGATAGCTATAGCCAATTCGAGCACCAGGACCCCGATAATACTGAAAATCACATTTATTTTCCTTGAATCCGTCGACGAAGTTGTGTATTCTATTGAGTTGTCGAGCGCGGTATTAGACGTCGCAATGGTTTGGTTCATGACGACTATGGCCTGGATCGAGGCGTTGGCAAGTTTCAGTTGGGTTACATAGACCGATGCCAAAACCTCGCTCTCGGGGACCACCGCTCCGAGCGACCAGTTCGAGGATGGTATGGGCGCATAGGCAGTATAAACTACTTTATCGGATATATTTATACTCTCGAATCCCGTCGAGCCGATCTTCATTTTGTTCAAGACGCTGGAAAATTCATTGGTGACGTCGTTTAGGTCTATTCTCACATCGTCTGGATGTTGTGATCTCCCCAGTATATCCAGATATGCCTGTGCTGGAAGGGCTATCGAATATCCATCTTTATCAATAAGGAAGGAATAAGATTGCTCTATGGAGATATTTTCTTCAATATTTTTAATGATGTTATTTAGGGTAAGATCAATGCCTATCACTCCATAAAACTCTTTATTTTTCGTGTAAACCGGAGCCAAAGCCGACGTCATCAAACCCTGGCCTGCGGGATCGTCATATACTGGCGTCCACACCACCTCTCGCCCAGGGTTGTTTCGTGGGTCAGCGGCTGTAAAAAAAATCCATTGAGTGTTATCCACGTCAGGAGGCAGTACATCGCCCAACCCTATGTTCGGGTAATATCTTGAAAACCCGTCGTGGTGAGTTATCAGCCATATGGCGACAGCGTTTGGATTGTTTTCAAGAAACTTTGGGAATACGAGATCGAGGTATGCGCTCAGTTCCGCGTCGTGCCTTATGTCCTCGCTTGAAATGTTCGAATAGTTGGGGATAAAAATGCACGATGGGTCGTTCGGCCCATTCATGTATTGGCCGCCCGTGCCTTTAAAAACATGTTCGTCGAAGTTCCAGTAGGCCTCGTTTGCGAATGCAGTTGGATTATCAAAAATATTGGCGACGTATGCCGCGATCACGCTTGCATCGTTGCGCACCCTCTCCAGTGTGTCATCATAGTTTGATGCCGATAGAGCAGTATAGTCGACCAGGCACTCCTCCGCCTGTTCGACCAATGCGTTCATAGATTCATTCACCGCGATTGACGTCGCTTGGGTCAAGGCGTCGCTCGCTGAATTGCTGGTCGTATCAAGGGCATCTGCCGAATCCCGGCCGATATCATTGCTCGCTTTGACGGCGTCGTTCCCCATGATGTTCACAAGGTTGATGCCCGTTCCTCCCATTATCAACAGCGGGATTAGCCCAACTCCCAAAAAAGCGAAGAGCATTTTATACTTTATTGTTTTCGACATAGGTCTCACCTTTTTCTTCCGGATCGGAAGTCTCAGTCCATGGCGCTCTTCATCCTATAAACGATATTAATATTCATACCATTACAAATTCAAATCTGATAATAATGAAAACCAGACAGGACGCCAGGCTCTTCAATTGATGGGGTTGAAAATTCAGGCGAATAACCTATTGGCTATACCTATATACGAGCCAGTTCCTGAATCTCGACTCTGCACATGGAACAATTCTTATCTATGGGCACGCCATTGCTATCCCGTCTCCATGCTGGCGGTCCAGAACCTCACCAAGAACTTCGGCAAGGTCGTCGCCGTCTACGACCTCTCGTTCGAGGTGCGCCCCGGCGAGGTCTTCGGGCTCCTGGGGACGAACGGCGCTGGCAAGACGACGACGATGAAGATACTGGCCACACTTTTAAAACCTACGGCGGGCAAGGCCTTCGTCGACGGCATCGACGTCCTGAAGTACCCGACGGAGGTCAAGAGGCGCATAGGCTACCTGCCGGAGACGCCAGCGCTCTACGAGAAGCTCACCGCGCGCGAGTTCCTGCAGATGCTCGGCTCCCTGCGCGAGATGGAACCCATCGCCTTGCGCAAGCGGCTCGGCTACCTTGAGAAGGCCCTGGAGATGGGCGAGTTCCTCGACCTGGAGATTGGCACGTACTCGAAGGGCATGCGCCAGCGCGCGGCCTTCGCATCTGCGGTGCTGCACGAGCCCCCCGTACTGATTCTGGACGAACCGACGTCCGGCCTGGACCCGCGCTTCGCCAAGCTCGTCAAGGGCTGGGTGCGCGACTACGCGCGAGGCGGCCGGACGGTGCTGATGAGCACCCACGTCACCGAGATAGCCGAGAGCCTCTGCGACAGGACGGCCATCATCGACAGGGGGCAGATAGCCGCTTTGGACGCGCCGGCCGCGCTCAAGGAGAGGCTCGGTGCGGCCACGCTCGAGGACGCCTTCGTCCAGCTCGTGGAGCCCCGGAGGAAATAGATGGCGTGGTTCGAGATATACTCCGCCGACGTCCTGGGCTCATATAGGAGCATGAGGAAGCGCGTCTCGAACAACTCCCTCTACGCCTTGTGGTCGGTGGCGCTCGCGATATTCTCAATCGCCGCCGTCGTATGGATAATCGCCTTCATCGCGCGCTCCCAGGACGCGCTGGCGTTCCCGCTGGCGCTCAACGACGTCCTGTTCCTCGTCTTCATGATACTCTTCGGCAAGGGGATGTTCGACGCCTACCACCTCCTCGTGGAGAGGCCCGCGACCGTGTTCCTCCTCACCCAGCCCCTGAGGCCCGGGAGCGTCATAGCCGGCAAGGCCGTGGCAATCACGGTTCTGAACCTCGCGCTCGTGGCTTTTGTGCTCGGCTCCGTCACGGCCATGACCTTCCTCGGACGGTCGATGCACTTCGTAATCCCGCCGTTCCTCGTCGCGGACATCACAATCCTCACAATGCTTGCGTCGTCCGCGGGGCTCGCTTACGCGGTCCTGAGCGGCCTGAGCACTTGGAGGCGCAAGCTCGTCGCCGGCGCGCTCTACAGCCCGGTCATGTCCTCGGTATATGTCGCGATGTCCCAGCTCAAGCTCGACGGCTGGGCTCTCACAATGGCGCTCCTGGTCATTTATCTGATATCCCTGTGCGCCTTGCCCGCCTGCTCTTTCCTCTTGTTGGAAGCGTGGAACACGATGACGTCGTCGAAGGCCAACGCCCACCCGTCAAAGAGGGAGCGCGGCAGGTCGAGGCTCTACGCGTTGATCGAGCACAGGGTTGGCGTCCCCGCCACGGCCGTCCTAGAGATGGAGGTGCGCACCCTCCTGCGGAGGCGCGAGGGCATAGGCAACGCCATCACCATCGTCGGGTTCATAGGCTTCGCCTTCTACATGTACGGCAGGCTCGGGGCGATGGTGGCGCTCTCCCCGAGGATAGCCGGGCTCCTACCGCCGATGATAGTCGCGATGTCGATATTCATAGCCGCGAACATGCTCTGCCTCGTCTCCGCGCTCGGCGCATTCAGCAAGGACGGCAAGGCGGCGTGGGTGGTGAGGGTCTCCCCCGTAAGCGAGGAGAAGGTCGTGCGCGGCAAGGCCCTGTCTGTGATGCTCATGGCGCCGTTCATCGTGGCGTTCGTGGCGGTGCCGCTCCCGCTGCTGGCCGGGCTCTCATGGTACAGCGTACTCTTTGCCGCCCTCGGCGCGCTGGCCATCTGCGCGACCCAGACCGGGCTCGGCCTCTGGTTCGGCGCGCGCTACCCCAACTTCGACGAGGCGCACAGCAACTCCCCGGACGTGATGACCATGTACACGGTGATGCTGATATCGCTCGTGGCGTGCTGCGCGCTCCTGATACCGCCTTTCGCGCTGGCGCTCAGCGATAAAATACTCGGCCTCCTCGGGCTCATACTCGCGGTGGACATCTCCTTCGGCATCCTGCTAGTGGGGATGAGAGGAGCTACACGCTCGTACAGGAATATGGAAGTAGCTAATTAAGCCCGATGGCAGTATATAATGAGCGAATCCTTTTAGGGGGTCAGGGGGGATTACCACAGGAATCCCCTTGAGCGGAAACCCTAAATCAGTATCCTCTATACAGTGATGGAATTGCCCATGGACGCGATCATCCTGGTCTGGCTCGGCTTCTTCGCGCTCGTAGCCACGCTGCTCGCTCTCGACCTCGGCGTCTTCCACAGGAAATCGCACGAGATAAAGATGAGGGAGGCCATCGGCTGGACGGTCTTCTGGATAGCCGTCGGGCTCTCCTTCACAGCCGTGGTCTACTTCCTCTATCCCGAGGCCAAGCCCGCCGCGCCCACGCCCGACAACCCCGAGATGTACGACCGGTGGGAGGCCATAGCCGCGTACCTGGGCGGGTACATCATGGAGAAGATGCTCTCGGTCGACAACCTCTTCATCTTCGTCATCCTCTTCTCTTTCTTCGGCGTGAAGGCCAAGGACCAGCACCACGTCCTCTTCTGGGGCATCCTGGGCGCGCTGGTCATGCGCGGGCTCTTCATCTTCATCGGCGTGGCCGCAATCGAGAAGTGGGAGTGGATACTCTTTTTCTTCGGCGGCCTGCTGATTTACTCTGCGGCGCGGATGGCCTATACGGGGGACGCGGAGTTCAATCCCGCCGAGTCGCGGACGTACCGCTTCCTGCGCAGGATACTCCCGTTCTCCGACAAGCCCCATGAGGGGAAGTTCTTCATCAGGGGCAACGGCCGGAGGATGGGCACCTGCCTGCTCCTCTGCCTCTTCATGGTCGAGATGACCGACATCCTCTTCGCCATCGATTCCGTGCCCGCCGTCATAGGCATAGCCCGGGACAGGTTCATCATATACACCTCGAACGTCTTCGCCATCCTCGGGCTCAGGTCGCTGTACTTCGTAATAGCCGGCGGGCTCCAGAGCTTCAAGTACCTCAAGCCGGGCCTGGTCCTGATACTCGGCTTCATCGGCGCGAAGATGATTCTCGGCGGCCCGAGCATTCCCCTCATCGAGCAGATGGGCGGCCCGCACTTCCCGCTCATCGAGATATCGGTCTACGCTTCCCTTTCAGTCGTCATCATCATCCTCGGCGTCGCCGTCGCGGCCTCGGCCGTCAGTGCCAGGCGCGCGAGACGAAAGAAGCACGCACGCCCTCCGCCACCTAGGGATAAGGAAAAATCGGAAACCTGCGCGGGCGAGCACAGGCCCGGCGAGGGGAAGAAAGTTTAACACGACGGAGTACTATCGCCCGAACATAAGCCAATCACGCCTTGGGTATTAGGTAGAGAAAATCCTTTTAGGGGGTCAAGGGGGATTTCGACAGCCATTGATTATCGTAAAAGAAATCCCCTTGGGCGGAATGTTAATATCCACCCTGCCAATCAGATGGCGATGAACGACACAGAGGGCTTCCTGCTCGGGGGGCTCGTCACCGTCATATTCCTCGCACTCCTCATCTATTTATTTTACAAGCATCCGCGCTCGAAGCGCATGGAGGCGCTCGGTTTCACCCACTGGGGGCCGTTCCTCTTCTGGAAGACCAAGCGCGGGCGCGACTTCCTGGCGAGGCTGGCCACGAAGGAGAGGTTCTGGCGCTGGTACGGCACCGTCGCGATAGTCGCGTGCCTCGGGGCGGCGTTCGTCATCACGGGGCTGCTGCTCTGGCAGTCGGTCCTCGTGATGGAGGTGCCGGCGGAGAGCGCACCCACGCCGCAGATGGTCCTCGGCCTGCCGGGCCTGAACCCGCTCATCCCGCTATGGTACGGCATCTTCGGCCTCGTCGTGGCGATAGTCGTCCACGAGTTCGCCCACGGCATCCTCACCCTCGCGGCCAAGATGAAGGTCAAGACGATGGGCATTGTCTTCCTCGTCGTGCCTATTGGCGCGTTCGTCGAGCCCGATGAAGAGGAGCTGGGAAGGGCCGAGCGCAGGGCGCGCATGCGCATGTACGCCGCCGGCCCGGCGACTAACATGGGGTTCGCGCTGATATTCGCTGTCATATTCTCGATGGTCTTCATGGCCGCCGTGCAGCCCGCGCACGCAGGCGTGGGCATCACGAGGGTCGATCCCGGGACCCCGGCCTACGGCACGATGGAGGCAGGGATGATTCTCGTCTCCCTGAACGGCACGGAGACAGCAACCTCGAACGACTTCAAGGAGGCGATGAACGCCACGCGCGCGGGCCAGAGGGTCAACATGACCGTCTACCAGCGCGAGCAGGGCACCGAGCCCTACAACATCTCCGTCGTCCTCGGCGACCGCGGCAACTACTATCCCAACGAGGACGGTGCGAGCGGCAAGGGATACCTCGGCGTCATCAGCACGACCACCTCCACGGACATCTACCACCCGCTGAGCGCGTCCAAGGACATTAGCGAGGTGCCTTCGAGGGTCCTGGTCTACATATTCCTGCCGATGGCGCACCTTTCCCCGATACAGGACCCGACCACGGACTTCTATGCCGTCCAGGGGCCGCTGGCCGCGCTGCCGCCGGACGTGTTCTGGGTACTGGCCAACGCCTGCTACTGGGCCTTCTGGATAAACCTCATGGTCGGCCTGACCAACGTCATGCCCGCAGTGCCACTGGACGGGGGCTTCCTCTTCAGGGACTGGCTCGACATCGTTCTGGAGAAGGTCGGGTACAAGGAGAGGGTGAAGGGCGGGCGCCAGCTCCTGATAGACAAGATAGTGACGGGGCTGTCGCTGCTGATACTGTTCCTGATTCTCTGGCAGTTCATCGGTCCTAGATTATTTTAATCAGGGGGGCGCGTTCGCTTGGCCTTGATGCACCCGGACAAGTTCTGGGAGCTCGGTGGAGATGATGATGGGGATTGAGGACGGGGTGGAGCTTGGGTAAGCAAGTAAACTTTATAGGTATGTAGTCCCATTGAAGTCTGTGAAACAAACGAACAGGAACCGTCACTTGGGGAACGACCGTCTGGACGCTAAGGGTGTGTGCCTGCCTTGTATGCAGTATCCCCCCTTAAAAATTGAGGTCTTATAATGCCAGTCGATAAGGTTGTGGAACTATATCTGCATTACAAAATATGGGAGAATATGGATTGGGAGGCTTGTAGGCAGGAGGATTTAACTAGAGGTAAAATTCAATCTCTCAAATCACTTTCACCACAGGAAGAGAGCGCAAAGGAAATAGTCGAGAAAATATGTAAAAGGAATAATGTGCAAATGAGTGCTCCCCACCATAAATGGTGGGGTATCCTCAAAGGTTAGTTGGCGAAGTCGTTCAGAGACCTTTGAGGAGTCCCCGAAGCTGATTCTTCCGTCGCTGGCCATGTCAATAGCGGTCTGCGGCTCTCGGTGTGG
>JACRNV010000008.1 GCA_016214785.1 Methanobacteriota archaeon
CGCGCCGCTTCGCGGCGCGCACCGCCGAGACGCCATTGCCATAGACACCTAAAAACATAGCCCGGTTGGCCGGTGCCCGCTCGCCCTACATCCCCAACCTAAAAGGATGGGGAATTAGGGCGCGGCAATCATATTAAAGGTTCGATACCATTTGGCGGCGCATTTACAGTCATTACGATAACCAGATGATCTTTTTCTCCAGTTGGTTCTTTGTTGAAGATGAAAATTATGTTAGATACTGTTGCGTCAGAGAATACAGATATGTCTCTCAAATCTATTAGTTTCTGAATCTTATAATTAGTAACAATGTCAGCGCGGATTTTATCGGCGTATGGCGAAAACATGAATTTATCCGGCACGATATAGCCAAAGAGTGCGCCTTTTTTTGTTCTATCCATTGCTAGCCCTATGAACAAAGTATAGAGATCATATTTCTTGTATGCATGCTGATTTTCATTGTTGAAATATTCTCTAATGTATTCTGGAATTGTATAGATATCCACATACGGTGGGTTCCCCACGACGCAATCAAACCCTCTCTCGCCCTCATCTTTTGATAAATCGAACACTTCCGGGTACTCGACCTCCCAGTTGAAGGGGCGCTCCGCCTCCACGTCCTCGAAGTAGCCCGCTGGCTTGCCGTTCTCCTCGCGCCTCTGAAGCTTGGCGTTCAGCTTGGCGTTCATCTCTGTGCGAGTGGCCCTGTCCTCTTCGACCAATGCAACCAGCCTTTTCTTCAGCTCGTCGTGGTTCGCGTCCTTCGTGGACTTGGCATGCTCGGGGGAGCGGCTCAGGATGATCTCCTTGGCCTCCGTCCTGATTCCCACGAGCCTTGCCAGTTTGTCTTTGGACTCGCCCAATTCTTTCGCGTCCGCGATCCCGGAAATCAATGAATTGCCGCACTTTATGTTGAACTCGAGCATAGGCAGCTCCTTCTTCTCGACCTTCTTCCTTTTGTGCCTGTAGAGGTCGGGATACCGGGAGATGGCGCGTATCCAGAGGTTCAGCTTGGTCAGCTCGACCGCCTGGGCGTCGAGGTCGACGCCGTGTATGTTGTCGATGAGTATCCTAGTGCCAACGTCTTTTACCTCATGCTCACGAATTGCTATTATCCCGCCGTTTTTCCTGTACCACTCGCCCTCGCGTTCCAGGTAGAGTGCGTTATAATTGTCGTATGCCTTTGCGAATTCGTCGAACGCCTTGATCAGGAAAGACCCGGAGCCAGAAGCGGGGTCGAGGACTTTGATCCGGGATATCTCAGAGATTTTATCGTGGGCTTCCTTGAATTTATGCTTTCCCAGAAGGCCCAGGGACTCATTCAGCACGCTCTCGACCTTAGGCTTGACCGTATTTCCCACTATGTAATCTACGACGTATTGGGGCGTGTAGTATGCGCCCTCTTTCTTGCGCAGTTCGGCAGTCTCTTCGATCTTGACCTTCCCGTCTGCGATTACAAGGTCGTGCGCCAGATAACGTTCGTAGACGCTGCCGATGATGTCTAGCGTGAGCGTGGCAAAGTTGTACCCATATATTCCCTTGTCGTCGAACGTTGGATTTGCTGTCGCGCACTGCTTTGCAATCTCAGGGTCGTATCCCTTTACCTTGATCAGCTCCTCGATGAAGCAATCGTCGATCTCGAGACTGTCGCAGAGGTTCTCTTTGAACAGTTCGGTGTTGTAGAGGGATTCGAAGCTCCTGAACGAGTTGCGCAACACCCAGGAAAAAGAACGGTTGAAGCCGTTGGTCTCGTCCAGCCACTGGTTGTACAATCGCCTGATCCACTCGGAAGGAAGGACGTTCTTAGACTCTAGTATCCTGATAAGTATCATCCGGTCCAGAAGCTTTTGGGACGCCGCCTTAAGATCCGCCTTCGACAGGGAGGGGTCTCTTCTTAGGAACCCGTTCGCGATGAAAAGGCGCCATTTTTTCAAGTCGCGCAGAAACAGGATGTCCAAAGGTTGCTTCAAATTTTCTCGGTATATTGCAAACACGGTTCCGCGTTCCACGCCCTCCGGGCTGAGCCAATCAACGAGTTTCGGCGCTACTAAATCCTTAGAAAATAACGCAAGGAACGGGTCTTTGTCACCGTAATGGAAGAAATATGTCTCACGGAAGTTGGTCAAAATCCCGAGATAGACCACAAATCCTTCCTTGTTATGGAGGTTAAATTCGTCCATGTATTGAATTATTTCGGATTTGTGCTTAAGGATGTTCGTATCGTAGATGCTCTTCGCTTCGATGAAAATCTTGGGGTGTTTGCCGGCTAAAAGCGCATAGTCTTCCCATTTCGTAGAGACTCCCTTTATTTCGTATTGCTTGCGGTAGTGGAATTCCTGGGAGGACGAAGGCTCCCATCCTAACACTTTCAGCAAGGGATCGATAAACTGTTGCTCAGTGAAGGTTTCTGGTTTTCCTTGAATCGACTCCTTGGGGGGGAGTTCTTCCAGCTTTTTCTCTAACTCCTTCAGGACGCCTTCCACATCCGCAACATTTGGTCGCATTGCACCATCCGGGAACTCGTAGTCCCACATCGAATCGTAATCTATAAGGATTTCCCTGTCTACGGAGTCCTTCTTTTCGTTTTGGGGCGTTGACTGCCCCCGGTCCTTTCGAATCATTTTATCGCTTCTGCCTGCTTTTTCCACAGGCAGGCCTGTGACTGTAATTCTTTCTTATACCAAGTCACATTACACGCATGTTACATCGCAAAAGAAGGGTTGTAAAGGTTTTAGTTGGTCAGTTATTTCTTGCGCCTCACCACGTACACGGCGACGGCGCATATCCCTGCAATCAGCGCGATCCCCTGCGCGCCGACCAGTATCGCCAGCAGGCCGTTCCCGCCGCCTATCGGGAGGTCGAGGAAGAGGGCGTGCGCGACGAAGCTCGGGTCGTGGTAGATGTCGTGCCCCATCGGGTAGATGTAGCCGCCCAGGAAGACGATTCCCCTCACGCGGCCGTCGCGCTTCTCCGTCTCCCAGTCTATGTTCTCGCCGGCGTGTATCTGGAAGCGCATCTCCTTCTCCTCGCGGTCCACGGTGACGTTGCTGACCCAGCTCATCTCGCCGACCTTCTGCCAGTTGTCCCTGAAGGTTATGGTGTCCTTTGAGAGTTCGTGCGTGCCCTCGGGGAGACCGTCGGTAGAGTCTATGTCCTGCGCGCCGCCGGTAAAGGTCTCTATCTCAGCGATGCCGGGGGCGTCCTGCGCCGTCGCATTGACGAACTGCACGTTCAGCCAGCTCTGCACGAAGCTCGGCACGAACGTCCCGAAGACCGTGCCCGTCTCGAGCATCAGCAGGTTGTCCGCGCCCTCGAAGTCCCAGCCGTTGACTATGTGGTCGAACTTGAACTCCGTCGTCAGGCTCGTGCCCGAATAGTTGCGCGGCTCCTGCTCCTGTGACGAGACCACTTGGCCGTTAGCGGTGGTTATCCTGTACCACGGGACGCTGACGTTGTACGCATCAAGCTTCGTGCCCATGTGGAAGGCGAACGCGACCTCGTGCACCTTGCCGTCCGACTCGCGCCCCGGCCTGCTGCCGTCCCCGCTCTGCGGGCGCTCGTTGTCCCATATCTTGTCATAGAGCATGTTCTTGCTGCTCAGCGTGAACTCCCACTCCTTCTCGGTCGTGCCCAGGGTGCGCACCTCGGTTATCTCGGAGCGCTCCCATGACCTGTTGAGGTCGACTATCTTGTGGACCGGCTCCACGGATGAAATGCCGAAGTCGTGCAGGTGCGAGCCAGCGCCCTTGAAGTCGAAGAGCCCGTTCCCCGCGCCCACGGTCTCGTTGCGCCATGGCTCAAGATAGCCCGTGTCGCTGAACTCGATGAGGGCGAAGAGCTTCTGCACGTAAATCGTCAGGACCGGTATCCCGGTGGCCGGTATCATCATACCTCCGCTCTCGCTCCTCACCTCGGCCCCGCCGAGGAATCTGATGTACGCTGACACAATCGTTACGCTGTTCGCATGAGTCTCGTTCCCGTAGACGACGCCGAACCACGCCAGGGAATCCCCCTTCGTCATGTTCAGGGCGACGTAGTCGCCGCCGTCCCATTCGCGCGTGGAGCCCTCCTCCACGGTCAGATGGTCGTCTATGCTCAGCACCTTGGCGCTCGCCCCGCCCGGCACCCCGGCCAGGGCGCATGCGAGTAGCGCCAGCCCCACTATCGCCGATATCGCTTTGGAAGACATTTTTTCACCGGCATGGCATTTGCCGGACGAGGGTATAAGAGGCCTCGAAGGAGTCTTCATCACAATTGTTTCCGCGCCCTTTAAATAGGATGGCGGCGAAGCGGGCCCGTGCAGGGAGCGAACCGGGCCCGGCTGGCGGGCGAAGGCCATCGCGCGCAGATGGACCCGCGCGCGGTCGAGAACCCCTTATCGGCGATTTTCGACCTCTCGGAGGACGTCGTGCAGCAGGCGCCCGCGATATGGCGCGCCGTGCGGTATGCGACGGTCTTCATGTCGGTCTGGCTGGCCATCAACGTGGTTTTCATCGTCATCTTCCTCTTCGATAAAAGCCTCCTTCTGTTCATTCTCTGCGCGGTGCTGTTCGTAATCGGCTTCGCCGCGCTCGTCATGCTCCGGCGCTCGTCGAGGTTCTTCAAGTACTACGTGATGAGGCACTCCGCGATAAAGGCCGTGCGCGACGCCGACCCCCTGGTCTACGCCCCGTCGGGGACCACCCCCGCCGAGCGGCTCGTCTCGCACCTCAGGGCGTCGATGCCGCGCCTGAACGCCCCCGACGTGGAGTTCGCCGTCCCGGGGATAGTCGAGGGAACGCTGGGCATGAAATACAAGTTCGACGCCTACCTCCATGCGCCTAGCGGCGCACCCTGGCGCCTCATGGGACTCGGCAACCCCGGCCTCTCGGTCTTCGTCAAGGCCTTCGACGCGCGGCCGCGCCCCGAGGATGTATTGTCATTCAGGAAGGCCGTCGAGGACGTCAGCGCCAGGACCGGGATACAGCCCGCTAGGGCGATAGTCTTATGGCTGAACGGGGGCGGCGAGGTGCTGGACGACGAGACGTACAACGCGCTCCTAAAAGCCCAGGTACGGTTCTCGCACGGGTTCGCGTTCTCGATGTGCGCGGTGGAGATGATATCCGAGTACCCGAGCGGGGAGTACGACTTCGTCCCGTACATGGCTCAGGCGTCGAGCCAGACCGGCGGCCGGCGGAACCTGTAGTGGTCGGCAATCTGCGCGCGGTACATCTCCTTGTAAAAGTCGTTGAATTTCCTTATGTGGAGGACGCCCTGCTTCGTTATGCGCACGAGGAACCTGTGCCCCTCGGCCTGCTCGACCGCGACGAGCCCGTCCGCCACGAGGTGCCCGAGCACCTTCTCCGTCATGTAGTGGTTCGAGCGTATCTCGTGCTTGACCTCCTCCTTCGAGAGGCCATGGGGGTGCTCCGCGAGGATTCGGTCGATCTTGTCCTCTAGCCCCCCCTGGTAAAGGTCGATGCCCAGCTCTGAGACGAGGCGGTTGAGCACGAAGCAGCAGTAGACCCTGTAATCCTTGTACCTGCGCTCCTCGGGCATCGGCACAATATAAGTGCCGCACTATTTACCGCTTTCTTCCTCCGGCTCCTTCCATTCCTTGGGCGCGCTCTCCTTCGGCTTCCCCTTCCTTGGCGGCACCTTCCCAAGCCCCCAATAGATTATCGGCGCAACTGCAATGGCGGCGATGACGGCCGCTAGGACCCACCAGTATACCTCCCACCACGGCTTCGGCGGCGGCGCGGGCGCGGCTGTGTAGAAGAACCAGCTGTAGTCGTACTGCATCGGCAGGGTGTTCTTGTCCCTCGCCGTTTTGTCTATCACGATGTAGTAGTACGAGTCGTTCTCGATGCCCTGGCTCATCGTTATGACGACCTTGGTGTCGTTCTCGCTCCATGCCGTGGTGAACGTGTAGTTCGCCTGGAAGAACCTGATGGCCGCATCCACGCTGGTCGTGTTCATCGGCTCGGAGAACTTGACGAATATCGTCGTATTTGATTCGACAGATACGTTCGAGCCGCGCGGCTGCGCGTCCATGACCTTCGGCCGCGTGAAGTCGTCGACCGTGGCGTCGAACAACTGCGTCTGGTTCATGTTGCCGAGGGCGTCTACGGCCCAGAACCTGTACTGGATGTAGCCCATCCTCCAGAAGGCCGGGAGGACGTACGTCCAGTTGTGCCCCATGCCGGGGGTGAACGACTCGTTGTGCCAGACGCCCGACATGTCCCTGTAAACTAAAGATATGTTGGAAATGGGGGAGTCGTCGATGGCACTGATGTTGAAGCGCGTGCTCTCGTTGTACTCGATGAACTGGATGACCGTGTAGTTTAGCTCCGGCGGCTTTGTGTCGAGCACCTGGAGCGTGATGTTGGCGGTGCGGTTGCCGTTCCCGTCCAGGTCGGATGCGTAGAACCAGTAGGTTACATTGACGACCGCGCGCTGGGCCGGGAGGATGGCCGACCAGGTGCCATCCTGGTATGTGCCCGTCTCGAGTGCCATGGGGGCGATGGTCCAGTCCATGTCCCCGTCGCGCATGTACCTCATCGTGCCGTTGCTCACCTGGTGGTTGTCCAGGATGCGCGCCCTCAGCCAGGTGTCGCCGCCCATCTGGACCGGGCCCTGTGCCACCGGGTAGATGGACGGGGGCTCTATGTCGCCGAGCGTGACGAGGATGTCCTGCGTCTCGTTGGCGTAGGCGCTCACCCACTTGTCCTCGTAGCCTGTGGCATTCACTGTGATATTGTGCGGGGTGAGGAGCGTGCGGTTCCCCGCCACGGTCTCGTCGTACTCAGTCGCCCTGACGTAGCGCGCCCAGCCGTTGGCGTCCGTCGCTTGCGTGGTGTCTGCCGTGCCGTTCTCGTTGTCGCGCACCCTCACCGACGCGAACGGCACGGGGCTGCCGTTCGAGGCGTTGGCGCGCACGTGCAGGAACCACTGGACATACAGCTTGCCGGACGGGGCGAAGACGTGGCACTTGTCCCGGTCGAGGCTGTTGTTGACCGAATACAGCGCGCCCGTCGAGTTGACGACGAGCTGCTGCGCGCAGTCCCATCCGAACGTGCTGTTGGAAACCTCCACGGGGTTGATTGACGCCTGGTACAGCGTCGTGGCCACGTTGGAGAACGCGCACCCGTCCAGGCGCAGGAACTCGGCGGAGAAGAGGGCGCGCGTCCCGTTCCCGGAGATGTTGGAGAAGGTGCAGTCCTGGACGGTGAAGCTCCCGGCGCTCGTGCTGTCGAGGCCGTTGGCGCAGAGGTCGGCCGTCGAGTTCACGAGCCTCCCGGCGCCCGTACCCGCGATGTTGTAGCCGGTGGGGCATTCGCGCGCCGCCAACCTCTCGGCGACGACGGCGCATGAGATGAACGTGAAGCCCGATGTGCAGTTCGACGCGGTGGAATCGCGCAGCGCCACAGCGATGGACTCCGTCCCTTCCACGATGAGGCCAGCGCCGTCGCGGAAGGCGACATTCTCGACCGTCTGGTTCTGGCCCCTGAGCCTCATTCCTGCCATAGACGAAACGGTGAAGACACCGTCGTCCCCCTTGAAGTTCATCGAGAGGTTACCGCCTGCGGAATAGACGGTGTTGTTCTTGCCGAACACGGTGATGCTTGAAGTGAAATCGCCGCTGCATCCCGCTATCGATGTATTGAGCGAATTGTTGAGGAAGAACGAGGAGTTGGCGAGGGCGCAATTCGCGAGCCTCGTGCCGCGCGAGTTGTTGGTGGTTATGTTGCTATCGACGAGCGAGCATGTGTCGAACGTCGTATTTACCACGTCCGAGATGGTCTCTCCCGGCGCGCAGGCGAAGAACGTGGTGTTGGCGAAGCGCGCGCCGTTTGAATTGAAAGCCGGTTCGCCCGATGCTGGCGCGCCCCACCAGGTGATGTCCGAATTGGACACGGTGATAGTGGAGTTGTTTGACGCTGCGATGCCGTATGGCACTGCCGAATTTGGCGCAGTGATGTTCGAGCAATCATCCTTCGTCGCCGGGTTCCAATCGCCATCCGTGACATTAAGGATGCCGTTGACCGTTATGTTGAACTCATATGCAAAGCTGCAGTTCATCACAAAGGTGACATTTTTAAGGGCAAGGGTCGCGTTGTACTCGATTGTTAGGTTGGCCGCCAGGAAAATTGTCTGGTTCTCGTACGTTAAGGATTGCCCGTTGTGAATGTCCCACGTGACATTTTGCCAGGAGAAACCACCGGGGTTCGGCGAAGGGTCGGGCGGTCCGCTCTCTGAAACCATCGGCATCACAGTAAGTACAATCAGCGCCGTGACCACAATGACCCATCCGCCTGCGGCCCTGTCCCATCGCATTAGGCATGGATAGCCGGGCGGCTATTTAGGGGTTTCCACTGGCTTCCTGAGCCCCTCGAGGTAGTCGTGCCCGGGCTTCCTGCGCCACGGCAGCACGAAGAGGCCGTTGATGTCCTCGTAGAGCTCGGGGATGAGCCAGAAGGCGAAGAGCGTCAGGCCGACGAGCGCGCCGAGGCTCAGCCCCTTGCCGATGACGTTGTGCGCGAACTCGAAGTATTCCGGGCCGTTGACGTGCACGAGCCAGATGACTATGAAGTTCCTGAACAGGTTCACGACGTACACGATCGGCGCGATTACGCCGAAGGCCGTCCACTTCGTGCAGCCTTTGGCCCTGCTTGCGAAGACGAACGCGCCGAGAATGAATAATGCCTGGATGGCCGTGCACGCCAAGACAATCTTGATGTTCACCCCCGTGAGGGGCGCGGAGACCTCGGCGGCCGGGTCGAGGTTGAGCCTGTAGTACCACGGGTTGCCCGCATAGTCGAGCCCCTGGACCCCGAAGCTCGTGCCTGTGAGATTGACGAGCCACACGCTCTGGAATGCTACAAGGAGGATGAGGGCGCCCCCCATGGCCGGGACGCGGTCGAAGACGAAGTACCCGAGCGACGCCGCGAACATGGCGATTGTGACGAAGCGCAATGGTGCGTACTCCTCCCTCCATTTGTATGACAGATATTCGTGATACCCGAGATAGATGAAGACCGGGAGGGCGAGCGCGACGCCGAGAGCGTTCACGTAGTCATTGCTGGTGAAGTAGAGCGGCGCCTGGCAGCCCCAGAATATCCCCAGGCACGTCCAGCCCACCGCCCTGAAAATATGGGCATTGTCCCTCTTCAGGAAGATGCCTATGCCCATGAGGAGTAAGGCGATGACCTGGAGGGAGTCGAGCGCGAGGCTCGTGGCGACGTCCATCGGCGATATATTGGCGGGAAGGATTTAAAGGTGACAGCCGGTTTGTGGCCTTTGAGGGTTACCAATTAGTAAGGTCTCGTTTGTAGCCTATATGAAGTCTCGCTAACGCAACAGAACCCTACCCCGTCGGATGACCGACGGCCTACAAATTAGAATCTACTAATTGGTAGGGAAAAGCTACTCATTAGTAACCCATGCCATCGGCCCCGAAGCGGGGCATGTCCCCAGGCACCCATAAAAAAATCCCGATGAATGCGATTGCTGACCAAGTGTTTAATACGCCGCGCACGATGCGGGGGCATGGACACGGTCATACTGCTCGTCCTAGTCCTAACCACCCTCGGCATCGCGGCAATATACACGAACATCGGCCTCGGGGGCGGCGTCATGCACGTCCCTATTCTCATGTGGGTCGCGGGGCTGGACAAGAACTCGGCCGTGGCGGTCTCGCTCTCCCTGGTGCTCGGGGGCGCCATCGCGGCGTCGGCCAGCCACATGAAGGAGAGGATGGTCGAGTGGAGGCTGGCCGGCATCCTCTCGGCAGGGGCTGTGATTGGAGCCATCTTTGGCTCTGTTTTCAACCTCGGGCTCGACCCCACGCTCTTCAAATGGCTCTTCATCCTCATGATTTTCCTCGTCTGCGTCCGCTTCGCGTACGATGTTGCGCGCGGGAAGGACTGCGTGGATGAATGCAAAACCGGCCTGAGCCGCGGGCAGTCTATAGTGACGATACTCGTCGCGGTCGGCGCAGGCTTCGTTTCGAGCATGTTCGGCATCGGCGGCGGGCTCATCTACGTGCCGCTGATGATGTACTACCTACGCCGGCAGGCGAAAGTCTCCGCTTTCACCTCCACCGTAGTCATAATTCCAACTTCGCTGGTCGGCCTCATGACATACCTCGTCGGAGGGAGGGGTGTAATATTTCCAGACACTGTCTATTGGGACACGGTCTATTACATCCTAGCGCTCGCGCCCCTCGCCGTCATCGGGGGGTACATGGGGTCCAGGCTGGCTGTCAAGAGGTTCGGCACGTGGCACATCAAGGCCGTCTTCCTCGTCCTCGCACTACTCGTGGCCGTCGTGATGATCTACCAGATGCTCTTATGAGGACGGCGCGCAAAGCCTACGGCAAACGAGGAAGAGCGCGGCGTACTCGGGCGCTTCGACGGCCCTCCCCTTCCCGACTTTGACATGAAAACCCTTCACTTTCACGTCGTCGTCCGCGAGGCCGACGAGCTTGACGCCCTCACCGGAGAGAGTGGGCGGCACCGCGTCCCTGAGGGGGTCGAAGCCCTTCAGCGCATCTATTTTCAAAAGCATCGCGGTGAGCCCCGTCTTGGCGTGCAGCGACCCCGGCAGGCGGATGAGGCGCTTGACGTCGCTGGTGACGGGCTCGTCCGCCTCCCCCGTGAGGCGGACCCTGGCCCTATCCTCGACGAGGCCCAGGAACGAGGTGAGGTGCCTCTCCTCCGAGAACGCCTCTATGCTCCCCTCGTTCAGAATCTTGTCCATGCCGCGCGCGCCGGCCTGGCCCTTGAAGAGGTCGTCGTAGATGCGCTCGGCGCCCTTGTCGCCGATGCCCTCCGCGGCCTTGAGGAATTTAATGGCGCTCTCCCGGTCCATCGCCTCCATCTCATTCAGCAGCGCGGAGACCTCGTCCCTGAGCTTCCTCGACCAGCCGCCGCAGTCCCTGGGCCAGGTGCGCTTGTAGGTGGTGCGCGCGAACCTCCCGCGCCCCTTCATGCCAAACGCCTCTTTGGGAAAGATGATGGCCAGGTCAAGGCCCGTCGCGCCGATGTAGTCGACTATCTCGCGCCTCTCGTGGCTGCCCAGCTTCCGCACCCGCGGGTCGGTGACGTGAGCATGATAGCCCCTGCCGCCGGAAAATGCGACGCGCACGCACTTCTCGTCGAACCCGAAGTCCGAGAGGATGTAGCCTTCGAGGAGCTTGATGAACTCGTCCTTGACGCGCGCCATCATTTCCGCGTACGACAGGCCTTCGGCGCCCTCGATGTGGTCGGCGTCCAGGTCGAAAATCAAGTCTGCGCCGAGCCACCCCTTCTCGGCCATCGTCCGAGCCCCCGGCTCCTTGTAGTACGCCGTGGAATAGTAGACCGCGCCCGGGACGTTCCTGGCGAAGGCGCCGCGCATCTCGTCGACGCCCCTGAACCCTATGTGCCGCCACATGCCCCCCTTTCCCAGGGGCATGAGGGCGAACTCGCGCTGCTCCATGCAGGCCGGGGGCTCGACATCGACCGTCTCGTAATAGCGGGCGAACCGCTCTCTCACGAACTCGAGGGGCTCCATCGGCGGAGTATTCGCGTGATGGGATAAAGAGTTTGGCAGGGGGAAGGGTTTTATCGGCCAGGCCGATACGCGAGCGAGAGCGATGCGCGTAGCCATCGTAGGCAACAACGTCGCCGGCATTACGACGGCAAAGACCTTGAGGGACTTGGACAAGGACGTTGAGATAGCCGTCTACTCGGAGGAGAGATACCATTACTACGCGCGCCCGATGCTCATAGAATTCATCGCGGGGAAAATCCCCGAGCCCGAGATATTCTTCAATCCGCCCGAATGGTACGATAGGAACCGCATCGCCGTACATCTGGGCGCGAAGGTCGAGAAGATCGACCCGGCAAACCGCAGGCTGCTCGTTAGAGGGACATGGCATGGCTACGACGCGCTCGTCCTCGCGACCGGTGCGCGCGCGTTCGTCCCGCAGATTGATGGATTGCCCCGCAGGGACGTCCTCACCCTCCGCACGCTCGAGGATGCGAAGGAGATAGCGTCGCGCATCCCGAAGACCGGGGCCGCGGCCATCATCGGCGGCGGCCTCCTCGGCCTGGAGACCGCCGGGGCGCTGAACCGGGCCAAGCCAGGGATGAGAGTCCATGTCCTGGAACGCGGCGGGCATCCCCTCCAGAAGCAGCTCGACGCAGAGGGCGGCTCCGTGATCATGGGCATGTTCAGGGAGATGGGCATAGACGTCCGCACGGACACCGAGGTCAAGGCCATCGAAAGCCACGCCGCTGGCCTCAATGTCATATTGAAGGACGGCAGGAGATTATCCGCCCAGCTCGCCATAATCTCAGCGGGTGTGAGGCCGAACGTCGAGCTTGCGCGGGACGCGGGCCTCAGGGTAGGAAAGGGCCTGGTCGTCGACTCAGCCCTATGCTGCACGGCCGAGCGCTCGATATACGCCGTCGGCGACGTCGTGGAGCATGACGGCAAGACGTACGGAATAATACCTGCCGCGATGGACCAGGCGAGAATAGTCGCGCGAAGGATATTAGGCTTGCCTACCGAAGAGTATTCGGGGACGATTCCGTCAAACACGCTGAGAGTCATGGGCATCGACCTCACGTCCGTCGGCACTGTAGTCCCGCAAGCCCCGGGCTACGAGGAGATTCGCGCAACCTCTCAAGATAAAAAGTTATACAAAAAATATATATTGAAGGGCGGCAAGCTCGCTGGCGCCATACTCCTTGGAACTAAGAAGGGCGCGGGCCTCGTCCAGAGGATGGTGAAGGAAGGCGCGGACGTGAGCGCCCAAAGAGAGAAATTATCAGACGTGAATTATGACCTCTCTTAGAGGGAAATGTAAGTCATACAGCGCAAGCCCCGACTACCGTCCCCTCTCTTTCAGCGCGGCTTTGATCCTCCCCTCGAACTCGCGGACGCTTGCGGCCACGTCAGGGGTGCCAACAGTGGCAGAAATCGCGCAGACCGAGTCCGCCCCGGCCAGCACCACCTCGCGAACGTTTCCCAGGTTTATGCCGCCTATCGCGACGATTGGCAAATCGGTGGCTTCCCTGAACATGGCGAGGCCTTCGAGCCCGACCGGCCGTCCGATGTCCCTTTTCGTGCTCGTGAAGAAGACCGGGCTTGCGGCGATGTAGTCCGCCCCGCCTATTTCCGCTCTTTTCACCTCCTGCACTGTGCCGCAGGAGACGCCGATTATCCCGCCTGGCAATACCTCTCGCGCTGCCGACAAGGGCACATCCCCGGGCCCGATGTGGACCCCGCTGGCCCCTACGGCGCGGGCGAGCCCGGGGCTGTCGTTTATTATGAGGTCGATGCCCGAACCCTTGCAAAGTCCCATCAAGGCCTTCGCCTCCGCGGCCATGTCATGGAGCGGCTTGTTCTTCTCGCGGTATTGCATGACCCTGGCCCCCCCGCGAATGGCGTCCTCGGAATCCTTGCGGAAGCCCTGTTTTGTAAGGTTGGAGTCCGTTATGAAGTAAAACGCCCACGGGTGTTTACTTCGCATCTACCCTGGCTCCCTTCCGAATAACTTCGGCTCCTACAGTCATGATGGCATCGAATAGGTTCTGCTTCATGCTCCCCGGTCCCTTGGCGTCGGCGGCAGCAATCTCGCCAGCAATGTCGTAGACTATCATTGCGTAGCATGCCGCCAGCGTCCCGTCTGGTTCGATGGCCGAGAATGCGCCGATGACGGACGCGGCCATGCACCCAGTGCCCACGACCTCGCCCATCCTCGGGTGGCCGTTCCTGACCATGAACGCCTTGGAACCGTCGGTCACTATGTCCTCCGCCCCTGTGGCAACGACCGTGCACCCTTCCGATTTGGCCAGCGCCTTCGCGTGGGCCATGGCGTCCCCTTCGGCCGATATCGATTCGACCCCCCTTACCTCGGCCCTGGCGCCGGCGAGGGTCGCTATCTCCCCAGAGTTTCCCTTTATGACTCTTATTTTCACTTCGGCTAGTATCTCCTTTGCACTATCGGTCCTGAGCCGGGTCGCCCCCACCCCAACCGCGTCCAGGATTACCGGCGTCCCATTGCGGTTGGCCCGCCTTCCGGCCTTTATCATAGAACTCACGAGGGTCGGTGTAAGCGTGCCGATGTTGAGGACCAGCGCCCCGGCTATCCCGACCATCTCCTCGACCTCCTCCTCGGCATGGGCCATGACCGGCAGCGCCCCGAGGGAGCGCGTAATGCTGGCGCAATCCGAGATCGTTACCCAGTTTGTGATGTGGTGGACCAGGGGCTTTTTCTCGCGCAGCAGTACCAGGGCATCGGCAGCCTTGTCAGCGATTTTGTCCATCAATTTCAGACCGTCGGCAGTATTCGATTATCCATATTAAACCTTATTGTAACTCGACGGAGAATATTGAATGAAATGGGAAGAAGATTCACATTATAAACTAGTGCTCCCGACGGGATCGAGGGCAAGGACCACAATTTCCCAGTCTTGCCCGAGAGACGTCGGATATCATTAATTACCCAGTTATGAGCATTGGCTACCAGCTATATAAAATAGAAAATGCTCCCGACGGGATTTGAACCCGTGTCGGAGCCTCGAGAGGGCTCCATGATTGGCCACTACACTACGGGAGCGATTTTCTGCGTATTCCAACGGAGCGACCGTATGTGCGCAGGCCTCCCTACAGGGATAAGGCCTAAGCACTTCGGGAGCGCGCCGCAGATTGAAATTTTACTATATGTGTATCTGCGGTGTCGTGCGCCGCGCGATTGCGGTTCGATATTTTAATCCATCGGTTACCAGTTCAGAACCGAAACGAATTATACCATCGCCCCCATCAGCCCCCGGTGACACGCTTGAAGCGCGACTTCATCTCGGTGCTGGACCTCGATGGCGAGCTCGAGGACGTGATAGACTTCGCCATCGCCATGAAGGCGAGGCAGAAGAGGGGGAAGTGCCCCGAATACCTGAGGGGGAAGTTCCTGGGCATGATATTCGAGAAGCCCTCCCTGCGCACGAGGGTCTCGTTCGAGATCGGCATGAGACAGCTCGGCGGGACGGCGCTCTACCTCTCGCCGAGCGAGATACAGGTGGGCAGGAGGGAGTCCGTGCACGACGTCGCGAAGGTCATGTCGCGCTTCGTCGACGGCATCATGTACCGCGCGTTCGACTGCAAGGTAATGAGGGAGCTGGCCAGGCACGCGGAAGTGCCGGTCATCAACGGCCTCGACAACCTGGAGCACCCGTGCCAGATCCTCGCCGACCTCCAGACCGTCAAGGAGCACAAGGGGAAGCTCAAGGGGCTGAAGCTCGCCTGGATTGGCGACGGGAACAACGTCTGCAACTCACTTCTGCTCGGGACTGCGCTGGCCGGCATGGACATGTCAGTCGCCACGCCTGAAGGCTACGGACCCAATCCCGGCATCGTGAAGGAGGCCAGGAAAGTCGCGAAGAATAAGGGCGCGCTAATCACCCTTACGAACGACGTGAGAGAGGCCGCGAAGGGCGCAGACGTCCTTGCCACCGACACGTGGGTCTCGATGGGCGACGAGGCCGAGAAGGCCAAGCGCGAGGCGGCGTTTAAAGGCTTCCAGATAAACGCCAGGGTCCTATCGTGGGCGGACAGGAAGGCCATCGTCCTCCACTGCCTCCCGGCGCACAGGGGCCAGGAGATAACCAGCCAGGTGATGGACGGCCCGCACTCCGTCGTCTTCGACGAGGCCGAGAACAGGCTCCATGCCCAGAAGGCCATCATGGCCAGGCTGATGAAGGGCTAGCCCTGGACTTTCTCGACGAACGCCCTGCGCTCGACCTTGAGGCGGGTCGTCTCCTCCCGCGACTTGAACTCGGCGTCGGCCTCGGCGAGCTTGTCTATGAGATGCAGTATCTTGTCCCTGCGCGGGTTGGTGATGTCTATGCCGACGGCGTCGGACTGCTTGCGCATTAGGGCCATGGCGAACTCCTGCCCCTGGCCGTAGTTGGCGCAGAAGTGCACGATGATGCCGTCGAGCGCCTGGCGCGTCGTGAGGGTGGCGCTCGATGGCGCCGCGCTCTTGGGAGAGCGAATCTTTCCGGCGAGGAGGTCGAGGCCCAGCGCCGTGAAGGCGTGTTCGACGTTCGTGCCTGTCTTCGCGCTGACCATGTAGAACGGGCTGTCGAATGCGAAGGCCACTTCCGAGAGCTCGCGCACGCCGAGCTTCGCGAGGTCGGACAGGTCGCTCTTGTTCCCCAGGAAGACGAGCGGGATGTTGCCCGCGACCTTCTCCAGCTCGGGGGCCCAGTAACCTTCGAGGCTGCCGAGCGTGTCGGGCCTTGTAATATCGCAGACCAGGAGCGCGCCCGAAGTCCCCTCGAAGCTCATCTTGTGGATCCCCCGGTACTCCTTCTGGCCTAGGATGTCCCACAGCATGAGGGTGAGGTTGACGTCCTTGCCCATGTATGTGATCCTCATCTCCTTCTTGGTCGTCTTTGTGCCGATGGTCGCTATGTACTTGTCGTCGAAGGAATCGAAGACGAACTTCTTGACGAGTGAGGTCTTGCCGACGGCGTTGTCGCCGAGGAGGCATATCTTCTTCACGAGCTTCCTTTCCATCACTCACCACTTTCCAGCTGCTGCTCGAGGGCCGCCTTGCCCATCGTCTCGAAGGCCTCCGTGACGTTCGCGCCGGTCTTCGCGCTGGAGTAATAGAACTTGGTCTCGTACTTCTTCGCGCATGCCGAGAGCGCGGCCTCGGTCATCCTGGACTGGTCCTTCAGGTCGGACTTGTTCGCGAGTATGACGAGCGGTATCTCGCCGGTCACGGCGCGCATCTCCGCCACCCAGTCGTCGATGGCCTTCAAGGTCTCGAGCCTTGTGACGTCGCAGACGGCGATGGTGCCGTTCGCGCCGTGGAAGTAGGCGTCCCGCAGCAGGGAGCGGAAGCTGCTCTGGCCCATGATGTCCCATATCATCATGTCCACGTCGATTTTCTCGCCGCCCACGTCGAGCGTGGCCGAGCGCTTGGACACCTTTGTGCCTATCGTGGTTATGTAGCTGTCGTCGAAGATGTCGAGGACGAACCTCTTGATGAGGGACGTCTTGCCCACCGCGTTCTCCCCGACGAGGCAGATCTTTGACTTCATCTTTCTCGAGGGCATCTTTCCACCACTCATCTCGGCAGGCGGGGCGCACCCCCCGCTGCCGTGTCCATAACGGCATTCATGGGAGATAAAGCTTTCCCGCACCGGGTTCTGTGAAGTTAAAGTTGGCGTGTTGTTCAAATTACGAATTACACCATAATATACGCGAATGAACCTAATAGCGATGGGTTTTAAATACCGCAACAGTGATACGCATAACAGAAGCCCTGGAGTGAATATACATGCCGGAGGATGCGTCACCAGATGACGTTCGGATTCGGAAGGTCAAGGTGCTTGGAGATAGAGCAAGAGCGCAAGCTCTACAACAGGGATTGGGGGACAATGATTTAGTCCTTGTCAGGACGGTCATTGGTTCATTGCCAGAGTATAAAATCACAAAGATTGAAGGCAGCCCAATTCAGTTTTTACAGGATAAATATCTACAAGACTAATCCCGTCGAGCTGATATAATGGCTGATAAAAAACACATACTCGTTCTATGTCATACTATACTCCATAATGCGTTTAGGTCTGACCAATTTAAGAGAGAAGTTCCCACTGGTGTGGATGGAGTTCGACAATGGTTAGTTGCGAAATTTATCGCCGATATAATTATTGAATTGGGTTCCACAGGGGATGAGTTTGCTTGCACTTCTGAAAAAGCTTTCAACGAATTTACACGAAAATTGGGCAAGAACAGCTCCGGCACATACGTCGAAGCATTAAAGAGTGTTATCTATCGAGTCCCTACAGAAAGTATTAACAAATTAGATGTTAATGAGGGAGTAATCGTCATCGCCGATACCCTATGCAATTTGGGGAATTATGCACCATTTATTGTGACAGATATGAGGCCGAAAAAAATAGAAGTCGCCCTCGACTATTACAGAAAAGGTACGGGTGTGGAGTCCCCCACACTGCCCTTTTTAATATGATTGCCGCGCCCTAATTCCCCATCCTTTTAGGTTGGGGATGTAGGGCGAGCGGGCACCGGCCAACCGGGCTATGTTTTTAGGTGTCTATGGCAATGGCGTCTCGGCGGTGCGCGCCGCGAAGCGGCGCG
>JACRNV010000009.1 GCA_016214785.1 Methanobacteriota archaeon
CCACACCGAGAGCCGCAGACCGCTATTGACATGGCCAGCGACGGAAGAATCAGCTTCGGGGACTCCTCAAAGGTCTCTGAACGACTTCGCCAACTAACCTTTGAGGATACCCCACCATTTATGGTGGGGAGCACTCATCAACATTTGAAAGCAACCTTAATGATATTATCCGTAAATTACAAACTAAACTAAGAAAGAAAAACCAATCCAAAGAAGAAAATATATCATTCAGCCAGATAGTAAAACATCTCGAATCGCAACTAACTTCTGGTCGTATGAAAGGACTATTGACTTCTACAGAGTCATCTCAGGGGAAAAAAGTAATTCCTCCTAAAAAACACATAGTAAAAAAAAGGAAGAAGTGAATGTCAGAGAATGAAAACCATCGTTAACCCTTTAAGGATTTCACCAGCGCCTCCAGCACCTCGGGGCGCTTTACATGCCGGCCTATAGGTAGTTTTAAATATTCTCACGCATATACACATATTGCACAGGTGGCTATATGGTCAACATGACATTGGCGGTTCCCAAGGAACTGAAGCACGAGATGGACGATTTCCCGGAGATAAACTGGTCGGAGGTGGCCCGGATCGCCTTCAGGCGCAGGATCGAGGCCCTCAGGATCGTCAAGGAGTTCACATCGGAGAGTGAGCTTACCGAGAAGGACGCGATAGAGCTTGGCAGGAAGGTCAACAAGGCGCTTCGGAAGAGGTACGCGAGGACCTCGTAATGGACCTCATCGTCGATGCGAACATCCTATTCGCCGCGCTGATAAAGGATAGCGCGACTGCGAACCTGATGTTCGTCGACCGTTTGCGCCTGTATGCGCCGGAATACCTCCTGGACGAATTCGAGGAATGCCGCAAAACGATCTTGAAAAAGACACATAGGCCTCCTGAAAAGCTAGACCAGGTGTTGGCCGAGATTTCAGCACGCATCCATTTTATCCCAAATACCGAGTTCGATTCTTTACTAGATGCCGCCAACAACATATCTCCGGACCCGGACGATTCCATCTATTTTGCGTTGGCATTGAAATCTGGGATGCCCATTTGGTCGAACGACCAGCGCTTGAAGAAGCAAAGAGTGGTACGAATATACTCGACATCAGACCTGATACATATCTTTTCAGCGGATTTGAGGCAGTAAAGCACCAGACTGAATTTAAACAATCGATGTCAGCCCTAATCGCTACTGACCCGATGCTATCTCAGCGCCCTCGCCAGCGCCTCCAGCACCTCGGGCCGCGCCTCCCGTATCGTCGGCCGGTAGTGGCGCGCAGTCTCCAGGTCGTCTAACGATATCTCCGCTTCTACTTTGCAGTCTTCGTACTCCTTCCCCTTGGCCACGACGCTGCCCCTGGGGTCTATGACGCAGTTGCCGCCCCAGAATATCTCGTCGCGCTGCGTGCCGACCTGGTTCGAGTAGGCGACGAAGACCGTGTTCTCTATCGCCCGCGCGGGCAGGACCTTCTCGAAGAACGGGCGCGTCGACGCCGGGGACGCGGAGATGTTCACGATTATCTCCGCGCCCATGAGGGCCAGGGCGCGGGCGAGTTCGGGGAAATATATATCAAAGCAAATGGTCAGGCCTATGCGCCCGAAGGGCGTGTCGACGACGACGAGCTCTTTGCCGGGCGCGAAGTAGGTGCGCTCCTCGAAGGGGCCGAAGTTGGCGAGGTAGAGCTTGCGGTACGATCTCACGCTCCCGTCCGGGAGGGCGATGACGGCGGAATTGTAGAGCACCCCGCGCTTCTTGGCGTCCTTCTCCACCATCCCCCAGACGATGACCTTCTTCCTCTTCTTCGCAATCTGGGAAATCCGCCTGCACGACGGGCCATCGAGCGGCTCGGCCTCCAGGCGCAGCTCGTCCTTGATGACGTACCCCGAGAGGAATATCTCGGGGAATATGATAATGTCAGCGCCGCCCTTCGCGAAGCGCTCGATGGCGTCGATGTTGCGCCCCTTGTCGCCGAGGCGTGCGGGGACCTGCGGGACGGATACTCTCATACATAGAGGGGATGCCGCAGGGGGGCAAATAGGTTGCGCCCGTGGCGGGCTAGAGCCCATGTCACCCTTTAGCAAACCTATATATGGTAGAAATGCCATTACAAACTTCGGGCAATGATTATTTCCATATCCCGCCGAAGCGAGAGGAGGGTCTAAGATGAAGTACGATAGAGCGCTGTGTCTCTTGTTCGCGACCGTCATGTGTTTAAGCGTCCTCGGCGCCGCCAGCATTCCGCCGAGCGCGAGCCCGGACGCAGGGCGCGATTATTACCTCGTGCGCTTCAGCAGCCTGCCGAGCGACTCGGGGAGGGGCGAGATCGCCGCTGCATGCGGGGCGAACTTCCTCGGCTACCTGCAGGACAACGCTTATCTTGTCTCGGTAGGGCCGGGCCTCGCTTCGAGGCTCGCCTCGTGGCCCGGCGTGTCCGAATTCGTCACGCTCGCTCCGGAGTCCAAGGTGAGCCCTGACCTGCAGAAGGCCAGCGGCGACATCAAGCTGCGCGTGAACTTCCATGCGGACGCGAATCCACTGGCGGCGGTAGAGGCCATCGAATCCCTGGGCGCGACAGTCACGAAGCTCAACACCGAGTCCGTGTACTACGTCGAGTGCGATGCGAGCGCCGACATGATTGACGGCATCGCCTCCATCGAAGAGGTCTCCTGGGTCCAGGCGTTGGGGGAGAAGCACGCCCTCATGGACCTGATATCGTCCAATGCATACATGGGCTCCGACAGGCCGCAGTCCTTCGGCTTCAACGGCAGCGGGATACTTGCGGAAGTCCAGGACAACGGGATTGACCGCACGCACCCCGACCTGAGCCGCGTCACGTACACCGATGGCACAGTTGTCTCCGATGACCACGGCACCTGCACGAGCGGCATCATGTTCGGGAATGGTGCAGGAAGCTCCATAGCTCTAGGCAATCTGTACGCGGCCGTGGGCGCCTTCTGCGACTGGAACAAAGGCAACGCCGCCTCGATCTCCAACCTCTGGAACGGCACTTTCAACGAGGGGAGCGCCGGTACGAACGGCGTCGTGCAGACGAACTCGTGGTTCTCAGGCCTGGTGAGCGAGATGGACGGACAGTACAATGCCGTTTCGAACGAGGTCGACACCGCCGCGGTGAATTTCCCGCACGTCCTGAACCACTGGGCGATAGGCAATGCCAATAACGGCCTTCAGCTCGGCGGCATCAGCAGGGACTCGTCCAACAAGAACGGGCTTGCCGTGGGCGCTATCTGGCACCACAATACATCCAATCTGGCAATCCATGACTACTACGGCAATGGCAGCGGAAACACCCCCTCGCGCGGGCCTTGCGCCGACGGCAGGCTCCACCCGGAGCTGTGCGGGCCGTTCGACGGCATATTTACAGTTGATAGGATGGGTACGCTCGGATACAACACCGCCGCTGCCCCCGCCGGGAACTACTACAATGGCTTCGGCGGCACGAGCGGCGCGACCCCGAGCGTTGCAGGATGCTCGGGGCTCGCTTACGAGATGTACAGGGAGAACTACTTCGGCAACAACCCTGCAGGCAACTGGCCTTATTCATGCACGATAAAGGCCATGATGATCGCGGACGCATACCAGTATCCCATGAGCACGAATAACATTACCCGGTACGTCCAGGGCTGGGGCACGCCGGACATGGAGTACATGTACAACCTCGGCCCGACCTATCACGTCATCGAGGAGTACCCGCAGGCTCTCAGTGCCGGCCAGTCGTGGGGCAGATACGTCTATTCAGATGGCGTGAACCCCCTCAAGGTGACCCTTTGCTGGATCGACCCGGCCGCCCCTGCGGGGACCGGCGCGGGGCGCGCTCTCATAAACAACCTCGACCTCAGGGTCACGTCCCCCGGCGGCACGATATACTGGGGGAACAACGGGCTCCACAACGCGCTGTGGTCCGTGTCGGGAGTGGGCGTGAACAACTGGTCCATCTCTTCGAGCTATACCGACGACAAGAACGTCGTCGAGAACGTCTTCGTCCAGGCCCCGCTGGTCGGCCAGTGGCGCATAGACGTCTTCGGGCACGCCGGCGACGTGGCGCAGGGCCCGCAGCAGTTCTCGATGGTCGCGTCGGGCGCGAAGCCGTTGAGCTCCATGGGCGTCATCGCCCTCGACAAGGACGTCTACAGGCTGGAATCGACGGCGCAGGTCACAGTCTCCGACATAGACCTGAATACCGTAAACACCACGCAGCAGACCGTGAACGTGAACGTCAACAGCACGCTCGAGCCCGCAGGCGAGACACTGACCCTCACAGAGACGGGCGTCAACACGAGCGTCTTCACGGGGAACATCACTCTTTCGGCCACGAACGGCGTCGGGATTATATGGGTGGCGCACGGCAGCGTCGTAACGGCCACATACAACGACGCGAACAACGGCACGGGACCGGCCACTGTCCGGGACAACGCGACGGTGGACGGGCAGGCGCCCGGGCCGCCGACGAACCTCACTGTCGCATGGACGGGAACGAACCAGACGAGCCTTGCGTCCCAGGACTTTTCGAGCGCGACCTTCCCGCCAACCGGGTGGGCGACTTTCACGGCGGGCACAACCGGGACATGGACCAGGCAGCTGACTGCGAATGCGGGCGGCACATCGCCAGAGGCGCAATTCATGTACGGCACGAGTGGTCAAGGCATCTCCAGGCTGTATTGCGGGCCAATAAGCACCGTCGGGTATTCAACCGTGTACTTGAACTGGGCCAACTTCTTCAACGACTACGCAGCGGGTTGCACTGTCAATGTGCAGACGGCTACCGCTGCGGGCGGGCCATGGACCAACAGCACATGGCAAATAACTTCCGGAGGCGGCAATGTCGGGCCCGGGATTCAAACGGTCCCACTGACGAGCGGCGTAGGCTCGGCGACCTTCTACTTCTGCTTCGCCGTATTCGGCGATTCATACCAATTGGACTATTGGTACGTCGACAATGTATTGCTCTACACAACCTACAACACGACAATGGACAACAAGCTGAACTGGACGAAGTCCGTCGATGACGGCGCGGGCGCCAACGACGTGGCCAAGTACAATATATACCGTGCGGCGACATCCGCAGGGCCGTGGGACAATACGAGCTTCCTGACGAGTGTGGCGAAGGGGATCACGAATTACACCGACCTCGCCAGGGGCCAGTACGACGGCGTGAACTGGTGGTACGTCGTGCGCGCGGAGGACAACATCGGCAACATCGAGATGAACACCGTCGCAGTGCCTGAGCAGCAGCCTAACGCCACGTGGGCGAACATCACAGTCACCACACTTGGATGGAACCTGATATCTGTGCCTCTGGTAACGGCGAGCACTGGCTTGCCTGGCGCTCTGACTGATAAAGTCAACGGAGGAGCCGGCCTCGTGCAATGGGACAGGATACAGGCCTACGCCCCAGCAACTCCAGCGAACCTGTGGAAGCAGTACTACACAGGCTGGGGGGCGTCCCTAAACGACCTGTCAGCGGTGGACCACACCATCGGCGTCTGGGTTTACGTCACAACGCTCGGCGACGGCCAGATATGCGTGGGAGGCTCGGGTTACGCGAACAGCACCAACGCATCGATACCCCTGTCTGCGGGATGGAACATGGTGGGATACCCTGCGAGGAACGACGCCTCCTACACGGTCGGCCAGCTGAAGACGGCGACTGGCGCGACCATCGTAGAGGGCTTCAACTCGACGCAGACGTACAGGACATCGATCCTGGCGGACGCGAGCGTCCTGAAGCGCGGTCAGGCCTACTGGGTCTATGTGCCGGCGCCGACGGTATGGTACGTAGATTGGTAGAGCCACACGAGCGATGCGGCGTTGAAATGGCCGCTAAATCCTTTCCGTAAACCCTTTCCGCGTTTTCATATTCTTTTTATGCATGCACGCCTATCAAGCCCTATGGCCAAGACCCTGCGCGATGCTGGCGAGCAGGCCGTCGTCCGGAGGCTGGTCGCGCTCTCGGAGAGCTCCAGGGCGACCCCCGTAATGGACGACTGCGCCGTCATCCGGGCGGGCGGCAAGCATCTTGTCCTCACAACCGACATCCTGGCCGCGAGCACCCATTTCCCCGAGGGCGCGGGCCCCGAGCTCATCGGCTGGCATTCCGCCGCCGTCACGTTCAGCGACGTCGCGGCCATGGGCGCCAGGCCGCTCGGGCTCCTGCTGGCGCTCTCCATGCCCCACGACACGGAGGTGAAAATCGTCGAGGGCGTGATGAGGGGCGCGAAGCTCTGCGCCGATTCCTGCGGCTCCCACATCGTCGGCGGAGACACCAAGGAAGGGAAGGAGTTCGTGGCCTGCACGAGCGCCCTGGGCATCGTGGAAAGTGGGAGGCCGCTCATGCGCTCGGGCTGCCGGAAGGGGGACATGCTGTGCCACACGGGGAAGATAGGCAGGGCCGCGCTCTGGCAATTGCGCGGGAAGCGCTCCCTCGTCGAGCCCATGCTCAGGTTCCAGCCGCGGGTCGGGGAAGGCATGGCGCTGCAGGCGCTCGGCGCCACGTCCTGCATCGACCTCTCCGACGGCCTCGCGCTTTCAACCCACTACCTCGCCGAAGCGAGCGGCGTGGGCTTCGGCATCGACCTCGACGTCATGGGATTTCACGAGGGCCTGAGGCGCGGTGAGAAGGAAAAGGCTCTATACCTCGGAGGCGATTACGAGCTGCTGTTCACTGTCCCACGGGCGAAGGCCCATGCCGCCATCGAGGAATTGATGGCGCTCGGGACCGAGGCGCACGTCATCGGAGAGGCCAAGGGGAAGGGGGTCATGGCAGAGGCCGAGGGAAAGGCGAGGAAATTGCCCAAGGACGGGTACGAGCACTTCAAGAGTTAGCGGTGAGCAAATGAGAGTCCGAAAAATGACTGAAAAGGATTTCAATTCGATAATTCGAATCGGAAAGAGATTAAGGATAACCGACGATGGCAAGAAGGGCTGGTTCACCGAAGACGCCGTCGAAAGGCACATCCCTTTCGACATCCAGCTCCAGAGAGGCTACATCTCCGAGGAGAACGGGCGCGTCATCGGTTTCATTACGTACACTTCATATGGATATTTTCCTGCTATTGGCTGGATTGCTGTAGATCCAGGATTCCACAGGAGAGGGGCTGGGGCTTCGCTCGTCAAAAAGGTCGAGGCCGAAATACATAAAATGGGCGGGAAAGAATTGTTCGTCGAGACTCCGACAAAGGAAGAAGGCATGGGGACGGAGTATGAAAAGACATACAAGTTCTACGAAGGAACTGGTTTTACTGTCGATAGGATAAAGAAACGAGGGGACCCTGATAACAACTGTGGCTGCGACATGGCGATATTAAAGAAAGTGATACGATGAAGACCGCCCTCTATTTCGCCGCCGAAAAGGGCGATAGGGTGAAGTGCGGCCTCTGCAGGCACGGGTGCGCCATCCCCGACGGCAAGGTGGGCATATGCCGGGTGCGCAGGAACCTCGGGGGCGTGCTGGACGCGACCACCTACGGCCACGCGTCGTCCATCGCGCCCGACCCGATCGAGAAGAAGCCCCTCTTCCACTTCATGCCCGGCACCCACTCCCTCTCGCTGGGGAGCGTCGGCTGCAACCTCAACTGCGGCTTCTGCCAGAACTGGGAGATATCGCAGGAGTGGGGCGCGAGGAGCACGCGCAAGCTCTCCCCCGAGGCCGTGCCGATGATGGCGCGCGACAACCAATGCCAGAGCGTCTCCTGGACATACAACGAGCCGACGATGTGGTACGAGTTCACGCTCGACGCGTCGAGGCTCCTGCGCAAGGCGGGCTTCCCCACGGTTTACGTCACGAACGGCTACATCGCCGAGGAGCCGCTGCGCGAGCTGTCGAAATGCCTCGATGCCATGAACATCGACGTGAAAGCCTTCACCGAGGGCTTCTACTCGGACCTGGTGAAAGGGAAGCTCTCCGGGGTACTGGAGACGTGCGAGCTGGCGCACGAGCTCGGCATCCATATCGAGCTGACGTACCTCGTCATTCCAACGAAGAACGACAAGGAGGAAGAGCTGAAGGGCTTCTCGAAGTGGGCGGCGCAGTCCCTGTCGCCGGATGTGCCGGTCCACTTCTCGCGCTTCCACCCCGACTATCGCCTCCTGGACGTACCGTCGACGCCGAACAGTACGCTCGCGCTCGCGAAGACGGCCGCGCTGGCCGAGGGGTTGAAATACGTCTACATAGGCAACATCGGGCACACCGACGACGAGAACACCCACTGCCCGAAGTGCAGGGCGCTGCTCGTCGAGCGCTGGGGCTTCAGGGTCATCAAGAACAGGCTAAAGGGAGGCGGCTGCCCCGACTGCGGGGAGAAGATAAGCGTCGTCGAGAAGCCGGGCTGGATTGTGTGAATAAACCATCCTTCCGAATCAAACTTGCTTCGATCTTGTTCCCGCGGCGACAATTCCAAACGAGCTACGCGGGAGGATAACCGGGGCGCCCTCAGAGCGCGTACTTCCCCTCCTTGAAGACGACGAGGTTGTCTATGGCGATGGTCGCATCCTTGACGACCGCCTCGACGTAGCTCGGGCAGCGCACGTGGCCGCCGAACCTGGCGTTGTCGCCGAACCCGACGCTCACTGCGCCGAGCACCTTGGAGTCCTCTATCTCCTTGCCCACGACGCGGGCCTTGGGGTTGAGGCCTATGCCGACCTTGGCGAGCATGCGCCCGTCCTTCCCGCCTTTGTTCATCTCGTGGACGGCCTCCCTGGCGCCCTTTATCTGCGTCGCGAAGCCGTCGGCGACCTTGACTCCCACCGGCTCCTCCACGAGCCCCCTGAAGCTCCCGTCGACGACGATATTTCCTTCGGCCGTCCCCTCCACCGGCGAGATGAAAATCTCCCCCGCCGGGAGGTTGGTGAACTCCCCGCTCCTGTGGCAGATGCCAGTGTCCTCGGCGATCCAGGGGCGCCCCTTGACGCTCATGCCTATGTTCGTGCCGGCCTTGGTGGTTATCCGGACGGTCCTCGTCCCCTTGATGCGCTTGAAGAGCTGGCGCGCGTCCTTGTGTATCTCCATGAAGTTCGCTGTCATCCCGCCGATGTCGAGCATCTCCTCCGTGACGCCGGGCATCGTGACTATGCGCGCGCCGGACTTGCTTGCCCTCTTTCGCGCGAGGGTGTGGGACATCGAGCGCTCGGTGGCTATGACGATGGCGTTCATGTCGAACATCGCCCGCGCGATGGCGAGCGGCGGCTCCTGGCCGTCGCGGGCCATCTCCGGCATGGCCATGAGGATGGTCTCGGCCTTCGCCTCCAGGCCGGCCTCCATGAGCCGCCTGCCGATGCCCATGCGCGGCGCATCCACGAGGACGAGGAACCGCTCCCCCGGCTTGACGCCGAGAGAGACGTTCACGGCCACGTGGGCGCCGTCGACCTTGTCAGCCATTGGAGGGGAATGGGCGGGGGGATAGAAAAAGGCTGCGATGGGAGGAAGTTCTAAACCCCTCCCCAATACAAATCCTTTACTTTGAAATATCCTCATTATTATAGTTTGTAAAGGTATTGTCGTTGTAGTAATGGTGGACCGTCTGTAGCTCGTTCAGATATCCTTTTATCCCTCCTCGAAGGTTTTTTATAATGGTCTTTGCATATCTGTAATTATGATAATTACAACAATTAGCGTCCGGCCCGAGACAAAGGACCGCCTTTCGGACTACAAGCTCGGTGAGCAATCCTACGACCAGATACTCAACTACCTGATGGACAACGTCGCCCTCGAGGACGTCAGCAGGGAGCACCTCAAGCGGCACTACGAGCGCTTGAAGAGCTTCGACGGCGTTTCAAAGGAAGAGTTCAAGAAGCGCGCCCTGAGAAGGCTGTCTGCGAACGGATGATGCGATGCCGTCGAAGGAGAGACCGCTATTCGTGGTTCTGGTTGATAGGCGCGTCTACAAAGACTTGGAGGATGTCCCGGAGCACATCGCGCGGAGATTCCTGGCAGTGCTGGACGAGTTCGAGAAGGATCCCATAAGGCCGCGCCCTAGGTTCGACGTGAAGCCGCTGAAAGGGCTGCCGAACACGTACAGGCTCAGGATAGGCGACTATAGAGTGCTGTACACGGTGGATGCGCCCCCGGGCGTCGTGAGGATAACGTCGCTGGGGCATAGAGAGACTGTGTATTAAGTGCAGGAAACGGGATAGAATAAAGCTCCCATAACCCTTATATCCTTCATTTAATATGAATAGATGATGATTGAGGAACATACCACGGAAAAAGAAATCGTATTCAAGGGAGGAGACGAAACCGAGAAAAGATTGGTAAAAAATACAACTGCATTTATGATGATTCTACTCCTCGCTGGTTTAATACTTTTCCTTATGCCAAACCAATTTTTTCCCTCTGAAATAATTATCGGATTTATTCTTATCATTGCACTTATTAATATGATTGCCGCGCCCTAATTCCCCATCCTTTTAGGTTGGGGATGTAGGGCGAGCGGGCACCGGCCAACCGGGCTATGTTTTTAGGTGTCTATGGCAATGGCGTCTCGGCGGTGCGCGCCGCGAAGCGGCGCGC
>JACRNV010000029.1 GCA_016214785.1 Methanobacteriota archaeon
CTTT
Organism: Methanobacteriota archaeon; assembly: GCA_016214785.1. Classification (GTDB taxonomy): domain Archaea; phylum Thermoplasmatota; class Thermoplasmata; order SG8-5; family JACRNV01; genus JACRNV01. The sequence goes on from JACRNV010000029.1 coordinate 5, forward strand.
TATAGTCAGTTCCGTCGACGGGGTGAAAGGTACGCGCTTCATGGGATATCCCTAATATATCCGATGTTAATAAAACTTTCGACGCCAGGTAGGTGTGTGATGATCAAGAGCTTCAGAAGACTGACCTCTTACCCTTTATAAAGGGTGGAATCTTTTGATAACAAATGGGGGAACTACCTTACAGTCACGACGGAATAACGATATTAAATATTGAGTTTTCAAACCTACAGCTATTTCTCGCATTAGAAATGATGTACAATGTTTTTAGCAAAGAATCTATTGTGAAGGAGATGGATATATCTGGAGGGTCCCTATGTAGTGTTTGTCACTTCCCACCAACGATAGATGTCTATCTGACGCTTGAAAACGGATTAAGTAAGAATTTTAAAAAGATTAACTGGAAAAAATACACACCCGAACAAGAACTAACACAATGTTCCACAGAGTTTATACATCTTTTATGGGAAAGACAATTTAAGGAAGACTTGACATCTGTAGACCCAACCGACTGTAGGTGGTATCTAGGAAAAAGCGGTCACCCCTTATGTGGAATGCGTTTCAACGATGTTTTTACTGGTAAAAAATCGTTTGACACTTGCCCCTGCCCAATCGAGTATAGAACAAAAATATGTGAGAAGTTAAAGAAAATTGTTGATGCAGTTCATTCTGTGGAAAATGTTACATTAGTAGAGTATATTCTTCAAAAATAACTGGGCTAATTACTAGTCCATTTTGTGGAAATCCACGGATTATTGGGGGTATTGCTAGGAAAATCTTTTTATATGGATGGTCACGGACAAATCAATGATCAAAAAATCTACGAGCCCATCAGTTCCTCCTCCGCTTGAGATACTTCAACGAGCAGACATTTCACTTCAGACGCTCGTGCTTTCAATCTTAAGCTGGCTCATAGCAAGATACACTATTATACATGAGGAGAAGAAACACACAATCTATGCTCTGATGTTGTACTGGTATAGCTCTATGCCGGGCTGCCCCCAGAGAGCTAACCAGATTTATAATCAGCTGCTTCAACTTAATGGGATAGACCTTAAGAAGACAGCGAATGGCCGGAAAAAGCCGAAGAACAAATCTAGGCGGCTGGAGACAGCACTTACAGATTTAGTAGACATGGGCGTGTTGTCCAGGAACAAGTTGCGATATCATTTTGAAGTCAGGCTTAAAAAGGATTGGCTGGCTGATAAAATTCTGTTAGAAGAGATGCTTAAAGAGATTGACCATAAGCTCAGACTGAAGGTCGGCGGGCCGGTAGACGGCATCTTCGTTGAGAAGGAGAAAGTGACATGATACTGCCCGTGGTCCGCTACATCTTTCCTGAGCCTTGGACTGAGATCGTGGGACAGCTTTTGGGGATTGAGCTTAAGGCCGAGTGTATATATCTCATGGTCTATGATTCGCGCGCCAATATTCAATATATATTAAATTTCTCAAGCAACAGCAAGGCTGGCGAGATTCTTCAGAACGTGTCCCGGGATTTCATAGGCTGCATCATCGCGGTCCTTTTCACCGATGCACCCACAAGGCCCATAGCCATGAGAATCGTTGAGCAGAAAGAGTAAGAATTGATACAACTATTCTTATCCATCCTCTATCTGATATATACTTCACAGTAATTTACACCTAAAAAGTTGAAGCCACTGGAGGGATTCGAACCCCCGACCTGCTGATTACGAATCAGCCGCTCCGCCGGGCTAAGCTACAGTGGCATATTGCAGCGACATTGATGATGGTATATTTATAGCGGACTCCCGAGGCCACTGAAGTGGCCGAGGCGCAGACCCGCCCCAATCGCGTAGGGGGTCCAGCGCGCCGGGCTAAGCTACAGGGGCGTTTTGGGGCGAATGGTAACGGTTTTAGCAAGCTCCCGAGGCGACCGGGGTCGCCGAGGCGCGAGCCTGCGTGAACGGCACTTGAGGCTCAGCGCGCCGGGCTAAGCTACAGTGGGCATTTTGGGCGAATAGTAAAGGGTTTACAATTTTTCTAAGGCAACCTTAATCTATTGAATGTTTTAAACGTTTCTAGTCAGATACTGGTTCAGCCCTGCTTGCCCTGCATCCCGCGCAGCTTGGCCCTCTTGAGCGCCTCCACGCCCGGCAGCGGCTTCCCCGTGAGGAAGCTTATGAGGGCGCCCCCTCCGGTGCTGACGTGGTCTATCTTGTCATCGAGGTTCATCTGCTCGACTGCCGCGGCCGTGTGGCCGCCTCCGACGACCGTGAAGCCCTTGCAGCGCGCGATGGCGTTCAGTATCTCCCTAGTGCCGACCGAGAAGTTATCGAGCTCGAAGACGCCGGCAGGGCCGTTGAGAATGACTGTGCCAGCGTCCTCGATCTCGCCCGAGAATGTGGCGATCGTGTCGTAGCCTATGTCGTGGATGGGCATCTGGGACGGCAGCGTTTCCACGCTGGCGTTCACGCGCTCCCCGCCGTCGTTCAGTGCGACGTCGGTGGGCATCAGCACCTTGCCCGGATGGTCCGCCATTAGCTTCTTGGCCCTCTCGACGAGGTCTGACCAGTCGCCGACCTCCTTGTTCAGGAAGTCCATGGAGGGCGGGCCGAGCTCGATGCCCCTGGCGAGGAGGAGGATGTTCCCGACCACACCGATGCCCAGCACCCTGTCGGCTATTCCCGCCTCGAGGAAATGCCCCATGACGTGTATCGAGTCATCGACCTTGGCACCGCCGAGGACAGCCAAGGTGGGGCGCTCGCCGCCCGAGAGCAGCCTGCCGAGCATGACGAGCTCCTTTTCCATTAGCCTGCCGGCGAGGGCAGGGAGCACTTCGGCGAAGCCCACGATGGTCGGCTGGCTCCTGTGGGCGGCGGCGAAGGCGTCGTTGATGTAGTACTGCGAGACCGAGGAGAGCCTCTTGACGATGTGGCTCTTGGCCTGGACCTTGGGCTCCTTGTCCTTCAGGGCGACGTCCTCGGCGAAGAACCTAGTGTTCTCGAGCAGCAGGACGTCGCCGGGAGACATCATCTTGATCGTCTCGATGGCGACCTTGTTGAACAGCCCCTCGACGAAATGCACGTCCCTGCCAATCACGCTGGAGAGCCTGTCGGCGTGGTTGTGCAGCGATGTGAAGTCGCTCTTCCCGGGCTTGCTCTGGTGGGCGAGCACGACGACCTTCGAGCCCCTGAGGTCGCGGAAGGTGGGGATGTGCCCCCTCATCCTCGTGTCGTCCAGGATGTCCCCGGTTGCGGGGTTTATGGGGCAGTTTATGTCAACCCTCAGGAGGACGGTCTTCCCGCCGAGGTCGAAGTCGTCCAGCGTGTAGAAGTCCTTGTCCATTTTGACCCAACCCCGAACCGCAATCCATGTAGTTATTGTTTTCCGTTCGCGCACATGGCATTTATCGCGTCTTCCCCGTCCAAGACGGCTCTTTTCAAGCACATGCCATGCCACAAAAACAAATGGTTTATTAACTTCGTTAACAATTCACCCGCGCCCTAAAAAGGGGGGGCTGGACATGAAGCCAAGGGTAGCGATTTTCGACTTCGCGAGCTGCGAGGGGTGCGAGCTTCAGATAGCGAACCTGGAGGAGCAGGTCGCCGACCTCGTTCAGGCCGTCGACATCGTCTCCTTCCGCGAGGTCATGAAGGAGCATTCCGGCGCGTGCGACATCGCATTCATCGAGGGCTCGATCCAGCGCCCGATGGACGAGGAGCGGATAAAGAAGATACGCGCCAACGCCAAGGTCCTGGTCGCGCTCGGGGACTGTGCGTGCACCGGATGCGTCAACAAGATGAGGAACGAGCTGCCCGTCGACGATGCATTGAGGGCCGTCTACGGCAACGCGGACGTCAGGGGGAACGAGCTCTTCGACCTTTCCCAGTCGAGGGCCATCGACGAGGTCGTCAATGTGGACTTCTACATCCGCGGATGCCCGGTCCGGAAGGAACAGGTGCTCTACTACGTCCAGAGGTTCTTCGGTATGCCGCCGCAGAAGAATCTCGATTTGCGGTTCGGCATCAATGCCAGGGGGATGGACGATGACAGGCGCTCCATCGTCAATTTCGACCCGAACAAGTGCATCATGTGCCGCAGGTGCGAGGTAGTGTGCAACGAGGCGCTCGACGTCCATGCGATAGCCGTGGCAAACAAGGGGTTCGCGTCCATTATGACGACCCCATTTGACATTGGCATGGACAACAACAAGTGCATATCGTGCGGGCAATGCCTTGTGAACTGCCCGGTCGGCGCCTACTCTGAAGTGTCAGAGGTTGACAAAACGCTGAAACTGCTGGAGGACAGATCTAATTACGTTGTCTTTGTCATCGACCCGATCGCCCTCACATCCTGCATGGACTCCCTGCCGACAGACGAGACCAACTTCGGCATAGTGGTCCGCAAATTGATTTCGGCGCTAAAGGCGATGAAGGCGAAGGAGGTCGTGGACTTCACACAGTTCACCTACCTTTCCATAGCCGCGCAGGGGGAATACATCCAGAACCACAGGGATGCGGCTTTCACGTCGTGGTGCCCGAGCGCGAGCACATACCTTGAAAAATTTTACCCGCAGTACGCGAAATTCATGCACAAGGAATCTTCGCCGGAGAACATCATGCTGAAGGTTCTTCGGAAGCGGCACGAGGTCGAGAATCTGAAGATAGTGTTTGTCACGCCCTGCATCGTTCACAAGAGTAACGGGGCGTTCGATGCCGTGCTGACTTCGAGAGAGCTCCCGCGGTTGCTCGCCACGAAGGAGATGCGCCTCGATTTCCATCCGCACCTCGGCGTCACGTTCGACTGCGATCTCGGGATGATACAGAAGTTCGTGAGCGGCGGCGTCAGCGACTACACGTACTCCCTCATGATACTGAAGGCCGCCTACCTCAGCAAGTTCAAGAACCTCGACGCGGCCTTGACCATCGGGAGCAGGGAGGACTTCATCCACGAGCTCACGTTCGACAGCGAGCTGGGCGTGTTCAATGCCCTTGTAATCGAGGACATGAGCAAGTTGCGCAAGTACCTGGGAGAGGACATCGCCAAGTACAATGTCATCGAGTTCTATCCGTGCTTCAGGGGCTGTCTGACCGGCGGCGGCCAGTGTCTCACGACATCCGAGGACGAGGTGAACAGGCGACGGGCGCGCCTGAAGAGCTACAAGGGAGAGATGGAATCGCCGTACGAGTTCGTGTCGCAGCTGATATCCGTCTACGACAAGGTCAAGGGGGGCATCTGAGATGGACGCCAAGGACAGGAAGATGCTCGATGACATACTGAGCAGCCACCGCGACACCAGGGACCCGGCCATGCTCATCCTGCAGAAGGTGCAGACCTCCTTCGGCTACACGGGGCAGGACCACCTGACATACATCTCGGAGAAGTCGTGCATCCCGCTTTCGAAGCTGTACGGGATAGTCACCTTCTACCCGTCCTTCAGGCTCAGCCCGCCCGGCAAGAGCATCATCAGGATATGCGAGGGGACGTCCTGCCACGTCAGGGGCGGGGCCAGGATCGTGAAGGAGCTCGAGCGGCAGCTCGGCATCGGGCCAGGCCAGACGACGAAGGACAGGAAGTTCTCCCTCGAGTCCGTGCGCTGCCTCGGGTGCTGCGGGATTTCCCCCGTCGTCATGATGGACGACAAGACCTACGGGCGCGTGAAGGCGACGAAGCTCGCGGAAATCCTCGCCACACATGGAGGGGAGTGAAATGATAGTCAAAACGCTCACGGACCTGGACAACGTCGCCAAGGCTGGGCTCGGGAGATTGAGGGGAGATTCTCCCCAGATTATCTTCGGCCTCGCGACCTGCGGCATCGCCTCCGGCGGGAAGGCATTGAGGGATTACGCTGAAAGGTACCTGGCGAAAAAGGGATTCAAGGCGGACATACTGTCCGTGGGCTGCATCGGCATGTGCCACGCGGAACCTCTCGTAGATGTCAAGCTGCCCGGCAAGCCACGGGTCACGTACAGCGAGGTAGACGAAGAAAAGCTGAAGAGAATCATCGATGGGCACCTCATGGGCGGCGAACCGGTGAATGAGCTCGCGCTAGCCCAGCTCTCGACCGATCTCTCGGTGAGCGAGGTCGGGGCGCTGAACTATTCCGCCGCGTACGAGGGCGTTCCCAGGTACGAGGAGCTTCCGTTCTTCTCGAAGCAGCTCAGGATAGTGCTGAGGAACTGCGGCGTGGTCGAACCCGTGCGCGTGGACGAGTACATAGCGCGCGGAGGCTACCGCTCGGCCTACAAGGTGCTGCACGAGATGGCCCCGGAAGAGGTCATCGAGACCGTGAAGAGGTCGGGGCTCAAGGGCCGCGGGGGCGCGGGTTTCCTCACCGGGCTGAAATGGGAGTTCTGCCGCAAGGCCCCGGGCAGGGAGAAATACATGATATGCAACGCCGACGAGGGGGACCCGGGCGCGTACATGGACCGCGCCGTGCTCGAGGGCGACCCGCACAGCGTCATCGAGGGCATGATAATCAGTGCGTACGCCATCGGCGCGACGCAGGGGTTCATATATGTACGGACCGAGTACCCGCTCGCCATCGAGCACGTGCAGCACGCCCTCAGGCAGGCGAGGGAGATGGGGCTTCTCGGCGAGAACATCCTTGGCACCAACTTCAGCTACGATATCGGCATAAGGGAGGGCGCGGGCGTCTTCGTCTGCGGCGAGGAGACTGCGCTCATCCGCTCGATAGAGGGCAAGAGGGGGGAGCCCCGGCAGAGGCCGCCGTTCCCCGCCACGAAGGGCCTCTGGGACAAGCCGACCAACATCAACAACGTCGAGACTTTGGCAAGCGTGCCTATGATAATACAGAAAGGGGGCGACTGGTACGCGTCCCTGGGCACCAAAGACAGCAAGGGGACGAAGGTCTTCTCGCTCGTCGGGAAGATAAACAAGCCCGGCCTGATAGAGGTCCCGATGGGCATCAGGATGCGGGACATCATCTATTACATCGGCGGCGGCATCCCAGACCGCAGGAAGTTCAAGGCCGTGCAGACCGGCGGGCCGTCGGGCGGCTGCATACCGCTCCAGCACCTGGACGTCGCCATCGACTACGAGACACTCAAATCGCTGGGCTCGATAATGGGCTCGGGCGGGATGGTCGTCATGGACGAGGACACATGCATGGTCGACGTGGCCAGGTACTTCCTCGGCTTCACGTCGGAGGAGTCGTGCGGGCAGTGCACTCCGTGCAGGGTGGGCACCAAGAGGCTGCTGGAGGTACTGAACAGGATCACGTCGGGCAAGGGCGTTCCGGCCGACGCAGAGCTCCTGAAGGACATGGCCGAGATGGTGAGGGACAGCTCCCTGTGCGCCCTCGGAGGCACGGCGCCGAACCCGATACTCACGACGCTGCGCTACTTCATGAACGAGTACGAGGAGCACATCCATGACAAGAAATGCGACGCGTCGGTCTGCGCGGCGCTGTTCAAGGCCCCGTGCCAGAACACATGCCCAGCAGGGACGAACGTGCCTGGATACATACAGCTCATCAAGGACGGCAAGTACTCCGACGCTTACGAGCTGAACAGGGAGGACAATCCTTTCCCGTCGATATGCGGCAGGGTGTGCGAGCACCCGTGCGAATCGAGGTGCCGACGGTCGCAGTTCGATTCCCCCATATCGATCCGCGAGCTGAAGCGCTTCTGCTCGGACACCGCCCGTCTCGGTAGGAAGGCGAAGAAGCCACCGACGACGCGGCTGAAGAAGACGGGCAAGACCGTAGCCATCGTCGGCGGCGGCCCCGCAGGCCTGTCCGCAGCGTTCTTCCTGGCGAGGCTCGGCCATTCCCCGACAATCTACGAATCGTCGGGCAAGCTTGGCGGGATGTTGCGCTGGGGGATTCCCAAGTACAGGCTCCCCCACGAGATAATCGACATGGAAGTCAATGACATCCTCGAACTTGGCGTCGACGTGAAATACAACGTTTCGGTGGGGAATGACGTCAAGCTCAAGGAGCTGGCCGACAAGTTCGACGCGGTCTTCATAGCCGTCGGGGCGCAAGGGGACAGGCGCCTCGGGCTCGAGAGCGACGACAAGCCTGGCATAGTCCCTGGCTTGAATCTCCTGCGAGAGATCAACGCTGGCAAAGTCGCAAAGCTCGGAAAGCGCCTCATCGTCATCGGCGGCGGGAACGTCGCTGTCGATGTTGCAAGGTCGACCCTCAGGCTCGGATGCGAGAAGGTCTCGATATGCTACAGGCGCGAGGAGCAGGAGATGCCAGCGTACCTCGGGGAGATAGAGGCAGCCAAGGCCGAGGGCATAGAATTCCACTTCCTGGTTGCTCCCGAGAAGATCATCGTAGAGGGCGACAAAGCTGTCGGCGTCTTGTTCAGAAAAAACACGATGGGCGACTACGACAACTGGGGTCGGAGGCAGCCCGTGCCCACAGACGAGACGCTGGAGATACGCGCCGACACGATCGTCCCGGCTATCGGGCAGGACGTGGACGGCGCGTTCGCCGACGGATTTGCGGACAAGCTCATAGGGAAGAAGGCGCTCGTTTGCGCCGACGGGGACTCTCTCGCGACTCCGGTGGAGAGGATTTTCGCAGGCGGCGATGCCGTGACTGGCCCGGCCAGCGCGATCGAGGCCATAGCGCAGGGCAAGGGGGCCGCGCGCAGCATCGGCATCGCGCTCACCGGCGAAGACAGGTTCCTAGAGCTGCAAAAATTGAACAAGATAGTCTATTCGATGACCCCTCCGACCGATAACGAGAAGGTGATGGAGAGGGAGAGGCCCAAGCACGCGCCGGCCAAGAAGCGCGCGTGCTCGTTCGAGGAGGTCGTCCAGTGCATGGACGAGGACGGCTCCAGGCGCGAGGCGGCCAGGTGCTTCAGGTGCGACCTCAGCGCCGAGGAGGAGGGAGAGCGATGATGCCGGCCAAGACGATGGGCGTCAAGATAAAGATGACCATCGACGGCAAGGAGTACGAGTGCGAGCCGAACCAGACGGTCCTGGACGTCGCCGGCGCCAACGGCATCCCGATACCGACGCTGTGCTTCAATCCCTTATTCGCCAGCCACAGGTCGGGCTCCTGCAGGATGTGCCTGGTGGAGGTCGTCGCCGGAGGACGGCCGGGCCTGCAGCCCAGCTGCACGCTGCCCGTCTCCTCGGGCCTTAGTGTCTCCACAGTAAGCAAACAGGTCTACAGGGCGAGGAGGTTGGCCGTCGAATTCCTCGTCTCGGAGCATACCCAGAAGTGCAGGGACTGCCCGGCGAGCGGCGGCTGCACGCTGGCGAAGTTCTGCAGGGACTACGACATAAACGGGGTCCCGGTCTGCTCGGAGTGCCCCAACCAGAGGGAATCGTGCCTCTTGAAGCGCGGCGTGCTCTGCATGGGGCCGATCACATACGCGAACTGCAACGCCTATTGCACGAGGAAGGGATACAGGTGCGAGGGCTGCCACTCGACGCTCGTGAACGAGGACGTCCTCCGGTTCGGGCTCGCCGCTTACAGGGACGCGGGCTTCAGGGCCGAGGACATCCTCGAGGGCGCGGAAGTCTTCGCGCACGACAAGGTCTCGATATTGGAGGCGGTAATGAAAAGGGAGGGGATGCTTTGAAAGTCCACGTCGAGCACCTCACGAGGGTGGAAGGGCACGGCGACATCGTGCTGAACGCAGGCAGCGGCAAGCTGGAGAGCGTGCAATGGCGCGTGACGGAAGCGCCGCGCCTCTTCGAGTCGTTCGTCGTCGGAAGGCCGTACCACCAGCTCGCGCAGATAACCTCCAGGATATGCGGTATTTGCTCCATAGGGCACACTCTCGCCTCCCTGAAGGCGACGGAGGCCGCGCTGGGCGTCGAGATATCGACGCAATCCGCCATGCTGCGGCGGCTCGCGCTGCATGCCGAGAACTTGCAGAGCCACATACTGCACATCGGCTACCTGGTGGCCCCCGACCTGTTCGGCGCCGGGAGCGTCTTCCCGCTCATCGAGACGCATCCCGCCGCGGTACACAACATCGTCAAGCTGCACCGGATATCCAACGAGATGTCCGACCTCGTCTGCGGCAGGACGACCCACCCGACGAACCTCGTTGTCGGCGGCGTATGGAAGGTCCCGTCAGAGAAGAGCCTCATCGAGATAAGGCAGAAGCTCGTGGACTGCGTGGACACGTTCAACGACGTCGCGAGGGTGGTCCTCGCGAACGCGGAAAGGCTCCCCGCATTCTCAAGGGAGACGGAGTACGTCGCCCTGGGGTCGGAGATAGAGTACGCACTCTACGACGGTGCGATCGCCTCAACGGACACCGGCAGGCATCCCGTCGACGATTACAGGTCGGTGGTGAACGAGTTCGTCGTACCCCAGTCCACGGCCAAGTACTGCAGGCACGCGCGTGACTCGTACATGGTCGGCGCCCTCGCCCGCTTCAACCTGAACCACGATAAGCTAACGCCGCTCGCGAAGCAGTGGGCGCGCAAGTTCGGGCTCTATCCGGTCAACTGCAACCCGTTCATGAACAACGTCGCGCAGGTCGTCGAGTTCGGGCATTCGCTCGAGGATTCGATCGCCCTTATCAACAAGATGCTCAACAGGGGGTTGAAGGACGAGGCGCGGCAGAAGATAACGCCAAAGGCAGGGCATGGTGTGGGGGCCATCGAAGTCCCGCGCGGGATACTCTTCCACGATTACACGTACAACGACAAGGGCGTGTGCGCAAAGGCGAACTGCGTCATACCGACTAACCAGAACCACGGCAACATCCAGAAGGACATGGAGGCGTTCGCGCCCACGCTGCTCGACAGGCCGGGGAGGGAGATAGAGCTCAACCTCGAGATGCTCGTCCGCGCCTACGACCCGTGCATATCGTGCTCGACGCACTGCATGAAGGTGAGGTTCAAGCTATAGGCCCGTGCCGCCGCTTGTAGATCCTCTCTTCCTTAGAGATGCGCGACCCCCGTCATATTTCGTCGCGTATGGGCATAACCGAGCGCACAAGTGGAAAGGTTTTTATAATGTTGATGAATTTCCATCCCAAATTGTCGCTATTGGCTGGCAGGGGCCTCAGTCTTTGTGGCAAGGGCGTAATTTAAGCATGGAGGGCGATTTGGATGAAGATAATCAAGCGGGAGGATTTCAAGGCATTCGTTAACGCGCTGATAAAGGACAGCGGGCTGGACGTCGAGGGAGTCAAGGCCAAGGGGGAGAAGTTCGCCTTTGGCCCGCTCGAATCTGCCGACGACCTGAGGCTCGACTATGACGTCACGCTCTTACCGCCGAAGAAGTACTTCCTGCCGCAGTACGAGCAGCTGCTGAAATTCGACTTATCCCATCCGTTTTCAGTCGACAGACCCGAATATCCGCGCCGCAAGGTCGTAATCGGAGTCCATCCGTACGACATCGCCGCGATAAGGCAGATGGACAGCTACTTCCTCGACACGGACATTTCCGCGAACTATCTCCGAAGAAGGAAGAACACGCTCATCATCGGCTGCGACGTCATGAAGGTCCAGGAGAAGGCGTTCTTTGGTTCCATGGGGACTGGTGTTATGCACTCGGGGTATGATCTCTACCTCACTGACCTTGGAGACAGGGTGGCCATGGAGATCGGGACCGAGGCAGGGAGCGACCTGCTCCGGTACGCGAAGAACATCAGAGAGGCGTCACCGGTCGAGGTGCAGAAGGTCAAGGCCATGCGCGAGGCGATGGCGCAGAAGGCGTCGCGCGGGCTTATCGTGAAGCCGACCGGATGGCACGACCTGCTCGAGAAGAACTACGAGAGCGAGGTCTGGAAGAAGCAATCCGACAAATGCCTCGGTTGCGGCACGTGCACGCTGGTCTGCCCGACATGCTTCTGCTACGACATACAGGACGACCTCAACCTCGACCTCAAGACCGGGGAGCGCCTGAGGACATGGGACGGCTGCCTCCTGCGCAAGTTCACGGAAATTGGGTCCGGGGAGGTCTTCAGGGATGACATACTGGACAGGTACAGGCACAGGTTCCACAGGAAAGGGCGCTACCTGCCCGACAGGCTCGGCTTCGTCGCCTGCGTCGGGTGCGGCCGCTGCGCGAGCCAGTGCGTGCCTGACATCGCCGACCCTGTGAACCTAATCAACATGCTCTTCGAGGCCTCGCCTCACCTGGTGCAGGATTCGCTCTCGGACCCGCACACTGTCAGAACGGACCTTCAGGTGATACAGACCGGTGATGACGCCAAGATGCTCCACATGCCGCAAGCCGCGACCATCAAGAGGGTGGAGAAGCTCTCGGCGAAGGAGACGATGTTCGAGATAACACTCGACAGCGGAAAGACGCTGGGGCACACTCCAGGCCAATTCGTCGAGGTGTCGATCATGGGCATGGGAGAAGCCCCGATATCCGTCTCCTCGGCCCCCAACGGTAAATCGTTCGAGATAGTGGTGAGGAAGGTCGGCGATGTCACAAGCAAGATCCACACGATGAAGGCAGGCGACAAGGTCGGCATACGCGGGCCGTTCGGCAGGGGATTCAACGTCGAGGGCCTGAAAGGGCGGAACATCCTCTTCATCGGTGGCGGGATCGGCATCATACCGATGCGCTCGTTCATCAACTACGTTCTGGACCACCGCAAGGAATACGGCGAGGTCACGATACTCTACGGGTGCAAGGAGCCCTGCGAGATGCTCTTCTCCAAGGAAGTGGCCAGCTGGAGCAAGAGGGACGACATCCAGCACAAGAGGACTGTCGACAAATGCCCCGATGGCGAGTGCTGGGACGGCGACCTGGGCGTGATCACCACCCTCATACCGAAGGTAAAGTTCGATCCCAAGACGACCGTCGCGGTGGTGGTCGGCCCGCCGATAATGTACAAGTTCGTCAACAGGGAGCTCTTGAAGCTCGGCGTTCCCGAGGAGAACATAGTCGTTTCTCTCGAGAGGCGCATGAAGTGCGGCGTCGGCAAGTGCGGCCACTGCCAGATAAACGGCGTCTACGTGTGCAAAGAGGGCCCCGTCTTCAACTATAGGGACCTCAAGAACCTGCCGGAGGCGTTCAAATGAAGCCCAAGGTAGCGATTTTCGACTTCGCGAGCTGCGAGGGGTGCGAGCTGCAGATCGTGAACCTGGAGGAGGCGATAATCGACGTCGCGAAGCTCGTCGACATCGTCGAATTCCGCGAGGCGATGAAGGAGAGCTCGGATGACTACGACATCGCCATCGTCGAAGGCTCGATAGCGAGGCCCATTGACGAGGAGAGGTTGAAGAAAATCAGGGCGAAGGCAAAGATACTCATCGCTCTCGGGGCGTGCGCCCACCTCGGCGGCGTGCAGAGGCTAGGGAACAGGTTCTCCCCCGATGAGAACAAGAAAGAGGTCTACCACATGGCACGACCCGAGGACATCAGCGACGGCAACCCATACTTCAAGGAGCCGAGGCACAGAGCCCTGGACGAGGTCGTAAAGGTCGATTACACCATCCCTGGGTGCCCCATCAACAGGGTGGAGTTCGCGAAGGTGCTCGTCGCACTCCTGACTGGCAAGAAGCCGCCGATACCGGACTACCCCGTTTGCGTCGAATGCAAGAAGAAGGAGAACACCTGCCTCTACACGGTCGGCGGCGTCTGCATGGGACCCGTCGCGAGGGGCGGGTGCGACGCGATATGCCCGACATACGGCGGAGAATGCGAAGCCTGCAGGGGCTACGTCAGCCATCCGCACGAAAAGGCACAGATGGATGTGCTGGCCAAGTACGGCCTGACGGCGGAGGAGATCATGAACCGGAAGACGATGTTCACATCGCGGTACACCGAGAAGAAGGGAGGTGAGTGAATGGGCAAGATACACATCGACGTCGAGCACCTGACGCGGGTCGAGGGTCACGGCAATATTGTCCTGAATGCGAACAGCGGCAAGGTGGAGAATGTCCAATGGCAGGTTCCCGAGGCCCCGCGGTTCTTCGAATCCTTCGTCCGGGGACGGCCATGGAACGAGCTAGCCCACATAACGTCGCGCATCTGCGGAATCTGTTCCATCGGGCATACCCTCACATCGCTGAAAGCCACGGAGGCCGCGATGGGCATCGAGACGTCGGAGCAAACCCAGCTCCTCAGGCGGCTGGCCATCCATGGCGAGAACACGCAGAGCCACATACTCCACGTGGGATACCTAATAGCGCCGGACCTCTTCAGGGTCGGCAGCGTGCTGCCGCTTATCGGGACGCACCCCGATGCTGTGCTGAAGGTTGTCAAGCTGCACAGGCTCGCCAACGAATTCTCGGACCTGCTATGCGGCAGGACGACCCACCCGGTAAGCATGGCTCCCGGCGGGTTTACCTGGATACCGTCCGAGAAAGACCTTCGGAACATGAAGATGAGATGGGCCGAGGCCGTTGAGGTCACGAACGACGTCGCGGAGATAGTGCTCGCGAACGCCGGTGGCCTGCCGAGCTTCTCGAGGGAGACTGAGTACATCAGCCTCACTTCGGACGACGAGTACGCCCTATATGACGGCATGATTGGCTCGACGGATACGGGCAAACACCCGGTCGAGGGCTACCTGAAGATCACCAACGAATTCGTCGTGCCTCAGTCGACGGCCAAGTACTGCAAGCATGCCCGTGACTCGTACATGGTCGGGGCTCTGGCGCGCTTCAACCTCAACTCCAGGCACCTCAGCCCATTGGCGAAGCACTGGGCGGGCAAGTTCCACCTCAAACCAATCAACTACAACCCGTTCATGAACAGCGTCGCGCAGCTCGTGGAGTTCGTCCACAGCGTCGAAGATTCGATAGCCATCATAGACAAGCTGCTGGCGAAAGGCATAGACAGGCGCGAAAGGCCGAAGGTGAAGCCCAAGGCGGGCAGGGGCGTCGGGGCCGTGGATGTCCCGCGCGGCATACTCTTCCACGACTACACCTACGACGAGAAGGGCATATGCAGAAAAGCGAACTGCATCATCCCGACGAACCAGAACCACAACAACATCCAGAAGGACTTCGAGGCCTTCGCGCCCACGCTCCTCGACAAGCCGGGGAAGGAGATAGAGCTCAACCTCGAGATGCTGGTGCGCGCCTACGACCCCTGCATATCGTGCTCCACACACTATTTGAAGGTGAAGCTCGTTCACTGACGCATGCCCAAGAAATTAAAAGGCCCGAGAAAAAAGCCTGCGCGGAGCAGGGGGCAGCCAAAGGCCGGGGCGCGCAAGAAAGCCATTGCGGGGCCCGAGAAGCGCGTCGCCGTCATTGGCATCGGGAACCCGCTCATGAAGGACGACGGCGCGGGCCTTTCCGTCATCGACCTCCTGTCCGGCATGCCGAAAGGGGTCCTAATCGTCGACGCGGGCACCGGCGGGATGGGGCTGTTGCACATACTGAACGACCTCGATGCGGCCGTCATAGTCGACGCCGTGGACTTCGGCGGCGAGCCAGGGGAGATACGGGTACTGTCCCACAAGGAAGCCGTTTCGACGAAGAAGCTGCCGGGCCTCTCGCTCCACGAAGGGGACATACTGAAGATAATCGAGATGTCGCGCAGGCTCGGCGAATGCCCGGAGATGATCCTGATATGCGCAATCCAGCCTGCGGAGATACGCGCGGGCATCGGCCTCACCGAGAACGTCGAGAAGGCGATGCCCAGGCTTGCGAGGGCGGTCAAGGAAACGGTCAAGAAAATGCGATGAGCCTATCTCTTCTCCAGCCGTTTGGCGAGGAATTCCGCTGCGACATTGAGCGGGTCGAGGGGCGGCGCCGCCGGCGGCAGATAGCACATCTCGATCCGCGCCAGCTCCTCCGCCCTCATGCCCTTTGCGACCGCGATTGCGCAAGCGGCGGCCCGCAGATGCGCTCCCCTGCTTCCAACGAGCTGGGCGCCCACGAGCGCGTGGCCGTCCGCTCTCGCGATGAGCTTCACGGCGAGCTTACTGTTCGGGAAATATGGCACGCGGTCGTCCACGGCCACGCGCGAGGCCATGACATCGATTCCCGCCGCCTTCAATTGGTCCGTCGTCGGGCCCGTCGCGCTGACCTCCATGTCCGGCAGCGAGATGCCCCTCGTCGTGACCAGGCCAGGAAGAAGCCTCGCGTCACCCCCGACTGCGTTGATGCCTGCCACGCGCCCTTGCTGGACTGCGATGTGCCCCATCCCGCAGAGCGATGGGACGCCCGTGATGAAGTCCCTGTATTCGGAGCAATCGCCCGCCGCGAAGATGTTCTGGACCGAGGTCGAGCAGCGATCGTCGATGACTATGCCCCCCGTGGCTCCGATGGCGCACCCGGCCGAACCCGCAAGCTTCGCCGCTGGTGCCGTGCCGACCGCGAGCACCAGCATGTCGCAGTTGATTTCCGCGGTAGCACCATCAGCGACGCGCTTGACCCGCACGGACTCGACCCCCCGCGCTCCGTTGACCGAAGAGACGAGCGCTCCCGTCTTGACTACGATCCCGAGTTCGCGCATGCGTAGCTCAACTGTCTCCGCCACGTCCGGGTCCAGCATCGTCGGGAGCACGCTCCCCTCGGCTTCGACGATAGTGACGTTCAAGCCGAGGTGGCGGAGAGCGTCGGCCGCCTCGACGCCTATCATCCCCGCGCCCGCAATGACCGCGCTCTTCGCGGTTGCGCCACGTTCCTTGATATGCTTCCCGTCCTCGAGCGTGCGCAGTACGAATATGCCATCTTTGGCACTGCCCTCCGTTGTATGAATCCCATCTATCTCGGGAATCTTCGGGACCCCACCGGTAGCGATAACGAGCGAATCGTAGAAGATGTTCTCCGTATTATGCCCTTTCAGCACGTCGATGCGCCGGGAATTGGGCTCGATGATCGTGGCCGAGACGCCCGTTCGGTAATCTATCCCTCTCTCCTGGAACCACCCGGGGCCGAACTCGATGAGGGAGTCGAAAGATTCGACGACGCCGGACAGCGCATAGACGAGCCCGCACCTGCTGTACTGACCATGCTCTTCCCTGCTCAGGACCGCTATCTGCGCCTCCCTGTCCGCCTTGCGCGCGAACTGCGCCGCCGTTCCGCCGGCGGCCCCTCCGCCGACGATCACCACTTTCTTGGAGGACATCTCAATCGACTCGAAAAGGGCGCGGAGGGATATAAGGGTGTTGCGCGGGGAAAAGGTATTTTATCCCCGCGGCTATGGCCATTCGTGACCGAATACCAGGTGCCGAGAGGTACGCGCGACCTGCTCCCGGAGACGATGGCCAAGTACGCCCTCGTCGAGCGGAAGCTAAGGGAGGCCGCACGGCTTTTTGGCTTCAGGGAGGTCAGGACGCCGACGTTCGAGGCGACGGAGCTATTCACCGCGAGGTCCGGCGACTCGATAATCGAGGAGATGTACGTCTTCAGCGACAAGGGCGACCGGAGCATGGCGCTGCGGCCCGAGATAACGGCGTCCGTCGTGCGCATGTACCTCAACGAGATGACCAAGTCCCCCAAGCCCATCAAGGTCTCCTACCTGGGCAGCTGCTTCAGGTACGAGAAGCCCCAGACCGGCCGCTTCAGGGAGTTCTTCCAGTTCGGCGCCGAGATACTGGGCGCGCCTGCGCTCGAATCGGACGCGGAGATGATCGCGTTGGCGTCCGACGCGCTCTCCAGGCTCGGCATCGCCGACCTCGTCATCAGAATCGGACAGATAGGGATAATGCGCCAGATGCTCCAGTCGACCCGCGTGCCCAGGGAGGGCTGGCCGGCAATCCTCCATTCCATCGACAAGAAGGAGTTCGGGCAGATGGAGGCGGCTTTCGAGGACTACGGGGACGGGGGCTCATCCGACAAATTCTCCGCTCTGGCCGAACTTAAGGGCGGTAGGGAAGTCCTCGCCGAGGCTCGCGAGATATCGGGGGAAATGGAAGCGCTGACATACCTCTCAACCCTATTCGACAGGCTCGAGAAGATGGGCGTGAAAGGCTTGACGGTCGATGTGGGCGTCGTGCGCGGCCTTGACTACTACACAGGCATGGTCTTCGAGGTCGATTCGCCGTCGCTGGGGGCCGAGAAGCAGGTCTGCGGCGGCGGGGCGTACGCGCTCGCGGAGGTCTTCGGCGGCGAGCCGATACAGTCCACGGGCTTCGCCATGGGCATCGACAGGCTTGTGCTTGCGCTCGAGCGCCAGGGGTACGCGTTCGACCTCTCCGGCGTCTGGGCGTACGTCATACCGCTGGGCGAGAAGGCCGTCGCGCCAGCGCTGGGCCTCGCGGCGGAGATGAGGATGGCGGAGATATCCACCGACCTCGAGATGATGGGCAGGAACCTCTCGAAGGCGCTTGCATATGCCGACGTCTGCAAGGCCAGGTACGCCATCATTCTCGGAGAACGTGACCTGGCCGCTGGCAATGCAACAATAAGGGATATGAAGACCGGCGACCAGAAGCCCACCAAGCTAACGGAGATTGTGAAAATATTTCAGGCATTAATACAGCATGAAAAACAATAACACAGCGACGTAAATCCTTTACAAATTATAATACGCCCTGGTCGGGACCGAGGGCGAGGACTACATTTTCCCAGTCTCGCCCGAGGGACGACCAATAGAAGAAATGTAGAAGCTAAGGGCGCCACATAGATGAAAGATAAATAAAGAGGCGCCCTGGTCGGGATTTGAACCCGAGTCGGAGCCTCGACAGGGCTCCATGATAGACCGCTACACTACCAGGGCTTTCTGCGGTTTTCAGCGGACTGGGAGTGTGAGGACGCGCGAAGCGCGTCTGTTACACTACCAGGGCGTATGGAAGGGTTTTTCGTCTGAGCCATGGATGTGTGAAGGCCTACCGGGGTATGAGGCTTGTTACACTACCAAGGTGTGTGGAAGGGGGTTGGCGCCTTAAACACGAACACCCTCATATAGGTTTTGCGGTCGATGGGTGGGCCGTGAGCGCCTGGAGGCACATCATCTCAAAAGATATAACTACGATGATATCATATGGCTTTTCAGGACCGAAATGGACGTAATGACCGCGTTTCTAGCGATTGGCGCCATCATATTGGTTGGTTTCATCGGCGTCTTGATGTTCGACAGGCTGAAAATCCCGGACATCCTCCTCCTCATCCTCATCGGCCTGCTCATCGGGCCCGTCCTGACGCTTCTCCTCGGCCAGACGCTAGTATCGACGGAAACGTTGACTGTGATAGCGCCGTTCATCGGCACGCTCGCCCTCATAATCATCCTGTTCGACGGCGGTCTGAACCTGAACTACGACAACGTGATGAACTACCTCGGTATCTCGATCGTCCATACGGTCGTTATCTTCGTCGTCAATATCGTCCTCGTCGCGATATTCTTCACGTTCATCCTCGGATTCCCGCTGCTTGTAGGATTGCTCCTTGGTACGGTCATCAGCGGCACGAGCAGCGCTGTCGTCATACCATTGCTCGCGGGCACACGCGCGTCGGAGGAGGCGAAGACGCTCCTCGTCCTCGAGTCCGTACTCACCGACGTCATGTGCATAGTGACCGCGCTGACGGTGATAACGATCCTAAAAGGTACGACCGTCGACGCAGGGACGATAGCCGGCAACCTCATCACGCCCTTCGCCGTCGCAGGGCTCATCGGGGGCCTCTTCGGCATCCTCTGGCTGTACGTGCTGAAGAAGACGGAGGGAAAGCCCTTCGCCTTCATGATAACGATAGCCGCCCTATTCGTCCTCTTCGGCCTCACCGAGTACATCAGGTCGAACGGGCTCATCGCAGTCCTGGTCTTCGGCCTCGTCCTGAGCAACAGGGACGAGTTCGCCCGCATCCTCAGGATAAAGACAAAGTTCGTCCTCAACGAGCACATACAGCAGTTCCACGGCGAGCTCTCGTTCGTCGTCAGGACATTCTTCTTCGTCTACCTCGGGATGGTGTTCACCTTCAACACAGCCGGCATGGGCATGTCCCCGAACCACCTCCCGGGCTTCCTCACGTCGAGCTCCATAGTCTTATTCGCGTTCGCCATGGCTGTGGTCATGGTACTCCTTCTAATCGCCAGAGCGGTCGGCTCCACAGTTACGACAACGATAAAGAAGGGGATGCGCCGCGACCTGGGGTTCATGCTGGCCATGCTGCCTGGTGGGCTCACTGCCGCCGTGCTGGCGCAAATCCCATTCACGGTCCCGGAGTTCAGGGACACGACATCGGCCTATTACAGGACGCTCGCGCCCTACCAGTCGATATTCCTCAATATAGTATTCATAGTAATCGTGCTCAGCGTCATCATCACGACGATCGGCGTTTACATAAGTGAGAAGAGGCTCGACCGGAATGGCCCGCGCGCCCCCTCCGAGCCTAAACCTCTGCCGCGACCAGTCCACCCGATATTCAAGAGGCAGTTGCCGGCTTCGCGCAGCGGGCCGCGATATACCCAAGTGCCTTCCCCAAAACCTTCGAACGCACGCGTCGCGAAGCCGCCAACCCCTCAAAGAAGTCAACCCGCGCCGGTCAACAGATCACAGCCAGTTCGTCCCGCACAGCGATGGGATGCGCGCGACCAGCCCACGGCGCAGAGGGAGCGGGAAAAGAAGCGCAGGCCCTAGTTCCCCGAGATAATTATCTTCAGGAAGTCCTCGAGATGGCGAGCGAGCTCTGGATTGTCCGTGTAGCCGCACGCCTCCATGTCAGGCGCCGCTATCAGCGCCACCTTGCCGTCTGAAATCAGGTCGGTCGCGATGAGGCCTGTGCGCTTGTGGACGACGACGCCCTCCATCACGCGCTGGTGCGGCCCCGTGAGGACCGTTATCGTGATGCCGCGCCGGACGGCGTTCTTCAGCTGCTTCCTAATCGCCGTCCTCAACAGCGAGAACTGAGGGGTGGATATCACCAAGGTTTGCGTCGTCCCGTCCACGACCTCCCCCAGTTTCCTCAGGACCCTCTGCCTCCCGACGATTGTGAAGACCATCTGCGGCGTCCCGCGCGCGCTCAGGATGCCTTTGACCTGCGCCATCTTCCCGAACGCCTCGCTTATCGGGCCGACGATGCGCGCGGCCATATCCTCCGGCGGCGTGGGGACGAATAGCTCCGGCCTGCCGCCGAGGCTTTTGGCCCACCCCGTTTCGCACAGTGCATGTAGAGCCTTGTACGCCGACGTGCGCGGTATGCGGCTGACCTCTGCCACCTCGTCGGCCGAGGCCTCCCCGTGGGCGACGAGGGAGAGATATGCCCTTGCCTGGTACTCGCCCAAGCCACATTTCCCGAGAATTTCGACAACGCTCCTGTACTCGCGCATCAGGATATCGGGGTCGAGCTCCATGAGTTGCAGGAAGTCCATCATATTGTAGCCCGATAGGCTACATAATGTTTAAGTTTTTCCCTTGCGATCCCCCTCCAGTGAACTTATGATAATAAAGGAAAGCACGCTTGCCAAGGGCCTGCCGAAGAAGACGACCTCGCTCTGCCCCGAGTGCGGGAAGATAATAGACGCGAAGATAATAGAGGAGAACAGCGCAGCCGTTATCGTGAAGAAGTGCCCCGAGCACGGAGAAACGAAGGACGTATACTGGTCGAGCGCGAAGATGTTCCTAAGAGCCGAGCAGTGGGCATACGACGGCGTTGGTGTAGAGAACCCGAAGCTGTGCGCGGAGAAGGGGTGCCCGTTCGACTGCGGCCTCTGCGACATCCACCAGAGCCACACCTCGCTGGCCAACCTCGACCTCACGAACCGCTGCAACCTGCGCTGCCCGATATGCTTCGCCAACGCCAACTCGGCCGGCTACGTCTACGAACCCTCGCTCGACCAGGTCAAGTTCATGCTCAAGACGCTTCGCGAGGAGCGTCCCGTTCCGACCCCGGCTGTGCAGTTCGCCGGCGGGGAGCCGACGATATACCCGCACTTCTTCGAGGCGATAAAGGAGGCGCGCAGGCTCAAGTTCTCTCAGGTGCAGGTAGCCACGAACGGCATCAAAATGGCCGAGGAGCCGGGCTTCACCCAGAAGATGGTCGACGCCGGCATGCACACGGTTTACCTGCAGTTCGACGGTCTGCGCGAGGAGAACTACGTCGCAGCGCGCGGCAGGAAGCTCCTCGACATCAAGCTGAAGGCCATCGAGAGCTGCAGGCACGTGCAGAACGGCAAGATTTCCGTCGTCCTGGTCCCCACGATTGTCAAGGGCCTCAACAACGACCAGGTAGGCGAGATTGTCAAATTCGCCATCAAGAACAGGGACGTCATCCTCGCAGTGAACTTCCAGCCCGTCGCTTTCACCGGAAGGATAGACCAGGAGTCGAGGGCCAAGCAGCGCTACACGCTCCCCGACCTCGTGAAGGACCTGGGCGAGCAGACCGGCTACACGACCGAGGACGACTGGTACAACGTGCCGTTCGTGTCGCCGATATCGGAGCTTATTTCCGTCGTTTCGGGGAAGCCCAAGGTGGCTTTCACCCCGCACCCGCACTGCGGCCTGGCGACGTACTTCTTCATAGACGAGAAGGGCGTCCCGACTCCGATAACGCGCTTCATCGACGTCCAGGGCCTCATGAAGGAGGTCTACAAGCTCTCCAAGGACACCGAGGGCTCGCTGGTGAAGTTCTTCGCTATCGGCAAGGCTTACAGCATCATCAAGCGCCACATGATAAAGGAGAAGATGCCCAAGGGCATGAGCCCGACTAAGTTCGTCAGCCTCCTCCGGTCTGTCTTCTCCAGCACTGACAAGAAGGCTCTGAGCGACTTCTCCTGGAGCATGATGATGATAGGCGGCATGCACTTCCAGGACTCTTACAACTACGACATAGAACGCGTGAAGCGCTGCGTCATCCACTACGTCGTGCCGGACGGCCGGATAATACCGTTCTGCGCCTACAACGGCGGCCCGACTTACAGGACCGAGGTGGAGAAGAAGTTCTCCATGCCCCTGGCCGAGTGGAAGGCCAAGCACGGGGCGGAGGGCCTCTGAGGTGAGAGGATGAAGGTCGAAGCCACGAAGTGCATGCACTGCGGCGCCTGCGTGGGGACGTGCCCCGAGAACGCCATCTTCCTCTACGAGGTCGCGCTGACGTTCAACGACGACTGCACGAAGTGCGGCACCTGCGTCAAGACCTGCCCCGTAGGGGCCATCTCGATGGACGATGATTGAGATGAGGAGGAAGTGCGACGTTCTGGTCGTTGGGGCGGGCCCGGGCGGGAGCACCGTGGCCCGGTATGCCTCCCAGGCCGGCGCGGACGTCCTGCTCATCGAGAAGAGGCAGGAGGTCGGCTCCCCCGTCCGTTGCGGCGAGGGCATCTCCGCCGAATGGATCGAGAAGTACGACATCCATCCGGACCCGTCGTGGACGCGCAACAAGGTCGACGGCGCCCGCGTCTTCTCGCCGAACGGCACGATGTTCACTGTCAATGCAGAGAACGCCGGCGACGAGGTCGGGTACGTCATAGAGCGCGACGCCTTCGACAGGATGCTCGCGGAGAGGGCGGTGCGCGCCGGAGCCGAGCTGAAGTTAAAGACCGCCGCACTGGGAATTGTCAAGAAAGATGGCAAGGTCGTCGGCGTGAAGGCCGAGTGCATGGGGGAGAGGTTCGACATCGAAGCCCCGATTGTAGTCGGCGCCGACGGCTACGAGTCGCAGGTCGGGCGCTGGGCGGGCATCGATACAACCATGGACCCGAAGGACGTCCAGAGCTGCCTCCAGTACCGCATGGTCGGGCTAGAGCTCACTGGCAACTTCGTCGATTTCTACCTCGGCAGCAAGGTCGTACCGGGTGGCTACATCTGGAGCTTCCCCAAGGGCAAGGACGAGGCCAACGTCGGCATCGGCCTCCAGGTCTCCATGGTCAAGGAACCGGGCGACGCAAAGAAATATCTCGATAAATTCATTGCGGCGCACCCGAACATCGCCAAGGGCCAGACCGTCGAGATGGTCGCGGGGGCGGTGTCGGTCTGCGCTCCCATCGACAGGACGGTCGCCGACGGCGTGATGCTCGTCGGCGACGCCGCGCGGCAGATTGATCCCCTCACTGGCGGAGGGATTGCGAACTCCGTAAAGGCCGGGAAGGTCGCGGGCGAGGTCGCTGCGCAAGCCATCGAGGCCAAGGACTATTCCGCCGGGTTCTTCCAGCGCTACGAGAAGGGCTGGCGCGCCATCTTCGAGAACAAGCTCTACCGCGACTACATGGCGAAGGAGAAGCTCCTCACCCTCAGCGACGAGACGCTGGACAAGCTGGTGGGCGCGCTCGCGGAGGGGCAGTTGACGAAGGTGTCGACGCTGTCCGTGCTGCAGGCGATAAAGAGGAAATATCCGGAACTGGTCAAGGAATTCGAAAGTATGCTCTAATATACTTATAAGTTGAATAATTCTATTAGTTCATAATACGCTCTTTTTAACGAAAAGAAACTTGCTTGCGCATCTTTCTCACTAAATTGAGAAAAATGCCTTGGTGGTGTCCTAAGTAATTGATTACGTTTTCTTAGGACGTGGTTAATCTCGGTTAATGATGTAATATATCCAACTATTTTAGGTAATTTTCTAAATTGAGTAAAATAGTAAATTCCTTCTTGAATTTTTTCATCAGGAGTCATTTTCACTATACCAAATTTATCTACTTTTGTGGTCTGAAGAACTTCATCTACACGTAAAATTTTATTGTGTATTAATAAGGCTTTGATAATATTCTCTAAACAATCCCATGATTCTAGTAATATTTTTTGAGGAGGATTTTTATCTCTCTGAACCGTCAATGATTGAAAAATTTCATTCCCTCTATTGAAATATTCTTTTACATCGTTTACCAAATTAGGTTTCTTTATTATCTCTGAGAGTGTTTTATCTAATTGAGTTGGTGTAAGTTGCTGTTCTTTGTAAATGACTATAAAATCATCAAAGTCTATATTTTGTTTCTTCAATTCTTTAAAAAAATCACGAACTGAGTTCTGAATGACATATGATACGTTAAATGATTTATCTGAATACCGATACAATACCGTCGATAGGGAGTTAATATATTCTGGATCTATATCATCTATTAGAATTGCTTTATCATAGGACAATCTTAAATATTGAAATCCATCATCAATGTTTAAATTAGCGCGCTCCATTTTATCGTAAAATAAGTATATTCTAGACAATCCTTCAGAATAATATTTAGAACTATTGGCTAACTTAAGAATTATTTCCCGACGAGTAATCCAAACATTTTCACCATATACCTTTTCGATAAATTCTTTTGTAATTTTAGGTTCTTTCAATATTGATGCATTCTTACAAAAATTTTCCATTAAACTTAAAGCTCGACGAGGATTCCCTTCTGACATAGCATTTAATAACGTAATTGCAGAATCATCTATTACATCATTTACATTCTTTGAATAAATACTTAATCGATTGCCTATTAATTTCTTAATTTCATCTTTTTCAAAGGATTTCAATATCCAGCAATTAGTGAACCCGAGATAACTTAATATGATTGCCGCGCCCTAATTCCCCATCCTTTTAGGTTGGGGATGTAGGGCGAGCGGGCACCGGCCAACCGGGCTATGTTTTTAGGTGTCTATGGCAATGGCGTCTCGGCGGTGCGCGCCGCGAAGCGGCGCGCTTTGGACCCGCCAGGAGTCAAATCATATGCAAGACCAGTGGTCATTTAGCCATGCCTATGGATGTTGCCAGTACCATGTGGTGCTCGTGCCCTACAAACGGTTCAGGATGTTTGCCCGGGTGGACATAAGA
>JACRNV010000015.1:0-46064 GCA_016214785.1 Methanobacteriota archaeon
CACCACACCGAGAGCCGCAGACCGCTATTGACATGGCCAGCGACGGAAGAATCAGCTTCGGGGACTCCTCAAAGGTCTCTGAACGACTTCGCCAACTAACCTTTGAGGATACCCCACCATTTATGGTGGGGTGCACTCATTAATATACTTTAAATATGGTTATTTCACACATCATTTTTCCACATAAAGGTTTTAACCCTTCATACTATATCGCGCACGGGCACGTGGCCTAGCCAGGATATGGCGCCAGCTTTCTAAGCTGGATGCCCCGGGTTCGAATGCTGTTTCGATGGCAGAAATGGCCGAACATCCCGGCGTGCCCGCTTCTATTTATCTTCTAACGTAAATGATGGTGACGGACGCAACCAGATTGTTGTAAAATGATTGGGTTGCGTCCTTCCCTCGGCAAGGCTTGTAGATTGTAGTCCTTGCCTCGGTCCCGGCGTGCCTTTTATCACTTCTTATATAAAATCAGGTATGTTATGTATATACTTGTTAGGAAGCTTCTTATATTGTACCACATTTCCATGTCCTAAGTGCGTTTAGTGGAGGGTGTGAAATGTCGAGAGAGGCAAGAGGATTCGTGTTTGCGAAGGGAATTGCGGTGTTGGTCATGCTCCTGATGGTCGGGAGCGCCGTCGTGGGAACTGCGAGCGCCAAGGATGCGAAAAACAATGTCGTCTACCCTGAGAAGAAACAGGGCAGGGATGTTATTCTGAACCTCGTGGAAATCAGCGCCCCGCCGTTCTTCAGGCTGGCCTTCACTGGAGAGGGGAACCAGCTCAGCGTCGGGATATCCAACGACGGCAGGTCGAAGGCGAACGTCATTGTCGACGTGTATCATGTGGGACCCGACGGCGAGACGGAGCATTTCCTCAAGACCGTCCATTTCGGCAACATCAAGCCTTCAGAATCCAAGACCAAAAATGTCTTCGAGAGCGGCGAAAGCAAATGGACACCAACTCAGGTGGGCATTAACTGGATTAAGGGCGAAATCTACGCAAAGGGAAAGGGGAACGAGCGCACCCTCGTCAATACTTTCAGGGAGAGTTTCAACGTCGTCGACGGTTCAAAGCAAGTCCTCACGTTCGGAACGTTAACGATAACTATTCCCACGATCTGGGAGGACAAAGTCGTAGTAATCAACGGCGACCTTCACGTGGATGCACCGCTGACGGTACTAAACTCTGATGTAATCGGCGACAACGTCTTCGTATCCTCGATTTACACACTAGGGACTGGCTCGACGCACGACATGGCCGTCCCGATCGACGGCCAGTACAAGGTCGAGGTCGAGGGGTCCGGCTCGCTCGTCATCAACGGCAGGCTCTGGAATGGTGCGTCGGACAACGGCGCAACGACCCATTACTGGTTCTACGTGAACGGGACACTCGACATCGACGGCGGCATAGTCGAGAACATGGCCGGCGACAGCGCAGACCTCTCCCAGCCAGGCGGCATCATCTGCACGTCAGACACAGTGGAGATAAAGAACGGCGCAGAGGTCAAGAACGGCCAGACCCACGGCATATACCTAATAGGCTCCGACGCGAAGATAGAGGGCGCGAGCATCCACGACAACGGCGGAGATGGGATTGTGGTGACGGGGGGGAGCGCGCCGGTAATCGTGGAAAATGTCATCTCCGGCAATGGGGGAATCGGGATAAACGGGCTTGGACCCAGACCAATATTACCAGTAGAGCAATTCGGGAAGAATGAACTATTCTTTTATCAATATGGAGATACGATGGGGTATAAATTGACACCCGCAATGGATCCGATATTAAAGGCTAAGGATCAATATGGTAATCCAACAACATTCTCTTATGGCGGTTCCGGTCTTGTACACCCAGATATACATTTTTTCCCTGACGGAGAGGGTGGGTACAAGTATTGGTTATATTACACTCAATGTCCGGGGAGTGATCCGAGTTCAGAAAATCCATGCTTGATTAGGTCTAATGACGGCGTTACATTTACAGATACAGGCGTCAGTAATCCATTATTTGATCATGCATCAATACCATATTCAACGGGTGGTTGCGTGGCTGATTGTGATGTTATTAAGGTTGGAAATAAATGGTTCATGTACCTTGAATGTGATAACACATTAGATGCATCATCTGTTTCGACTATTGTCATGGCGACATCAGACGATGGAGTTCATTGGACTCCATATGAACATAATCCGATTCTCTCCCCAATCCCGGGTGAGATTGGTGGTTACCGTCCTGCTCTGGCTTGTCCAACTATTGTCTATAACGAAGAAACCCATCAATTCATGATGTGGTATATCGCAATGATGACAGGTGATAAAAATCATTTAGGCTGTGAAATATTTCTTGCATTTTCATCGGACGGTTATAACTGGGTTAGATGTCCAACGAATCCAGTCGTTCGAAAGCATTCATCAGGTTCATGGGATGAATGTTATATGTCTCATATGGATGTTAATCTTATCAATGGAATATATAAAATGTATTATATCGGAGCCACTTATGCCTTAGGTAACTCCGCGCATAACAATTTAGGGATTATGACTTCTCTAGATGGAATTAATTGGCTTCCTTATCAAAATAATCCAGTACTAAATTATATCCCAAGTTCAAGTTGGTGTGCATATTCTATTTATCGATCATCACCAGTGATTGTGGACGGCACGTTGAAATTATACTATGGTGGGATCCAGAGTACAACTAATTACAACATTGCACTAACATCCGATAGCCCTCCATATGTGACATTCCCAAAGGGTGTCAAAGTTCTTAATACAGAGTTTTCAATCGCAGGGGACACAAATCCTTTTTTAACATCAACTGAGAAACCAAAGAACCTTAAAATGGACATCGGTGCAGACGGCGTCTTTGAATGGGCGCATAAGGATATTCTCGATCATTCGGAATTGATTTCAGATACGGGCGACTCTCAACCTATTTACACAAAAGCCATACAAGATTATCTTGATAAACAGGATGTTCCTATGGGGACCAACATTGATGTTCCATTTGTATTCACGTCTGATACTGCTGGAAAAATAACTTTAACGAGTAACCTTCAAATTAAATACCAAAATGCTATTTATGTTCAAAATAATATTATTAAAAATAACAATGGACATGGAATAACTTATGCTTCGACGGACGGTATTGTGATTTCTAAGAACTCGATTATTTCCAATTCCCAATCTGGCATTTACTTATACAATTGCGATGATTGCACAATATCGGAAAATGAGGTATCATCAAACGGTAGAGAAGGAATTTACCTTTCAGCTTCATGCCGAGATGTTATTACTGAAAATAATATTCACGATGCAGCCAACTATGGCCTTGTCTTTGACGAAGGTAGTAATTATAACATTATTACATATAATGAGCTACTAAACAATCACTTCGGCATCGCTTTTAATTCATGTAATGGATGCAACATTTCTGATAATACCGTGACCAATACTGGTCACGAAGGTATCGAAATTTATCGGTCAAACAACAATAAAATCACCGGCAACCATATCAAGAATGCATATATTGGGATATTAAATTGGGAAGCCACTAATGAGAATCTAATCGATAACAACACAGTGGAATTGTGTTGGGGACTCGGCATTTATATTCGTCTATCTCAAAAAACTACAATTAAGTTTAATACTGTGACGACCTCAGATATTGGAATATACATATCTGACTTCTGCACAGAAAATAAAATTTACTATAACAATATAATTGGAAATAATATACAGGCCTTCGATGACAGTATTAGTCAATGGTACGATGCATACCCAAACGGTGGCAATTATTGGAGCAATTATATTGGTGTTGATGAATATTATGGCTACAATCAGAATATACCAAACTGCGATGGATATTATGACACCCCATACACCTTTGATTATGGAGCTGAAGATAAATACCCATTGGTTCGCCCCACGGTCGATGGTCGCCACTCCCATATTCCAATTAAAATTGAAGGAAATGGCGATTTTGCATCGATAGCGTCAGCAGAACATTGGCCCGGTCAGGGCACTATCCGCGATCCCTACGTAATTGAAAATTATGATATTGATGGAACAGATTGGGGATATGGCATTTACATCAGAGATACTGACGTATACTTTAATATTCGAAATTGCGAAATACATCACGTTTCCGGTCAATACATTCGTCCGGAACAGACATTATCCGGAATAACATTATGCAACGTAATCAATGGTGTAATAAATCATAATACGATACATGATAATAAAAATGAATTCCCCCTGCCTATGTCTCCCCCAGTCATGACATTGGGCGAAGGAGTGTATGGAATCGGTTCTAGTCACATCTCTGTCTGTGATAATGTCCTGTACAACAACAATTATGGAGTAGCATTTGATACGATTTATTACTATTCATCCCCGCCGCAATTGAACAGTGATTGGAATAACGTGTCAAATAATATTGCATATGACAATCGGTTCGGCATCGCGTTCAACGATGGCGATAAAAACATGATTTCAAATAATATCTGTGAATCGAACTCACTTGAGGGAATTCTACTCTATAATTCCGATTATAATATAGCAAGCAATAACACAATCTCCGGTTCATACTACGGTCTTCGAGTGCGCGACTATTCACAGTACAATGTCCTAGCACAGAATTATATTGAAGGCAATACGAGAGGGATTAGTCTGGAGAATTCAGAAAAGAGTTTCATAGTACACAACGATCTTCTCTACAACACAGCAAATGCCTATCTTGAGGAGACAAACGAGAACCATCTTTACCATAACAACTTCATTGGCCCTGCGAGCAATCAGATTTCAATTGATAGTTATAGTACAATAAATTATTGGTACATGGATTATGTGGATTACCTTTATAATTCTCCATACTCGAAACGAGGCCAATATTTAGGAGGCGGTAACCATTGGAGTGATTATACAGGGGGGGATAACCTACATGGTGTATTCCCACAATCTGCGACAGGAGCGGACGGGATTGGGGATACTGATTATTTTAACAACATACAGGATATTTATCCATTAATGCAGCCCTTCGCTGGTCCGCCGTATGCATCAAACCTTTGGGTTGAGCAATCTGGAAATGACATTGTTTTACATTGGCAGACGTCATCGAAACTTGACCCAGCAAACTGGCGTGTGTATCGTTCAAATAGTAAAAGTATACAATCGTTCCCAAGTGGGTGGACGATGGTGGAAATATCTGGCAGTTCAAGGTCATGGACACACACGGGTGCAAATGTTGATGGTCTTACATGGTATTACATAGTAACTGGCTACGACGGGCAGTTGATAGAAAGCAAGAAATCCACAATGTGTGTGAAAGCCAAGCTCTCCTTCGTTCACAACGCAGCTGGGGCCAATGTCAATTGGATTTCTCTTCCGTACAATACACCTTTACAAAAGGCAAGAGATATCGTAATTGCCTTAGAAGGTGGCGATGGTATCAATTCCGCCTCAACCAAGGTTGACCGAATCGGAAAATGGGATTCAAAGAATCAATGCACTTACACCTACGATTATACTCAAGGGTATGGATGGAGTGGTAATAACTTCGACATCAATCCCGGTGATGGCTTTTACCTAAACATAATATCAATATCACCATTTAACTGGATAATTACAGGTTCAGATGATTCCAAGGCCTTGTCATTTTTCTATGATTCGTCTAATGCGAATTACCAATGGATATCCTTGCCATATACCGGAAAAACAACGACCGCTTTAGATGTTGTTAAGGCGATAGAGGGAGGTAATGGAGTAACATCTCCCTCTACAAAGATAAGCTGTGTTTCAATATGGCGAGCAAACACCCAAACGACCGAAGCATACTACTTTGACCAAGCATTCTCGGAATGGGACGGTTCAAATTTCATTATCAATCCAGGCGATGGCATTCGGCTAGACTTTGTTTCTAGCTTCACATGGACTCCGG
The DNA here is from genome assembly GCA_016214785.1 of Methanobacteriota archaeon. Lineage (GTDB taxonomy): Archaea > Thermoplasmatota > Thermoplasmata > SG8-5 > JACRNV01 > JACRNV01. Next base: position 5,937 of record JACRNV010000015.1, read on the forward strand.
ATCTTGCTACGCTTTACGTTCCCTGACATTCCTACTTGTACACTTCCCCCGTCTCCGCGCACCAGAAGAGCAGGTCCAGATGAGCCAGCGGTATGCCCAACTCCCAGGCGAACCGGCGCATCCAGCCCTCTATCTCGTAATACCTCTTTCTCGGTAGCGAGTCCGGTATATCCTTGATGACGCCCGCCCTCCTGAGGTTCTTCAGGATGTGCCTGTCGAGTATCGCCAGGTCGGAGCCTTTCCCGACGTTCCTCAGGAAGTGGCTCGCCTCTTTGTATCCCATGCCCTTGACGCTCTGGACGAGCCACTCGCGCGCGTCCTTGGGATTGGAGAACGCTACTATCCTGTCTCTAATCGTTAGCTTTCCAGCCTTCATGAACGTTTTCCTCGCGCTCACGACGTATTTCGATTTTTTATTGTGGAAGCGCACGCCGTTCAGCTCGCGGGCGATGCGCCCGTCCTCGTCGCAGAAGAGGAGGCCCTTTTCCTGGAGCGCCGATATGGCCGCGCCGCACGATTTGGCCTTTGACTGCGGCGTCAGGAGGCAGAACGCCAGCTCGGCGAAGAGCTCCTCATCGCTCGCTTTTTTCCAAACATTGTCGAAATCGACAAGCCGGGCGGCGATCCTGCGTTTCCATTCCCGGTACATTGCCTTGATGTCCGCATGGGCGCGCCTTTCCCATCCGCCCCTGGCGTTTTTTTGTGGAGACTTGACTTTCCTGCCATTCGGAGCGCCTTTTCCAGACGATTTACCCGGGGTTTTCGCCATGATTTGACCCTGAAAATGTGGTTGTAAGGGTTTTATGCTGGTCGCTTAAGCCATCCACAGGCCGTGGAGGTTGCAGTACTCGCGCGCGGTTATCTGCTGCGCCTTGATATCGAACTCGGCCTCCGGCTTGTCGCCGGGCTTCAGGAACTTCTTGTAGGTCCTGTCGTCTGCGATTATCTCTATCCACTCGATGTAGTGCTTCTCCTCCATCGGGTGGGCGACGGAGCCGACCTTCACCTTCACTCCAGTCGCGGTCCTCTCGATGACCGGCACGTGCTTCTCCTTCGCGGCGTCGACCATCCCCTCCCTCATGAGCTTCATGGGCTCGCCGCAGCAGACAAGCTCGCCCATCCCCGCGTGCAGGACTTCTACTATGTTGCCGCAGATGGGGCACCTGAAGACCTGCCTCAGTTCAGCCATGGTCTCGCCCCTCAGAGGTCTTCCAGCATCGTGGTGAAAGTGTCGTGGTGGTCCTCTTCCTGCTCGAGGATCTCCCTGAAGAGCCTGTTCGTCGTCTCGTCCCCCTCGGCCCTCGCGACGGCTATTATGTCCTTGTACATCCTGATGGCGTTCTCCTCGTCCTTGGCGTCCTGCTTCAGCATCTCCTTCAGCGTCTTGCCGACGAATATAGGCTCCGGCTTCGTAGTCGGGATTCCCCCGAGATAGAAGAGCCTCTCCGCGATCTTCTCGGCGTGTTTCATCTCCTCGACGGCTATCGTCTGGAACGCGTCCCTGACGGCAAAGCCTTTCACGCCGCCCCACTGCACGTGCTGCCACATGTACTGTATCGAGACCTGTATCTCGCGCGCAATGGCCTTGTTCAGAAGGCCCAACAGCTTCTTCGACGCTTTTGTCACTGGCGGTATAGAGCTCATATTACCCCTCAAAAAAGGATAGTGCCGAGGCTATTAATAGTTACCCCTCATCATTTAGGAAACGCTCAGGTGACAGGCTGGAACCACTTCCTGGCCGCGCCGCACTTCGGGCACCGGAAGTCCGCCGGCAGTTCCTCGAAGGGTGCGCCGGGCTTGACGCCCTTGCCCGGGATGCCGACCGCAGGGTCGTAGATCCATCCGCAGATAATGCACTTCATCTTCTGTTCTGCCATCGTGGCTGAAAGTGTGTGGGAATAATTAACCATATCCCCGAAGGAGGCATGCTTCGTCACGTCCTTCCGTATGGTGCAAACTTTATTAGAAATCATCACTATTTGGGGGCTTGTGCGCCACCCGGCACTTCTGTCAAAGGAAGGGACCGCCCTCGTCGTCATCGACGTCCAGGAGAGGCTCTACCCGCACGTCCTCGGCAAGGAAGCGATGCTGAAGAACATCGTGAAGCTCGTCAGCTTCTCGGAGAAGCTGAAAATCCCCATCCTTGTGACGGAACAGTACCCGAAAGGGCTGGGGAAGACCATTGACGAGCTCAAGCTCTTCCTCGGCAGCTGCAAGCCGCTCGAGAAGACGGCCTTCAGCGCATTTGGATGCCCCGATTTCGAAGCGTCTTTAAAGAAACTTGGCGCGAAGGCCATCGTAATCGTTGGAATCGAAGCCCACGTCTGCGTGTGCCAGACCGCCCTTGACGCGATCCAGAGAGACTACATGGTGGCAATCGCGACGGACGCCATTTCATCGCGCAAGGCCGAAGACTTGCAGGCCGGTATCGAGAAGATGCGCGCCAGCGGCGTCATAATCAACACCACGGAGATGGTCATCTTTGACATCCTAGAGCGCGCCGGGACGCCGGAGTTCAGGGAAGTGTCACCGCTCCTGAAATGAGCCTCTGTCATTCAACCGTTACAATAATTCTGTTCACGCCTGAAAATGGTTGAACGAGAATGTCAATTATATTGTATATTTAATAAACCTCTGAGGCGCCTTCGTCGATTTAGAATTGGAGCCTCAGCGCGCTCATCTCCGCCCTGTACCATGTGAGCGGCGCCGCGTCGCTGCCCTTCCAGGCTTCCACGACCTCTCCAACGACGATGTAATGGTCGCCGGCCAGGACGCAGTCCTTCTTGGCGCAGACCATCGCCGCCGTGGAGCCTGGGATCAGCGGCGTCCCTCCCCGGCCGAGCTCGGGCTTGATGCCCAGGAGCTTGAACTTGTCCTTGCTCCTCCCGCTGACACTCCCGAAGACCTTCCCGACCTGCTTCTGGCCCTCGCCGAGGACGCAAACGGCGAATAGCTCTACGCCGTCCATCATCTCCCACGTGTATCGCTTCGGGCTTATGGCGGCCATGAGCATCGGCGGCTTGATGGACACCTGCGAGACCCAGGCGGCGGCCATGCCGTTGATTGCGCTCCCCTTCTTGACGGTGATGACCGTGACTGGCATCGGGAGGTTGCTCAGCGCCACGCCAGGCTTGACGGGCTTAAAGGACTTCATGCGCTCCCTCGGAAATGGTAATGCCTATCCTTTATAAGGCTATTTTGGTCTTTTGCTATGCATTTTATATGATTTCCGTTATCATCCTGCCAATGTCCTCGATGTATCCCTGGGGCGGCGAGTTCACGATTGGCAATACGGAGAGCTGCGTGGCCGCGGTCACGCTGTCGAGCGAGTTCGCGCTCCCGAAGGCCAAGGTCGCCATCTACGGACCCATGAAGACTGAGAACATCGGCATCGAGAAGGTCATCGCCAACGTCATCTCCAACCCGCGCATCCGGTTCTTGCTCCTTTGCGGCGAGGAGGTCAGGGGGCACAGGTCGGGCGCCACGCTCATCGCCCTCCATGCCAACGGGCTGGACGACGGCAACCGCGTCATCTCGGCGCCCGGCGCCGTCCCGTACGTCGAGAACCTTGAAAGGCCAGCGGTTGAAAGGTTCAGGTCGCAGGTCCAGTTGATCGACATGACCGGCTGCACGGACAAGGCCGCCCTGACTGCCAGAATCGACGAGCTGCTCGCCAAAGGCCCTGGCCCCTTCGGCGAGCCTTTCATAGCAGAGAGGGTTGTCGCCGCCATCCGCAAGGGCGCGAACCTCGGCGACATCGTCGCGCTGCACAGGACTATCGCCCTTGGGCCGTTCGGGGAGGTGAGCGATGTACAACTTCGCGACTGAGCAGAAGTCATTCGAGGTCAAAGGCGTGAGATTCGGCGGCCAGCCCGGGGAGAACCCGACGGCGCTCTTCGGCACGGTCTTCTACGGCAAGGCATATGCCACTCTCGACGAGGTCCGGAAGAAGGAGGTGCGCAATCTCATCCATTCCCAGCACTCCCTCGGCGGCATGACCGGGAACCCGGGCGTCGCCGACGTCTTCATCGCTGGCCCCGAGCAGGTAGAGGATCGCCTCTCGCTTGTCGCGGACGCCCACCACGGCCCGGTCTCTATTGACGTCCCCGAAGCCAAGACGCGCATCGCGGCGCTGAAATATTGCCGCGATGCCGGGCTTTCGAGCCGGCTGATATACAATTCCTTGAACCTGGGCGTCACACCCGAGGAGCTGGTGGCCTTGAAGGAGTCCCCGCCGGAGGTGGCGATATGCCTCGGCTACAATCCCAGGGACTTCAGCACAGACGGGCGCGTGGCCATCCTCGAGACCGGGGCCGGGGTGCTTGAAAGAGGCCTCATCTCGCTCGCGGCGGACTGCGGCATAAAGCACGTGCTTCTCGACACGGCCGCAACGCCGTTCGACCACAACGCATGCGAGAGCCTGAGGGCGATACCGGTCTTCAAGCACAAGTTCGGCCTGCCGACGGGGTGCGCCATCCACAACACCGTCGAGTCCTGGCTCTGGATGAAGCAGCACCGCAAGGAGCATGCCGATGCCTACGACGTCTGCGACGCGGGTTCGAACCTCATGCCCATACTCCTCGGCGCGAGCTTCGTCGTCTATGGCCCGATGAGGAACGCGCACCTGGTCTTCCCGGCCGCGGCGATGGCGGACAAGCTCGTTGCCGAGGGGGGCGAGGACTATTTCGCGGTCAAGCCATCCGACGGCCACCCGAGGAGGAGGCTCAAGTGATAAGGCCTATGGCCATAACCGTCGTCGGCAGCATGCCAGTGCAACCATCTACGGAAGAGCTCGCATCCGGCTACCAGACTGGCGAAGACCCTTTCGAGCGCTCTCTCGAAAGGGCGGTTGCGGCGCAAGTGGAATGCGGCGTCGAAATAGTCTCAGACGGTCAAACCCGCGACACGATGGTCAATGTCTTCGCCCGGCACCTGCGTGGGATACGAATGAAGGAGCGCCCAATTGCGATTGCTGACATTGAATGGAAGGGCTCGATAGCCCTGAAAGACCTTGAGCGGGCGCGAAGCATCCTGCCGAAGGGAAGGGTGCTCAAGGGACTGATAACCGGGCCATACACGATGTCCAAGGGCGTCGTGGACCAGCATTACAATGACCCGGCAGAGCTCGCAACGGCCTTCGCCAGGGCGCTGAACAGCGAGGCGCGGGCCATCGAGCCCGTTGTGAACGTAATCCAGCTGGACGAACCCTTCTTCTCCGTGGAATACCCCTCAATCGCGAAGGAGCTCGTGAAGAAGGCCTTCGAGGGAATTACCAAGCCGAAGGCCCTCCACGTCTGCGGCGACGTCTCAAAGGTGTTCGACAGGCTTACCGAGATGCCCGTGGACATCCTCGACCACGAGTTCGCCGCGCACCCGGGGCTATTAAGCGTCTTGAAAGAGCACAGCTTCAAGCAATCGATAGGGTATGGCTGCGTGCGCTCCGACGATGTTAGGATTGAAACCGTGGATGAGATTGCTGCCCGGCTGCAAAATGTCATGGGCATCACTGGCCATGAGCGGCTCCTCGTTGACCCCGACTGCGGGCTGCGCAACATCCCGCTGGAGAGCGCGCTCGGCAAGCTCAGGAACATGGCCGCCGCCAGGGACAGGGTGATGGCCGATGCCCGATAAGATGGACTTCGATCCGGCCGGCTTCTTTGTTATTTTCGTCGACAAAGCGAAAAAGGAGATCGTCGTCGAGCACTATCTCAACGTCGAGAAGAAGGGCGCCAAGGTGGCGACGGGCCGCCTGAACGCCGTCATGAGGGGGAAGAGCGCTGAGAAGCTCAGCAGTGCCATTGTAGAGGCTGGGCTGGTTTCCAGGCTCGACCACGCCGCCTACGTCGGCCGCGAGCTCCACAAGGCGGAAATGGCATTGAAGAAAGGTGTCAAGTATGAGCAGGACGACCCCCTTCGTATTTGACGACATCGCCGACGCCTACGATGCGACGCGCGCCCTGAGGCCGGAGATAATGGAGAAGGTCGTGGACGCGCTCTCTTCCGAGATTGATGGCACCCTCCTTGACGTGGGCGTTGGGACAGGCCGATACGCAGTGCCTCTTTCCCGGCGCGGTATCGATGTTACTGGCATCGACCTCTCGGTGAAGATGACGGCACAGGCCCGCGCAAAGGGCTTCCACAGGGTAGTCCTAGGAGACGTCGCGCGCATGCCATTCAAGAATGGCGCGTTCGATTCCGGGACGATGATCCACGTCCTCCACTTGATACTGGGCTGGAAGGGGGCGGTGAGGGAGATAGCGCGCGTCCTGCGCGGGAGCCTGTACACAGTGGCGTCGTACCGCAAACCGAGCCTCTGGTCGCGCAACGACTACATCCAGCGCGTGGACGACCTGGGGTTCGGCCCGGCATTCCCCGGCCTCCACGAGTGGGAGATGGCAGATGTCATCAAACCGGAAAAAGAGAAGGTCATCTGCATTTACAACGAGGAGCTGGAGGCGGACATGCTCATGGGGCACATCGAGCGCAGGGAGTACTCATGGGCGACCATACTGCCGGACAGGGAGCATGCGCAGGCCATAAGGGAGCTGAAGGAGAAGTGGGCGGGCAAGACCCACAGGATAGAGACGACGCTGAAGGTGCTGGGGTGGGGGAAGGGGGCGCTGGAGTCTGTTGGATAGCTTGCTGAACCTGATACTGTACTATCAACTTTGACGCTAAACTTGATATTATAATTACAACTTTTACATGAACCCAATAGGGCGCCGTCGTGGCTCTTTTCCTCCATTCCATACTTAATAATACCCCCGCTCCTTTTCTGCCCCCGATGAAAGGCCTTACCATCGCTTTACTGGGCGACCCCGCGCTCGGCCCCCTGCTCGCGAAAAAGGGCACGGAGTCCGACCTGCGCTTCTTCAACCTCAAGAGAGAGCAAGGTGCAATCACGTTCATCGAGCCCGCGCGCTATCCCGACAAGGTCCAGCCGCTTATCCAGGCGCTGGCCATGGCCGACGCCGCGATACTGTCCGTAGACAAGATAGACAGGTTCCTCGGCGAGCAGATAATCGCCATTGACTCCATCGGCCTGGAGCGCGGCTTCATCATCCTCAACAACTACATGCAGATGGACGAGGTCGCGCCGTTCCTGAAGGGCACGCCCCTTTCGGGCTGGCCGGTCCTTGGGCGCGACGCCAACAAGGTCAACGACGCGCTCCTCGCCATGGACATCCCAGCGAAGGACGGCCCGGTCAAGGTCCCTGTTGACCACTTCTTCAACGTCAAGGGAGTTGGGACGGTCGTCCTGGGCTGCGTGAGGCGCGGCACTGTGAGACAGCACGGCGAGCTCGAGGCCTACCCGACAGGGAAGAATGCCCTCGTGCGCTCCATCCAGGTGCACGACTCGGACGTCCCGGAGGCGGGCTTCGGCAACAGGGTTGGCCTGGCTCTGAAGAACATCGACGTCGCCGACCTGGACAGGGGGCACGTCCTCGCCCCGTCAGGCTCGCTACTTGCATCGCAGTCGCTGAAGCTGGAGCTGCGCGCCAGCAGGTTCTGGAAAGGGGAGCTGAGGGAAGGCGCAATCGTACACTGCTCGTCCGGCCTCCAGATAGTCCCCGCGAGGGTGCGGGACGCCGACGGTGGCTCGCTGAAGGGCGGCGCTACTGGCTGCGCCACGTTCTCCTTCGAGAGGCCCCTCGTACACGAGAAAGGGGAGAGGATACTGGTGCTGGACCTGGATTCCAAGGGGCTGCGCGTCGTGTGCTGGGGCGTTTCGTCGGGATAGGGGAAGAGCCATGCACGGCTTTGAGGGGCGCGACGTCGCGATAGCCCCGCCAGAGCCCGAAGCCAAAAGCTTCATATCACCGAAAGCGATTCTCTATACAGATATCCGAGGTGCCAAAATGCCGAATTGTCCGAAGTGCGGGGGGCAGGTGAGCTACGTTGAACAATACAAGCAGTGGTACTGCTACACGTGCAAGGAGTACCACGCTCTTCCGGGGGCGGCGCCACCGGCGCAGCCGGCCCAGCCACAGCAGTACGGGCAGCAGCCCGCATACCAGGCGCAGCCCACGCAACAGTATCAAGCACAGCAGCCAGCCTACCAGGCCCAGCCTGCCCAGCAGACATACCAGCAGCCGGCCTACCAGCAGTACCCGGCCCAGACCTACCAGGCCAAGCCTAGCTACAAATGCACCAAGATAACCATCGACGGCCACCACGTGACGGACAAGGCCGACTCGCCGCCGGACGTCCACAGGATATTCGACGCCGAGCCGAACGTCACCGCCGTCATAGTGACCAAGCACGCGAAATGAGCATCAGCCAATAAAACCGAAGGAGTGCGTTGAGAGCAGAGCGCCTCTCAACGCACAACAATCTCATTTTTCGACGCCAATCGGGGCATCACTCGACTATCCGTTTCCTCTTCCTGCCGAACTCGAGCTTGGCCGTCAGGACCTTCTCGGAGGCAAAGAGCCTGGTGGCGAGCCAGAGGATTGCTGCGGTGAAGGCCACCTGGTAGATTATACCTATGAGCACGACGAAATATTCCTTTGTGTACAGCGCATGGGACGCCAGTATCGGGTATGTGAAAGGTATGGCGTACAGGACGGCCTGGAGCGAAGTCGGCAGCACGTCCAGGGGCGCGAACATCAGCACTATGGTCGGTATCATCAGCGGCATGTACATCAGGCCCATGAGCGACTGCGCGCTCCTCACGTCCTTGGTATAGGCCGCCAGAAGGACGGCCAGCGAGAGGGCGGTGATGAACGAGAGAAAGAGCGAGGCGACCATGATCGCGTAGCCCACGGGCTCCGGGGACATGCCAAGCGCGTTCAAGTCCAACGACACTCCGGCCCCGCCGGTGATGCTCGTCATGTAGTAGCTGAATCCGACGATGTACGTCAGCGTGGCGATTAGCGACACGACGATGACGCCTGCCAGCTTGCCTATGAGGATGTAGATGCGCTTGATCGGCAGGCTGAGGAGGACCTCCATCGTCTTCTGCTCCTTCTCCATGGCCACGGAGGTCGCGGCGAGCTGCGCGGCCATTATTATCAGTATCATGATGACGACGGGCATCATGATGCTCGACATGCTGATTGTGGCGACCAAGGTGTTGGGGTCGACGTCCTTTATCTCGCCCTTGACAACGGACTGGGACTTGACCTGCGCGGGGACGAGCAGCTCCTCGGACGGCACGCCGGGATAGGTCGCGTGGAGGCGTGAGGCGGTCACGGCCTTGTTGAAGGTGTCGACGGCCCCGACCACCCTGGAGGAGATGGCGGATTCTGTAAAGCCATAGTCCACGAGGACCTGGAAGACTTCAAGTCGTGCGGACTCGCCTGTGTCTATGCGCTCGCTGAAATTTGCAGGGATGACCACCAGCACTGTAAGGTTATTGGCGATACACCAGGAGATTCCGTCTGTCGGAGTATCGACGGGAGCACTCCGCCAGCTGATATTCTGAGTCCGCATTATCGCCAACAGGACAAATGAATAGTTGCTCAGGGTCCCGTTATTGTCGTAGCTCAGGACGCCCACTTCCATCTGCTCGAGCTGCTTCTGCGAGGCCTCCATCGACGTCCCCACTGTGAAGCCCATGAGGGGGAAGACGAGTATCGGGACTATGACCATGCCGATGAAGAGGCGCGGGTCGCGGAATATCTCCAGCAGCTCCTTCTTGACTATGTTGAGAAGGTGGCTAGGCACTGCCGACCGCCCCCAGGAAGACCTCTTCCAGGTTGTTGGCGCTGTAGCGCGCCTTGAGCTCCGGGGGCGTGCCGAGGGCGATGATCTTCCCCTTGTTGATCAGGGCGACCCTGTCGCAGAGGAACTCCACCTCCAGGAGGTTGTGGCTCGATATTATAGCCGTGCCGCCTGTCGCCTTGACGACCTCCTTGATCTTCGCGCGCACGTAGTGTCCGTGCATGACGTCCAGGCCGGCAGTGGGTTCGTCCATGATCGCCACCTTCGGCGTGGTCATGAGCGTGCGCGCGATGAGGAGCCTGCGCTTCATCCCCTTGCTGTACTCCTTTATCTGGGAGTCGATGCGCTCCTTGAGGTCGGCGATGTCGATGCCGCGCGAGACTATCGCCCCTTGCTCCCCCTCGTAGAACGCGGCCATGAACTTGAGGTACTCACGCCCCTTGAGGTTCTCGTATGCGCCGGCGTCCTCGGGGAGGTATGAGATCTGCCCGCGCACGGCGATCTCGTCCTTTACAACGTCGTTCCCGAAAATAGTGATCCTCCCCTCGGTCGGCTTGAGGAGCGTGGCCAGCATCCGTATCGTCGTGCTCTTGCCGGCGCCGTTGGGCCCTATGAGGCCGAATATCTCCCCCTCGGCGATGGAGAGGTCTATGCCGTCGACGGCGCGCTGGCCGCCCGAATACACCTTCACCAGGTCGGATATGAGAACGGACGGATGGGGCATCAAGGCGCCAAGCGCGCCAGCGTATTTAAACGTTGGTCGGGAGGTCCCAGAGGCTCCCCTTGAGATGTACATAGAACTCACGGTCCTAGTCTAATACTATTGATGCAATCTCTCAGCAGGATAATTATAGATGTATCCCCCTCCCCGCCTCGTGAAGCTCCTGCACTTCGACCGCAAGCACGGCGTCGTCAAGCTCCTGACGCACACCATGGACGACCTCTGGCACCTGTACAACCTGGTTCTGCATGGGGACATGGCCAGGGCCATGACCTTCCGCAGGGGCGAGGAGGCCGGCGACAAGCTCAGGCCAGAGCGCGCCGAGAAGAAGCGCATGCGGCTGGGCGTCAGGGTCGAGCGCGTCGAGTTCCACGAGTTCTCGGACACCCTGCGCGTGCATGGAGTCATAGAAGAAGGCCCCCAGGACGTCGGCCAGCACCACACCCTCACCATCGTCCCCGGGGACGACATCGAGGTGCAGAAGGCGTGGCGCGAGCTCGACCTGCAGCGCATCCGCGAGGCCGAGGACCAGACCGCCCAGCCCGTAATGGCATTCGCGGCCATTGACGACGACGAGGCCGTCATCGCCCTCCTGCGCCAGTACGGCGTGCAGGAGGTCGCGCGGGTGCAGTCGAACCGGGCAGGAAAGGACTACGAGCAGAAGGGGGACACGAAGGGCACGTTCCTCGCTGAAGTTCATACTAAGCTCGCTCAGAGCGGCGCTCAGGCCGAGGCCATCCTGATAATCGGCCCCGGGTTCGCGAAAGAGGACCTATACGCTTTTATCAAAGAGAAGGACCAGGCCATGCTGCGCAGGTGCCACGTCATCAGCACGGGGCAGTCGGGCATGCAGGCCGTCCACGAGGTGCTGAAATCGGGAATCGGCGGCAAGGTCATAGGCGACAGCCGCGTGGGGCTGGAAACCACCCTTGTCGAAGAGCTCATGACGCGCATGGGCAAGGGGGGCGCCGTTACCTATGGCCAGAAGGAGGTCGGTGACGCGCTGAAAGCCGGCGCGGTTGAGACCCTGTTGATTTCAGACAGCACGCTGCGCGAGAAGGGCTCGGAGCAGCTATTGCATCAGGCAGACCAGACGCGCTGCAAGGTCGTCGTCATCAGCACCGTGCACGAGGCCGGGAAGCGTCTCGAGGCTATAGGCGGTTGGGGTGCATTGCTGAGGTACAGGATGGAGTGACCGCTACCAATTGACCGTCCATATCGAATCTGAATTTGCGTGTATCCAGTATCCCTCGCCGGGTCTCATGATGTACGATGGGGCGACGGTTCTGGTGCGGTAGGGCGCTGCGGGATCGAAGACCTCCACGATATCCGCGCTCGTCCCCCACAGGGCATCGGAGACCTTCACCGTGCTGTTCAGCGTCGGATAACCCACGAGGTTCCAACCTGCGCGCAGCGGGATCGAGGTTGTGTTAGCGACCGTACCGTTAACCTTAATGAAGCCGTCCCCGACTGCCGTCACGTATACCCAGGCCCCCATCGTTTGGTTGACAGTATTGAGATCGCTGAGCGAGGGCGACCAGCCAGTGTAGTATTGCCTCCATAGGTTCGACGGATTGAAGGCATCGTACCACTGCACCCTGTCCCATAGCGTGTCGCCGTCCCTGTCCGTAAGTACCGCTGGGAGCTGAGGCGAATACGGAATGAGCGGAATCGAGATGAGGTTCCAGCCGGCGACGACGGGGATCATGAACGACGGCGGTTGAGGCGTTATAGGACTTCCGTTGTACGGGCTTATAAGGGGGTACTGATCCTGTGAGTCGGCGTCGATGATGAAGGGCGTGTCGCCGAAGCCATCTGAGCCGGGGATGTCCTGATTGGGGCCGGACATGACATCTGCGCCGGTGTAGTTGGACCAGTAGTTGCCGCCGGAGGGATAGGAGGAATTCCACATGTTGTCATTCTGGTTGTCATATGCCTGGTATGTATTGTTTATGAAATTATTATGATAGATTGAATTAACATTCGATGCTAAGAGGTGGATGCCATACAGATAGTTGAAAGAAATGGTGTTATTTACGAGAACATTATTGTTTGACAAGGATAAATTGAAGCCTTCGTTATTGTTGGAGACCATGTTGTCAGTAACAGTATTGCCCGTAGAAAAGACAATACCAATACCGAAAAATGAATTAGCAGAGAAAGTGTTATTCGCAACGACATTATAATTCGCCGCTAAATCTATGAATATCCCGTCGCCATTATTTATAACGGCATTGGCTTTGACTGTGTTGTAAGAAGATGTTCTGATGTATATCCCCTCCCAATCATTCGATGAAGCGTTATTGCTAGACACGTATCCATTCGATGCACTATAAAGAACCAGTCCGGAATTCCAATAATAATCGCCGGAAATTCCAGCAGCATGATGTAGATGACAGTTTCTTACCATGAAATAGGATGTCGTGTTCCCTACATAAACGCAACTTCCGTTCCCAGTCCCGTTGATGTCCCAGTTCTCTATGATATACGGGTTCCCCTGCGTCCCGTCCCCCGCGCTCACCCCGTTCTGCGGCGTGAACTCCGCATTGCTGTTTATGCGGATGGGCGGGCGCTGGACGCGGCCGTCGATGAAGAGCTTCATCAAGGGGTAATTGTCCCTGGAATCTGCATCAATGAAATAGGGGGTATCGCCGATACCGTCCGCGCCTGGGATGTCCTGGTTGGGGCCGGACATGACATCGACGCCGGCGTAGTTGGACCAGTAGTTGCCGCCTCTCGGATAGGATGCGTTCCACAAATTGCCATTGCCATTGTCATCACCCTGGCCTGTATTGTCAATGATATTGTTATTGTATAGTGAGTTGTCGCTTGAAGAAACAACATGGACGCCAAACGGGTTGTTTGAGGACACCGTGTTGTTGATTATAACGTTACCGCTCGACCCCTGAACATAGATGCCAGCGCCGTTCAATGATAAGAAGTTGTTCGAGACGAAGTTTCCGTTCGATGATGAGAGATATACACCGCAATCTGGGTTCGAAGACACGGAGTTATTCATAATGGCATTGCCATTGGAATTAAGTAGAGAGATGCCCTCGATGGCGTTCGATGCAGAGGTGCAGTTTGAGACGCTGTTGTTACTTGAACTGCTCAAATAGATTCCATAGTATGATGTTGAATTGGCAATGTTGTTTGATGCAATATTGTAATTCGAACCGCTTACGAAGTAAAGCCCCCCGAAATTATTCGAGCAGTTGTTGCCGATCACAGTGTTGTTAGAAGAGGACTTTATATAGACGCCGCCGTCGATGTTTTGGACGACTGTATTGTTGGTGAACGCGTTATGCGATGCCTGATTCGTATATATTCCCTCGATGTTGTACTTTACCGTGTTGTTGGAAATCGAACCGTTCTGTGAATTGTACAAGGCCAAGCCAGAATACGTAAAGAAAGGCTCATTGATGGACCCAGATGCGCTGTGGAGGTAGCAATTCCTAATCGTGAAGAATGATGTCGAGTTTCCGATGTATATGCAACCCGTGTATCCATTCCCGTTGATATCGTAGTTCTCTATGTTATACGGGTTTCCCGCTATCCCGCTTCCGTTCCACCCCTCGCTCGCCGCTTTCGCCGCGAACTCCGCGTTCGAGTTTATCCTTATCGGCGCGTGGGATATATAGTTCGTGGGCAGCGAAGGCTGTGACGCCTTGGCGCCTTCGTCAGCGTGCTGGCCGACCATGAAAAACGCGGTCAGCATCACCAGTATCCCAACCGTTATCGCCGCGCACTTCCCAGTTATGCTGCCCACGCTTAGCACCTGTGCAATGTCTATGCACGGCGTGGTATATTATCCTTTCGCGGTTCTATCCGTAGAAAAATAGGGTTACGCCCTCCCCTTCGACTCCCCCTTGGCCAACGCAGTGGCAATCAAGTGCGCTATCCTCAGCGGCTCGGGGAGCGCGCCCCGAACGACAGAAAGCCTGATTATCTCCTCGGCTTCCTTGAAATCGATGCCAGCAACATCGACGTAGATTGGCTTGTGGCCGGTATCCAATTCTCGGGGCTTGCGCCTGGCGACTATCTCCCACCTCTCCTCCCAGTCTTCGAAGTTGGCGCGCAGCGCCTCCTTCACCGATCCCATGTCAGGCGGCTCGCGCGTGACCGTCGCGACGGACAATCCAGTTTCTTCGTTCAATCTATCGATGTCGATGATATTGAAGCCGCCGAGGGCGATCCCATCGAGCAAGATGAGCTTCACCTGCTCCTTGTAGCGCGAGCCGTTGACCATCTTGGCTATTACAGAGGTCGCGCCCCTGCCGTCCACGGCGACCTCGCTTTTCATCACGGCTTCGATGTACGACGGCAGGCGCACGACAACGCCCACGACGTGGCAGTGCTTGTCCGAGAAGGTGAAAGGCCCGTCGTCGATCGCCAGCACCCGTATCTGGGGCTTCAAGCGCTCACCACAGCGGGAGGCTGCCTGTGACCCGGTCGATGTCTGGACCCTTTGCCGGGCCGATGCCGAGGCAGGTAACTGTGCCGGACGGGATTTCGGTGAGCCCCGCGTCGGTTATGAGCGAGGTCGTCAGCCCCATCGACCTGGCTTTGGTATCGAGTTTGTGAAGCTCCTGCTCCGAGCCGCACCTGAGGACGACCTTCCTCTGCCCCTCGTCGAACCAGTCCCTGAAGCCCCGCGGGTCGTGCTTCTGCGCGGCCAGCGAGCACGAGACGGCGGCGTGGGAGACCTGGGCGGCCATCTTTCCCTGGCTGATCTTGATGTCCTCGCGCACCACCACAACGAGCTTGTGCTCGAAGCTACCCTTCAAGCCATTCCCCTCCCGTCAGCCTGGAAAGCTCCCGGTCGAGCCTCTCTAGCTCTTCCAGCGCCCTCGCCTTCTTCGCGACGAAGCGCTGGCGCTTCTCCCCGATGTGCATCTGAATCTTGCGCTCGTATGCCACCACGTCCTTTGAGAGCTTTTGGCGCTTCGCCGACAGCTCCTCTATCTTGAAGGTCGTGTCGGGGTTGGCCTGCGGCGGGTGGAACGAGCGTGGATCTGGCTTGGGCGCCCTGCCGAGCCTGGGATGGATCCTGCGCATCCAGGGGTAGGCGCCCCTGAACCAGCCGATGCCGAAGAAAGCCAATGAGACGGAGACGAGGGCCGCCCATAGGTAGGGCGCGTCCAGGTAGCCCAGGCCAGTCGCGGTGTTCGTCCCGAGCGCGTTGAGGCCGAAGCTGACGAGGATTGCCATGACCATGCTGAGGCCGATGCCGAAGGTAATTCGATAGAGAAGGTCCATCTCGGCGTCGAGGGCGTTCCGGCGCGGGAAGATGGCGTTCATCATCAGGTACCCTGGCACGAAGAAGGTCATCAGGAGCCCGGCAACGACTTGAAGGGGATTGGCCACGAAGATGGTATCTGTTCATGCTGAAAAAGGTTTTTGGTCAGTAACGGGAGTCACATCGACTGACTTTCCTTTGCTACCTTAAAATCCATGGGAGGAATAAAAGGAATACGCCAATCGCGACGCAGAAGAGCATCATGAAGAACTGCTGCTGGCGCCTTTCCAACCGCCCTTCAACAATCGCCTTCTGATACTTACCATTCAGTGCGAATAATAGATTCCCTGCGTAGGCATTCTCCGCCACCCCCATTCCCAAGAATCCGCCAACGATTATAAAAAACGCACCTGAGTAGAATGTGAAGTCCCTCATTGTTGGGCCGAACTCGACTCCTGCATTAAGTGAATAGCAATAGGCTGCAATCGCAACGACGATCAGCGTCATTACGATTAATGTAATGGCGTTTCTGCCGGCCTTTAGGATGGGCTCCCGGAGCATGGAATATGGATGGGCAAGGTAGTATTTCAACATGGTTTGGGATGTCCCTGGGATTTCCTACGTTTTGGTACGATTTGAAACGGTTGAATGGGCCCCTCGGTATCAGTGCGCAAACTTTAATATCGCTATTTATATGGCCGCCCACGCAGGCAGTGATTGTAATGGCAAAGGCTCACGACGACGCTAAGAAGGAAGACGCCCCGAAGGCCGAGGGGAGCGCACCGGCGAAGGAGCAGGCACTAGGGCCGGCGGTCAGGAACGGGGACGTCATCAGGCTCGATTTCGATGCATGGAGGCTCGACCCCGACGGGGAGCACCTATTCGACACCACCAACGAGGCGAGCGCCAAGGAAGCGGAGATTTCCAAGGACGGCGTCAAGTACAGCCCTGTCCCCATGGTCGTTGGCGTGGCGCGCGTGTTCGCTGGCCTTGACAAAGCCCTTGCCGGCGCGAAGGTCGGCGAGGAGAAGACGATCATCCTGGACCCGCTCGAGGGCGCGGGCGCCAAGGAGCCGACGAACTACAAATACTTCCCGTTCAGGGAGTTCGAGAAGCGCAAGATAGACATCGAGATGGGGAAGGAAGTGGTCATAGACAACAAGGTCGGCTACATCACCGCCATCACCGCCGGCAGGGTCAAGGTGGACTTCAACAAGCCACTGGCCGGGAAGAAGCTTAAGTACAAGTTCAAGGTCGCGGCTGTTTTGGACAAGATCGAGGAGAAGGTCCCGGCCGTCATAGAGATGGACTACGGCACCTCAGAGGGCTTCGAGGTCAGGAAGGACGGGGATTGCGGCGTAGAAATCGTTCTCCCGGATCTGTGCAAGTATGACAACAAGTGGGTGCTGGCGCGCTTCAGGATAGTCTCGGACCTGCGCGAGTACCTGAACCTTGCGAGCATAAAGTTCATCGAGATATACGTGAAGAAGGAAGAGAAGAAAGAGCACGCGGCAGACTGCAAGGACCCGGAGTGCAAAGACGCGATCCATGAACACGCTGGTCATGACCACATCGGCAATGACCATAAGCACTGAGATTCCGACGAAAATTGCAACGTGTAATGGTTACAACCGTTTAAATTCCCTCTTCGCGAAGGCTCAAGTTTCAAGGAATGAGCGTGATTAGGGAGTTGAGGGGCCAACCTCTCAGGATCGCTTCAGGCTAAGCTTGATATCCACAGGAGCATTTGTTGGCTCGATGTCCACCTCCCCGCTCGACGGGCTCTTCAACCCGCGCTCCATCGCCGTCATCGGCGCATCCTCCAACGAGGCCAAGATAGGGCATTTCATTCTGAGGAACATCATCAGGAACGGCTATAAGGGGGCGCTCTACCCAGTCAACAACAAAGAGAAGTGCATCCTCGGGATGAAGGCCTACCCATCCGTCGCCGACGTCCCCGGAGACGTTGACTTGGCCGTTATCGTCATTCCAGCGCAGTTCGTCGCAGGCGTCCTCGAGGAGTGCGGGAAGAAGGGCGTGCGCTTCGCCGTCATCATCACCTCCGGCTTCAAGGAGATAGGCAACAGGGAAGGGGAGGCCGCGCTCATCGCGATAGCGAAGAAGCACGGCATGCGCATCCTCGGCCCGAACGTCTTCGGGCTGTACTCGATGTCATCGAGCCTGAACTGCACCTTCGGCCCCTCCCTCGTAGAGAAGGGCTCGATTGGCCTCATCACCCAAAGCGGCGCGCTCGGCATCGCGCTGATGGGCCGCACAGCGGAAGAGAGGCTTGGCCTGTCGTGCATCATATCCGTCGGGAACAAGGCCGACATCTCGGAGGCCGAGCTCGTGCAGCACCTCGGCCAGGACCCGGCCACGAAGGCCATCCTCATCTACATCGAGGGCACGAAGAGCGGCAGGGCGCTCATGGATGCGGCGAGGGAGGTCGTCCCGAAGAAGCCCGTCGTCGTCATCAAGGCCGGCAGCTCCGTGCGCGGCTCGCGCGCCGCCGCATCTCACACCGGCTCCCTTGCGGGCTCGGACGCTGTATTCGATGCCGCGTTCAGGCAGTGCGGGATCCTGAGGGCGCAGGACATCGACGAAGCCTTCCACTGGGTAAGGGTGCTCTCCACGCAGCCGCTGCCCAGGGGGGACGGGACTGTGATAATCACGAACGGCGGCGGGATAGGCGTCATGGCCACGGACGAGTGCGAGCGCAGGGGCGTCGCCCTCCTCAACGCGCCTGCCTACACCGCCGAGATGTTCAAGGGCTGCATGCCGGCCTTCGGGAGCGCTGCGAACCCGGTCGACCTCACAGGGCAAGCCACGGACGTCGATTACGAAAGGGCGCTGTCCCTCGCTTTGAACGACAAGGGGAAGATCGACGCCGTCGTGGGGCTCTTCTGCGAGACGGCGACCACGGACGCCGACGCCCTCGGGCGCAGGCTCATCAACCTCATGCGCAACGACCAGAGCGGAAAGCCCGTCGTCTTCTCGTTCGTCGGGGGGAAGGCCATCAACAGGACGTCGGACATGCTGAACGCCGCGGGCTACCCGGTCTACATGACGCCGGAGGGCGCGATATCCGCGCTGGCGGCACTTTACTGCAGGAAGAAGTTCACAGAGGCGCCGCCGGAGGAGCCCTGCAGGCCGACCTTCGACGCCAAGGCCATCAGGAAGGCGCTGGGCTCCGCGCGCCTCGCCGGCCGGACCCAGCTCATAGAGCCAGAGGTGCGCGCTATAATCCAGGCCATGGGGTTGGAGATGCCAAAGACGAGGCTCTGCAAGACCGCGGCGGAATGCCAGGCGGCTGCGAAGGAGATAGGCTATCCCGTGGTCATGAAGGTCGTTTCCTCGCAGATAATCCACAAGACCGAGGCCGGCGGCGTGATGCTCGACATCGGTGACTCGCTCGAGGTCGCGATAGCGTACGAGGCGATAACCGCGAGCTGCAGGCAGCGCTACCCGACGGCGCGCATCGACGGCATCACTGTCAGCGAGATGGTCAAGGGCGGCTCCGAGACCATCGTGGGCGCGACCCGCGACCCTTCCTTCGGCCCGGTCATCATGTTCGGCTTCGGAGGGATATACGTGGAAGTCCTCAAGGACGTGGCCTTTCGCGTCGCGCCAGCGACCGAGGGGATGGCCAGGCAGATGATAGGGGAGCTCAGGTCGGCGCCCATGCTCTTCGGCGCGAGAGGGGAGAGGCCCAAGGACGTCGACAGGGCCATCGAGGCGATATGCTCGCTCTCACACCTCGTCGAGCATTTCCCGGAGATCCTGGAGATGGACCTGAACCCGCTCATCGTCATGGAGCGGGGTATGGGATGCAAAGTTTTAGATTCAAGGATAACGCTAAGGGGAGATGATGAGAATGGGTAACGCTGTGATGGTAACGTCCACGAGGACGTCTGCGGGAAAGACGACCGTTGCGCTGGGGCTCGCCATGAACTCCGGCGCCGGGCGCCCGGGCTATTTCAAGCCGCTGGGCGACCAGATGATGTACGAGAAGAAGCTCCTGTGCGACGAGGACGCCGCGCTCTTCTCCGGGCTGTTTGGGATCGAGTGCCCCGGGAGGCTCACGCTGGGCTTCGACCCGAAGCAGGTGGCGGCCAAGGCCGGCAAGGGGCGGCTTCTCGAGGACGCCTTCATAAAGGCGTCCGAAGGGCGCGCGCTGACGCTCGTGGAGAGCGCCCGCAACTTCTCGTACGGAAGGTCGATAGGCCTGGATGCGATATCCATGGCGAAGCACCTGGGACTCGACCTCCTGCTAGTCGCCGACGGCGACCCGGACATAGTGTTCGACAAGTGCAGCATCGTTGCAGAGATGTGCGCAAGGCGCAAGCAGAGCATCCGCGGTATAATAATCAACAAGGCCGAGGAGTCGGTTCTCCCCGAGATGAAGGCGACGGCCAGGCGCTGCGAGTCCGAGTTCGGCGTGCCCGTTCTGGGCATCGTCCCGGACGACCCCGTGATTCGCAAACTGGTAGTCGAGACCCTGGCGGAGAAGCTCCACGCCAAGGTCGTCGCTGGCTTCCGAGGCCTGTCGAACGAGGTTAAATTCATCGTCGTTGGAGCGATGAGCGCGGAGACCGCGACGACAAAGAGCGCGTTCCACAGGGAGGGAAAGCTCGTCATCACCGGCGGGGACAGGGCGGACTTCATCCTCAAGGCGATCGAGTCCAGGTCGGCAGGCATCCTGCTGACGAACAACGTCGTGCCGCACCCGAGCATCCTCTCTCAGGCCGACGAGAAGCAGATACCGATACTCTCGATATCGAACGACACGTTCACGGCCGCGAAACTCGTCGAGCGCATCCAGCCCGAGACCAAGGCCGCCGACAAGGCCAAGGCCGAGGCAATCAAGAAGAGCGTCAGGAAAAACGTCGACGTCAAGAGAGCCCTGAAGGGATAGGCATGTGCAGGCTCTTCGGGATGCTGTCTGCGCGCGACGCCGAGGGGACGAAGTGGCTCGTCGATGACAGGTGCTCCCTTTTAGCGCAGAGCGACGCGGACCCTAAACGCCTTCAGAAGGATGGCTGGGGCGTCGCGCACTTCTCGAACGGCTCCTTCAGGCTGCTTCAGAGCACAGGCTCCGTATTCAGAGAGCGAGAAAGGTTCAGGGAAGCCGCGCGCAGCGCGTTCGGCAACGCGGTGCTCGCGCACATCAGGAAAGCCAGCAACCCGAACAAGCTCCCCGAGAGCGTACTCGGGAAACCAGAGAACATCCAGCCATTTTTCGCAGAGGGATGGGCGTTCGCCCATAATGGAACGGTCTATGACAAAGATAACGAGAAAAACAAAGGGAGCATCGCCAAAGGACTGGGCGCCTACAGAAAATGCATCGGGGGAAAGAACGACAGCGAGGTGTTATTCTGGCATTTCATCAAGGCAGCGTCGGAAACGAGGGACATACCGAGCGCGCTCAGGACGATGGAGCGGCGAATCGTCAAGTACGGTAAAAATGGCAAACCCTACACAGCGTTGAACGTCATCGTCACCAACGGCCGGGCGATGTACGCCTACTGCAAGTTCACGGGGCAGCCGGCGAAGTTCCCCCGGTCGATATGCCTCGGGAAGCAGGGCTACTACACGATGTGCTACCGCGAGGAGAGTGGCAGGGTCGTCGCCATGTCGGAGATGAGCAATGCGGGGAGAGGGTGGAAGATAATGGAGAACGGGGAGATACTGACGGTGAATGTATGGAATGGGAAATTGGAGACATTGGTAATTTGAGATTTCTACAACTTTATCTCGATTTCTAACATCGAGAGATAAGAAAATTTATTCGACATCTTTAAATAAGACCAAATGCATATAATCTTTTTGTGTATTCAGCACCTTTCAACGATCAAATAGTAAAGGCATTTCATGGCACCACACATGAAAAGGCATTGCACATAGTTCAAACGCAACAAATTACCCCTAGTACGAATCCCTATGATTGGTTAGGTCATGGAATATATTTTTGGGAAGGCAGCTACGAGAGGGCACGACATTGGGCGGAGAAGAAATATAGCAAAAATGCAGCAGTAGTTAGTACCAAGATTAAACTAGGACGTTGTATTAATCTATTTGATTTGAGTTGGAATGAAGTGATAAAAAGAGCCCACAAGGAGTTACGCCAAAGATGCGAATCTAACGGAGTCATCATGGCCATAAATAAGAATGGCCGCCGCGAACTTGATTGTTCGATAATAAATTATATTACTGCACATTTCTATAATGTTGACACAGTTCGGGCTGCATATATCGAGGGGGAATCAGTTTTACCCACTAGCCTTTTTGTGGGTTTGGCACATATTCAGCTTGTGGTTCGAAATATTGATATGATTACAGAATCCTACCAAATTGAGGAGGTTTCTTAAAATGCAACAGGAAAAGATAGACGACTTTAGGGCTTTGGAGTCTAAACACGGCGATGAAACGACCCATGAGTACATAGTTAAATTGAGGACATACATTGCATCTGTGCTTACAGGCCTCTCTGAAGAAGAGGAAAAAATTCTATTTAAACGACAGGACCTAATCATAGAGATATGTGAAGAGAACAATATCGAAGTTCACGCTCCAAAAAATGTTACACATCCTTTAAAACATAAACACATCTTACCAGAAGATGTTTGGTCGTTAGACCTGGAAAAAGTTCTACAATCAGATTTTATAGTGGTCATGGCCGATAAACCGAGTTTTGGTGTTGGTATTGAAGTTGAAGAAACTGTTAATGCTTTAATCCCGATCATTCTCCTTCGACCACTGGGACAATCTATTAGTAGAATGCTCTTAGGAATACCAAGCATGAAATACGAAGTTGAGGTCGATGAAAATAATCTGAAGGATGAATTTTTAAAAGCACTGGAACTCATTCGCCCTAAAGTAGTTGATAGAAAAAAATGGGTTCAAAGATTAGGGCGATCTCCCATTGGTCGAAATATTATGGAATTACGTGAGAACTACGAGGGAAAAGATAGTTTGGATAGTTTTGCTGATAAAGTTGGCATATCGACCAAAGAGTTAACGTTTATAGAAGAGAAGCCAATATATCTGTCTAATCCATCAATTATAGTTCTAATGCGAATGGCCGATTTATTAAACGTGAGCCTTGCGGAATTGGTGGATCCATATTATGTTGAACTATCTAGCAAGGAAATGGCGGAAACGCTGAGTTCTATGTCTCTTCACGAAATTGAAGCTCGCAGGAGTGGACAAAATATGCCTAGCAAAGGTATACCTAATGAAGACTACAAAAGGATTTTGAAAAGGAAACTATACGAACTAGCATCAAGGTTGTGAAAGCTATCTTTATCTCTCATGGGAGGATGTTCATGTGAATGCCCAAATGGTTTACATCAACCCTCAATATATAGCGAATGATATAATCAACAAGACTCAGCCACAAGGCCCGCCTTTTGATTTCGAGAAATGCCTGAGGTATTTTAAACACCTATGCATTGTTCAAGAAACGCTTGAAGGCACTGGCTATTTATTGGACATTGGAAATGATGATGCAAAAATTATAGTAAATCGCAAATCCACGATTGAACGCCAGAGATTTACTGCAGCTCACGAATTAGGGCATTGGATTCTTAAAAGAAAAACACAAAATCGCGAAGCTAATCTCCCGAATAAGACATCACAAAGCTCAAATAATATCGAGCGATGGTGCGAAAAGTTCGCAGTTTCGTTATTGATGCCTACGCACTGGATAGAGATGTTCTTAGATGGAACAAAGGGCGTAGGAGATCCAACTGTTCTTTTTTTCGGTCCAAAGCATTTTTTAGTATCGAAAGAAGCATTTTACTTACGACTTAATGACTTATATAATGTTGTTGTTATAGAACGCACCGCAATTGGAACGAGGCTACATATGCAATTCTATCCGAAGCGTTTTGCGTCAGAAGAAGCCGAACACATAATTGATGCAATTGGAAAGAGGATATTTAAAGAACAACTATGGCTAGGTGCCAAAGGTGGATTTTCTTGTGGTCCAATTCAGTATCACATTAATAAAGAGAATGTTAAAATTGTCCTCTTGTTAAGGGGATCCGCAGATACCGCCTCAGGAGTAAATTCTAAACTCTCTCGTTTCTCTATAATGGATTGATAAACATCTTTATATCTTTTAGATATTTTATCATATTACTTTTCTCAGAATAGGCAGATAATTATTATCACCTGCGCCACTTTCTGCCTTTACTCTGGGGCCTTCCCCCTCCGCCCTGCCTGCCGTAATGCCTCTTGCCTCGGAATTCCCGCTTCCCCTGGAACCTTCCGCCCTGGCGCCTCCCTTCGTGCCTGCGCCCTCCCCTCTCCTTCGGCCCGAACTCCCCCCTCTTCTTCGCCGGAGGCTCTTTGCCCTGCTCGTAGATTCGAGCGACGCCCGCCTTGACGCCTTCGATGAGATCCTTGCCGATGTACCTGTGGGTGTAGAAGTCGGCGCGCGCCGCGAGCACGAGCTTGTTCGCCAGCAGGCGGGCGACCTTCCCCCTCAGCCAGTAGGGCGAGCGGTGGACCTGCGGGTGCTGGAACAATATGCCGTGCTTCGGGGGCTTCGCGCCCTCCTTGATGTGCCTGAAGAAGGCCTTCTCGGCGCCAAGGACTTGGACGGTGCTCGACGGGAGGCGGGCCATGCGCTGCAGGCCGCCCGATAATGCGATGAGCTTCGCGCCGAGCAGCTCCCCCGCGACCGTCGAAATGTTGGGCGCGACCTCCGTCATCCTCTGGCGAATGTATGCCTCTAAAATGCCCTTGGCGTGGGACGCGCCCGTCGCGTACATGGCCATGGCCTTCGGGGCGTAGAGGTCCGTCTCCCCGCACTCCGCGCCGCTGGAGGAAGGCGATACACCGAGCCTGTCCGCGAGATCCTCCCTCGTGCCGCCCTCCGAGATTGCTTCCAGGTACCTTTCGTCCGAGACGAGCGCCGGCAGCTCGGGGAAGTAGATGCCGTGCCACTCCTTCAGGCGCTCGAGCGACTCGTTCATGTGGCGCGTGAGGTCTTCGTAGGCTGCGACAGCTTGCATGATGTAGGCGTCGGGGCCGTGAGCCTTGCCGACCTCGGCCTTGGCCATGCGGAGCATGGCAGTCCTGAGGACGGATGTGTCAAAACCAAAGTCCTCGGGCTTGAGCTCCGGGGGTTTCTGCTCGGTGATCACGCCGAGGTCGAAGAGTCTGCGCTCCGTGACCTCCACCCCTGAGACGGTCCCGGCGAGCTCGCGCTCTTCGTTGAGAATCTCACCCTCCCGGACCAGGGCAAGGCGCTTCGCTATCGCGTCAGGGTCCTCCGGGAAAAGGTGCTTGTCGGCGACCTTGCCGCCGTCGTCGATGAGGAAGATGCCGAACCACTTCGTCAGGATGTACACGCCCGCCCCAAGGGGGAAAGGGGATTAAAGCGTTTGGGGGCGATGAAATGGGTGGGCTGGCTCACTTGTCCGCCAGCTCGTCCAGCCAGGCCCGCCCCTTTCTAGTTATCCTGACGTGCGAGTAGCTCCTGCCGCTCGCGCTGTCCTGCTTTGCGATCGAGGCGATTTCGACCAACCCAAGCATCCTGAGGAAATCGCAATTGGACGTCACTGTCGAATAGCTCGTGCCAAGCACCCGGGACAGCCTAGAGAAGGTGTGCGCTTTCCCGTCCTCGAGAACCCTGAGCATTTGGATCTTCACCTCGTCGCTCTTCCTTTTGCGCCGCTTCGTCCGTTGCTGGGGGTTGGCCATACACTCCGCCGGCGATGTTAGGGTTAAGTTTATTATCTACCTTTGCAATTATATTGTCGCAATTGAGACAAAACTATAGCGAGAGCATATGCCCCGCACAATACCGAGCAAAGGATATTGCCGCATCGTGGAAGAGGCGAAGCTGTCGAGAGGCCTGGCCGTGTGCCGGAATCTCATCGTCGCGGGGCACTCCGGGCTTTTCATAACCAGGATGCGCCTGGACGCCCAAGGCCGGAAGGCCAAACCCGCAAAGGGCCTATGGCTGAGCCACCTCGTGGGCCGCGACATCCTTGGGCCGAACCAACTGCGCCTAATGGGCAGGCACATGGCCGATTTTATTTCCACCAATGAGCAAGCGGTCGTCCTGCTGGAGGGAGTCGACTACCTGGTACTGGAAAACGGGCTCGAAGAGGTCTTGAAGCTCATCCACCAGATATGCGACGAGGCCGTCGAGCACGGGGCCGTGTTCGTTATTTCCCTGGATCCCGGGCTCTTCGGAGAGCGCGAGCTTGTCCGCCTCAGAAGGGCAGTGGATTCGAGCAACCGTTGCTAGGCGCAACCGCCCGGACAGCTATTTTACCTTTCTGGCCAGACCTTTTACCCGCTCCCTCACCAGGCCGTAAAAGGCCGACCTTTTTAACTCCCGGAGGTCGGCGCCCGGCCGGAGCCACAGCGCCACCGCTCCTATGATCTCGTCTATCTCGTCCGTTGCGACATCCTCTTTCTTGGCGGGGGTCGCTCGCCCGCCTCTTTTCGCTTTCATCGTTTCACTTCTGCCTACTGTCGTTTTCAGCGTAGGCACCGATGGATTTCCGTGGCAAGTAAAAAGGAGGTTTGTTACATGTATGATACAACCGAGGAAACGCTTCGTAGACTGTCGACGCCCTCGAATGCTAGGCGCTCATCCCAGTTTCGCAATGTCCCTGGCTTTGAGGATGCCGAATTCGGTGATATATCCCGAGACGTACCTCTCTGGGGTGACATCGAAGCCGGGGTTTCGCGCCCTCGCCCCCTTCGCCGCCACGCGCTTCCCGCCGAGCTCAAGGACCTCGTCCTCGGAGCGCTCCTCTATCGGTATCTCGTCGCCGCATTCGAGCGACAGGTCGAAGGTCGTCATCGGCGCGGCGATGTAAAATGGGATGCTATTCTCGTGCGCCAGCACGGCTTTCTCGTAGGTGCCGATCTTGTTCGCGGCGTCGCCGTTGCGGGTGATACGGTCGGCGCCGGTTATGACCAGGTCAATCTCGCCATTGGCCATGAAGAAGCCCGCCGCATTGTCGGCTATGACCGCGTGGTCTATTCCCTCGTTGACGAGCTCCCATGCCGTGAGCGCCGCGCCCTGGAGCCTCGGGCGCGTCTCATCCGCGAAGACGAAGAATCTCTTCTTCCGGGATTTCGCCACGCGCATCGGCGCGAGTGCGGTGCCGTAATCGACGGTCGCCAGCGCGCCGGCGTTGCAGTGTGTCAGAATCTTGTAACCGTTGTCTATGAGATCGGCGCCGTTCTCCCCTATCCTCTTACAGGCCTCGACGACAGTTTCCACATACTCGTCAGCGGCATCGAGCGGGCTCGCCCCTCCCTTTACTGCCGCTTTCACGTACTCAATGGCTCTGAAGAGGTCTCGCGCTGTCGGCCTTGTGCGCGCGAGCCGCTCGGCGGCCTCGCCGAGCTTCCCGGGCTTGGCCAGCGCAAGCCCGTACGCCGCCGCGGCGCCGATGGCGGGCGCGCCGCGCACGGCCATGTCCTCGATGGCCTTTGCCGCCTTCTCGACGGTGCTCAGCCTGACGACCTTGAGAGTGCGGGGGAGGAGCCTCTGCTCGATGAGGCAGAGCCTGCCGCCCTCCCACCAGACGGAGCGCATGTCCCTCGTGCCCGAGGGCGTCCTGACCTTCATGGGCGCGCATCGGAAACCATCTACTAAACAGTATTGGGAAAACGATATATATGCAGGGCGGGGATTAAGCCCCGTGAGCGCGCCCGACGACACGGTATCTGCCGCGGACATAGAGAAGTTCGCCTACTGCCCCCTGAGCTGGTGGCTGAGCCGGAGCGCCCCCGAATCGGAGGACAAGGCCGCTCTGGACATGGGGGACCGCCTGCACGACGCACTGTCGCAGGAGATAGCCTCCATTCCGGAGAAGGAGCGCGCAGTGCGCGAGTGGGAGACCATCGTGCTGTGGTTCGCCATCGGGGCGAGCATCATCGCCGTCACGGGCGTTAGCTTCGTGCTCGCCCTCGGCTACGACATAAGCTGGATAATCAGCTGGATAATGACAGTGCTCGCGCTCATCTGGCTCCTCGCATCGACCTATTTCCTCTATGCCATGTCGCGCGCTGCGTTGCCCAACAAACGCCTCATACTGGAGCGCCTCATCGGCGTCTTCGCGATGGTGGCGACGCTGATAGCCCTCAACGCCGTCCTCATCCTCCAGGTCGACAGGCCGCTTGCGCAGATACTCGAGGTGGCGGCGCTGATATGGCTCGTCGCGGCCTCGGTGTCGCTGCACAGGGCGCTCAGGCATGCGCTCATGGTCAGGGCGAAGCGGGCCGCCCACATGATCACCGGCGACGTGAAATACGTCGATATCAGGGGTGGCCGCTCAGAACTGCTGGTCTCGAGGAAGTACCGCCTCAGCGGCAGGCCCGATTACATCCTCGCTGTCGAGAACTCCTTCGTCCCCGTCGATGTCAAGACCGGGCGCGTCCCGAAGGGCCCGCTCTTCTCGCACATTTTACAAGTGGCCGCTTACTGCATGATAGTCGAGGACGCGAAGGGCGCGTGCCACCACGGCATCATCAAGTACGGCAACGTCGAGCACGAGGTCGACCTGGACGAAGGTCTCAAGGGCCTCGTGCTCGCCAAGGCCGACGAGATAAGGAACGCGATGAAGGCCGGGGGCGCCCACAGGAACCACAACAGGCCGGGGAAGTGCGCTTCTTGTTCCAGAAGGGCGGCGTGCCCGGAGCGGCTTGCCTAATAAGGGCATTCTACTCTTGATAAATGTTGAAAATCGAATTCCCTTATCAACCCGGACGAAGTATGCTAACGTGGAATTCTTCGAAGATATCGCTACAATCGAATTCCACCAACTAAATCCTTTTAGGGGTTCAAAGGGGATTTCCGCATAAGTAATGTAATCACACGAATCACTATCTGACACGTTGTATACATTACTTTTACGTGTCCCAATAACGTGGGTAGCGAACTCTAATAGACCACGAACCAGTTAGTCGGAGTGACGAGATATGCCCAGTATCCCTCTCCAGCTTTCATGATGTAGGCAGGTGAGAGAACACCGCTTTCGCCCTCTACCCTGGTCGCGCCAGTGTCCGCCATGAACTGCCCGACCGTGTACGTGGTACTGCTGCTAGGGAACCCGATCATGTTCCAGCCGGGATATAGCGGGATAAGCGTGGCCGTGGGGTACGAATATTCAGGGCCTCCAAGGCACAGCAGCCCGTCACCCAGTGATGTGATATTGAGCCAGAAGCCCATCGTGTTGTTAATGTCAGTGAGGTCGTTGAGAGTGGAGTTCCAGCCCGTGTAGTACTGTTTCCAGTGGTTCGTGGGGTCGGTCGCGTCCCACCACATGACTCTGTCCCACTGGACGTAGCCAATACCGCCGTCTGTCCTGTCAAGGAGTACTCCGGGTAGCTTGGAGGGACCATCCAACGGTGTAGAGATAAGGTTCCAGCCGATGTGGACAGTCATGTTGAGCCATACGGAGGTCGGCAAGGCGCCCGTAAAAGGGGCCATGAGCGGGTAATTATCCCGCGAATCGGCGTCTATGATGAACGGCGTGTCGCCGATGCCATCTGCGCCGGATATGTTCTGACCTGGGCCGGACATGACATCGATGCCTGTGTAGTTGGACCAGTAGTTGCCGCATGTGGGATAGGGGGCGTTCCACCAATTGTCGTTGCGATCATCAAAGGATTGGTTCGTGTTGTTGATGATGTTGTTGTGGTAAATGGTATTGTTGTTAGACACAGAGACGGAGATGCCATAGTTGTTGGTCGATACGGTATTATTGACTAAGACGGTGCGGTTCGAAGAGAAGAGGTAGATGCCCCCTTGATTGTTCGAGATGGTGTCGTTGATAATCTGATTGTCGCTGGATGAATATATCCATATCCCATTGCCTAAGTTGGCATCTGCCGTGTTGCCGATCAATGTGTTATTGCTTCCAAGAAAAATACAAATGCCATAGCTATCCACCATCCCAGCATTGCTCGACCCATAGTTCATAGTCATCGTACAGCGATTCGACGATGAAAAAAGCAAACCATAATAGTTAGAACTCGCCGTATTGTTTGTAAACGTCACATCAGACGATAGCTCGGCGCAAATCCCATAATCATTGCTCCACGCACTACAGTTATTGAAACTAATGTTTGATGAATATGATGTGTAAAGACCGACAAGGTTGTTGTATGATGCATTGGTAATTTCAACTATCGCGTTCGTGCCATTGTTGATCATCAGACCGGAATTATAGAAATACGGCCATACATCGATGCCATTCGCATGGTGCAGGTTACAGTTGCGTATCACATAGTAGACGGTCGTATTGCCAACGTAGATGCAGTAACTGTACCCAGTTCCGTTTATATCGTAATTCTCAATGATATACGGGTTTCCCTGCGCCCCGCTCCCGTTCCACCCCTCGCTGGCCGCCATGCTCGCGAACTCCGCATCCGAGTTTATCCTTATCGGCGCATGCGTGATGTAATTTACCGTCGGAGGTAATGCCGAAGCCGGAACATCATCCGGCGCGTCCTGCCCCCCTATCGCCAGCGTGCTCAGCACGGCTAGCAAACTCACGATCACCACCGCGCACTTCCCTGCAGCGTTGCCCACGATATTGCCTCCTCTGCCATGTATATGCATGGTTGGGTATATATGTGTTTCTTGCACAACAGGCCACAGGGAGTGCGAGTCCTGCTCGAGCAGAAGGGCGTGTGCGGAGTGTCTAAAATAATCTATTCTACAGTCACGCTCTTCGCCAGATTCCTGGGCTTGTCTATGGGGCAGCCGCGCTCCCTGGCCGCGTAATATGCCAGGAGCTGCAGGACGACTGACACCGGTACTGGCGAGAATATCGTGGGCACGTCCGGGACTCTTAACACGTAATCGACGTACTTGGGCGTTTCCCTGTCCCCCTCCGAGCATATCCCCACGACCGGCGAGCCCCTTGCGCTGACCTCTCCGATGTTGCTGAGCATCTTCTCGTAGGTGTGGTCCTTGACGGCGATGGCGATGACCGGCGCCTCCGGGGACAGCAGCGCAAGCGGCCCGTGCTTGAGCTCGCCGGCGGGGTAGCCCTCGGCGTGGATGTAGGATATCTCCTTCATCTTGAGCGCGCCCTCGAGCGCCACGGGATAGTTCAGGTTCCGGCCTATGAAGAACATGTCGCGCGCCTTGCTTGTCTCCTTGGCGACCTTCTCTATCTCCTCCGAGTTGTTGAGTACGCGCTGGACGTGCTGAGGCAGTGACCTCAGCCCCTCGCGCATCTGGCGCGCTGTGTCGGGCCGCAGCGTCCTGCCAGTCCCGAGCCTCATGGCCAGCAGGTAGAGGGCTGCAAGCTGCGTCAGGTAGGTCTTTGTGGCCGCCACGCCAATCTCGATGCCCGCGCGCGTGTATATCGTCTCGTCCACTTCCCTGGTGATGGAGCTGCCGAGGATGTTCGTGATGCCGACGGTGTAGCATCCCCTGCGCGTGGCCTCCTTCGCCGCCGCGAGCGTATCCGCGGTCTCGCCGCTCTGGGATATCAGGACGGTGAATGGGTGCTCGCGGCTGACGGCGCCGTACCTGTACTCGGAGGCGACCTCGACCTGCGCCGGGAGCTTGGCAATCGATTCGATGACGTACTTTCCGACCAGTGAAGCATGGTACGAGGTCCCGCACGCGATGAGCCTGACGCCGTCTATGGGTATCCCGTACGGGGCGTCCTCGCCGAGCTTTCCCACGAGCGTGTCGTGGAGCGCCCGGGGCTGCTCGAATATCTCCTTGAGCATGAAGTGCTCGTACCCGCCGCGCTCGGCGTCGTCGAGCGTGAATGTTATGCGCTGGAAGCCCCTGTCGACGGGCTTGCCTTCCACATCAGTCAATGTCACGCCGTCCTGCGTGATGACCGCCACCTCGCCGTCCTGCATGGAGATGACGCGGTCGGTGTGGTCGAGCAGCGCCGGAACGTCGGACGCCACGAAGTTCTCGCCGTCGCCAATGCCAAGGATGAGGGGGCTCTCCTTACGGACGGCGACGACCTTCCCGGGCTCGGAGACGTGCATCATCACGAGCGCGTACGAGCCTTCCAGCATCTTCACCACGGTGCGCGCCGCCTCCTCGAGGTTCCCCTTGTAGTTCTCCTCGATTAGATGTACGACCGTCTCCGTGTCGGTCTCGGAAGTGAAGACATGGCCGCGGCGCATGAGGTCGTCCTTCAGCCTGCCATAGTTCTCTATGATGCCGTTGTGGGCGAGCGCGACCTTCCCATTGCAGTCCATGAACGGGTGGGCGTTGTTCTTCGTGGGCTTCCCGTGCGTGGCCCATCGGGTGTGCGCGATGCCCCAGACGCCCGTGAACCTGGGGGCGCCGGCCTCGATATGGGCGACCTCTCCTTTGTCCTTGTAGACGGATATCTTCTCGCCGCCGAGGGCGATGCCGGCCGAGTCGTAGCCGCGGTACTCGAGCCGCTTGAGCGCCCCGACGAGTATCGGCTGCGCTTGCCTGTACCCCGTGTAGCCCACGATTCCGCACATTTGCCATCCTCACATGATTATCGCCGAGGCCGGGAGGTTGTGCCACACCCTCGAGCCGGCCGCCGCCTTGCACTCGGGGCCGATTATCAGCCCGCCGTTGACGACGCTGCACGCGCCGATGTCAGTCTCCTCGCCTATCATCGAGCCGACCGATTCGATCTCCTTCATCTCGCCTTCTATCTCGACCCTGGCCTTCGCCGGGCTCACGCTCGTGTTGGGACCGAGCTTCACGCCGTAGCCGAGGACGGAATGCGATACGTGGGCGGCCGCGCCCAGGGAGCAGTTGTCCATCAGGACGCTATGAGTTATGACTGCGTGCGGGCCGATGACGACGTTGTTGCCTATGCTCGTGGCGGGGAAGATGCACGCGCCCGGCATGACCTCGCAGTTCTCGCCCAGGATGACCGGGCCGTTGATGTACGCGCCCGACCGCACCACGCAGCCGTCCCCGAGCCATACTGGGCCGTTGATGTACGCGCCCTTCTCGATTGTCCCGGCGAGGTGCTGCTCAACCCTGAGGAGGGCCTCGGCGTTCATGCCCGTGATGTCCCACGGATACACTACGTCGCGCCACATGCCAGTCGTCAAAACGACGCCGAGATGCTCCATCGATATCAGGCGCTGGATGGCTTCAGTCAGCCTGTGCTGGCCGGCCCTGTTGGCCATCTCGATGTACTGGAAAATCGATTCGTTGAACTTGTAGATGCCCGTGCTTATCGTGTTGCTTATCTGCATCTCGGGCTTCTCGATGATGTTGGCGACCGAGTCTCCCGTCATCTGCACCACGCCGTACTTCGAGGGCGTTGGGCTCTCCGTGACCAGCAGGGCGTTCCCCTTGAGCTTGGCGATCTCGGCCAGCGTCGCGGACTCGATGATGTTGTCTCCGGGAAGGACGAGGAACTCCCCTTTCACGTGGTTCTTGGCCATCGAGAGCGCGTACCCCGTGCCGGCCTTGCCGACCTGCTTCGTCTGGAAGGCGTACTCTATCCTCGCGCCGAAGTGCTTGCCGTCGCCGAAGTGGGACTGGATGCGCTCCCTCTTGTACCCCACTACCAGGACGATGTCGCGCACGCCCTGCTTGACCAGCGCCTCCACGACATACTGGAGGATGGGCTTGTTGGCTATGGGGATCATCGGCTTGGGCTCGGAGTACGTGAAGGGCCAGAGGCGCGTCCCCTCCCCTGCGGCCAGGATGACAGCCTTCATTCAATCACTGGGCTAATATCCCAGTGCTGAATATATAATACTTATTACCGTAATGAAAAGAGAGAAATGGAAGGGTTTTAATTGCGTTCTGCGTCGTAGTGCAGTGGTTGGGTATGGATTTAATCCATGTCTCCCATGCCGCCGCCGCCCATACCGCCGCCCGGTCCTCCCGGTGGCGGGCCGCCAGCGCCGCGCTTCGCGGCGATGACGTCGTCGATGCGCAGTATCATGTTGGCGACCTCTGTGGCCGAGGTTATGGCCTGCGTCTTGACGCGCAGGGGCTCGATGACGCTGAGCTTGACCATGTCCTTGACATCTCCGTTGTAGACGTCGACGCCGGACTGCACGCTCTTCTTCTTGCCGCTGTGCTCGCTGCGCAGGTTGATGAGGATGTTTATGGCGTCCAGGCCCGCGTTCTCCGCCAGCGTCCACGGGATTATCTCGATGGCCTTGGCGAACGCCTCTATGGCCAGCTGCTCTCTCCCGCCCACGGTGGATGCAAACTCGGCCAGCTTGAGGGAGAGCTCTATCTCCGGCGCCCCTCCGCCCGGCACGACAATGCCGTCCTCGATTGCGACGGCCGTTACCTTCAAAGCGTCGTGCAGCGCGCGCTCGGTCTCGTCGACGACGTGCTCCGTGCCGCCCCTTATCAGTATCGAGACGCTCTTCGGGTTCTTGCAGTCGGTCACGAAGGTCATGTCCGCGTCGCCTATCTTGCGCTCCTCGACGAGCCCGGCGAACCCGAGGTCGGACCTGTTCAGGTCCTCGAGGTTGGTCACGAGCTTCGCCCCGGTGGCGCGTGCCATCTTGTCCATGTCGCTCTTCTTGACCCTGCGGGCCGCGAAGATGCCTTCCTTGGCGAGGTAGTGCTGGACGAGGTCGTCGATGCCCTTCTGGCAGAAGACCGCCGTCGCGCCCGACTTCTTGACTAGATCGACCTTGTGCTTCAGGGTGCGCTCCTCCTCCGTCAGGAACTTCTCCATCTGCGACGGGTCAGTGATCTGGATCTTGGCATCGACCTCGGTCTTCTTGATCTCGAGGGCCGAGTCGATGAGCGCAATCCTTGCGTTCTTGACCACTTTCGGCATCCTCGGGTGGACGCGCTCCTTGTCGAGGATGATGCCCGTCACGAGCTCGGTGTCCATGATCGAGCCGCCGTTCTTCTTCTCGACCTTGACGTTCTCGATGTCCACGGTCCACTTGCCGTCGGCCTTGTCGGCCACGGCGCGGACGGCCTTCACCGTCAGCTCCGACAGGAACACGCTGTTCGGCCCCGTCGCCTTGCTGCTCATCGCCGTCACGGCCACCTTCCTGAGCATCGCATCGTCGTTCGCCGCGACCTTGAGCCCCATGTCGCCGAGTATGCGGATGGCCTCCGTGGCCGCGCGCGTGTACCCGGCTGCTATGACCGTCGGGTGCACGTTCTGGTCGATGAGGTCCTCTGCCTTCTTCAGCAGCTCGCCCGCTATGACCACGGCCGAGGTCGTCCCGTCGCCGCACTCGTTGTCCTGGGTCTTCGCTACCTCGACGACCATCTTGGCCGCCGGGTGCTCGATGTCGATCTCCTTCAGGATGGTCGCACCGTCGTTCGTTATGACTACGTCCCCCATGCTGTCCACGAGCATCTTGTCCATGCCGCGCGGGCCGAGGGTCGAGCGCACAGCGTCCGCGACCGCCTTGGCCGCGGCGATGTTGTTGAACTGGGCGCCCTTGCCCTTGCTCCTTTCCGTGCCCTCCTTGAGCACGATTATCGGTTGCTGTCCTGTCATCATGTTATATCACCCCTCTTTGGGTTGTAATCAATAATATAGCAGGGGTTCTATATAAAGATATCGGTGTGGGGTTCTGTTGCGTTCGCGGGTGTTTTGTTGCATTAAAAACCCCTGTTGCATCGCGGGTGTTGGGTATAAAACCTAAATTATATTAACGAATACACCATTCGGGTCATAAGGTTGCGATGACAATAACCGGTACTGCAAAAGGCAATGATATAACAGTTGTTCTTCCACATTGGAATCGGAGTAATAAGGAGTCAATAACCAGCGCTCTAGATAATTTGATAAAGCGGTTGAATCGCATCATCAATTTCAACTCGCAAGCATTGATGCAATATCAATTAAATCGAATAGATGTCGATACAACTTTCTGCGTTGGTTATGTCTCTCTCAAAGATGGAAAGAAGATACCTATCCCGACATTTCATATTGACCATAAAAAAACACGAGGTCATATAAGGTCTTTCCATGTCCTCCTTTATTACAATTTTCTAACGAAAATCGTTGAAACTTATGAACTTTTTTTAAAGGAGCTGGCTCACGATGTGTATAAAAATAATAAAGAGATACTAGCAATCGATGAACGCCAATTAACATCAAGAGAAATCCTAAGTGCACCAGATATTGCTACAGTAATAGACACCCTCGTTGAAAATAGATTGAAAAAACTAGAATTCTCATCTTATCCAACATTTGTTAAACGGCTCGAAACAGATTTTCATATAAAATTTCATGATGATGACGCCATTATAAGTTTATTTGAAATGCATAATATATTCGAGATACGAAATGTCGTTGTCCATAACGACGGGATAGTAGATAAATCCTATGTTGAACGGATGCTGGATTACAAAGAAAAGAAGTATCTTATCCGCCAATCTATTAAGGTAGATTTTATCTGGATTTATGATTTTGTAAACAAGCTCTACCGATTTTGCTCTGGTATAGAAACAAAAGTAAGAAAAAAGAGAAAGACTTCCGCCGATTGATTTTTTATTTTGTGAACTGCTTCTGGTTCGCCACTAGCTCAACCATCCCTGCCCACCGGTTCTCTCCTGCCGTTTGTCAATGTTATATATATCCCGAAAAATTAGACTTATAGTGCATATTCATCGATACTGGGGGCTTTATATGATACCCCAGCGCTACTGAGGGCTATGACACAGAGGAAGTTTCCGACGGGATGTAAGAAGGGTGGAAGACATACGGGAAGGCAAGTGCCGACGCCGGTGTGGAAAAAGATAGGGTAATGATTGCGATGACCGGGAACCAATACAAGGATGCGCCCGAACAGAAACGCATGGAGAAGCTAAAGTGCCCGCATTGCCGCAACTATGTCCGATACAACAACGTCAATAACACTTTGGAGAAAGCATAAAGAGGGGTTCGGGCGCGCTCAGGCGCCCCTTATTTGTTTTGACTTGACGCTGGCCTGACAATCCACGTTTATCGGTCCTCATCGAATTTGATATTCACTGCTTCCCCGTCGCCTCCGTCAGGAGTGTCACGTTGCTCTTCCGGAAGAAGCCGTCGAAGCCCCCGTACCTGTGGATGTACTCGTTCACGATGAGGGTGTTGGCGCTGTGCTTCGTGAAGGTCTGCTTCAGCCCCTCCCTCTCCGAGCCCACGAGCCCGTTCATGGCCTGCGCCCTCCGCTCCTCGCGCGCTCTCGGCACCGCCTCTCTGGGATATTCGTCGCTGTTCTTGAAAAACGACGGGGGCTTTTTCAGGCGAATCACCCCGAACCGCGCAGTATCTCCGACAGGCGCCTGCGCTCGTCGAACGTGAGGGGCACGCCGCAGTGCGGGCAGCGCGTCGTGTCCGTCTCGATGGGCTCGCTGCACGTGCCGCACTTGAATTTCACCTCGGGCGTGTATCCATCGCCGCCGTACCATTCGTCGGCATATATCCCGTCTATGGAAACGGCCCTCTCGAAGCACCGCTTGGCCTCCTCGAGCTCCTTCATGTCGTGCAGCTTGGCCCCGAGCTCGTACCACGCCTCGGCGTTGTCCGGGGCGATCTCGATCGCGCGCTTGAACGCCTCTATCGCCTTTGGCGCGTCGCCGTCGGCGGAACGGGACTTCCCTTGCTTCACCCACACCGCGCTGCGCCTGAGGAGCATGCGCTTGGCGTATTCGACGGAACGGAGGTAGTCGTGTATCCCACGCGCCAGGGTCTCGCCGATGCCAGGCACGCCGGCCAAGGCCTCGGTCGAGGCCTTCTCGAGCTGCTCCATGCCCAGGATCCCCGCCTCGAGGAGGGCGCTGGCGCTCTTGCCGCTTACGCCGGGTATCGATTCGAGCTCCGCGAGCAGCTCACCATGGTCGGCGCGCGAGCCCTCCAGCTTGATTCCCTTCCTTGAAAGCTTGATGGACATGGATTGCTTCACGGCTTTCGAGCCGCGAAGGTCCTTGACGGCGAGCTCCCTCCTGCCGCCGTCCGCCTCCTGGATGGCCAGCGTACCGTCCGCCGATTGACGGAGCGCCGCAGAGACGTTGGCATGCGCGCTTACGGCGTCGACCTGCCAGAGCGCCGTGAAGCGCGACTCCTTCATGAGGCCCGATATCTTCTGGACGAACTCGACCGTGGCCTGCGGCGTGGCTACCCCTTCGGTGGAGTCAATGACATCGACGAGCGCCCTGCGGGACGGCGCGAACGAGAGCGACTTGGCCGCCCTCTCGATGGCTATCCCGAGGTTGGTGAGGTCCTTCGAGCTGTGGAACACTCCATTGGCCTCCTCGACGCCGACCACCTGCCGCTCCCTGTGGGAGAACCAGTCGACTATGCGGAGGAGCTTCTTACTCTCGTAACCCGCGGTCTTGAGCCCGAGCTCGGCCAGGGATTTCCTGAAGGCGTCTGGCGAACGGCTTGAAAGGACCACTTCGACCGCCTCCCCCCTCTCCAGGCCGCCCTTGACAAACCCGACGCCTATCATGTCGCGCTCGGCGCAGGCGGCGCCCTCGAGGAGGAGCATCGAGCCTTTGAGCACGCCCGCCGGCATCAGGCCATCGGAGCCCTCTATGCCGAAATGGGACGTGGCCGAGAGGTAGCCGCGCAGAATGAGCTCCCGTATCCCGAGCTCCGCCGGGCGCGTGCCGAAGCGTTTCAGGACTCCCTTGGCCAAATCGCCGGCCTCGCGCATCGCCTCCTCGTGCCCCTTGGAGAAGGAAGAAACCTCGACCAGGCCGTCGAAGACCTCCGTCAGGAGGCGCACGGTCTGGCGGAGGCCGAGCCCCGCCGGGGCAATCTGGGCCTTGCCGTCCTCGGCGACCCTGATTGTGCTGACCATCTCGTTCCACTTGGCGAGGAGCTTGAGCTTCTGCCTGTGCATCTGGAGCGTTCCGGTGGACGCGGACAGCTCGAGATAGCCGGAGATGAGGGACTCGAAAATCACCACAGCCTCCATCTCGTCTTTCTCGATGTCCATGCGCCCGCCGCCCCTTCGCAACGAGAATGTGGGGACGTTATATTAAGTTATTCAGTGCCCAGGCAAAGGATATATCGGCGCACGCGTTTGTCCGCCCGAGGCGCATGAAGGTATCCACGGGTTGCCCGGAGCTCGACGCCCTGCTGAGGGGCGGGCTGGACTCGGGCGCGATAACGGAGTTCTACGGCGAGGCAGGCACCGGCAAGACGAGCATCTGCATGCAGATCGCGCGCGGCGTCTGTTCTTCGGGGAAGAAGGTCGTCTACATAGACACGGAGGGGCTGTCCGCGGACAGGCTCGAACAGGTCTGCGGCAGCGAGCTCGCTAAGGGGATACTGCTCTTCGAGCCCTACGACTTCGACGAGCAGGACAAGGACGTCGAGAAGGCCGCGAAGCTCGCGCAGAGCAACAGGGACGTGGGCCTTGTAATCCTCGACTCGGCGACGATGCATTACAGGGTGGACATGCGCAGCGAGATGGAGCGCAGCGAGCGCAAGTCCCTGAATACACAACTAACGCACCTGCTAAGGGTGGCGCGTTCGCGCGACATCCCGGTCCTGATAACCAGCCAGGTCTACACCGACATCGAGACGAACGAGTACAAGCCCCTCGGCGGGCATGTGCTGCACCACAACGCGAAGACAATCATAAAGCTGGAAAAGGTGGAGGGCGGGAAGCGCAGGGCCATCCTGATGAAGCACCGCGCGATACCCGAGGGCGGGAGCGTTGACTTCGTGCTCACCGACAAGGGGATAGACGGCTGCCCGGGGATGGGCGCCGACTAGAGTTCTCTATTCACCAGGAAGTCGATGGCATCGTCGAGAATGCGCACGTATTCCTTCTTCGTGAACGGAACCTTCTGCAGGGCCTTTCTCGCTTCGTCGGCGTACTTCAGCGCCTTGCCGCGCGCCCATTCGTTGCAGCCGTACTCCTTGTACAGCTCGACGACGTGCTTCACGTCCTCCTCGGTGCGCTGGATGCGCTTCATCCTGAACAGCTCGCGCACCCTGTCCGCCTCGGCCTTCTTCCCCTTCTTCTCCAGGCCTTCTAGGAGATGGATAAGGAGGAGAGTGCGCTTGCCCTCGAGGATGTCGCCGCCGAACTCCTTGCCGGTATCCTTGCTGAAGACGTTGAGCCAGTCGTCGTGTATCTGGAACGCCCTGCCGAGCGGCAGGCCGAACTTCACGAGCGGGCCGAGCGCCTCCCCGTTCCCTGCGACGAGCGCGCCGAGCCTCAGCGGGCCAATTATGGTGTACCAGCAGGTCTTCCTGTCGACCATCTCGTAGTACTGCCGCTCCGCGATGAACTCCCCGCGGAGCATCCAGCTCAGGTCCAGGTACTGCCCCTCGCACGTCGTCTGGAGGATGGAGCCCATCTCTTCCGCGATTTCCAAGGTCAACGGCAGGGACTCGAGGCTCTTCTGGTTGGACAGGAGGGCGCGCCACATGAGGATGTGCAGGTGGTCGCCGGCGTTCACGGCGAGCTCGTCCCCCTTGAGTATCGGCAGGGCTACTTTCCCGCGACGTCTCTCCGAGTGGTCTTGGAAATCGTCGTGGATGAGTATCCAGTCCTCGGATATCTCCATCGCCGCCGCGGTCGTCATCGCCTTTGTTGTATCAAC
>JACRNV010000015.1:46087-98133 GCA_016214785.1 Methanobacteriota archaeon
TTATATCAACGCCGCTGGCCGCGCACGACAGCAGGACGAGCCCTGGCCGGACGTACTTGCCGCCCCTCTCGGGGTAGTCCCTGACCATCTCGCTGTGCTCGGCGACCATCGAGCCGCTCTCGACCCTGGGAAGGAAGTCGAACACGCGGTTCCTGATGGCGTCGCGCTGCTCGCCGATGAACCCCAAAAAGGAGATCTCCTCGCTCTGGCCGGAGACGGTGCTGTACTTCACAGCTGATCGAGCCATTGTGCCGTCCTCCCGGCGATTACTGTCTTCTTTCCCATGAGATGCGCGACGCTTTGCGACGACGTGAGAAGCATCGCCGCCTCGAGCTCGGCGATAATTGTCCCAACCGCGTCTATGACTGCCTTCCTGCTCTCGCAAGCGGGCTTTAAGACCCTCCCGGCGAATCCGGCCAGGGACGCGCCGAGCGCGATGCCCCGCGCGGCGTCGAGGCCGCTCCTCATCCCGCCAGTGGCTATGAGCGGGACTCCCACTTTGGCCTGCTGGACTGCGACGGGCGTCGGGATGCCCCAGTCCCAGAAGGTGAGGCCGATTTGCGCCAGCCTCGGCGAGTTGTGCATGAACGCGCGGTAGTGCTCGACGGCAGAGAAGCTCGTCCCCCCCATGCCGCCCACGTCGATGGCCGCCACTCCCGATTTCCTTAGGGCGAGGGCGGTCTCCCTGGTCATCCCCGCGCCCGTCTCCTTAGCGACTATCCTGAATTCCGACGACAGGGACTTGATGGCCGCCAGGCATCCCCTCGAGTTCAGGTCCCCTTCCGGCTGCGCGACCTCCTGTAAGTAGTTCATGTGCAGGGCGACGGCGTTCGCGCCAATCATCTCCACGGCGGCCCGGACATCGCTTTTCGAGACCGGACGCTTCCCCTTCTGCTTTATCAGCTGCGGCGCGCCCAGGTTCGCCAGCTTGAACGGCACGTCGTAATCGCGCAGGACCCCGAAGCTCGATGCCGCGGAGCGGTCTTCGAGCGCCGGGCGCTGGCTTCCGACGCCCATGCCTATCTGGAGCTCCGATGCCGCTGCCGCGAGGTTCTCGTTGATCTTGCGCCCCTTCTCGGTGCCGCCTGTTATTGCAGAAATAATGAGCGGCGCATCGAGTTTGCAGCCAAGGAACTGCGCCCTCAGGTCTATCTCGTCCCAGTTCAGCTCCGGCAGCGGGTTGTGGACGAGCCTGACGTCGTCCCAGTAGTTGTACTCGCACGCCACGTCCTCCGACAGGCAGACCGCGATGTGCTCGTCCTTGCGCGCCTTCGTTTCCGAGCCTTGTCTGACCATTCAATCACCTATCTCCGTCCATTTGCCTCTCTTGCCTTTCAATGCCAGTTCCAGTCTGCCGCTCTTGAGGCCGTTGAGCACGATGACCCTGGTCCCAGGGCGCGCTATCTCCAGCGCGGACCTCAGTTTCGCGGCCATCGCGCCAGTGACGTCCGAGCCGGACTTCGCGCCCTTGACTTTCGGAGCGGTAGATACGTGGATGCGCCTGATGAGGCTCGCCTTTCCGAGCTTCGGGTCGCGGTCGAAGACGCCATCCACGTTCGTGACAAAAACCGCCGCATCGGGCCTGAACTCGTCCGAGAGTATCTCCATAAGGATGTCTCCGGAGCAGATGCTCGCGCCCCATTTCTTGTCGAGCACGACGTCGCCGAACGTGACTGGCACGTAACCGCCGCGCAGCATGTCATGGAATGCGTCGAGGCACGCGGCGACGTCCTTCCCAGCGGTCTGGTCCATGAAGAGCGCGGGCGGCGCGGAGAGGGCCGGGATCCCGGCGCACCTGAGCGCGTCGATGACCTTGAGGTTCAGCTCCCTCACGTCCGCCTGCACTTCCGCGGCATGGAGGGCGCCTTTCGGGCCCCGCGCGCCACGGTCGAGCCCGTACTTCTTGGCTTTCATGTGCCCGAACGAGCCTGCGCCGTGGACGACGATCATCATCCCCTTGTAAGTCGATAGCTCCCTCGCAAGCCGCTTGAGCGCCGGCGCATCGAGAGATTTCTCCCTCTCCTTGTGCGTGATGGCGCTGCCGCCCAGCTTGACGAGAATCATTCCGTCGCCCATGCATCGATATGATGGATTGAGGATATAAATAGATATCTTGTTCAATAAGAATATAACGTAAGCGCGCGATATGGCCGCGGTTCGATGATGACAAGAGGGTCAACTTAGGCGCAGGCCGGTGATGACCCCTATGAGTGCTGAGAACCAAGGGGCATTGCTTTGCCGTATGTTAATTTAAGCCGCAATTCCCCCTTGACCCCCTAAAAGGATTTTTCGACTAAGGGGATTCGATTCCCAGTAATTTACGTCGGGAGAATGCCCTTAGCCCTTGAACCCCTGGGAGGGATTTACGTTGTTTGTACTCCCAAATGGTAATCGGGAGCATGTGTCAATCGTAAATTATAAGTAGTTATAAGTTCCTTATAGGTATGCGTGAACACATGGGCGACCTCACTACGATCCCCGTATACAAGGATACACGGGAGAAATTAAAGGCGTACGGTTTCAAAGGAGAGACCTACGACAAGATACTCCAGCGCCTGATGGAGAAAGTCGAATATACGAGCTTCATGGAGCGGCAGTACGAGATATTGTCGCACAAAGACAAGTTCAAACCACTGGATGAGATTGCGTGAAGTATCGAATAATGGTCTCTCCGGATGCCATGAAGCAACTCGATGAGCTTCAAGCGGACATTAGGAAAGCTGTAGTCAAAACGATGAAAGAGCTCGAAGACAATCCGACGAAAAGCAGGCCAAAGGCGGACATCAAGAAGCTGGCGGGAATAAAGCGCAAGCCCAGCCTGTACCGGTTGAGGGCGGGCGAATACCGGGTCATCTACGAGGTAACGGAAGGCAAGGTCTGGATATCAGAGATCATAAAAAGGAGCGCGGCGTATAAATTCATACCACCTTAACCGAAGGTTTAACTATTCGTTTTTCCATCTATTACCATGAGTAAGATGAGCGAGGACAAACCAGATCCTGCGACGGGCGAGAAATTCTTCGCGCTCATATTTGTTATCATCGGATTTATAATATCATTCAAAAACATCGCGTATGGTATGGTGGCCTATGGCACTGGAATATGTTTGTTGGGAATTGCATGGACGAAAACGGGCGAATTTCTGACGTTGAGAAAGATATTAATAGGCGGAGGCCTCTTGCTCATACTCTGCAGCGTACTCTACACCTTTGGCATCCTCCGATTATAAGGATAGGATTGTAGGTGGATAAGGATGCCTAAATTCATTGACTATTATTCTATGTGAGATTCCTCTTCGGTCAGGAAACGTGATTTGGTTCTCTCGGGTTTATGGTAAAAAGAAGTAATTGAGGATAATGTAGCCTTAGTATCGCTTCGAGGAGATACTGATTGACACCGCTTATCCCGGCATGTGGCTTAGATACTCGAGGAACTTGTGCAGGGGCATCCCGTCGTTCCAGCGCAGGATGTAGTGCCCAGAGACGCTCTCGTCTATCTTGGGCAGGAGCTGATGCACGTACCTCAGCGTGCCTCGCGCCCCCTCCAGATTTACCGTAAAAACCCTCCACGGGTCTTCCCCTCGGCGATGTTTGAGCTTGTAGGCGTAGAGCGGCACGAGCCCCGAACGGCGGCACGCGTCCCTAAGCTCATCGGCTTGCTTCGAGCTGCGCCCGCTCGAAGCGCTGAACCGTATCACGTCATTGACGGATGATTTGACTTCTATCGGGAAAGCTACATCCCCGCGTATCGCCACGAGGTCGACGCCAAGGGAGCCGGCGGCCCTTATGACCAGGAACGGTTTCTGGATGATGGAGTGGTAGCCTTTCAGAATATCGGTCGGGCAGGACTTGAGGGCCTTCTCGAACCACGCCAGGTCGCCGCTTAGAATCCCCTTCAGCTCCCTTTCGAAGACCTTGGACATCGGGCCTGGAAGCGGCCTTGGCAGATATAGAGGTATCTACACTTTGGCCGTTTCGGGCACAGGCACCATCTTGACTTCCTTTGGTACGACTGCTTTGATAATGATTGCAGCTATGACGACGAAGAAAGCGCTCAGGATTATGGACGGGATGTAGCCGATGGCCAATGCAAGGATTCCGGCGACAGCGCCGCCTGCAATGGCGCCGACGCCCAAGACGGCGTTGAATGTCCCTGCGAGGGCGCCCTTTTCCTGGTGAGTGCCCGCGGAGATGGCTATTGGCAGATGCGTATCGGCGATGACGGCCCAGGTCACACCAATGGCTATGTGGA
The DNA here is from genome assembly GCA_016214785.1 of Methanobacteriota archaeon. GTDB lineage: Archaea > Thermoplasmatota > Thermoplasmata > SG8-5 > JACRNV01 > JACRNV01. The sequence goes on from JACRNV010000015.1 coordinate 50,339, forward strand.
GGATGATAAGGTAGATAAGTGCCGTCTGGAAGTTCCAGAGCGCTATCGGAAGCGCAAGCACATAGAGCGAGAAGAGGCCGAACCTGACCGTCTTCGCCAGGACCAGCATCCTCGGCTTGTCTCCCTTGTCCGAGAGCTGCCCCATCTTTTTGAAGAGAAGCGTGGAAGCGAGGGCCTGCGCGAACGAGAGGAAGAAAACGGAGGTCTTGTCCACGCCGACCTGGGATAGGAGCCACACGGGCTGGATGGTGAAGAAAGAGGTCGCGCCGATCGTGTACACGAACACGGCCACGAGATAGGGGGAGAGATAGCTATCGCCCGTAGAATGCCGGTGGGACAGCTCCCTGATGTGCGATATGCGGAAGAAGCGGTACATCTTCGTCGGCATGTACCTCGCCCGCTCCTGCGTCCATCTCACCAACTGGAGGACATGGTCGTGGAACGTCTCCCTCGACAGCTTCTCGTCCGGCTCCTTGATGAGGAAGAGGGCGACCATCGCGCCGACCATTGCCAGTGCCGCGCAGGCGAAGAAGAGCATCCTGAGGGCCACGACTGGCTCGAGCGGGACGAAGGCGAGCCACAGCGTCCCAAGGGCGATTCCTCCGATGTTCCCAATGCCGGCTATGTTGTTGAAGAGCCCTATCTTCTCGGACCATTTATCCTTCGCGAATATCTCAAGGATGAGGATGCTCATCGCGGGCGTGCTTGCCGCGGACAGCAGCGCGATGAGGATGTTCGCGAACATGAACTCGCCGATGCCGACCGACGCGCCCATTATCGTATAGGCGGTCGCCCTGCCGAGGAACCCGAGGACGATGAAGTGCTTGCGCCACTTCACGGAGTCGGTGAACCTCCCCCAGAAGATGAGCGCCGGCACGGACGCGGCGGAGGCCGCGACAGATATCAGCGCGACGTCGCCGACGTTCCCGGCCAGGGCGACGACGACGAAGACTGGCAGCAGCGAGTCGAAGCAGCCGCCGGCCATGTTCGTCGGCAGATAGGAGTAGAACCACCGCTCGCGCTTGTCTCTCATTTTTCACCCGGCCAGAGGCATCCCTTACGTCAGCGGGGCATGGTGCACCAATCATAAAAAGGTTTACGGGCTTGGTGGCCATGCCAGAAGCGGCCAAAGCATACTAAAGCTATAAATATCGTGGATAAAATCTCCTTCGCGCCGGGCATGCGCCCGGCCAGAGGGAGTGACATGAAAGAGGTCGTTATCGCCAGCGCGTCCAGGACAGCCGTGGGGAAATTCGGGGGGACGCTCAAGGACGTGAGGGCGCCCGAGCTCGGCGCTGTCGTTATCAAGGACGCTGTCAGGAAAGCAGGGATCCGGCCCGCTGACGTGGAGGAGGTCATCATGGGCAATGTCGTCGGCGCTGGCATAGGCCAGAACCCTGCGAGGCAAGCCCTCATACACGCAGGCCTGCCGAACACGATCGGGGCATTCACTATCAACAAGGTCTGCGGGTCGGGGATGAAGGCCATTGTCGCGGCCGTCCAGGCCATCAAATCCGGGGACGCGAAGATAATCGTCGCGGGCGGGATGGAGAACATGGACCTCGCTCCCTACCTGCTCGACAAGGCGCGCTACGGCTACAGGCTGATGAACGCCACGCTCATAGACGCGATGGTCAATGACGGCCTCTGGGACATCTACAACAACTTCCACATGGGGATGACGGGCGAAATCATCGCTGAAAAATTCCACGTTTCGCGCGAGGACGCCGATAGAATGTCCCTCGCGAGCAACCAGAAGGCCGTCAAAGCCATCAGGGAAGGGCGGTTCAGGCCCGAGACTGCGCCCATCCACATCCCGCAGAAGAAGGGCGAGCCATTGACATTCGACACCGATGAGGGGCCCAGGGCCGATACCACGATGGAATCGCTCGGCAAGCTCAGGCCGGCCTTCAAGAAGGACGGCATCGTCACCGCCGGGAACGCGAGCCAGATAAGCGACGGCGCATGCGCCGTGGTCGTGATGGACAGGGAGGAGGCCGAGAAGCGGGGCATCAAGCCGCTCGGAAAGGTCAGGGCCTACGGCACTGCAGGCCTGGCGCCAGAGCTGGTCATGGAGGCTCCGATACCGGCCACGCGCAAGGTCCTCGAGATGACCGGCCTAAAAATCAGCGACATCGACCTCTTCGAGCACAACGAGGCCTTCGCAACGGCGTCGTGCGCGGTCGTGAAGGAGCTTGGAATCCCGCTCGAAAAATTCAACGTGAACGGCGGCGCCGTCGCGCTCGGGCACCCGATAGGCGCGAGCGGCGCGAGGATAGTGACGACCCTGCTCTACGCGATGCGGGATAGGGGCGCCCACCGCGGCCTGGCGACGATATGCCTCGGCGGCGGGAACGCAGTGACGATGGTACTGGAGAGGTGAGCGGATGGAAATCAAGACGATAGGGATCATAGGCGCGGGCACGATGGGGAACGGGATAGCGCAGGTTGCCGCTCTGGCCGGATACAACGTCCTCATGCGCGACATCGAGCAGAAGTTCGTGGACAAGGGCATGGAGGCCGTCAGGAAGAGCCTCGGCAAGGCCGTCGAGAAGGGGAAGATGGCGCAGCCCGACGCGGACGCTGCCCTCGGCAGGATAAAGGGGACCATGGTCCTATCGGACCTCAAAGACTGCGACTTCATCATCGAGGCGGTCATAGAGAACGCCGAGCTGAAGAGGAAGGTCTACGCCGAGCTCGACAAGCTCTGTCCGGCGCACACCATCTTCGCATCCAACACATCGTCCATTTCGATAACCGAGCTCGCCGCTGGAACCTCCCGCGTGGACAGGTTCATCGGCATGCATTTCATGAATCCGGTCCCCCTGATGAAGCTGGTAGAGATGATACGCGGCCTCGGCACGTCTGACGAAACTGCCAAGATAACCAAGGGGATGGCCGAGAAGATGGGCAAGACAGTGGCCGAAGTGACAGATTACCCGGGCTTTGTATCTAACCGCGTGCTGATGCCGATGATAAACGAGGCCATCTACTGCCTGATGGAAGGGGTGGGATCGCGCGAGTCGATAGACACTGTGATGAAGCTCGGCATGAACCATCCGATGGGGCCGCTCGAGCTGGCGGATCTCGTGGGGCTCGATGTCGTCCAGTACATCCTCGAAGTCATGTACGCCGGGTTCGGCGACCCGAAGTACCGCCCGTGTCCGCTCCTCAAGAAGATGGTCAAGGCCGGCAGGCTCGGTCGCAAGACGGGCATCGGGTTCTATGAATACCCGAAGAAGTAGGTGCTGACATGATAGACTACGAGTTAAAGGACGGGATCGCGCTCGTGACCTTCAACAACCCGCCGATGAACGTGCTGTCGTCGAATGTGTTGAAGGAACTGAGCGAAACGCTCTCGAAGATAGAAAAGGACCACTCCGTCAGGTGCATGGTATTGACCGGCGCTGGCAGGGCGTTCGTCGCTGGCGCGGACATAAGCGAGATGTCGGCGATGGACCCGCACGCGGCGCTCGAGTTCGCCAGGCTCGGGCAGGGCGTTCTCGACCGGATACAGCATTTGCACGTGCCTGTGATCGCCGCAGTGAATGGATTCGCGCTTGGCGGTGGGACTGAGATAGCCATTGCCTGCGACATCCGCATCGCCTCGGAGGCCGCGAAGTTCGGCCAGCCGGAGGTCAATCTCGCGGTCATACCGGGATTCGGGGGCACGCAGAGGCTCGCGAGGCTCATCGGCCCAGGGAAGGCCAAGGAGCTCATTTTCACAGGGGACATGATCGACCATGCCATGGCATTGCAGGTCGGGCTCGTCCAGATGGTCGTGCCCGGCTACAAGAAGGACGCGAGCGGCGCCCCGCTCAAGGACGAGAAGGGTAAGCCCGTGCAGGACAACGCGCCAGTCGTCTCAGCGTCTATGGAAATGGCCAGGAAAATCGCCGGAAAGGGCCCAGATGCCATCAAAATGGCGAAAAAGTCCATTAACGAGGGGCTCGATATGACCCTGGCGAAAGGGCTCGAGATCGAGGCGAAAAACTTCTCGGCTCTCTTCGCGACCGAAGACCAGAAGGAGGGCATGAAGGCCTTCCTGGACAAGAGGAAACCGGAATTTAAGGGGAAGTGACAACATGAAAATAACGGCGACGAAAGAGGACGCGCAGCGAATCCTGGACTCTTACAAGTCGCGGGCGCACGTCGAGTTCGAGGACGGCCAGCTGCGCCTGAACGGCCTCCCGATAATGTGGGCCAGGGCCGAGCTGCAGTACAACATCTTCAACGAGCTGGAGAACCTGATCGGGGATTCGGCGCACTCGGTGATAAAACGCATAGCCAAGCCCTACGGCGTCAGCTTCTGCAAGCTCATGGAGCAGGGATTCGTCAAGACCGGCGAGAGGGCCGCGAGGATGGAGATGCTCAAGGACCTGTGCGCCGAGAACCTGGCCATTGGCTGGGGGCGGATAGAGTTCGAGGACAAGGACGGCGAGATAATAATCTCGAGCCAGACAGGCTTCCCGGTCGGGCAGGAGTACAAGGCCCGCGCCTCCAGGTCCAAGCGCTCTGTCGACTCGTATTTCCTGGGGTACATGGAGGGCTTCCTCTCCACCCTCGACTCCACGTCCTACATGGGCGAGGAGGTCGAGTGCATGGGGAAGGGGGATCCGCGCTGCGTCATGGTCTTCAAGAAGGCCCCGGGGGCCAGGTAGATGATAAAGCGCTCCGAGATACAGGAGATGGTGAAGGGCTACGCCGAGGAGCCTAAGATAGCTGTCATAGCGTCCCACTCGGCGCTCGACACCTGCGACGGCGCAATCGAGGAGGGCTTCCGTACCCTGGCGATTTGCCAGAAAGGGCGCGAGAAGACATATTCGGACTACTTCCGCGCCAAGCGCAACGCGGACGGCGACGTCGTCCGGGGGATCATAGACGAGGTGGTTCTCATGGACAAGTTCTCGGGCGTCCTCGAGCCGCAGTTCCAGGCCAAGCTCAGGCGCGAGAGCGCCCTCTTCGTGCCGAACCGCTCGTTCTCATCCTACGTGAGCATCGATTCCATCGAGAAGGAGTTCAAGGTCCCTCTTCTGGGCAGCAGGAACATGCTGCGCACGGAGGAGCGCGGAGAGGCAAAGGACTACTACTGGCTCCTTCAGGAGGCGGGCCTGCCGTTCCCGAGGAAGTTCGACAAGCCCGAGAGCATCGACAGGCTCGTCATCGTAAAATTACATCACAAGGTCAAGAAGCTCGAGCGCGGGTTCTTCACGGCCGCGAGCTACGATGAGTACCGCGAGAAGTCCCAGGCTCTCATCAGGAATAATGTGATAACGTCCGAGGATCTGGCGCACGCCCGCATCGAGGAGTACATCATCGGGCCGGTCTTCAACCTCGACTTCTTCTTTTCTCCTCTCGAATACGACATGAGCCCGATAGAGCTGCTGGGCGTCGACTGGCGCTTCGAATCGTCGCTGGACGGCCACGTGCGTCTCCCAGCGCCCCAGCAGATGGGGCTCAACGACGCGCAGCGCACGCCCGAGTACACGGTCTGCGGGCACAACTCGTCCACGCTACGGGAATCGCTCCTTGAGAATGCCTTCGTGCTCGCGGAGAAGTACGTGCGCGCGTGCAAGCAGCACTACGACCCCGGCATCATCGGGCCGTTCTGCCTGCAGACGTGCGTGGACAAGGACCTCAAGTTCTACATCTACGATGTCGCGCCACGGATAGGCGGCGGCACGAACGTCCACATGTGGGTTGGCCACCCGTACGGCAACGCGCTCTGGCGCACCGGGACGAGCACTGGGCGCAGGATATCGATGGAGGTCAGGCGCGCCCTGGAAGAGGACAGGTTGGAAGAGATAGTGACCTGATGTCGGACAAACGTCTGACTATTGTCCGACACTAACCATTTCAATAAAGCAATGTAGTGAATCGCAGACTACCTTGAATTTCCCATCGGCAATTGTCAAACCGTCAGACAAGTGTCTGTCATTTGTCAGACAATCAGTGCGCCCCGTAATACACCGGCGGCGGGATGTAGGGCATGAAGTCCGGGTGCGTCTCGCCCGTGGTGGCGTACTTGTAGAGCGCGGCTACTAGGACGCCCTGCGCGGCCGAAGACAGTACGCCAATGAAGACCCAGTAGATGACTGCGACCAGCACGAGGATTGCGAAGATCCAGAGGTTGGTGGTCACTACTAGCGCATATATCCCGATGAAGAGCGGGACGAGCCCGACGAGCGCCAGCAGGAAGATGATGAAGCCCATGCTCAGCTGGCCGACTAGCGCCTCGCCCCACGAGCGCCTCAGGATGCCCATGCTGCGCTTGACGGCGCCCCAAGGCCCGAGCCCCTCGAAGACTATGACAGGCACAACGAAGAACGTCGCGAAGTTCCAGGCCATGCCGATGAACCCGACGATTATCTTTCCGACGAATCCGGCCCTCTCGGAGATCGCCCTCAGTATCATCGCGACCGTGGCCGAGAAGAGCGCCCACATGAATATCTTGCCGATGTGCTTGTTGGCGGCTTTGATGCCGTCCGAGAGCGTGGGGTCGCCGCCGTTGAGGCGGATCATGGCTGCGCCGACGACGGCTGCATTGAAGTAGATGGCGATGAAGTAAGAAACGACGTAAACCAGGAACCCTATGGCTATCTCGAAATACACCCACATGTCATTGGGCATTCCCAGCAACCCGGAAAGCATCCCCTGAAGGCCTGCAACAAAGAAGAAGCCAACGAAGAAGCTGATCCATATCCCTATCGTTATTATCCCCGAGATAAGGGGGAAGAGCATCAGCTCCTTGTCCTTTCCCAGCACCGAGAAGCTCACCTTCGCCAGCTTCCAGCCGCGCGACAGCGTGCCCAATTATACACCGACCGATGATGAGTGGAAGTTGTACTAAAATATTCCCTTGATTGGAATGGGCATGATGAGGGGTGTGAGGGGTTTGGAGTGTCTGCTCGTGCAACTATTCAACCGTCTCAATTCCCTCATCACGTAAACTTCAGTTAAACGGGATAAGCGTGATTAAGAGTGTAAGGGGATTGGATGGTCTGTTCGTGCATCATGGCTCGAGGATGACCTTGAGCGAATCCTTGGCCTCCGCGGTGAGCTGGAAGCCCTTGGCAGCCTCTGCGAGGGGCAGGCGATGGGTTATCAGGTCCTCTACAAGGACGCGCCTCGAGCGCAGCATGGCGATGGCCTCGCGCAAGTCCCTCGGCCCGGCGCCGTAGGACGATGTCACAGTCACCTCGTCGCGCCAGAACTCGTTCGCGGGCAGCGGGACTGCTTGACCCGGCGCGGGAGTCGCAAAGAAAAGAATCGTGCCTCCGCGGTCAACGGACTTCATGGCCTGTTCGATGGCGCTCATGGCTCCGGTGCAGAGCATAACGATGTCCGCGAGGCGGCCGTGGTTGGCCTTGCGGATAACGTCCGGGACGTCCACGCAGGCGTCCATTGCCAGCGCGCCCGCCTTCTTCGCGAGCCCGAGCCTGAACTCGGAGACGTCTGTTGCGATGACCGGGCCGGCGCCAAGCGCGATTGCGGCCTTGATTTGAAGTAGGCCTGCGATGCCGCTGCCGAGGACAACTACGCAATTTCCAGCATGGAAATGGGATTGCCTCAAGCCCCTGAGGACGCAGCCGAGGGGCTCGATGAACGTCCCCTCGGCGTACGACATCTCCTCGGGGAGGTGATAGAGTCCGAGCTGCACGTTTATCTCGGGAATTCGCGCAAACTCCGCAAACCCGCCAGGGTCTATGTTCGTAGTTCTGAGGAGGTCGCACGAGGTCTCCTTCCCCTTCGTGCAGTAATGGCACACTCCGCAGGGGACATGATGGGAGACGAAGACCCGGTCTCCGACTTTGAAACCTTTGACTCCCGGGCCAACTTCTGCGATGTCCCCCGTCGCCTCGTGCCCGAGAACAAGGGGCGCCCGCTTGACCCTGTACCACTCCATGACATCGCTGCCGCAGATGCCGCAGGCCTTGACCTTGAGCAGCGCCTCCCCCGAGCCTATCTTCGGCTTGGGGACATCGACGACCCTCACGTCGCTGTTCTTGTAGTACATGGCCGCGCGCATCGGAGCACTCGGGGGAGAAAACGGCCCCCAGTTATAAATAGAGCGCCCTCGGATAAAATGCCACTATTCCCGCGATGCTCGCCGGTTTATCGACGGAACAGCTATTGAATGGTAGACAGCCTCGCTGTTGGATCGACGGAGCTTTTAACAAAAAGGCGGGTGGATGGCCTCGGATGGAAACGGTTATACCATCCACTGCGCATCCCAGCCGCAGATGACGCTGGAAAGGCTCCTCTGCAAGCGCAACTGCCTCGTCGCGCTCGTCCTGATGTTCATCGCCATGGCCGTATGGGTCGGCACCGTCCCGTACGAGCCGATGAAGATGGACCTCGCCGACGCCACTGCGAACTTCATCTGGACGGAGAATTATTCGAAAGGCGTCTACGACATTCCGTACAGCGAATGGAACGGCGGGCAGACGCAGTGCGTCGTAGTGCTGCACGATGGGCAATACGTCGTAGTCAACGAGAAGGGCCCGGGGCTCGGCATGATGATAGCCGCTTTCCAGGTAGTTGGCGCGGAATTCCTCTTCGCCCCCTTCATCGTCGGTCTGGCAGTCCTTTCGACATACATGTTCGGAATGCGCATCGCAGGGTGGAAAGTCGGCGTCCTTGCCGCGATGATGACCATGGCCAATCTCGTTGTCATAGTCATGTGGCACAGGTACTACTGGACCGATGCCGCCACGATGCACCTCCTCGTCCTCTCCCTTTGGCTCCTCGTGGAGGCCAATTACCACTACAACGGAAGCAGTTTAGATCCGCGCTCCGAAAATACCGCGGGCAAGAAAGGAATGGGCATTTCACTGGTCTGCGCGCTCCTTTCCGGCCTTTCGTTCGCCGCGGCCGTCTCGACGCGCTACCCGGCCGCGCTGCTCATCGCGGCCATGATGTTCTATCTTTTCGCGTTCTACATCCTGCGCGCCTGGCCGGAGCTGAAGCGCAGGGACGTCGCAGGCGCGCTCAGGAAGGCCAAAGGATTGTTTGTGCTGATTCTCTTTTTCGCGATAGGGCTGATGATGTTGCTGGCGCCCCTGATGCAATATAATGCGACGTATTTCGGCGGGCCATTCGCGTCGGGCTACGATGCCACGCCGCTGAACAACTTCAACAGGACGCACGCTTTGGACGTGAGGAACGCGACGGGCTCGTGGTTCGAAACGATCGGTCAGGGCATCGTAAATTCGGTGGCCAACGGCCTCCTTCTCATCCCCACATTCATCAGCCGCATGCCCGCGCTCGTCTTCCTCCCCCTTGGGATTTGGCTCCTGAGGCGGAACATCGTCCTGGCCCTGCTGATACCATGGCTCGCCATCGCGTTCTTCACCTACCTCTCGCTGAGCTGGATAGCGATGTACGCGCGAATAGGCTGGGAGAACGTCTGGGAGCCGAGATATTTCATGCCGGTCATCCCTGTCCTGTCCATCTTCGGAGCCGTTGCAATCTCGCGCATCTCTTTTAAAAAGCTCGAGTTCAAGGGCGCCGAGCGCAAGAAGCTCCTCGGCGCGGCCATCGCTTTGCTGATGGCCGGAACCATAGTTCTCTGCGGCATCGCACCCGCCGAGATCAATTTCTCTCACGTCAGGTCAGGCCAGTACCAGACGCCTCATGGCGGTCAGCCGCCCGGGGGACAGCCCGGTCCGGGCGGGAACAACACCCAGCCACCGAACATAATCGTTCTGAACGTCACGACCGACCAGCTACTGATCAATCCACAGTCGTACGGAGGGCGATTCGTGCATCTAGACAACGCGACGGTCATCAACACTCTGCCCAAAGGCTTGGTCGTCCGGAGCTGGAACGCCACGCGCCAGGACGGGGTGCGCATCGTCTTCGACGGCTGGCCGAACGGAAGCACACCGAGCATAAGCATCGGTCGGGAAGTGGAGGTCAAGGGGATATTCAACGGCGCGGACGTGCCGGACCCCATTCTGAGGTATGCCATAGGGGTGAAGTACCAGACGACGGACTATGTCAGGGTGAAGCCCTAGCTTTTCTAGTACAATTATCGATTGTATATCGATTACTACGGCCCAAGATCAACATTTCCATTATCCATTCGTATTAATATGCTATGTACTGGAACTTTATGAGTTTTTATTAAGTTTAGATAGTCATGTCCTTTAACTACTATTGCGAGAATTGCGACCGTTTTAACTCCTTTCTTTTTAAATTCATTAAGAATAATATTACACGTATCTGTCGTACTTACTACATCATCTATAATTATCACTTTTTGTCCTTCTTGAAATGCTCTACTAATATATAAATTCCGCTTATATACTTTACCATTTTGCTCATGCATGTTTCTCCACCCATTTGAGAAGAACGCATTCTGATGATACTTAAGGGTATTCGAAGGTGATGAGCAATTAATAAACCCCATGGATGTCCCCCCGGTTCGATGGTCACTATTTTATCAAATTGAGAATCATAAGGGATAATTCTTCGTCTTAATCCTTTTAAAACCTCAATCATTATTTGCGGTGTTAGTTCAGTACCACGTTCTCCAATTGAAAAAAGATGAAATGTATATCCACCTCTTTTCCAAAAAACTCTAGTTGGTGCTTGTGTCACATCGTTAACTAGAAATGGGTAATCTGTGATCTTTTCAGTTAATGTAGTCATTACTAACTTCCCTCCCTTTCTGGAGTTATTTGGTTTACTAGATTCTTTACTTCGCGTGTAATGTCATGAACCGTTTTATTTTCAATTAGGATGGGGAATCTTTCAATATATTCTTCTATTTCTTTTAAAGACTTTTTTCCAATTAAAAAAAGACCAAGGTAAAAAATAGTCACTCCTCTTGGAATTTCAATCCCCTTAGAAGGTTTTTCCCAGTGCGTGACAAAGGCTTGAAGATTAGAATCATGTTGTTCTAAGTTCTTTTCTAATTGTCCAAAGGTGGCTATTTTATGATATGCTAAAATATCAATACTAGGTTCTATGAAATCATCCGAAGAACTAAGACTTCCTTGAATTATTGTAGCAATCTTTCTATCTAGGTTATTTAAAATTTGTGGTTTTTGATAATATAATTTAAATGATTCTCTATCGATAGGAATTTTAGTTACTTCTGTGTTTATTTTTTTAGACACTTCCTTTCTATACGCTGTAATATCTCTTAAAAGTCGGTTAAATTCAGAGTCTGCTAATTCAAGGAGTCCAGATAGTCTTGAAAACCGCCTACGGAATTCGCGTGGAACTTGATATGGTGTATTATAACCTACATCATGTTCAATTTCAGCCCATGCGTGCTGAAGAAGAGTTCTAATTTGGATTTCTGCCCTCAATTGTCCAAATCTATTCCATTCAGGTAAGGCACGTCTTTTAGATTGAATTTCAATTACATAATGGAAGGAGGCATATCCAAATCCCGTAGGATCTTCTGGAATCCGTTTATCTATTGAATATTTTGGTAAAATTTTAAATGTGGTTTCGACTATTTTTGCAACTTTATCAACATCATCAGGAACAAGACATGTAACCCGTACACCTGCTAAATCAGTTATATCTGGTAAAAATCTATATTGCCTTCCTTTTTTCTTAAGTTTCCTTTTCACCGAGTCAAATTTTTTAGCACGGGCAGTTATTGTATGGAATTTAATCTTTTTTTCTTGAAGAATTTCCCTTAAAACATTCTCAATCTTTTTTGAAAAATCGTCATATGTTTGATATTGTCGTTTATATTCTCTAGTGATTTTTTCAATGGGGGGCACTTCTATTTTATGCATATTTACATTATATATAAGGTTCTTAGTATTTAAACATATTTACACGTTCCTTGTTTCGTCATTTTATGTCCGTTTTGACATATGATTAAATGGCGACAAACTATCAAAGTCCGTTGAACTTGTACTTCCACCATAGTATTTTATAGGGGACGGACATTCGGCCTTGAAATCGGGGGTCAAAGACATGGAAGAATCGCTTTGCAACGTGGAGTTTCTGAAGGGGCCGACGGCCTACATCGCGAAGGTCCAGAGCGCCCTCGGAGGCATCAGGGAGTACCGCAGCGCCTCCCTCGAAGAGGTCCTGGAGCAGGTCATCATCGACCTCCAGGAAGAGTTCGAGTCCCTCCTCTGAGTAAAACCTCTCTTTCTCGAGACGGGAATCGAAGGGAAAGCGCCCTTCGATTTATTGACTGGAAGTCTATCCCTCGAGAAGTTTTTCGGGTATCGAGCAGTTTCCCAGCGTTTCCCTACCGGACCGTCAGCTTGCCCCCTTCCATGACCCTCTTCTTCGCGCCGTTGGCGTACGTCAGGTCTATCGTCGGGCTCTTGATTAGGCCGTCGAGGTGTATCATCGCCTTGGCGTCCTCGTCGTAGTTCGAGCCTATGGCTATGTGGCAGGTCGAGTAGACCTTCTCGTCCTCGAGCATGTTGCCGACTATGCGCGCGGCCCTGTTCAGCCCGATGCCGAGCTCGCCGAGGTTGCGCGCGTTCCTGGTATATTCCTCGACGCTCTCGCGCGGCAGCTTGCCTTCGTTGGCAAGGACGCCGGGGGTCCTCTCGCCCTGTTCGATAGTGTGCTGTAAAAGCGAGGCTTCCTCCCCGCCGGAAATCTTGGTCACGAAGCCACCCTCCACGTCGGCCCTGATAGGCTCCTTCATAACGACGTCGCCGGTCATCACCGACATGCTCCCGTCGAAGAATATGACGCCCCGGGATTTGCCGAGCTCGGGCGAGATGTAGACTTCCCCCGCGGGGAGATTGCCTCCTGTGCCGGGCTTCCGGAAGTCGCCGTCGTCTACATTCGCCTCCCTGCCCGCAAGACCAACCGTTATGTCCGTGCCCGCCGGCGCGGTCACGCGCGCCTCCTTCGCCTTGTTGAGCGCGCCCCGCAGGTTGCCGCAGTCGTGCCTCAGGGTTTTGTAATCTATGGGAACGGTCTGCACGAACATGTCCAGCGTGATGCTCGGGGACCAGAAGGAGCGTATCTTCTTCTCTCCGTGGAGCAAATAATCGAAGATGTGATTGTATTCCGTGCCGCCAGCAGTATAAGGGGCCTTGAGCCCTTTCGTGTCCTTGCCCAGCTTCTCGGCGCTGAGCGATATTGCGATGTCCGGTACAGACCCTATCGCGGCAAGGACGGAATCCTCTGCGAAATCGAGCTGCGTCTTGTACGGCTGGACAATTATCACCGGCAGCCCGCCGGCATCGATTATAGCGTCGTAGACCGCGAGGGAGATGGCGTATACGCCCTGCTCGGGGTTCGTTATGATGAGGGCCTTTTCCCCCTTCTTTACCCCTAGAACGTCCCGGACCGCGACCTGCGCGGCCCTCTCCAGCTCCTTCTCAGCGTGCATCAGCCCCCTGAACTTGCTCTTGGCGTCCATGTGGCGTGAATCGCCTCCCCTTCTTAAAAGACTTTGCAAAAGGGATTTAAGGGGAATCCTCTTTACACCCCCTGAACAATGCATGGGTAAGGCACAAGAAAGGAGGCTATTGCCATGGTCAAATCAGACGAGTATGAGAAGGTCATCTCCACGTATTACGGCGAGGAAGCGGTCACGGCCCTGATAATGCTCAAGGTCGACACCAAGATTGCCGACTCCGTCGCGAAGAAGGTCGCGGAGTTCAAGAACGTCGAGGACGTCTTCATGGTCACCGGCGACGTAGACATCATCCTCAAGACCTCTTTCGGCCAGTACAAGGACCTCAAGCAGTTCGTGCTCGAGAACCTGTCGAAGATCGAGGGCATCAAGGACACGAGGACGCTCATGGTCGTGACCGCCTACAAGGAGCGCGGGAATGTAGTTTTGGAAGAGAAGAAGTGAGGTGGTACTTTGAACACGACAGAGATGATTGCGCAGGTCAATGCCGCGCTCGAGATGATGGTTGAGGACACTTCCGTCCCGAGGAACATAAGGAGGGGCGCGACGAGCGCGAGGGAGACCCTCACGAAGGACGGCCAGGCCATCGACGTCAGGGTCGCCAGCGCAATCTTCATCCTCGACGAGCTCGCGAACGACCCCAACATCCCGCTCCACGGCCGCACGCAGATATGGAGCATCATAAGCCATCTCGAGCAGATAAACGCCGCCCTCAAGAAGTGAGGCATGAAGCTCTCCGAGCTCGAGAGGGCGCTAGAGCGCGTCCCCGATTACGGAACACCTTCTCCCGCGCTGGAGCAATACAGGACCCCGGCCAGGATGTCCGCGGAGATTCTTTACGACGCCCTCGCGCAGGGGGATATCGAAGGAAGGCGCGTGGCCGATCTTGGCTGCGGCACAGGGACCTTTGCTATCGGCGCGGCGCTCCTCGGTGCCTCGGAAGTCAATGGGTTTGACATCGATGATAAGGCTCTCGCGCTAGCGCGTGAATGCGTGAGGGTAATGCGCCTCGAAATTGATTTTCAGAAATGCGAAATAGGGAATGTGAAGGGCAAGTTCGACACCGTCGTGATGAACCCTCCCTTCGGCTGCCAGAACAGGGGCGCGGACCGCCCTTTCCTGGAGAAGGCGCTCGAAGTCGCCTCGTCGATATACACGATCCACATGGCCGAGACCGAGGGCTTTGTCGAGAGGTTCGTCGGCGCAAGGGGAGCAACGGTCGTTTCAAAGAAAAGATATAAATTCCCCATCCCGCATACCTTCCACTTCCACGGGAGCGAGAAAAGGCTCATAGACGTGCTCGTCTGGCACGTCCGGAGGGGATAACTATGGACAACGTTGAGAGGACAGTGATGCCCGGCGACGAGATAGCGGCCGCCGAGGAATACGTCTGCGGCCCCGGGACTTACGAGCTCGAGGGAAAGATATTCGCGTCGGTCGCCGGCAGGCTGCGCCTGGACCTCAGGGAGAAGGTCGCCGAGGTGAAGCCCTTCAACCCGCCGGCGCAGTTGAAGTCCGGCGACATCGTCATAGGCACGGTCAGCGCGATAAGGTCCTCCATGGCCGAGGTCGAGATAAGCGAGATAGAGGGGACGGAGCGAGGCATCACCGGCGACGTGGACGCGTCGCTGCACGTGTCGAAGATGTCGAGCAGGTACGTCGAGGACGTCCGCGACGTCTATCGGCTCGGGGATTACGTGCGCGCGCGCGTCGTCCAGGTGAGCCCTTCGGTGCAGATCGTTACTGACGCAGACGACTTCGGCGTAATCAAGGCGCTCTGCTCGCAGTGCAGGTCGGCCATGGTTCTGAAAGGCCGGGACGTCTATTGCGAGAACTGCGAGCGCGCCGAGCGCAGGAAGATCGCCAGGGGGTACAGCACGGTGGAATAGGGATGAGAGGGATGGGACGATGCGGAAGAAAGTCCTAGCGGGACTGGTGGCAAGGGGCGTGCTCGTCGAGCCCGATGCTCTGGGCTACATTATGGCGCAGCCAAAGCCGCTCGAATACATCGAGGGATATCTCGGCAGGCAGGGCCAGGCGCCTCTCTTCATTACCCTCAACGACTTGAAATCCGGGGCGTTGCAGAGCGAAAAGGTCATTCTCAGGGATGGCGAGATCGTCATCGAAAAGCCTGCAATCGAAGACAAGGAGGCGACGGCACCCTCTCTCTCAATGGAGCAGAAACAGCTCCCCATTCCGACACCCCCGCCAAGGCATTTGGGAAAGGGAGGGCCAAAACGGAAAACCGGGGACGCGCGCGAGTTCGACGCGGACATCTCCATTATAA
Organism: Methanobacteriota archaeon; assembly: GCA_016214785.1. Lineage (GTDB taxonomy): Archaea > Thermoplasmatota > Thermoplasmata > SG8-5 > JACRNV01 > JACRNV01. The sequence goes on from JACRNV010000015.1 coordinate 65,989, forward strand.
AGGACATCACCGGCCAGAGCAGGTGCAGCGGCAAGGCATCGGATTTCTCGCACTATTTCCAGAGCAGGTTCAATGCGCTATCGAGGCTATTGAGGCAACGCCCCGAGTTGGCTAGCGCCGTCGACATTCAGGTCGCGGCCAGGTACGAGCGCGAGGTCGCGATAATAGGCATGGTGCGCGAGGTCAAGCCGCCGAAGCCTGGGGGAACGAAATACACCATCATGACGCTGGAAGACGGCACGGGCGCAATAAGCGTCTTGACGAAATCCGAGGAGGAGCATATCCTTAACGACGAAGTCATAGGCGTCGTCGGGAAGGTGAGCTCCGGGCGCAACGGGCGCTTCAAGGAGAAGGCAGTCTTCGCGGACAGGATTGTCAGGCCAGAGATATATGGGCACAGGCCGCGACTCGGGCAGAGGCCTCTGTCGGCCGCGTTCATATCCGACATTCACATCGGAAGCAAGAAGTTCCTCCCCAAAGCATGGGAGCAGTTCGCCGCCTGGCTGCGTGGCGACGACCCGCTTGCAAGGCGCGTCAAGTACCTGGTAATCGCCGGGGACATGGTGGACGGCGTCGGCGTGTTCCCTTCCCAGGAGGAGGAGCTCGAGATATCGAATATCATCGGTCAGTACGAAGCCCTGGGCAAGCTGTTGGAGGGCATACCGGAGCATATAGAGGTAATCATGCTGCCCGGCAATCACGACGGTGTGCGCCTGAGCGAGCCGCAGCCGGCGCTCCCCGCCCAGCTCGTTAAGGCAATCTCTGCAAAGGCGACGTACGTCGGCAACCCATGCCTAATGACGCTCGACGGCGTGCGGGTGCTTGCCTATCATGGCAAGGGGCTGGACGATTACGTTGGCAACGTTGGGAAAGTCTCGTACGCCCAACCGGCCAGGATAATGGCCGAGATGCTCAAGCGCAGGCACCTGTGCCCCATCTACGGCGGGAAGACGCAAATATCGCCGGAGCGGACCGACCATCTCGTGATTGACACCGTACCTGACATATTCGTCACCGGACACATTCACGCCGCAGCGGCGCAGCGCTACGAAGGCGTGCTCACGATAAACGCCTCGACCTGGCAGGACCAGACGCCGTTCCAGGCGATCCACAACATCCAGCCCGACCCCGGCAGGGTGACAGTCGTCGACCTGGACACCTCGAACTACGAGGTCAAGCGCTTTTACTGAGGAGCTTTCCCTCTCTATCCATTTTTCCGTCGATGATGTGGCGCGAGGAGATGACCTTCCCATCGCTCCCCTTCACCATCGGGACGATGACCACCATCAGCGCGTTTAGGCCGTTCCCCTCCCTCGCGTCGTTCACCAGCCTCGCGCCCGCCTCGGATTCCTCGGAGACGACTATGGCATCGAGCCTCTCCGCCCCCGCTGGGCCGACCTCGTCGTCGATTTCGCGAATGTGATAGGGCTTGCCGCTGGCAATCGCGGCGATGGCCTCTTCCAGGGCCGCGCGTCTCTCGATGAGCGGTGGGGCGCTGTAGCCCTTCCCCGATGCCATCCTGTCCGAAGTAATGCCGACAAGGACCTCGTCCGCGATGCAGAAGGCCATCTCAAGGAGCGCGAGATGGCCCCTGTGCACGACGCTGAAAGTGCCGCCGACGGCAACGCGCATGCTCAGCGCCCCATGAAAATCGTGAGCGCGATAATGACGCCGCCGACGATGAGAAGGATGATGTACTGCGTGAGCTTGCCGCGCTGGTCCTTGTTGTAGGAGTCCTTGCACTTGTCGTCGCAGTACTTGTCGTCGGCGGAAATCGCCCTGCCGCACTGCCTGCAGTGCCTGTGCTGGAGAAGCTTCTCGGTCATCGACCGCTCCATCACGAATTAGGATAAGATTCTTTTGGAGGGGGTCGTGCGGCTTTTTTGTTCGATGAGCCTTTCGCCGCCAGCACTATCCCGAGGAATATCAGGGGAGCCCCCACTATCGTCCACATCGTCACTCCCTCCGCGAATAGCGCAAATGCCATCAGCGACGACAGGACGGGCTCCCCAAGGAGGCTGGTGGAGACCACGAAGGCATTGACCTTGCCCAGGGCGTAGTTGTACATCGTGTGGCCGAGAATGCCCGGGATGGCTCCCATTAGGATGAATAGAAGCCAGTCGTTACTCGACGCGGGTGCGAACCCAGATTCAATGAACGCGCCAGGAATCAGGAAGAGCGTGGCAAAGCCGTAGACGACGAGGCAGTACGTGCCGGTCGAGAGTTTCTTGCGCTCGGAACGACCTGCGACTATGTACGTGCCGGCCGCGAGTGCGCCCCCGAACGCCAGGACATCGCCGAGGAAGCTCCCCTGCGAGAGGCCGCCCCAGAGCATGATGAAGACTCCCACGACCGCGAGCAGACCACCGAGGATGGCAACCTTCCCGGTCCTCTCCTTGAGGAAGAGCGCGGCAATTAGCGCGACGAAGAGCGGATGGGTGGTGACCAGGACCGTGCTGTTAGCGACCGATGTCATACCAGGCGCCAGGGACGTCACCCAGAGTGAGAAATGCATGGCCAGTACCAGGCCTATTGCTGCAAGCTTCGCGACGTCCCGTGCCCTTAGTTTCGCCAGTTCTGCCAGATTGCGAAACATCACCCAGGGCACGAGGATGAGCGTGGTGAATAGAAGACGGTAGAACGAGACAGTGAGCGGCCCGGACTCCGAGTAGCGGATGAAGATGGATCCGGTCGAGACCGCCAGTATTGCGACGACGACCGCTACGTTGCCATACGGGGCGCGCGAAGCTGGTGCTTCGGTCATCGCGGTTGGCTATGCGCCATGGGATAAAATGGTTTAGGATGTCGAGGCATGGGACGCTTTGCTTATTGGTTGCCCGTGATGTGGTTCGATGGACGGTTCGAATCTCTAACTGGGGCGGGAATTCACTCGATAACCTTGATGTTCTTCCTGTTGCAGATGTCCTTGAGTTCCTTCGGCCATACTGTGACGCTGCATTCGCCGAGATGGGCTTTCCTGAGCATATACATGTACGTCCTGGACTGCCCGATCCCGCCCCCGACGCTCAGTGGTATCCTGTCGTTTACTATCGCCTGGTGATAGGGAAGCTTCAGGAAATGTTCCTGGTTGCTCAGCCTGAGCTGCTCCCTGAGGGTTTCCTTCGTGACCCTGACGCCCATGGACGAAAGCTCGTGCCTTCGCTTCGTCGTGCTGTTCCAGACGAGGATGTCGCCGTTCAGGCCGTGATATTCTTTCCCACCGTCTTTTACAGGGGTGACCCAGTCGTCGTAGTCGGCCGCCCTCATCTCGTGCGGGTAGCCGTCCCCGAGCACCCAGCCTATCCCGATGATGAACACGGCGGGGTATTTTTGCAGTATCGCGGTCTCGCGCTGCTTGCGCGGAAGGTCCGGATACATGTCAAGGATATCCTCCGCATGCAGGAACTTGATTTCCTCTGGCAGGTTCGGCTGCTTGCTGTTTTTGAGGGCCGGGAATGCCTTCTGCGCCTGCGACTCCGCCCCGCGCAGCACTTTGTAGAGCTTCCGGACAGTGTCCTTAAGATAATCGAGGTTGCGGTCTTCCGCCCTGATCCGCCTCTCCCAGTCCCATTGATCGACGTATGCGCTGTGGTCGTGGTCGAGGAAATAGTCCTTTCTGACGGCCCTCATGTCGGTATACAGGCCCTCGCCAACATCCATCCCGAACTCGCTCAGGGCCATGCGCTTCCACTTGGTCGCCGCCTGGACAACCTGCGCCTTTATCGGCTTGTCGAGCCCGAGTCCGCACGGGAACTCGACCGGGGTGCGCGAACCATCGCGGTCGAGATAGTCGTTCACGCCGCTCTCGACGCTGACGATGAGAGGGACCTCGACCCTCATCAGATTGAGCTCCTTGCATAGGCATTCTTCGATGTAGTTCTTGACCAATGTTATCGCTTTCTGCGTGTCCTTCGGTGTCAGAAGGGGCGCGTAGTCGTTCGGCAGTATCTTGTCCACTTCCTCGTAGGTGCTTATCCCGGGACCTGCTAAGTCGGCTTTCTTGTCGGCCATGGTGTCAATCCTCGAACTGCAATCGGGGGTCTGTATTTATAGTTATTTACCGTAAAATTTAACGCTGGACGAACTTAATTTCCATGCGAATCGGCACTTGAGCATGAACGGTAGGCATCAAATCATGGCGATGGAAGATGACAGGTCGCGCATCATCCGAGAAGGCGAGCTGAAAGTCGATTCGGAGAAGTGCATGGGATGCGGGGTGTGCGTGGCGACGTGCCCGACGGAAGCTATAGAGATGAAGAAACGGTGAATCCACATCTCAATCAGAAAATAAAGTAGTCTGAAAATAAACTCGGACCATTCCGTTATTCGGGATCTCCGAAAATCGCACGCTTATTAGCTGACATGGATATGTCCTATCACCTGTCGCAAAATTAGGATAATTCTTTATCACATTTACAGTCAATAAATCTGGTTTGTCAGTGTAAACGATTTTATCAATCCAAACATCATCAGAACCACTTGATATTCCTAGGCCAATAAAAAAGTAACGATAGTTATTAAAATCTGGAGTGAAATGTTCGATAGAGTTATAAAGAGTAAAACTTGAATTCCATTTTTCCATATCCCACAGGGCAAGGTATGTTTCATTTTCGGTATTTAATTTCCAGCCCAATGGTGATTGATCATTGGATATTATTTCAAATTTAATCTGTTTTTCACCAAAATTTGTGATATACAGCCCAAGAGTGATTGATTCGACGACTATTACTACTGTCAAGATAATAAGAACTTTTTTGATTTTCTTCTTATACCTCGCTAAGTCAGGGCTTTCAGGCGGTTGAACATTTTCGCTCATGTTTTTCCCTCCTTTTCGGATGTATATTCTTTTCTCGGTAAATAATACTATTGCGGTGGGTCTTGTCCCTCACCCTTCTGCTATTCTATGCCAGTGCTGGGAACTCGGCGAGATAACGACGATAAATGATTCCTCGCCGAGGATACGGACTTGCTGCGCAAGTCCTATCATAAAATCCAATTGCTTCCATCACGACGAGATTCAAATGAGAATATGATTCCTCGTCGTGGACTGCGACCACTTGGTTAGTTTTCCTATTGGTTAGCTATATAGTGGTCTTGTCCGACCCCCCTCTGCCTTTTAAATAAATATATGCGGGGGGTCGGATTTGAACCGACGGACCACTAAGGACAGGATCTTAAGTCCTGCGCGTTTTCCAGGCTCTGCAACCCCCGCGCCTAGAACTTTGCCAGGATGGCCTCTAAGTCCGGCTTGCCGCGCTCCTTCAGCGTGTAGCGCACCCTGACGATGGGCTTGTTTATCTTGAGCACGCGCCGGAGGTCTATGGGCGTCCCGGCCAGCACGACCTCGCAAGGCACCTTGTTGATGGTCTCCTCGAGCTCCCTGACCTGGACTTCGCCGTATCCCATTGCCGGCAGTAGTTCCTTGAGGTGCGAGTATTTCTCGAAGGTTGTGATTATCGAGCCGACCGCATATGGCCGGGGTTCGACGATGTTCTTCGCGCCGTATTTCCTCGCAGCGACCATGCCCGCGCCGTAGGTCATCTCTCCGTGCGTGAGGGTGGGGCCGTCCTCGACTACAAGCACGTCCTTGCCCTTCACAGCCTCTGGCCTTTCGACAGTTATCGGGGACTCAGCCTCGATGATGATGGCATCCGGGTTCTCGGCCTCGACGCTGTCCCTGACGCTCTCGACGTTCTTCCGGTCGGCGGAGTCTATCTTGTTGATGATGACCACGTCCGCCATGCGCAGGTTCGTCTCGCCGGGGTAGTACGATACCTCGTGCCCCGGGCGCAGCGGGTCGGCGATGACTATGAGCAAGTCGGGCTTGTAGAACGAGGTGTCGTTGTTCCCGCCGTCCCAGACTATGACATCTGCCTCTTTCTCGGCCTCCGCCAGGATGGCGCCATAATCGACGCCAGCGTAGACGATGATGCCCTCGTCGATGTGCGGCTCGTACTCCTCCCGCTCCTCGATGGTGCACTTGTGCCTGTCAAGGTCTTCGTAGTTGGCGTACCTCTGCACCTTCTGTGCGACCAGGTCACCGTATGGCATCGGGTGCCGTATTGCCACGACGCGCCTCCCCTTCGCCTTGAGTATCTTGCATATCTTGCGCGTCGTCTGGCTCTTGCCGCTGCCAGTCCTGACTGCGCAAACCGATATCACCGGCACATTGGCCTTGAGCATCGTCCTTTCTGCGCCTATGAGGACGAAGTCAGCCCCCGCCGCGTTGACCTTGGAGGAGATGCTCATGATTTTCTGGTAAGAAACGTCGCTGTAAGAGAAAACGGCCTCGTCGACCTTGTGCTCGTGGATTATGGATTCGAGCTCGGATTCGGCAAGGATGGGGATGCCGCGGGGGTAGAGATCCTTCCCCGCGAGCTCAGGGGGGTATGTCCGTCCCTCTATGTCGGGGATCTGGGCCGCCGTGAAAGCGGCGACCTGGTATTCCTTTCTCCCCCTGTAAAGGACGTTGAAGTTGTGGAAGTCGCGGCCGGCAGCGCCGATGATGAGCACCTTCGTGCGTTCCATGGTTTCACCTTGCAGACCCAAATATCTGCCCCGATATCAAGCTTTAGGTCGTGCTGGACGCCCGGCCGCGGGGTTCCGGAGGATGCGTCTGGACGGTTCAGGCCGACTCCTGGTTCCTCGGCCCGCTGGCCTCTCCGATGTCCCTGTGGAATTCGATGTCTATCGTCCCGTCCTCGCACTCCTGGGCGGATTCAATTGCCTGGTCTATCACGTGCTGGTAAGGCTTGCTGACGTGCTCGTGGATGGAGCTGACCAGCTTCAGGACAGCCTCATCGGTGAGATCGACCCACTGCTGGAGGCCGAGGTCCTTCGACACTTTGGCGACCGAGTCGTTCTCTATCGCGACCGTCAGGAGGGTGTGCCTGCGCATCTCCTCCAGGGCGATCCTCGCAACTTCGGCTCGTGCCTTGCCCTCGGCCGCGAAAGGCATGACGGCGACCCCGAACGAGGGTATGCCCTTGTCCTTGCACATCGCGGCTATGAAGGGGGATATGCCACTCCCGGTGCCGCCGCCGAGCCCTGCCAGGATGTAGACGAAGTCCGCGCCGTCTATGGCGGACTCTATCTCTCCCTTGCAGTTCTCGACACAGTGGGCGCCGACCTCGGGGTACTGGCAATCCTGCCCGTATGTGACATCCTTGCCGACAAGGATGCGCATGTCCGCGCACGAGCCTGAGAGGTGTTCCTCGTTCGTGTTGATGCACACCGAGGTCATCTTCGGGAGCCTCTGCCCCACCCTGTCGAAGATGTTCTGCGCCCCGCCGCCCACCACTATGAACCGTGCGTTGTGTTCGATCGCTTCGCATTGCGAAACTGGCAATGAGTCCACCTGCCTGTCATCCACGCTTGCTGTCTGATCCATGGTTCCATCCTCCGGAAAGGTTTTCACAAACGTCAGCTTTGCTGGGAAAGAAGAGTGCATCCCATCCCTTCTGACCGGCCCGCATCCTTGAAAGAACGTTTCCCTCGTTGCTGGCATCCGTCATTCCCATCAGGTCACCTCTGCGTCTCCTCGCGCGCCTTCTTCTCGCCTATGTCCACCGCGAATTCGTGCCCCGCGACCGTCGCCATCGCGTGTATCTCCTCGTTTATCTCGGATATCCTGTGCTTGTTGAAGTACTGGTCCAGGCACTTGCGCACCGCCTGCTCCCTTGAGGAGAAGTATCCCTTGTCGACGAGCTTGTCGATGTACGAGCGCTCCAGGGGGGTCAGTTCGACAATTATCCTGGCAGGTTTCTTGTCGCCCCCGCGATCTATGTAGTCGTTCACGGCGTTCCGGATGAATTCCGACCTGCTGAGGCCCGCCTTCTCAACCTCCGCGTCTATCCTAACGATATCGTCTTGCTCCAGCCTTATCGTCACGCGCTCGTTGACTTTCTCCTCTGGTTCCTGTGGCTCCAATTCGGTCCTCCTTGATGGGTAGGACACCCGTAAGACAAATTAGTATTTAAAACTATTTATATAGTCATATATTCATAGGCCCCGTGTCCTAAAAGTAAACGGTGGAATACATGCAGGATAATTATGCTAACAATGGCCTTTTTCGGACAAACGACCTCATTTTCGCGCGAATGCGGTTATCCTCGGGCCGCCATCGAATGGCAGCCCGCGTATCCCGATGCAGATGCCAAAGGCGGCTTCGAAGAGCCTCTTGAATGCCAGGAAGGTGGCGACGGGCTTGCGCGCCTGGAGCGAGTCCCTCAGTATCTCAGTGTTCATCTCCAGGTCCCGGTGGTTCCTCGTTGTGAGTTCGAGGACTTCGAAGCCGCTCTTCCTTAGCATCTTCCCGATTGCCTCGGCGGAGAAGTGATAGAGGTGCTCGGGGATTACGAGCTCGACGGGACGCCGGGACGTGTGTGCGTTGACTGTGCTTATGTAAAGGACACCACCCTTCTTCAGGATCCTGTGCGCCTCCTTCAGGTATCCAATCGGGTCGGAGAGGTGCTCGATGACGTTTATCATCGTCACGGCCTCGAAGCTCTCGCTGGGAAGGCGCAGCTCCCTGAGGTCCCCGGCCTTCACATCGAGGCCGTAAGCCTTCTTGATGTGTTCGACAGCCTCTTCGGACACTTCCTGGCCGCTTACCGACCAACCGTTGGCGCTTGCGAACCTTACAAATTGCCCCTCGCCGAAGCCTATGTCCAGGAGCCGCCCTTTCCTGCCGGCCAGGCGCGTTATCACACCGAGGAGCCATCCGGTGTAGCGCGTGTCGTACGTGGTGTACCCGCCGCCACAGAGCATCGTCTCCTTGTTGGACCGCATCTCCTCGAGCGGATCCTTGGAGCCGACATCGCTATAGCAGCGCTCGTAATAGACTTTCAGCGTGGCGTCGGTCGGGCGCGGGCTCGTATAGGCCAGCCCGCATTTCTTGCACTTGACGATGTCTAGCTCGGCCCTCGAGAAAATATCCTGGAACTTCGGCTCCACCTTTACGCGCCCTATCTTCCTCGCCTCGCTGCTGCCGCAGAAGTTGCAGCCCACTTCCTCGAGTTCGTCCGCCAACCTACAACCCCTCTGCCTCGTATTTCCTGACGAGCTTGCGGAGCATCTCGACGCTGAAGGACTCCCCCTCGAAGGGCTGCTTCCTGAGCCTGTGGGGCAGGGCCATCTCTGCGGCCAGCACGACGTCCTCGATGGCCGTCTCCTTGCGCCCCTCGAAGGCGGCGTTCGTGCGGGCCGTGCGCTCGATGATGATGTCCCCCCTGTGCCCGTCGATGTTGAAATCGACGCCGAGGTGAGTGATTATCTCGACGATGCGCGTGGGCGTCTGCACCTTCTCCAGGCGCTCGATGGCATCTGCGATCCTGGCCTTGAGCTTCCTCTGCTCGCCTTCCCATTGCTCGCGGAAGAGGAGAGGGTCCTCTTGGAACTCCCGGGTGCGCTTTATTATCTCGACGCGCTGCTGGACGTCGTCCAGGCCTTTGACCTCCGCCTGCAGCGCGAGCCTGTCGAGCAGTTGCGGTCGGAGCTCTCCTTCCTCGGGGTTCATGCTGCCGATGATGATGAACTGCGACGAGTAATTCAGGCTGATGCCCTCGCGCTCGATCGTGACCATGCCCATCGCAGCGGCGTCGAGCAGTACGTCGACGACGTTGTCCTCGAGGAGGTTTATCTCATCGACGTACAGGATGCCCCTGTGGGCCTCGGCCAGGATGCCGGGCTCGAAGGCCTTCACGCCCTCGTTCAGCACGCGCTCGATGTCTATGCTGCCTACGAGCCTGTCCTCTGTGATGTTCAGCGGAAGGTCAACGATCCTCATCGACGCCATTTCGGGCTCCAGCTTGCCGTCCTCGCGGCTCATCCTGCAATCGTTGCAGAGCTTGTCCGACGGGTCCTCCGGGTCGCAGCCGTACTTGCACCCCTTGCCGACGGCAATCTCAGGAAGGATATCGACCAGCGCCCGCACGGCGATGGACTTCCCCGTGCCCTTCTCTCCCCTGATGAGCACGCCGCCGATCCTGGGGTTTATGACATTGAGGATGAGCGCCCTTTTTAGAACGTCCTGGGCGACAATCGCGGCAAAGGGATAGACCTGCCGCGTGCGCATCCTCTTTCCGGCGGCTTTGGGCTGCGTGGATGCCTGTTCCTTCGGCAAGGCGTCACCCCTGGCCTTCGCCGCGTATCTCTAGCTCGCGCCGCTTCACGAGCTTCCTGAGGACGTCCTCGCTGAACTCCTCCCCCTCGTAAGGCCGGCGGCGCATCCTGTGCGGCAGCGCCGTCTCTGAGGCAACGACCACATCGTCCGATGTCACTTCGAGCCTGCCTTCGAAGGAGGCGTTTGCCCTGGCAGCGCGCTCGATGATGATGTCCGCGCGGTGGCCGTCGACGTTGAAATCGACGCATATCCTGGCTATGAGCGTGAGCATGTGCGGGGGCGTCGTGACGTTCGGCAGTATCTCCCTGGCCTTCGTTATGCGCTCCCTGAGCTCCCTTCGGGTAGGTTCGTAGGTGTCCCTGAAACCCTCGGGGTCGTTCGTCATTTTCTCCCTGCGCCGGACTATCTCTATCCTCTGCCCGACGTCCTGGATTCCGATGACGTCCGTCTGCAGCGCTATCCTGTCGAGAATCTGCGGTCTCAGCTCGCCCTCCTCGGGGTTCATGCTGCCGACGATGATGAAGCGCGCGGGGTGGGTGAGGCTGATGCCCTCACGCTCGACGTTGACCATGCCCGATGACGCCGCGTCCAGCAGGATGTCGACGATGTAATCGTCCAGCAGGTTTATCTCATCGACGTACAGGATGCCCCTGTGGGCCTCGGCCAGGATGCCGGGCTCGAAGGCCTTCACGCCCTCGCTCAGCACCTTCTCGATGTCTATGCTGCCTACGAGCCTGTCCTCAGTAATGTTCAATGGTAAATCGACGACCTGGACCGGCCTGACAAACGACTCGAGCTTGCCTGCTTGGCCCTTTGCCTTGCAGCCCTGGCACAGGTTCTCAACATCCTTGGGGTCGCAGTTGTACCTGCAGCCAGTGACCTCTATGTCCGGAAGCACTTCCGAGAGGCCCCTTACTCCGACGGACTTGCCCGTCCCCTTCTGCCCCCTGATGAGGACGCCCCCTATCTCCGGGTAGATTGCGTTGAGGACGAGCGCCTTCTTCATCTTCTCCTGGCCCACGAGGGCGACGAACGGGAACAGGACCCTTTTCTGCTTCGTCTTCTCCACGAGCCTGGCTGCGGCCTCCTTCAGCTTGAGCTTCTCCTCCTCTTCAAGGCGCTGGCGGATCTCGTTCTCCAGCTCGCTCTTCAGTGTGGTGAGCTCCTGCTCCTTGAGCCTCAGCTTCTCCCTGTTCTCCTCGAAGAGGTTCTTCTGGATGTCGAGGTCGCTGTGCGTCTTGATGAGCTCCTCCTCCTTCATGCGCAGCTTCTCCTGCTCCTCCATGACGAAGGACTCCGTGCGCTTCTCTATCTCCGCCTTGATGAGGCTCTCCATCTCCTCCTCCTTCATGCGGACCTTCTCCTCCTCCTCCATCAGCTGCTGGTTCCGGAGGTCGAGCTCGGACTTGATGGCGCTGATCTCCTCCTCCTTCATCCGGATGCTCTCCTCCTCCTTGGCTATGCGCTCGTTCAGGTCGCTGATGTGCTGCTCTATCTGCTTCATCTCCTCGGTCTTCATCTTCAGCTTTTCCTCTTCCTCGGCGAGCAGCCGCTCCGTCTCCTCCATCATCTCGGTCTTAATCTTCTCGATCTCGTCCTCCTTCTCGAGGTAGAGCTCGAGCTGGCCCCTGCCGGGGTCCTCGAGTACCGGTGGGTATTTGGAGATGGCGACGATGTCCAGGACCAGCATTATCAGGTAGAGGATGAAAAGGACGAACATCAGGCCAATGTCTATGGACATCTCCGTCGTCCACGTCGACAGCGTCACTGCGATGCTCCCCATCATCAGGAGAGTGGGGACGAGCGAGAGCCAGAGGAATAACTTCCTGTCGAAGTAGTGCAGGAAGGCGTTGGCCGCCGTTAGTATGAGCGCGAAAACGAGCACCGCTATCGGAAGCACGCCGCCGATTATCGGCGCGAAGTTGAACTGCACGCCCGGCGCAGAGGATGTCATGTTCGAAGCATAAAGGAAGAACTCAACCGCGACGAAGACGAACATGAAAATATGGAATGAAAGGGTAATTATGCTCAAGAGGTAATAGTTCAGAAAACCTTCCCGCCCCTCCTCGTCGAGGATTTCCTTTATCTTGCGCTTCCGGTCGTCCCTGCGCTGCCGGGCGAGCTCCTCATCATCGACATATTCGTCGCCCTCCTCGTCCTCTTCGAGCTCGGGCTCCGCCTTCTTGTGCCGGAGGGACAGGCCGCGCCTCGGCTTTTCCCCCGGCTCCTCCTCTTCGGGTCCGGGGGCTTCCTCCTTCTTCCTTCCGAGCCCGAACTTTCTCTTTGGCTTCTCTTCAGCCACTGGCTCTTTCTTTTCCCTTTTCCTCATTCCAAATCCTTTCTTAGGCTTTTCAGCCGATTCGGGCGCCTTCTTCCCGCGCCCGAGCAGGCCCTTGGCCCTTCCCTCCCCGCCCTCTCCTTTTTCTTTCCTCTTCTCTTTGGTCTTCTCTTTCTTGGGCTCCGCCGGGGCTTCCGCGGGCGTCTCTGCGACAGGCTCTTCCGCTGCTTTTACAAGCGGCGGGCCGGGCGCACCCCCCCGTTCAGGGGCTTCTTCACCCGGAGCCTCCTGCGCCGGCGGCTCCTCTTTGGGCGCGCTCTCCTTCGTGGCTATGACGTTGAAGCAATGTGGGCATACCTCTGCAATCTCGTCTACGCCTATCGTGCAGGACGGGCAGCGCTTCATGTGCGACATGTCCGCGTTGCACGAGAAGCACCTCTCGGCGCCCTCTGCGACGGGGGTCATGCAATCCGGGCAGTAGAGCTGCCCCTCTCCGAGCGGCATGATCTCTTCCTCAGTCTTCTCTTCCACCTTGCCGTTTGCGGGGGCGTCCTCGATCGGCGGGAGCTCGGCGCTGCAGTTGAAGCACTTCTGGGCGAGGTCGTCCTCGGTCGCAGTGCCGCAGTTCGGGCACACGCGCTCCATCAGCCCTCATCCCCCTCGTCCGCGGCGTCCTCGGCCGCCGCGGCCTTCGCCTCGTTCGCAGCGACCATCCTGGCCAGCCTGTTGTTGAAGTTTCTCCGCACGAAGATGAGCGCAGTCACGACCGTGGCGACCAGCACGGAGAGCCCGATGCCCACGGTCACGATAGTCTCGGGCGGCACGTCCGGGAACCATTGGCTCAGCACGGACGGTGGCTTGTAGTTCGACGAGAAAGGACCCACGAACGTCGTGGATTCCCAGTGTATGTCATAAGAGGATATTCTGATGGTTTTTCCCGAGAAGGGCGTGAAAGAGACGAGTACCGTCATGAGCACGCGGTTCTTGTACCACCCCTCTTCCTCCCCGTAATACCAGACGCGGCACTCGTTGGGCAGGAGGTAGCCCCCCTGGAGATCCTCGAAGCGCTGGGTCGGAGGCGGAGGGGACAGAGTCGCGTTGTCGGAGTACTGCCTGTAAGTCACATTCGAGATTACCGCGCCGTCGGCGTCAAGTACCTGAACGACGACAAAGAAGACGTCGCTCCAGCCGTTGTAGTCCTGGAGGGTGATGTTCACGTGCGTCCTGATGTCTCCCTCCTCGATCCTCAGTTCCGAAACCGCTGGCGGCACCTCTTCAACGCTGACGCCACTCCCGTCTCCGCGGGCCACGCCGGAGAACGCCGAAACGAGGATGAGGAGTGCGAATGCGAACGCCATAACGGGGAATGCCCTCGAAAGGCGGCGATCCCGCTTCATCTGCGTCCCCCCTTCTTCCTCTTCATTCTTGCGCGCTCGCGCTTCCTGGCCTTCTCGCGCTGCATGTAGACGATGGCCAGCGCGATTGCAATTATGGCGCCGACGGCGAGGGCGGCGATGACGATCCAGTTGCTCCGGATGACGTTCTGCGGATTGTCGACGCTCCCCGGGCCGACCCTCAGCTGCGTGTAGAACGGGTTGGCCTGCACGCCGTTCCTGCGCACCTTGTAGACTACGAAGGCGGCGGTGTCCGGCACGTTGGCCTTGATTGTGATGTTCACCTCCCTCTCCGCATCGTTGGTCACGTCGAGGCGCAGCGTCGCCGCCTGCGCGCCGTTGACGCTTAGTATCGTCAGGTTGTCGCCGGATATCTCGAGATCGACGGTCTCGTTGTTGCCGACCATGAACAGGCTCACGGACATCTGGTTGGTCCACGGGATGGCTATCGGCCCCTTCCGGTACTCGACCATAAGCCCGTTGCCGAGGTCGAGTAGCTCGTAATCGGCGCGCTTGACCTCGACGGTGATCTGCATCTCGGTCGCGTAAACCCTCTTCAGCGATATCATCGACGAACTTGCTATTATCTCCGCAGAGGAGTTCAGTTGTATCTTGACGGTATTGCGCCGGGGGCTCCACCCGCTGGGGGGCGTGAATATCACGTCAATCGTGCGTATGTCCCCAATGTGAAACATATCCGATATGTTAGTAAACACGAATTGCGAGCCCAGAATGTCGCAGCTGGCCCTGATGGTAACAGGGATGTTGTCTGCGCCGAGAACGTAAGGCATCGCCGAAGCTGGGTAGAACTGGCTAAGCCGGACAGTATTGGTCGAGAATGGCGGCACTACCATCGTATAGTGATCGAGGTTGCCGCCAATGCCGTAGTCTGGCATCCTCGCGCTCAGCATACTGGTGTATTTCTCGATGCCGTCTAAGCATATTGTCAAGTTCCAAGGATGATCATTCGACCACTGTTTTGTAATCTCATCGCGAAAATCGACATTCGCTACGTCACTGATGCCGATTGCGAAAACGTAAGTATTGGGGCCATCTATCGTGCAACGATTTATATCGATATAACGGCCGTACAGAAGGTCGGCCCAGGTGCCGTTGTCGTACTGCCATTCGTAATAGTTCGTCTCGTTGCGAACGGCCACATCCGGTCTCTGGACGCCATGATGAGCGATTATTTTCACAGTGCCGACCGAAGAAGTTGTTGTAACTGAGATGAGGTGTATGACTGCGGAGACGAGGAGGGGGCGCCCATTCGCCACCTGGGCATGCTCGCCAGGTATATGCAAGTCCACACTGACGACTTCCGCCCCCCGAGCCGATGGGATGGCCGGAAGGAGCAGAGCGAAGGCTACCAGGAGAATGAACATCCTTGCAGCTACCTGAACGTGACTCGCTCCACGCGTAATGCGGTCCTCCTTTCTGCGAGTTGGATTAAGGCCACCGTATTTATAAATTGCGTGGGCGCGCGCGTGCGTTCAATCACCCCTTCAGATGGCCGAGGACGAACGACGAGACGTCCCTCACGTCCTCGCTGGTGCCCCAAATCCTTCCGTTGAGGGCGGCGTTCCCCAGTACGGCCTGGGACATGCGCAGGACGGCGCTGTCCTTTAGGCCCCTGAGGCCCGAGCAGCGCCGTTCCATCTCCTTCTGCATCGCGGCTGAAAGCTCCGCCCTCGGCATCAGACGCCTGGCCTCCGCCACCCTTGCGCGCATCTCCCCCTCCTCCCTCTCGTAGTGCGACCGGAACCTCTCGGGATCGAGCCTGTAGCTCTCGACTCTCTTGATGACCTCGAGGCGCTCCTCGATGTCAGTTAGCGCACTCACTCGGACGCAGAGCGCGAACCTCTCGACCAGGCTCGCGGACAGCTCTCCCTCCTCGTCGTTCATCGTAGCCAGGATGACGAACTTCGCAGGCCACATGTCGCCGTCCGATTCGACGACGCCCTTTTCCTGCACTTCGAAGATGTGCCTCAGTGTCTTCTCGCTGAACAGGTTTATGCGGTCCAGGACCGCGTAGCCCTGGTTCGCCCTCCCCAGAAGGCCCGCGAACGGCTCGTTGTCCACGCGCCTTCCGGCCAGCTGGCCCATGTCGGAGGTGATGGATATGTCCACGAGGGGGGCGGGCGCATTCACCGTCTCGAGCTTTTCCGCTTCGGAGCAGATAGGGCATGGCTTGTAGGGCCCCGGCGGGCACCGCACTGGACAGCCGCGGTGAGCCTTTATATTGGGCAAGATAGAGGAGAGGCCGCGTATCGCAGTCCTTTTTCCCGCGTCGCGCGTCCCTCGCACGAGCGCGCTGCCAATGGATGGGTTCGCGGCGGCGATGAGAAGCGCGCGCTTCAGCGCCTGCTGGCCGACAAGGGCGCTGAGGGGGAATGCGGCCTTATTCTCATCCGCCGGCATCCGATGTCCCCTGCGCGCCCCCGGTGGTCTGCGCCATCAGGGCGGCCATGCTCTCTTGCGAAATATGCAGCGGGAGGACGTTCGTTATGGCGCCGACAATGTCCTGGTCAGTGACCCTTGAGTCCCCCCTCAGGGCGGCGTGCGCCCTGGCCACAAGGCCGATGACCAGCTCGGATATGTTGCCCTCGACCCCCATGTCGGCGCAGACCCTCGATACCATGTCGAGCTGGCTGTCGGTGACGGCCACCTTCTCGTAGACGCCGCGGGCGCTAAGGATGCGCTCGAGTGTGCGCGCCCTCTCCCTCTCGGCGTCGGCGGCGAAGACTTCCGGCGATTCCGAGAAGAGGCGTATCCTGCGCACCGCCCTGACGAGCTGGCGCATCTGGTCGAGCGGCTGTGCCTCAATGGACATCGATATGTGCTCAAGGAGCATCGGGTGAATCTCCGCGTCCTTGCCGCGGACCGTCCCAACCAGCAGGAACTTGCTGGGGATGCGGTGCGAAGCCCTCCCCCTATCGAGATGGTTGTAGCCCGATGCCATGACCTCGGCGATTATCTCCGCTGTCTCGCTGCTCAAGTCTTCTATTCCATCGATGAATAGGATTCCCCTGTGCGCCCTAGTGAGCGGGTTTGGCGAAACGACATAATGGATGTATATCTTTCCCTTGAGGCGCACCGGCTCCATCTCTTGCGAGAGAGTCACCAGGGGTATCGGAGCCTTGACCACTTCGAGCTCGCCCATCTCTCGCTTCAACATGCAGGCGGGGCACAGCTCGTCGACCTTCGCCGGATCGCAACCGTACCTGCATTTCTTCACGGTGTCTATCGTGAACCCCGAATCCTGTATGTACTTGAGCGCGTTCTTCACGGCGTCTGCGTCGAAGCCGTAGAGCAGGACGCCCTTGAGCTTCTCCGGCGCCACGAACGCCGGCAGGAGCCTGTCCTTGATGACCTCGCTCCCCGCGACGCCCTGCGCCACCTGTGCGAACGGGCCCATGGCGGGGGTTATCCCCCCTTCCTTCGTCCACAGCATCTTCATCTGGAGGAGCGCCTGTGCGATGTCCTCGTCCGAGACCTCCGATGCCAGCCGCTTCGACGCCAGGAGCCGTATGGCCCCCAGAAGCCGCTCGGCGAAAGCAGGGGAATCGGAGAAGAGGGCGGCTATCTGCCATATCGTCTCGCCGTCGTAATGCTCGAACTTCACGTCCTTGGAGAACTTGCGTGCCTTAAGCATCGCCTGCACGAGATCCCTGCGCTCGCGCTCGACCCTGCCCTCGAACCTGATCGGGTCGACCTCGTATTCATGCAAGTACATCGTCTTGCGGACCCTTTCCTCGAGGGAGCCCGACGGAGCGCCGTCAATCACCTGGTCAATGCACGCAGCGATGTCCTCGGGCGGGGCGCGCTCGGTGCTTTCCGAGCTGAGGACGAGTGTCGTTCTGGCCGGAACCGGAAGCTCGTATGTGCCCTTCCCGAGCGTGTACTTGCCCGATGCCAAGGCTTTGGACAGGAATGCGGCCGAAGAAGGGTCTACGTTATCTGGCTCTCCCAAATACATGATCCCGCGGTGGGCCATCGCAAGCAAACCCTTGGACTGAAGGAAGCGAACATAGATATCGCCGCTCATCTTGGCAACGTTCGCCTTCCTGGGCATCTTGATTATCGGGTACGTCCAGAGGGAGGTGGGGACGTCCCCGCCCTCGCCATACCTTATCTTGCATGCATAGCAGTAGTGCTCGGGCTCGTCCGGGGCGCAACCGAGCGTGCATTTGGCCGCAGAGCGCAGCTCCATCGAGAGGTCGTCCAGGAAGTCTAGCGCTTCGATTACGACTCCCTTCTCCACGCCCCTCAGCATTATGCCCTTGAGGTCGGGGTTAGCTATGACGGGGGCTATGCGCTCGATGACCTGGTCCACGGTGTAGTGCCTCTCGATGTCGAGCTTCGCCGCGGCGCCCTCCGGCGGTATGGCCGTGAAATGTATGCCCGACGCCTCGTCCGCGATGAGATGGGCGAGCTCGCTGCCTCCGGGATTGACGTCTACGACAATAAGAGGTATCCCGCCGTCCGATATGGCCGCGCAGGTGCCCTTGATCTCGTCGAGGACATCCTCTCCCGGCACCGTAGGGGTGTTCGCGCTCCCGTCCGTCGCCAGGACGAGCAGGCCGCGCGTGTCGGGCTCGACCCTGAGCTTGGCCTTCAGGGTCTCCAGCCCGCGCCTGAGGCCAGTACAAAGAGGTGTCGTCCCGCCGTACGGGGCGGTCTCGATGAACTTGTTGGCCTTGTCCACGCTGGATGTGAAGGGGACTGAGACCTGCGCGGTCCTACCGAAGCAAGTGACAACAGCGACCCTGTCCCT
The DNA here is from genome assembly GCA_016214785.1 of Methanobacteriota archaeon. Lineage (GTDB taxonomy): Archaea > Thermoplasmatota > Thermoplasmata > SG8-5 > JACRNV01 > JACRNV01. The sequence continues at coordinate 84,561 of JACRNV010000015.1, forward strand.
CGCCTGGTAGGCGTTCATCATCAGCTCCTTCATCGCAGACTGGATGGAGACCATCTTGTGGTACGACACCATCGAGCTGCTGGTGTCGAGGACAAGGCAGATGAGAGTGGAGATTTTGCGCCTCCTGACCTTCTCCTTGTAATCGCGCTTCTTGACCTCGATCTTCCCTCTGGCGGAGTGCATGATAGCGGATTTGATTGTCGGGAGGATGGCTATGTCGAATATATCCGTGCTTTTTGGGTCCCGGTGCTTGATGTAGCGCCCCTGAAGGCCGACGGTGAGTATGTCCGTGCGCCTGCCGCCCTTCACTCGGCCCGTGATGACCCTCTTGGACTTCTTCTTGAGAAGGCGGTCTAGAATGTGCTTCAAGTCATCCTGTGCCATTGGTCCCCTCAGCAATGTAGGATTGCCGAGCCATGTTATATATGTTTCCCACGCGCGTAGGGAACCCAATAGGCGGATTTTACGCAACTACGCGAGCGAAGGATCCGGCCTCTGCTCTTCGCTCGTGGCGGCTGATGTTACTGCATCTGCAGTCGGAGGTCCCGCTCAGTCCCTTACGCCCTTCTCGGTTATGGAGACGACCGCCTCCGCCTCCGGCAGGTTCGGGGAGTCGACCAGGCGCACTATGCGCTTCCCGCCCTTGCTCTTCCTGAGGTATAGCCTGTAAGTTGCGGTGTGCCCGACTATGTGGCCTCCGATGGGCCTTGTCGGGTCTCCGAAGAAAGCGTCCGGGTTCGCAGACACCTGATTCGTCACCAACACAACGGCGTTGTAGATATCGCCGAATCGCAGCAAATCGTGCATGTGCTTGTTGATCATCTGCTGCCTCGACGCCAGCGTCCCCCGGCCTACGTACTCTGCCCGGAAGAGCGACGTCAGCGAATCCACGATAATGAGCTTGATTGTCTTCTTCTCGGCGATCTCCTTTGCCTTCTCCACGAGGAGCATCTGGTGGTTCGAGTTGAACGCCCTCGCGACATGGATGTGCTTCAACACTTCCTCCGGCTCGATGTCGAGCCCCTGCGCCATCTGCGCGATGCGCTCGGGCCTGAAGGTGTTCTCGGTATCGATGATTATCGTCTCTCCGGCCAGCCCGCCGTCCTCGGGGGCAAGCTGAACGTTCACCGCGCACTGGTGCGCTATCTGCGTCTTCCCTGAACCGTACTCGCCGAAGAGTTCGGTTATCGCCTGGCTCTCGAAGCCCCCGCCCATCAGGTCGTTGAGAGCCTTCGAGCTCGTGGTCAGCTTACCCAACCCCCTCCTTCTTTCCATGACAACGTCCCCTGTCTCGAAGGAGCCGATGTCCGCCTCCTTCTTCGCGGCGGCGATTATCTTCGCGGCCACACCCTCTCCTATGTCTGCCACCTCGGCCAGCGTCTTGGGCGATACCACGGCTATGGCCATGAGGTTGCTGTATCCCGCTTCCCTGAGCTTCGCCGCTATCGCCTGTCCTACTCCGGGAAGGTCTTCCATGCTCGTTTCGGGCATTTCGTCACCCTGTGAGCAAATCGCGCCTTGGGATATAAGGGTTGGGTGGGGGGGAGGGCGAAAATGCTCCAGCCACCTATTTATAGAATCGCGCCATTGCCGGGGGGATGAAAGAGGTGGAGACATGGCGCCCGGTGAACGGCGACGATAACATCGTCCAGTGCGTGGCCCTTCTGCCGGACGCCACGGTCCTGAGACAGCAGTTTGCGACCTGCGCGATAGGCGAGTGTAAAGATATCGTGGACAAGGCCAACGTCGCATGGACGAACATAGCCGTGGTGGACATAGGGAAGGACGCGGGCGATGTCGCGGCCAGCCTAGGATTCACGAAAGACCTTGTCGAGGCTCTGATGAAAGCCTCCCAGAGCGAATACGAGGACCGGGACACGGAGCTCGGAATGCGCCTGCCGGTAGTGAAAGTCGAGGGGATGGACATCCGGACATACCCCCTGCTCATCCTCGTACGCAAGGGGCTCATCCTAACGATGCACCCGATGCAGGTCAAGAGGTTCGTGCGCTTCTCCAGGTATGCCGAGGGCTTCATGCGCAAGTTCAAGGAGAGCGCCACCGTCGTCGACAGAATGACCCTTTTGCTCATCAGGATCGTGGACGAGAACAACGAGAAGAACTTCGACGGCCTGCGCGAGCTTCAGGAGGTCGGCGAGAAGCTCAGCCAGTTCCTCGTGGACACGAAGGGGGCGACCGACGACCTGGGCCTGAGGATACATCAGATAAAGCAGAGCCTCGTCGACTACCTGGGCGCGCTCTGGGCCAGCCAAGAGGTCCTCCATTCCCTGCGTTTCGGCGACGCGGACGTCATCACTGACAACCCGAAGATACTCCAAAAGATAGAGATGCTCAACGAGGAGATCTCCAGGAACATCTCCCTCGGCGAGCACGTGTCAGAAGTGATGGCCTCCGGTTTGGGCGTCCTGCAAACGATTTACAACAATCAGTTGCAGATATACAACAACCAGCTCCAGCTGCTGAACAACAAGCTGGCGCTCCTGGCATCCTGGATGGCCGTGGTTGCGACCGCCGTGGCGGTCCCGAACACCCTCGCCACGATATTCGGTGTGGCTCCCATCGCAGAGCTCCTGCCATGGGAAGTCATCGTCTTCGTCCTCATCATGTCGACGATAATATCCACCTACTTCACCTACGTTTACATTAAGGCCAAAGGCTGGTTTCCGGAGAAGTACGACGAGACGGAGGACGAGAAGAGATGAAGACCTACCTCAAGATTCATTTCTCCAGCGAGGGGAGTGCGCCATCCGACGTGATATCGAAGCTGGAGAAGCTCGGGTGGAAGCCCGTCATCGGCGAGTACGATTTCATGATGGAGAGCGGCCTGGGGGAGGGCGTGGGCGAGTCCTACAAGAGGATGGTCGACAAGCTCCATGAGGCGCTGAAAGGGGCGAACGTGAGATACTCGCTATACTCAAGGCCCTGACATCGAACGCGAAACCCTTTAGAACCCTCTCAGTATCCGGTATCCGAGCGCGCTCGTAATCCAGTGGTTAGGATTCAAGCTTCCCAAGCTTGCTACCCGGGTTCGAATCCCGGCGGGCGCATCGAATTTCTTCTAATTGTTCAAAAATCCATACGACGCAACCAATACAATGGATGTTTGATTGGGTTGCGTCTGGCCCTCGGCAAGGCTGGGAATTCGTAGTCCTTGCCTCGGTCCCGGCGAGCGCATAGATTCGTTTTAGAAGCAAAGCGAGACGGGATGTAGGCCATCTCATAGCTAACCAATAGCAAAGGTAACCAAGTGGCCGAATCCCGGCGAATGCTACCTTTTTTTTCAGTATCTGTGTGGATGAAGAAATATAAGGGAAGAAGCAAGCAGTAGGGTTGATGCAACCGCCGCCGCAGCCTCCGTATGAAATGGCCCTGGATTGAATCCCTTCCTGTATTATTCTCAAATATGGAACATATATACTGTCCGACGGCGCTTTTCCTGACCTCAAGCCGTCATACTTAACGCAACAATGCATGAAAATAGCAGGCTGGCTATCTCAGGCAGACGATTTATCAAATCATGCGCATTGCGAAGATCGCGCTATACGTTGAGCAGCACCGAGACCGAGGCGGGACGAAGCTCCGCGGAGATGCCCTCTTTGGTGAACGAGCAGCTTGTGACCGTGAACGCCGGCCTCCCGTTTTTGAGCTCGACGGACGAGAGCAGGGCGGCGACTATAAGGGAGTAGGGGCACTTGGTGTTGGGCCTGACCTCGTCGTGGATGCCCGAGCATGCGAACATGCACCGCTTTATCTCTAGCTTGTAAGAATCGTTGGAAGCCTTGGAAATGGAGAAGCCGCTGAGGAGGGATTGGTTGTTGAAGAAGCGGACGATCTTGGCCATGTTCTCCACGGCAGTGCAATTCCTGTCCACGATGACGATTCCTTCCCGGGCGAGCATCGGGGCCATCCTTTGGACGACATACGGAATGACGGCATCCGCTCCGAGGCCGAGCAGGTCCTGGACGGCGTCCTCATATCCAAAGAGCGTACTATGGAAGATTACGGCGATATGGTTGGGGGAGAGTTGCTGGGCCTGATTTACCGTTTTTCCGTCTTTCTGATTTTCCATTTTTCACCCAATGGCTCATTTACGTGGCCGATAATTAAAACAAACGTCCAAGTTATCATATATGATAACCTAAGAAAGAAAGGAGACTGAGGCCGAGCAAGAGCAAGGCCTTACGGAACATTGATAACCTCCCGGCTCAAAATAATCAACATGCCACCGCCGGCTGTCGTGTTCTTAGGCACTTCAAGCTGTCATACTTTACGCAACAACGCAAGGCTTCGATAACATTTTCACATCGTCGCAACCTTTTTCTACAAAGCGCATCATGCGCCACCAGGGATTCCCATGGAACGGCGCGTCAGGGGGAGCGTGCTTAACGCATACCTCAAGTACATCCGGGTGAAGTGGGGCGAGGGGGGCGTCAAGGCGTGCCTCAAGGACCTCGGCCTGACCCATGATTTCAAGGACGGCGAGTACTACCACGACGAGATGCGCGAGAACGTCCTGCGCTGGCTCAGTCGCACGAAGGGGCGGGAGTACAGCCAGGACGCCGGCAAGTACGTCGTCAAGAACTTGGGCATACTTGCTTGGATGGTCCGCTTCGTCAACGTCCAGACTCTCGTGGAGAAGTTCCCGCAGAACTACAGCGAGGTCTATACCTTCGGTAAAGTGACCGTCGACCTCTCGAAGGACAAGGTGATAGCCTTCAGGCTCTACGACGTGAACCGCATAGAGGAGTCGTGCCTCTCGTGGCTCGGCGTCTGCAAGGGCGCGCTCGAGATGACCAACACGAAGGGCGACGTCCGGGAGACCAAGTGCCTCGTCAAGGGGGACCAGTACTGCGAGTTCACAGTGGACTACGAGTGATCATTTCACGGAGCCGGCGAAGTGCTCGCACACCGTCGGGCCGGCGCACTTGAACTTTCCCGTTTTCTTGCAGTAGCTTGGCGATACGAGGTGCGCGCAGTCGTTCGCGCCGCCTGTCAGGTACGCGCACCTGTCCCCGATGCAGGCGAAACCCTGGTACATGCCCGTGCAGGCGTTCCCCTTGCCTAGGAACCGGCAGCTCACCGCCCTCTCCCCGACTTGAACTTCGCAAGGCTGTCCATGTAATCGTCGATGTCGATGCCGCAGCCCCCGCACTCTCCCTCGGCGGCGCAGTAGAACATCCTGTGCTTGGGGCAGAAGAGGCCGCACCATTTCATGCACTTGTCCGTGAGAGTGCCCTCGCCGACCGTGCTTACGATCTTCGTCCCGCCCGTCCGCTCGGCGCGCAGTTCCGGGTTCCTGATGGAGCAGTTCCCTTCCCCGACGCAGAGTTGCCCGGCGATCGTGCCGCTCGCGCATCGCCCGTCCCCGTAGCGATAGTTGCACGTCATGTGTGTGCATCCCCTGACAATTCCTGACAGGAGGTATATACGCGAGCGGATAGAAAAGGGTTGCGCCTTGCCAACTTCCATATAGTATGGCCACCATGCAACCACGATGCCAGTAAGGAGGGAGCGCTCCGCGGGCGCTGTCATTTTCATAGGATCGGGCGGCGAGAGGCGCTACCTGCTGCTGCACTACCTCGAGGGACACTGGGACCTCGTGAAGGGGCACATCGAGGGCGCGGAGACCGAGCGCCAGGCAGCCGCGCGCGAGGCGAGGGAGGAGGCGGGGCTCGCGGACCTTGTTTTCGTCGAGGGCTTCAGGGAGCGCATAGGATACTCGTTCCGCAGGCCGGGCGGCGCTGTCCACAAGGATGTCGTCTTCTTCGCCGCGCAGACAAAACAGGAGAAGATAACGCTCTCGCGCGAGCACAAGGGCTTTGCTTGGCTCCCCTACAAGGACGCGCTCGCGCGCCTGACGTACGATAACGCACGGAACGTACTAGGAAAGGCGCATGAGCGCCTTTCGGGCGGAAATCCCGGACGCTGATGGGAAAACGATTATCAAATGCGGGGCCATTGGGGGGCGCATGGCCGCGCGGGAGATGCCCAAGGGTTCGATTGCCAAGGGCGCACTGCCGGAGGGCTGCAGGCTCTGTGCGAGGGGCTCCAAGATGGTCCTGCTCGTCACGGGCCTCTGCGGCGCGGGGTGCTTCTACTGCCCTCTCTCGGACAAGAAGCGCGGCAAGGACGTCGTCTATGCCAACGAGCTGAGGGCCAAAGGATGGAAGGACATCCGGAGGGAGGCGGATCTCATAGGCGCCGAGGGCGCGGGCATCACGGGCGGCGACCCTCTCCGTGTGACGCGGCGCACGGGCGCGTACGCGCGCTCGCTGAAGAAAGCGTTCGGAAAGGATTTCCACATTCACCTGTACACCGCTTCGACGGACATCCAAAAAATACGCGCCGTCGTCAAGGCCGGCGTCGACGAGATGAGGTTCCACCCGCCGCAGGCAACGTGGAAGCGCATCGGCAAGACGGCTTACCCGCGCGCAATCGCGGCAGCGGCCCGCGCTGGCGCAAACGTCGGCGCCGAAATCCCCGCATTGCCCGACATGCGCGCCGAGATCGAGGCGCTCCTCGGCGCGCTCGCCGAGACCGATGTTGCATTTGTCAATCTCAACGAGCTCGAGTTCTCCGAGACGAACTGGCGGAGGCTGAAGGCGCGCGGGTATTCTGTCAAAGACGACATTTCCAGCGGCGTGAAGGGCTCGGAGGGGATGGCGCGCACCCTCGTGAAGGCATGGAAGGGGCCGTACGCGCTGCACTACTGCTCTGCCTCGTACAAGGACGCCGTCCAGCTCAGGAACCGCCTCTTGCGGAGGGCGGAGAGGGTCGCTCTGCCCGGCGACGTGAGGACGGACGAAGGAACCCTGGTCAAGGGGGTTGTGGAAACGTCCCATCCTACTGAGTTGCGCCGGAAATTCATGAGAATTTATAGAATTCCAGGGAATCTCATCCGAGTCGACCAAGGATTTAAGCGGCTGGAAATCGCCCCATGGATCCTGGAGGAGATTGCAGGGCGGCTAAACGAGCCGTCGTTTATCGTCGAGGAATACCCGACGGCCGACAGGCTCGAGGTCGAGCGCACGCCGCTGAAGGGGAGGCGGTGAGATGGACCCCAGAGATATCCTGACGAAATCTGCACCGTACATAGGGATAGCCGGTGCCATCTTATTCGCATTAATGTGGCCAGCGGCTGTTGCAGTAACCGGCGACTGGGTCCTGGGAAGGGACACGCTGAGCGAGCTCGGCGGCAAGCCCAACGCCGCCGCGCCGATCTTCAGCGCGGCTTGTATAATTGCCGGAATCTGTGCCCTTTTATTCTCATCGGCGCTCTACGGCATCCCGCGGGCCCGGGCAGGCGCTGCCCTCTTCACCCTCGCCTCGATGGGCCTGGTCATGGTGGGCGTCTTCCCGATTTATGCGGGGACCGCGCACACGGTCGCGACGATATGGTTCTTCGGGCCGGTCGCGCTCTCGGTGATATTCCTGACGCCCGCGTTCCTGAGGACGAAGGAGCTGAGGCTCTCGGCCATCGTTGGCGTCGGAGGGCTGATTGTTTCGTTCGCGTCTCTTGCGCTGAGCACGTACCAGCTCGCCGAGGCCGTCGCCGTGGCATCGGTCATCGCGCTCGGCGTCTCGATGGGCGCGCAGCTCGCAATCATGCGCCGGAAAGCAATTCGAAGGGCGATGCCCGGTCGCCATTTCTCGCGCTAACTATAAATCATGGGTTGCCCATTGGTGGAACGCATGGAAAAGGACGGCGAGAAGCCCGAACAAGTGCTTATGCGGGCGCAGGACGCGTACAAGCGGCGCGCTTTCGACGAGACGATAGCGACATGCAAAGAGCTCCTTGCGCTCGTCGACAAGAAGCTGAAAGGCCTGGACGCCCAGAAGACGAGGGCCGCCGCGCTCATGCTGATGTCCGAGGCCGAGGACGTCAAGGGCTCGTGGGTCAATGCCATCCTCTATCTCGACGGCGTTGTGCAAATCTCGGTTTCGATACGCGATTTCAAGATGGAGGTGGAAGCGCTCCTGCGCGCGGGGAACGCGCTGACCAAGAAGGGGAAGTGGGACGACGCGCTGAAGAAGTTCGACCGCGCCACCGAGGTCTGCACCAGGCACGGCAACAAGCGCATGCTCGGGCGCTCGCTCGTGGGCAAGGGCAAGGCCCTCTGGAGGCTCGGCAAGGCCATGGAGGCGCTCCAGCACGCGAAGAAGGCGCAGGAGATGGGAGCGGCCGTCAAGGACGAGGAGACTATCGCCGGCGCCCTCACAATCGTCTCGAACGTCAAGTTCGACCAGGGCGAGTACAAGGCCTCCATCGAGGCGGACAAGGAGGCGCTCAAGTCCTTCGAGGCCATGAACAACCCGTTCGAGATCGCCCGCGTGCTGAACAACATCGGCGAGACATACAAGATGATGGGCGAGTGGCCCAGCGCCATAGACTACTTCCGCAGGAGCAACGACGTCGCGCGCGAGTCGGGGAACCTGCGCACGATGGGCTACGCGCTCGCGAACCTGGCCGAGTGCAAGGTCAGGAACGGCGACCCCGAGGGGGCCGTGGAGAGCGCGAAGGCCGCGGAGACGGCGATAGCCGGCACGGAGGACAATTACGCGGCGTCGAACGTCAACATGATATACGGGATGATATACGCCGCGCAGGGGCGGAGGGACGAGGCCGAGGTCAGGTTCAAGACGGCCGTCGACGAGATGCGCGAGATGAAGATCCCCTACGACACCGGCATAAACCAGCTCGAGTACGCGCGGGCGCTGGCGAAGTTCAAGAAGCGCGACGAGGCCCGCGCGATGCTGAGGGAGGCCATCGCGTCGTTCGAGGAGGCCGGGGCCAAGGGGATGAAGGAGAAGGCGCAGAAGGAACTGGCCGCGTTATAATCCCGCTTTTAGATTGCAGGCCGTAGGAAGCGATCTTCGGAATCTTCGCCCGGCTCACCATTCCATCAGGAACTCGCAGTGGCTCGCGCCCTTCAGCTGGCACTGCGTCTCCCTCACCGTCCCGGGGGTCTTGGTGACTTCCAGCACGCCCTTGAAGCACCCTAGCCAGGCGGGGCAGGCGTGGTCGTCGACTGCCGTGTCCTTCATCTTTATGACCGCGCGCCTGTCGCCTATTTCGACGTCCAGGCTGCCGTAGCTGAACGCGTCCCGGAAACTCTCTGGCGCTTTCTTCAGGACCGTCCTGATGTCCATGAACCGCACGATGTAAGAGAGCGCCCCCAGGTCCTTCGTGGTGTGCGCGCCGCACTTCTCGACGCATTCCACGCCCTTGGTCACGGCAATCCACTTGAGTATGTCGCCGCTGAGCTCCTCGTAGTACCAGCGCCCCTCGACGACGTTCTTTGGGTCGAAGCCGCACTTCCTGCCGCACTCATCGACGCCGTCCGTGCCCCAGTACTTCTTGATGAACTAGAGGTATCCCAGAATCACGGAGCCGTTGACCTTTCTAGAGTCCATAGATCGAACCAGTGAGTATAAATGAAAAACATGTACATATAGATTTTCACATTCAGGCGATGCATTGCATTTATAGTCCTGTGAATGCGGGTATTGGGCCGTGACGAAGGAAATCGGCAGGGCCGAACCATACGTGCGCCGATAGCGATCGGGGCCGGCCGGATTATTCTCTCAACACGGCGAGGCGTTGGCTCTTGCCATCGGGAAGCTCGCTTGGCACCTGCGGCCGTCATCCAATAACCTGAGCAACTGGCCGCTGAGAAGCTCCTTATGGCTCTCCTTGAATCTTATCAGGCTCAGGATGACCTTCCTGACATCATGGATGCGGATATGCGGCAGGGAGCTGCGGTAGTGTTCGACCACCCTCTGCTCCAGCCGGATGGCATAATTCATTGCCCTGGCCGGCCCGGCTCCGGTCAGCGTTCCCTTCGCATCCCCTGTGAATGAATCGGAAGGGCCGAACCTGGGCTCGCCCACGGGCTCGTAACCGCACCGTTTCATCGCCTCCCTGAGGATGTAGAAATGGCTCTCCGCCTCCGCCGCCAGCCGCTTGAACAGCTCCCTGCTCCCGGCGTCGCCGGAAAGGCGCGCCATCGCCGAGAAGAACCTCAGGCCGGACTCCTCGAGGCCCAAGGCCTTGCTCAGGATCAGGTTGAGGTCCGCATTGCCGTCCATGTCTGAACACCGGCCCTTGAAACGGAGAGGCGGGGTTTAACAGCATCGCGGTCGGAATCAGGAGTGATAATACCCATTGAATATCGTTTTATAGCCATCCCACAATCCGATGGCGATGGCCAATAGCGATTACGGGAACCCGATTTGGGAGCACATGGTCAGAAAGGAGAGATTTAAACATTATCTCCTCGGCCCGTTCGTGATCCTGCTTATTTTATCGCCTTTGTTATACTACTTCTTCTCACTGACAGAAGGGCTATACCTATATTTTCTAATTATTACCACTGCAGTGGGCTTTATTTTTCTTACAGCTAAGTTCATTTTCCATATCTGGTACGGCCCGTCCATCTTCGAGAACGGTTTCCTGCCGATAAGCAGGGGATGGTCTCCATTCTATGGGAAATTCATCTTCTTCAAGGATGTCAAGACGATTCAGGTCGGGTTCGACGAAGAGCGCAGCGAGGACATCGAATTCGCGAAGAAGGTCACGACCGAGAAAGAGCGCAAGCACTTGAAGGACGACAAGGAGCTCATAGAGTGGGTGTGGGATTCCATCTACATCGTGACGAAGGACGAGAAAACCCACTATCTCGTGCAAATTTCCGAAATCGACCTAGAGCGCTTGCTAAAGATTTTGAACATGAGGAATATAAAATATACGGTGAGTAAGGATTTCCTACCGATGACGGATGTTGAAGAACAAGGATAATCATCCTACACATCTTTTGTATAATATTCACGGTCGTAACATTTTTTAGGCATGCGCCCATGGAGATTTGGCGTTCCAATGGCGACTCCGATACAGATTGTGTTCGATTGCTCCGACCCTGATAAATTGGCTAGGTTCTGGGCGGCGGCGCTCCATTATAGAATCCAGGACCCGCCCGAGGGCTTCGCGTCGTGGGAGAAGTTCCTGGAGGCGCAGGGCGTCCCGAAGGAGGAGTGGAACTCGGCCAGCGCAATCGTCGACCCGGAGGGCAAGGGGCCGCGCATCTTCTTCCAGCGCATGGCCACGCCCAAGCCGGAGAAGAACAGGCTGCATATAGATGTCAACGCAAGCAAGAGGGGGACACCCCCTGAGGAGCAGAGGAAGCAGGTGGATGCCGAGGTAGAGCGCCTGGTAAAGCTCGGGTCGAAAAAGCTACACGCCATGGACGAGGACGGGGAGTACTGGGTCGTGATGCAGGACATAGAGGGGAACGAGTACTGCGTGCAATAACTGCAGGAGATGAAGGTATCCTAATTAAGGTTTTATTCCTCTCCAATACTTTTACTAAAGCAGAGCATTGAGATTGTCTGTCCACTGATTTTGAGGTGTCAATGGAACCCTTTGCATAATTTTCAGCAGAGATGTATTGCCTTCAACAGTTTCGAGATCGGAAACGTGGATGAAATAGAACTTCCATTGTTTTGATTGGTTAAAAGTGCAGATTGCTAAAATGTCGAAATAATCAATACGATAACTTCGTGTATTCGTTCCATCCTTTGAATTTCGTGTTCTTTGGATTTCAACCTTATATGCTGGTGTTGGTGTTTGATACATCTCGTTTCTAACGTTTTTACATTCAAGACGATAGCTCTTGCCGTTACATATAAAGTAGAAATCTGGCTTTCCATCTTCGTCTAACCATTCAAGTTTGGTTATCACTCCATCCTTTTCGAGCTTTTGGAGGTGATGGTAGAGATAAAGCTCAGCCAATTTACCTTTGACATCGACTTGTGCCCTAAAACCAAATAGGATGGCATCCATTATGTCTTTTGCAGGTGCGTTAAATATTTCTTCGAGTTCGTGTGGTATTTAGCTCACTTTCGCGTCCCCCATCTAAAGAAATAAATATAAGAGACGCCTATCTGACATGTGTCTATGGTGTGTTCATATGGCATCAGACGATAAAGCTAAGCGCAAAAGGGTCCAGGTGGCATTTACGATGAGCCAGTGGAAGCTAATAGAGAATTTTAGAGGTGAATTCGGAGAAGGTGATGCCGATATCGTTCGTAATATTATTTTAGCTTGGTTGGCTGAGAAGTCATTTATCTCCACGGTGGCCAAGAATAAAATAAATAATGGCTCAGAAAACCACAATGGTAGGTGAAAATGAAAGTAAATAATACGTTGCCGATTGACGTGCCAAATCCAATGGCCGATTTAGTTCAGCGCGAGCCATATTATTACACGAATTTCGGTGCAACCTATCTAGGGGACTCGCTCGATATTCTGAAGGAGATTCCAGATTCCTCTGTGAATTTGATTATGACATCTCCACCGTATGCACTCGTTTTCAAAAAAGAATATGGTAATGCCGACGCAGATGAATATGTTGAATGGTTCATGAAGTTTGCAAAAGAATTCAAGCGAGTTCTTAGAGATGATGGAAGCCTGGTAATTGATATTGGGGGCGCCTGGAATAAAGGCGAACCAACGAGATCAATATACCAGTTCGAATTACTGATTGCACTTTCTAAAATTTTTAAAGTAGCTCAGGAATTTTATTGGTACAATCCTGCTAAACTACCTGCACCGGCTGAATGGGTGAATGTGAGACGGATACGGGTGAAGGACGCGGTAGAAACTGTATGGTGGCTTTCTAAAACAGCATACCCAAAAGCCGATAATAGCAATGTACTTCAGCCATATAGCAAAGACATGTATCGTCTAATGGAGAATGGCTACAGGGCAAAGAAAAGGCCATCTGGTCACAACATCACTAATAAATTTGGCAATAACAATAACGGCTCAATACCGCCAAATTTGCTTCAAATCGGAAATACCGACTCACAAAGCAATTATCTAAAGCTTTGTGAGCAAAATGGGTTAAAGCCACATCCAGCACGGTTTCCAAAAGAACTACCGACATTTTTCATTAACTTCCTGACGGATATCAACGATATTGTCTTAGATCCATTCTGCGGAAGTAATGTAACTGGCTATGCGGCTGAGAATGTCAAGAGAAAATGGATTGGGATGGAACTAGTAGAAGAATATCTCCAAGGTTCGGAATTTAGATTCCCCAAAGTATGGAAAGCCAGAGAACATATAAACGGAGTGGTCGAGCACACGTCTAGTAAAGTACAATCGTAAAATTATCTAGGTGTATTGCTAATATAATGCAATAATTTGTGCAATGGCATTCCATCGTCCCATCGCATAATATAACTCTTGTTTGCACTAGGAGATATTTTTGGTAACAGTTGATACAAATATCTTGCAGTCCCTCTAACTTGAAATTCAGTTTCTAATACAAATATTCTCCATGGCTCATCTTTTACATTTAACATTCTAAATGCATAAATCGGTATTGTGCCAACTTTAGCACATAATTTTTTAAAAATGAGTGCTCCCCACCATAAATGGTGGGGTATCCTCAAAGGTTAGTTGGCGAAGTCGTTCAGAGACCTTTGAGGAGTCCCCGAAGCTGATTCTTCCGTCGCTGGCCATGTCAATAGCGGTCTGCGGCTCTCGGTGTGG
>JACRNV010000012.1 GCA_016214785.1 Methanobacteriota archaeon
CAATGCAATAAGGAGATCAAAAAACCGCTGCATAATAAGTACTTCAAGTCTGTGCCTGCCATACGGCAGGCAGTCCGACGGTTCCTTAAGAATGATTTTTTTATGCCCAAAATGTTTACTTATTTATGTCCTTAGCTATTAGCTGATACGGACTTGAAAGCGTTGATTTTCATCCTGACGAGGCACAAGGCGAAGCTCTACGACTTCCTGGACCCGGTGATAGACGACATCGCGGGGGTGCTGAACAAGGAGGTCCAGGAGCACGACAAGGAGTGGATAACAGACGAGGTCCAGAGGCAGATGCTTGAGGTCGGGGTCTATCTATTCACGGAGATGGGGAAGCAGAAGGCGAAGGAGATTCTCAGAGAGATAATTGAGGACATTTTAACGAAGTGACAGTGCTATAAGAATCCAAGATAGAGTAATCCGACCAGCACTAATCCGCAGATTATATTTCGACCATCCACGACAACATCCACGATGGTATTCTTTAGAGTGGTTTGATAGTATTTCAGATAGAGAATCGTGATGACACCAGATAAGATGGTATAAGTCAGGAAGATCATGTTGCTGAAATAGAAATACGATACGATACCGAAGAATACAACTGATGCCAGAGTAATTACTTGAAGCAGAATTAAGGTTTTCTTCTCGCCATATAACGATGGAATAGTTTTAATCTGCGCCTTCTTATCCCCCACGATATCCTTAATGTCCGTCGCCACGCAGTCGATAAAAATTTGGATGAAGATATACGAATACAAAATGCCAGCCACGGTTGTCAAATCATCCTTTGAATATAATATCGGAAGCATGATCACCATCGTTGCCCAAGTGAAGGATACAATTAAGTTTTTCACTAGAAATATTTGTTTCACTCTCATTCGTTGAGTATTTTCAGAGGAAACACCGATGCCATACAGTAAAACTACCCCAAGGGGAAAAATAACAAATAATGCTGTCCAAATATCGTCGAGAAAGGCGAGTAGAAATGCAACGCAATAGGACACAATTATGAAGAAGAGAAAAATCTTTTTGTTCCGCTGAGTGAAAGATAATGCCTCTGGGCGGTTTATTTGGTCTTCCTGAGGATCAGATAGACGATTTATCGAATATACGGAAAATGTAATCAGGAATAATATCACTAGATACTTGAGACTAACATTCACGTCCAATATATACATGGCGACAAGTAGGAGGAAAGACGAATCTATGGCAATCCAGATATTCGAATAAATAAAGAAATTATAGAGTGAATGGCGTGCATGCATCTTATACCTCCGGCAATATCGATGGCATATTTTGCATGTATGACATCAATATCAGCACTCCTGACTTTGCCTCAGAGACATCACAATATTCTTGAACAAGGCATTTATTAAGCCAGTACCTTCTAATTTTTTACGAGTTAATTTATAGAATATCGCATTTATATTATCATCATCTGTTTCGTCAAGTAATTTTCTCATTTTTTGTTGCTCAGAAATGTCATCATAAAATTTCCTAGTCCATGCGCTAATAAATTTCTTCGAATAATTTTCTTTATTTTGCATCATACTCACGATAGAATCACATGCGATTTTAGACTCATCTAAGCATTTGTGGATGGATGCCCCCATCATCGCTTCTCCACCATTAGCATCACCAATTAAACAAAAATTACCCCCATAAAAATTATTAATGATTGAAACGGGTATGATTCCTGTAGATTCCGTCAATGGTTTCTTCCCCTTGAACTGTTCCAACCCGGGCATCTGAAATATTTTTTCTTTCAACTTGATTGCACTTTCATTATGTGATAAATACGATCCAATCCCAAGTTCAACTCTATCATCTGCTAAAGGCATTATCCACCCATAAAATCCCTTAGCTTTACTATTGATAAACACAGTTATTGGATAACTATTATTGGTGTTGATTTGAACACTATGGCATAAAACTTTCTTAGGAGATTCGAATGATGCCCAATTCGTTATGCCATATGCCCCTATTAACAACTTAAATTTAAATTTCTCTTTTTGTGTAATTAAAAGATTATTCTTTAAGTTGACTTCAATAGCTTTTTGGTTAAAAAGAATGGTATCGGTCTTACTAATTCGATCGGCCAACATCTTTTCAACATCGAATAAATCAACAACCACACCACGAACGGCCGTATCTTTCCTCTCAAGTTTTGTACCGTTGGGAGACACGAACCTTATTTCCTGAATTTTATATTTTATAAGGGACTCAGGTAGTGACAAGGATTTTACTACATCCATATTCACTATTCGGTTGCCATGTTTTCCTATTGTACTCCTTTTTTCTAACAGTCTATAATTTACGCTATGCTCCTCTAATAATCCAGCTAAATTTAAACCTGAAATGCCAGCCCCCACAATTAATACATCAGTTTCTATCATTTATTGCTCTCCTAAAAACTTTAACCCGACAACGCCGAATATTATAGCTCCGATGCACACGATTCTCAGGATATCGCTTGATTCCTTGAAGAAAAAAATTCCCAATATAACCGTACCAATTGCACCAATTCCAGTCCATACTGCATATGCTGTACCGATTGGGAGTGTTTTTACAGCAAACGAGAGGAAAATAAAACTCAATACCATGGTAATGCCAGTGAAAATAGTTGGATAAATTTTCGTGAACCCCTCAGAGAATTTCAAGCCTACAACCCATGATATCTCAAAAATGCCAGCTATTACTAAATATATCCAGGCCAACAAATTTTGGGAAATTTGCATCCGTTCGCAATACCAATACTAAATATTATACTTTTAGATGATAAGGTTACCACTTATTTTTTTACTACTCGAACTCCACTCCCTTGTACTTCTCCCTAGGCGTTGGCTTCGTCGCCCCCTCCACCCCATTCTCCACGCCCATCATCATCTCCAGCAGCTCCCTGAACTTGTCCGGGTGCATCAGGACCAGAGCCACGCGCTCCTCTATCTCCGCTCCTACCTTCGCTTGAACTCAATGGCCACCGCGTCGCCGTTGAGCCAGACGACGAACTCGTTGGCGTAGACCGGGAGGGGCGCAAGCCCTCTCACCTCGGGAGCCAGCCCATCACCCTCTGGAGCTTCTCGACGGAGGCCTTCAGCTTGCGCAGGTCGTCCCTGCACATCTTGAACTTGATCCAGCCCTTGAAAGGGGTGTAGATGCAGAGCCATATCTGGTTCTTGTGCAGCGCTCTCCAGCCGTAGGTAGCGCAGGACGATGTCGGGCAGGGCGACGGTGGTCCTGCGCGTCTCGTCCCAAGAGCCGGTGACCTTGATTGGCGTATCGAGGGAGTGCATCCGGGAAGATATTGGCAAAGAGGGATATATAATCGATTGATTTGCCGCTGCACCTTCGCCCTTCCCCAGCATACCCTTTTATACGCTCCTCCCATCGCTCAGGGCGAATGGCTAACGTCGAGATGTTCTGCCCCACCTGCAAGTCGATGCTGGCCCCCAGGAAGCGTGGGGGCGTCCAGGTGAGGGTCTGCCGGGACTGCGGCTACGTCTCGAAGGGGAAGGAGCTGAAAGCGCAGTCCGTCCAGAGGAAGCTCGGACACACCGACTTCCCACTTTTTCCCTACGAGAAGATACGCGGCGGCCAGCGCGAGTTCATGGCGGACATGAGGACCGCAGCCGAGGAAGGGAAGGTGATGCTGGCGCAGGCGCCGACCGGCATAGGCAAGACCGCTGCCACCCTGTCGGTCCTGCTGGAGAGTACGATGGAGCGGAAGAAGAAGCTTCTGTTCCTCACGTCGAAGCAGAGCCCGCACGCGATGGTCGTGAACACCCTGCGCGAGATAGCCGAGGCCTTGGGCAGGCGCATCAGGGCCGTGGACATAATCGCGAAGCAGGCGATGTGCCCGGAGAGCGAAAGCGGCCTTCCGGGATATGCCTTCGCGGCGTTCTGCAAGTCGAAGGTCAAGTCCCACTCCTGCGATTTCTACGAGAGCGAGAACGAGCAGGCCGGCAAGCTGATTCTATCGAAAATCATGCACGTCGGCGAGTTGAAGAGGGCGTGCGAGCGGTTCGGCGTCTGCCCATACAAGGCCGCGCTGGACGCCATCCCGGACATCGACGCGGTCGTCTGCGACTACAACTACGTCTTCGACGTGATGCTCGACAAGATGCTCGAGAAGGTCGAGGGCGGGCTGAAGGATATGGTGCTCGTCGTGGACGAGGCGCACAACCTGCCGGACAGGATACGGTCGAACCTGAGCAGGGAGATCACGTCCTACATGATGTCGGAGGTCGTTAGTGAAGTGGGCAGCAGTGCCCAGAGGGGTCATCGGCACACGGCAGCCCTGAGAAGGTCGTTGAACGGCTGGATAAAGGCGCTCCCCGAAGAGCACGAGGAGTACGTCGAGAAGGAGCGGCTGACGGGCGCGCTGGACGCTATCCTCGCTGGTTCGCTGGGTGAGAAAGACACACTTGACGACTACGTGAAATGGCTGGAGGAGACCGGGCAGAAGGCGCTGAATTCCGGGGCGGAGCTCTCCTACGCAATCGAGCTGGCCGAGTTCCTTAAGCAATGGTCGGCCTCCGACCAGGCCAGCGCCAGGATACTCGCGCGCCAAGCGGGGGACTTGTGGTACTTGAAGCTCTACCATCTGGACCCAGCGGTGATGGGCGCTCCCATCTTCTCGGAGGTCCACGGCGCGGTGCTGATGTCAGGGACGCTATGCCCGCCGGAGATGTACGCGGACGTCCTGGGCGTCCCGCAGGAGAGGCGCATGCTGAGGATATACGGGTCGCCGTTCCCCCCGGAGAACAGGAAGGTGCTGGCGCTGAAGGGCGTGAGCAGCGAATGGACGAAGCGCGGGGAGGCGATGTACGCCAGGTACGCGCAGGCGCTGGCCGAGTTGGTGCGCGTGACGCCGGGCAACGTCGCAGCCTTCTTCCCGTCCTACAAGTACGTGGAGGAAGTATCAAACAGGCTGGCGGGGAGGGTCCAGGCGCGGAACCTCATAGTGGAATCAAGAGGCATGACCAAAGGCGACAGGGAGGCGGTGCTGGACAGACTGAGGGCGAGGAAAGAGCCGAACCTCCTCATGGCGGTCCAGGGCGGCAGCCTGGGCGAGGGGATAGACTACGAGAGGAACCTGCTGTCGGCACTCGTTGTGGCAGGCGTTCCGCTCGCCCCGCCGAACAAGGAGGTCCTGGCGCTCAAGAACCACTGCATAAAGCGCTTCGGGCGCGAGAAGGGCGAGATCTACGGCTACTACGGCCCCGCGTTCAACAAGGTCGTGCAGAGCGCGGGAAGGCTCATCAGGAGCGAAAAGGACAGGGGGGTGGTGGTCCTCATGGACGAGAGGTTCGCGCAGCGGAGATACGCGGCTTTCCTCCCACCGGAGATGACGCCGAAGGTCCTCGATGGTCCCGGAGAGCTCGATGCGGAAGTGAGGCTCTTCTTTAAAAAATAAAAAAGGGAAAGGTGGGGATTTACCCCTCTCGCGGAAATTCTAATTCACCGCATACTAAAACTTAGCCAGTATGGCCGTTTTCAGTTCCGGCTGAGCCCACATTTCTGTTTCTCTAATAATTCGACGAAAGAAATGTGGGTAGGACTACTTCGCAGAGTGCAAAGAGTAGTCCGTTCCCACGACGAGGAATCATTATAGAGGTAAATACTCGTCGTGATATTAGCTATTGAGAACTAAGGTAGGACTTGCGCAGCAAGTCCGTTCCCACGACGAGGAATCATTATGGAAGAAAATACTCGTCGTGTTCTCAGATCTAGAATAGAGAAGTGTTAAGGGGTTTAACCCAGCCCTTACAGGCCAGGCGATAGTTTAGCGACCTGCGCGCCTTTCCCCAGCCCTCCCATCCCAGGCTATAGTCCATCGACCCCGCGCACTCTACTTTATCCCCTTCCCGTGCGCGTTCACGCTCGGCCTGGCCTTCTCCGCGCCCTTGCCCTTGTTCATCAGGCCGCGGCCGCGCTTCCCTGCCGATGTCAGGCCGCGGTACGCTCGGCCCTTCATGTGGTTCCGGCCGATCCAGTTTATCTTCGGGTCGCTCTTGATGACCGGGTGGTCCGGGTCCACGAGGATGACCTCGTAGTACTTGTGCTTCCCGTCCTGGCCGACCCAGTACGAGTTCAGGACCTCGAGGTTCGTAAAGTGCTTCTGCACCCTCTCCTCTGCGATGCGCTGGATGTTCTTGCGCATCGTTATCTTCAGGATGCCCTTGCGCTTGGCCTTCCTTCCGCCGCGTATGGCGCGCTTCCTGAGGCCCCCGCGCCTGACCTTTATCCTGGCGAGGACGTAGCCCTGCTTCGCGCGGTAACCGAGCGCTCGGGCCTTGTCAAGCCGCGTGGGCTTGTCTATGCGCGTGACGGTGTTCGCCGCGCGCCACTCGATCATGCGCCCCCAGAGCAGGTCGTCGACGTAGCTGTCCTCCGGGACGTCCCACGCCTCCTTTATGTAAGAATACATGCTCTTCGCAGGTTTTTTCGGAGTCGCTGGCTGCGCGGCCGGTTGCACCGGCTCCGCTGCCTTCGTCACAACCTTCGCAGGCTTCGCTGCCGCGACCTTTGCCTTCTGTTCCTTGTCTGCCATGGCTATCGATCTCCTTTGTCGTGCGCTGTTTTCGGATTCTCCGGGCTTGCGCATGATTTCGCATGCGTTGCCGGAACATCTCCGGACGGGGCGGACCCCGTGACCGAAGGCGCAGAACCCCTGTCCGTATAAAAACGTATTGCATGGTCGGGCGGGCGCACCCACAAAGTTGATATACACATAACTTTAATGACGGTGCCATGGCAATGAAGCTCTACATCAAGCTGCAGTTCTCCAGCGACGGCAAGGACCCGCTGGACGTCATCCGGCTTGTGGAAGGCGTCGGGTTCAGCCCGGTTGTGGGGGATTACGATTTCGTAATCGATTTCGCCACCCCGGAGGAGTACGGGCGCATACTGAAGCGCCTGCACCTCTCGCTCAAGAACTCCGGCGTCCACTACACGCTCACGACGAGGAAAGCCTGAACGCCCGGACTATCTCGGCGTGGTCGAAGGCCATTTCCTCGGGCAGTCTTGACAGGGGGACCCATTCGGCATCCGATGCATCATCCCCAGCGACGGCGCTGCCTTTCTCCGCATCGAGAACGAACACGACGCTGGCGACGTGGCCGCGCGGGTCGCGCCCTGGCTTGGAGTAGATCCCGAGCATTCTGACGATCCTTGTCTTCAGGCCTGTCTCCTCCAGGACTTCGCGCACCACTGCGTCTTCGACGCTTTCCCCGTACTCGACGAAGCCGCCTGGGAGCGCGTACATGCCCTTGAACGGCTCGCGGCCGCGTTTGACAAGCAATATTTTTCCACCGCGAGCGACGATGCCATCGACCGCGAGAGCCGGCCCCCTCTCCCTCAGAGGAAGTCCTCCAGGGTCTGGGCCTTGCTCGCTTTCTTCGGAACGCCGTCCTCCTTCTTGCGGCTCGCCGATTGCTTCTTCTCCCCGAACTTTCCGCTCATGAGGCTGGACTGCTGGCTGCCCGTCATGAGGTCCTTGACGTCCCAGCCGTACATGTCGGTGACCCTGGCCAAGGTCATGGCCGTCCTCCTCGCGTAGTAGTCGTAGTCGGGCTTCGCCGCGAACGGGCGGCCGCTGACGTAGGGCTCGACCTCCTGTGGCGTCTTGTGGCCGTCGACGACGACCCACGAGACCTTCATGCCGGGGACGAATTCGTAGCCGAGCTTGAGGATCTTCCTCGCGGCCTGGACGGTGACCTGCGAATCGGCGTCCTTGTACTCGGAGAACTCGCGGCACGTGCGCGAGACTATCAGCTTCTCCAGGGGAACCCTGCCCTCGACGCAATCCTTCACGGCCTTCTTCGCGGTGTCTAGCGCGCCATCGGGGTCGTTTGCCAGCATCCGGTCGAAGACCGCTTCCAGGCTTTCGCTCTGGTGGTCAAAGGCGTCCGTGCGCCTCGTCTCGTAGCCGCGCACGACCCTCCCCTCCGTCGGCCACATTATTCTCCCGACGTACCGTTTCTTCGCGCCGTGGGAGAACATCGGGTTCAGCAGCTTCTCGAACTCCAGCGTGGCGCCCTCCCTGGAATATCGCTTGGACAGCGACTTGCCGAACCCCACCGCCCCCTCAAGGTCGGCCTTGGGGGACTGCACGAAGACCGAGTCCGTGTCCCCGTACACTATCTTCAGCCCCTCGGCCTCGAGCTGCTGGATGATGCTCTTCGTGTTCTCGCGCGCGAAGGCGGTGATGCTCTCTCCGATCTTCTTGTCCGTGAACCTGTAGAAGGCCGAGGCGAATACGCCGTAGACGGCGTTCATCAGCACCTTGATGGCGTTCTGCAGGCCGTCGTAGTACCTGCGCTCCTCGTCGGTCTTTGCGCCCTTCATCTTGGCCTTCGTCTCGTCGCGCCATCTCATCAGCTCGGTGAGGATGTGCGGGAGGAGCCCTTGCCGTATATCCTTGCTGACGAATCGTGTGCCCGTCGGGCTCACTATGTCGCCGGAATCGCTCAGGGTCGTGAAGCAGATGTTCTTCGATATGATGATGCTCGGGTACATGCTCTTGAAGTCCAGGACGATGACCCACGGGTATATTCCGGGGTCTATGCTGTGCACGTAGCCGCCCTCGATCTGGTCGGTGCGCTTCTCGTGCCTGGTCATCGGCACGGCGATATGGTGCCTGTCGGCCTCCCTAATCAAGATGGAGTCGATGAGCGTCGAGGTGCGGCCGTTCACCACGTCGTCCAACGGCAGCTTCGCGACAGTCGCGAGGTCCATCTGCTTCTCGAGTATGGCGATCTTCTCAAGGATGCGCAGGGCGAGCTCCGCGTCCCTAATGCAGTACTCGATGACCTTCTCCCTGTTCTCCTCCCACTCCTTGTCCATGTTCGACGGGTCGACGTCGGCCTTGCTCTCGCCCAGCACCAGCTTCGAGAGGGCGTCGAGCGTCTCCTGCTTGGGCCTGAGCTCCATCTTCGCGTTCCACCACGCGTCGGCGATGATGCGGCCGTGCGCGCGCCAGAAGCGCTCGCCGACCGAGCGCGTGTCGCCGCCGTCCCTGCCGAGCCTGAGGCTCATGAGCTTGTTCGCCTCGCCGCGCTTCTTCAGCATCGGTATGTCGTACCCGTCGATGTTGTAGCCCGTGATTACGTCCGGATCCTCCCGGCGCACGAGGTCGACGAATCCCGTGATGATGTCCCTCTCCTCTCCTTCATAATGCACGGTGCGCAGTTTGCCGTCGGTGCCGCGGATGGCCGCGCCGAGCATGTAGAGGTGCTGGTCGCGGATGCTGTTCTCTATGTCGAAGCTCAGAACCTTCAATCGGGGCTTGAAGTGCTCGCACTTCTCGAAGCGCTCGGCCCGCACCACGAGCTCCGTGGTGTATGCGATTTTTTCTTTGGTGGGTTCTCCGAAGACCGTGAAGCAGCCGCCGATGTCCATGTCATAGCAGAAGCGCTGGCCGAAGGGTATGTCGGCGGCGAGGAACTCGCACTCCCTGTACCTGTTGCGGTAGTCGGGCACCGTCCACGGGAAGCGCACGGTGACCCTGGCGCATCTCTTGCTCCGGCCGCGGTCGAAAAGCTCGACATCCTCGATCTTCAGCACGTCTTTGTCGGCCTTGAGCCGCCGGAGCGTGTCCTCCTTTGGCTCCACGATGTAGAAATATGGCTTGAAGCCGTGATAGAGGGCCGTGATGGACTTCCCTTCCCTTGTCCTGCCGAAGAGCTGGACCGTGATGTCCTCGTCCCTCGTGTAGGAGGCCGACAGCAGGCGAACGTCCCATTTCTCCATCGCTACCCCCCAACCCCTCGCGCCTCTAAAGACTTCCTGCACCTCTCGACCCATGGCGCCATCCCGCGCTCCTCGAAGAACGCGAGCGCCTGCCGGAGCATGCCGATACCCTCCTCCCGCTCACCGCCGCGCAACAGGGCCTCCCCCCAGCGGAACGACAGTTTGGCGCGCTCGACCAGTGCCTTGCACTCCGTGAGCTCGCCGTACCCTTTCCGAAAGCTCTGCGTGGCCGGCTCGTGCCTCCCGGTGCGGGATTCGATTATCCCGATGTCCATGAGCGCGTGGGCGTGGTACTGCCTCGTGTTGCTCTCCCCGGCCATCTTCTCTGCCTCCAGGCAAAGGGAGAGCGCCTCATCCACGTCCCCCTTGTCGAGGAGTATCTCAGATTTGATGAGGGTGGCCGAGATGATTCCTTCCATGTCCTGCATATCCTTGCTTATCTTCAGGCTTTTCACACACGCCTCGAGCGCACTTTCCAGCTCCCCCGCTTCCATCTTTACCGAGGCGATCGACCCGAGGCAGCCGGCGATTCTCTGCATATCCCCCGTCCTCTCGAAGATGGCATTGGATTCCCCGTACCCATCGAGGGCCCTCGCCAGGTCCCCCCTCTCCTGGTGGATTCCGCCGAGCATGTAGATCGACGTCCCCCGCATCAAGGGGTTCCCGATGCGCTCCCCCATCGCCAAGGACTTTTCAAACCTCCTCTCTGCCTCGTCCAGATCCCCCATGTCGGCGTAGAATATGCCCAGGTTGAGGAACGAGAGCCCGATGCCGTAACTGTCTCCTATCTTCTGGTAAATGCGGAGGCAGTTCTCCATCTCTTCCCTGGCCCCTAGAAGGTTGCCCATCCTCTGGTGGACGACTCCGAGACCGCCGTGACAGGAGGCCATTCCCCATTGATTGCCCATTCGCATGTTGATATCAAGAGCGCTTCTGTAACGCGCCATGGCCTCTCCATAGTCCCCTTTGTCGCAGTAGACGATGGCCATGTTGGCCAGGGTGGTGGCGACCAAGCGCTCGTCCTTAGCCTTCTCGGCGAGGGCCAGGGAGAGGCCATATCGGACCAGGGCATCGTCGTATTTGCCGGTCAGCCATTCGACGACGGCCCACTGGATCAGCGCACGCGAGACGTCTCCCTCCGTGCCTGCATGTTCTTTCAGGCCGTGGACCGCCCTCTCGCAGAGCGTTGCGACTACCGGGTAGTGCCCCCTCTGTTGGAGGACCCTCGCCTTGACGAGGTCAATCCTCCATCTCTCCGCGCTCTTTCCTGCGAGGGATATGCCCTTCTCGGCTTCCACGAGGGCGGTGTCGTACTCGCCCTTCGATTCGAGGACTTTGCCGCGCTTCCTGTGCATGCGCGCCCTCGTCTCGGAAGACGATGCGGCATCAAGGGCGCGCTGGAACGACGAGAGCGCGGGGTCGTAGTTGCCGCTCAGCGTGTGGACGTCTCCGAGCCTCTCGCACAGCATGGCCTCCTTCGAGGGATTCGGGTCGCGAGTCTTGGGCAGGAGTGCGAGCGCCTGCTCGTAAAGGGCGATGGCCTGCTCTGGAGAATAGGCGCTCTCCGCCAACTCCCCCGCTTTGAGGCTGTACAAATACCCTTTCTCGTATTCCGCGCACCTCGAGAAGTGGTGGGCCAGTTCGTACGCGGCGTCGTCCAGTCGCCCCTGGAAGATGCGCTCGTAGTGCTCGCCGATGCTCCTGTGGTGGGACGATTTCCATCTGGGCGTCAGATTGCCATAGAGAACGCTATGGAAGTAGGCGTGGGAGAACTGCAGGCGCGCCCCAGACACTTCCTTTCTGGACATTATGCCGGATTCGATGAGCTTCCTTAGAGCCTCGTCAATGTCCCTCAGCGAGGCGTTCGATTTGGCGACCTGAATGTCGAACTCCCTGCCGATGCAGGCCGCGTACTCGGCCAGGGACATAGCGTCCGGGTCGAGGGAATCCAGCCTCCGCTGCACGAGCCCGTCTATCGTCGAGGATATTGTATAGTCCTCCCTCACGAGGGTGTAAACCCCGTTCGCGAACGCGATGCCGCCGTCGTGCAGCATCTGCCTCAACGCCTCGACGATGAAGAACGGATTCCCGGCGCAATCCGACTCGATGCGCTGCGCGAGGCCGGACGGGAAATCGTTCGGAGAGTATGCCGACCCGAGCAGGTCCGAGACCTCGCCGGGCTCGAGCCTGTCGAGAACGATCTCTCGAATCGTGCCATCGGCGCGCATCTTTCCGAGGGATGCCTGAAAGGCTCTCCCCTCTCCCGTGCGCGCGGTCGCTATGACGGCGATCCTCTCGCTCCCGATGTTCCTGGCCAGGTAGGCGAGGACGAAGAGCGAGGACTCGTCCGCCCAATGAATATCCTCGAGAACGAGCAGCAGTGGGCCGGTCATGGACATTTCGCACAACTGCTTCAGCGCGTCCTCGGCAATCCTCGCGCGCTCGCTGTCCAGCTTGACGCCTTCGAGCTTCTTGCGAGCGAGGAACCTGCGCGACCTGAGCGACTCCATTTCGGCCTGCACGCCGGTCACTTTCGCGGCGTTTCCGTCCGGTTTTCCGAGCCGGCCGCCGAACTTGTCCTCCACCCTTTCGACCGTCCGCCGCAGCGCATCGCGCATCTCGGGGTGCTCCTCGCCGTCGATGACTCCAGTGAGGAAGACATGCCGGCCATGCTCGACGAGTATCTTCATCTCGCCGTATTCCATGCGCCCCAGGGTCAGCCCGGCTCCTTGCAGTGGGCCTGAAGGGTCTGCGCCTCCCATGCCTTTATGCCCAAAGGAATCGGCCACGAAGCTCTGCACGGCGGAGAGCATCCCAGTGAAGGTGCCAGCGTCCATTTCGGTCGCGCCATAGCCTTCCTTGAAGGAGCTTTTAGCTAGAAGATTGCCCGACACGTCCACGGCAAAGACTTCCTGAAACGAGACATGCTCTTGCTCGCGGAAGAGGGGCCTGCCCGCCGCAGTTTCGAGCGCGCTGGATATCGCCAGGAACGGCACAGCGGAATCGGGAGCCGCCGCCCCGGATAGGATGCGGACCCCTCCTGAGGATGCGGAGGATTTCATGGCCTCGACCAGCCTCGTCTTCCCGATGCCGGGCTCCCCCGATATCACCACCGTGAGCCCTTTCCCGGCGGCAGCATCGCGCAGGCACGCGTCGAGGCGCTCCAGCTCGGCCGTTCGCCCGACGAGAGTTACATGCCGGGGCGAGGCCGGGGCATCCATGCGCCTACCTCTTCGATATGATGGTGATGACGTCGCCGTCCTTGAGCTGGTAGTCGTGGCCTATGACCCGCTTGGTGCGCGCGTCGATGGCCCTGATGAAGCTGTCCCCCAGGTCGCTGTGCACCTTGTAGGCCAGGTCCTTCGCCGTGCTCCCCCTCGGGACGAGGTAGGCGTCGGGAAGCACCCGCCCCTTCTTGTCCGTGTACTTGTTCTCGTCTTCCACAGGGTAGACGGGCACCAGGTCGAGCATCTTGAAGACCGCCGTCTCTACGCAGCGCTGGACGCCCGTGTCCCCCTTCTCCTTGAGGTAGGCGGCTATCTTGTCGAGCGCGCCCTTCTGCGCGGCGTTGAGTTTTGAAGGGTCCGTGAGTGTGAAGGAGGAATCCCCCGGAAGATACTTCACAAGTCCCGCCTTCGCAGCGCGGCGGAGCGCCAGCTCCAGCTCCGCCGCAGTAGGGACAACAGTCTCCTCTACTCCTTCGAGAGGCTTACCGGCGGCGAGGTCGCACTTGTTCGCGGCTATTATCATCGGCTTGCCGGCCTTCTGCAGGCTGCGTGACAGAGCAAGGACGTCGGCGTCGCCCCACAGGCTCGGCCTCGGCCCGAGCGACGACTTGCGGATTGCGGCGAAGATCTGCGCCTCGGAGATGCCGAGCCCGGTCAGCTTCTCGTGCAGGACCCTCTCTATCTTCGCGCCCTCGGTCTCTGCCGACCTCGAGAGCTTCTTCCAGTCCTTGCCCAGGATGCCGCCTATCCAGTAGGCTATCTCCTCCTCGAGGAACTTCACGTCCTCGGAGGGGTCGTGGCTGCCGACGGGGACGGACTTCCCCTCGATGTCCGTGCCGCCGCTGGCGTCGACGACGTGGATGAGCGCGCTCGCCTGCCTGAGGTCATCGAGGAACCTGTTGCCCAGGCCGCGACCTTCGTGCGCGCCGGGGACCAGGCCAGCGACGTCTATCATCTCCACGGGGATGAGGCGCACGCCGTCGGCGCACTGCGAGTTGTTCGGGTTGCATGGCACGCCAAGATCCACGTGCGGGCACTTCGCGCGGACGTAGGCCACACCCTTGTTGGGCTCTATGGTAGTGAAGGGGTAGTTGGCGATCTGGGCAGGAGCCAGCGTGGCCGCGGAGAAGAACGTGGACTTGCCGACGTTGGGCTTGCCGACTATGCCAATCTCCAACTATTTGCCCCCCTGCATCGCAAGGTAATAGGTGGAATGAGGGAAAAGGTTTGCCCTAATGCTTCTGCCCTCTCTTCCTCCTCATCCTCGAAACTGTCATGCACGCGAGTATCGAGACCGCGCCAACAACGATGGCGGCCTCGACCCCCGGTATCCTCGGCCTCGCGCTGGTGGTCCCCACGTTGGTGTACGCCGTGTATGTCGGGTCGTGCACTATCCTGAGGCCGTGGAAGCCGGGGAAGGCCACGGCGTACCACAGGGTCGAGGTCTGGAACCTCTGGTAGCCGTTCTGGCGCAGGTCCAGCGGGCTCGTGTAGTTCTGCCGTATGGTCTTGCTCAGCCCGTATGCCACGAGGCACATCGCGTCCAGGGAGAAGCCCGCCTGCCACGCCACCAGAGTCAGGTCCGACGCCCTCGCGGGGACAATGACGTTGTATGCTGGCTGAGTGGAGACAAGCTGGTTGTTGGCGCTCTCGTTCAGGAGGTCGAAGTCCCCCCTGAACCCTATCTCGAGCGCCCTCTCGCTCCTGTTCCCTATCTGGATCGTGAGGTTCTTATCCACCGGCGCCTGTATGCCCGTGTTTATCGTCTGGCCGTTCTTGTCGGCGACCTTGTAGTTGGATGCGAATATGGCCGTGTAGTGGACGGCCGCGAGCCCCAGCGTCGAAGGGAGGAGATAGGGGCTGACCGCTATCGGCACCCCGACCAGGAATAGCCACAGCTCCTTGATCTGGCCGATGGTGTAGTATGTCTCGGCCTTCACCGTCTTTGTGGCCTCGTCGATGGTGACGTCGTACGTGACCGTGAACTCGCTGATGAGCGCGATCCATCCGGTGCGGAATATGAGCGAGGCCAGCGGATTCTCGCTGACGAAGCAGTATAGGTTCTGGTACCTCATGCCGAATTTGTAATGCCCGCTGCCCACCTTCTGCGCGTCTATGGGCGTCACGGTCGGCTGCGAGACGGTGTAGTTGGGGAAGGCCGGCACGTCGCTGATTCCGAACGGCAGCACGTAGTATATCTTCTCGTGCCCCGGGTCCGGCAGGTTGTTCTGCCCCGCGCCCGTGCCGTTGTACGTGTCGTCGTAGGCCATCAGGAAGGCCAGGATTGCGCCGATGAATATCTCCTGCCCCTCCGGGGTGTAGAAGTGCATGCCGAATAGCTGGTACGGTATCGTCGAGGTGTTGCCGTCCTTCACGTACTTGTTGAAGGCCAGCAGGAAGGCCTGGACGCTCGAGCTCTCGTTCCCGTAGCTCATGTACGAGATTGTGAAGCTCACGTCACCGCCGTCCTGGGTCGTGTTGTTGACGGTCGTAGTCCAGTACTCCTCGGAGAACCTGTGCCCGTTCAGCCTCGCTGCCTCGTCTCCAGGCGTCCACGTCGAGGGTAACGCCCCGTGCGTGGCCGGGGAGAGGAAGAGCAGGGCGGTTGCTATCGCAATCGCGCCAATCGCCAACTTGCGTATCAATTCCACCACCATTCCGTATAAGATACATCGATAATACAATATATAAGGGTGTCGGTTTCAATCTCTTAGCATGTACTCGTCGAGCCTGTCCTTCGCCTTCTCCCTGCGCTCCTGATGTGTTTTCAGGAAGGCCAGGACGCGCTCCGCGAGCCTGCCCTTGCACTCGCCGCAGAGTATCTTCCCTGTCCTGCACTGCTGATCGAGCTCGGCCAGCCTGGCGCCGTCCTCCTCGAAGATGTTGAAGAAGTACGCGAAGACCGCGCAAACCTCAGGGTTCGCGCCCTTCTCGCGCTGCTCCTGGACGGTGGCGCACCCGCCGGTGAAGGCGTTCATTATCTTCTTCCTCGCCTCCTTTTGCGTATCGACCGTATAGATGGCGCTCCCCGGCGCGGACGACGACATCTTGTCGCCGCCGCTGAGGCTCGGCAGCATTTTACAGTAAAACATCGCCGGCTTGTAGTAGCCGGCCTGCTCGGCCACGTCCCTGGCGACCCTGAAGTGAGGGTCCTGGTCGATGGCACAAGGTATGACGCACGGGACGTTCTTGCCTTCCCGAACCGAGCCCAGGAAGGCCGGTACGGCCTGCATGCTCGTGTAGAATATCTCGCCGATGTTGTTGCTGTTCTCGAAGCCGAAGACGGCTTTCGCGGTGGAAAACGTCACGCGCTTCGCGACCTCGATGGCTATCGGGTAGAGGGTGTGGATGTACTCGGTGTCGAGGAATATCTTCGTGTTATGCGGCTCGAACCCGAGCGCAATCAGGTCGAGCGCGTTCTCGTATGCGTACTCCCTCACCTGCTCGCGCGTGAGCGAGTCGTTGAAGACGAACTTCTCGTCGTCCGTGAGCTGGAAGTAGAGCTTCACCTTGAAGACTTCCTGCATGTGCCTGGTGAACATCCAGGGCATCATGTGGCCGATGTGCGTGTGCCCAGATGGCCCGCGGCCGGTATAGAGGTAGAACCTGTTCCCCTTCTCGTACATCTCGAGCGCCCAGTCGAAGTCCCTGTGCGAGTAGAACACGCCCCTTCGGAGCATTGGATGGAGGGGCGCGTGCTTTTCCCACCTTTGCAACAGGTCGGACGTTATGCGCTGGGTGCCGAACTTCTCGACCAGCTTCTCGTAATCGACCTTCCCCCTGACCTCCCAGGGCGTCACCACGAAGTCCTCGTCTGCCATATGCTTCGGCACGCAATCGGCTCTGTGTTTATTAAACTAACTTTTTACACCACTCTAAAAAAATACAATGAAAAATTAGCGCATCATCGCTCACTCCTGCATCGGCGAGGCGTCACCGAACCTTTCGTTAATGATTGTAAGTTCTCGGCCGGGGGCATCCCTCCTCAGCGATATGCTTTCTTTCGATGTATAATCATCGTGACGTTCACAATTCTATTTTTCTCATCGATAGCGTATAGAATACTATATTGGCCGACCCTCAAGCGCCACATCTTTGGATCGACCGCCTCTAATTGTAAAATGTCGGTTCCTGGTCTTGGGGTATGCGGATTTTCTGCGAGGTGTTCAAGCCCTTCAAGAATGCGCTTGGCTATCTTCTTGTCGCCAGAACGGCTTAAACCGGACAATTCAGCATCAGCTTTCTTCGAGATCCTGACATCGAAAGGCATGCGCTCACGTTGCCTTGTATTTCTTTTTAAGCGCAGCCAACGTAGTGTATTCGCCGTCGTTCATAGCCTCGAGGCGCTTGTTGTGCTCTTTGAGAGCGGCCTGGTACATCTCAATTGGATCGACCTCATCGAGAATGTTGTCAATCACGTCGTCGAAAGTCATGTCCATGTGCTTGTAGCGCAGGAGCCGCTGGTACGTCGTCGGCCTGACGTTGATCGTGCGGTATGTCATAGTAATAGTTATAGTAGCTAAACTATATAAGGATTACTGAGGAACAGAACACCCCTCGCCCATCCGACTTTGAGAAGATTTTTCTACCCCGGCGCTATGCCGCACCCTGATGCGCTTCGGGGGAAACGACGGCGTCGGCGGCTTCATGGAGGAGCTCCCCGCGCTGCTGGTGGTGCTGGTCGCAATCTCCGTCTTCGTCGCGGGGGTGGCCAGCGCGTACGCCGGCTATGTCGAGCGCTCGGAATCGCTGGCCAGAAGGGACCGGTGCCAGGCGTTCGTCCAGCAGGCGCTGTCCGAGCCGTCCCTGCTGCACGATTCAAGGCAGGGGTTGTTCGATTGGGGGAAGGTGTCCGTTCTCAGCAACAGCGATTTCACGGCGCGCTTCCCGACCGAGAGGGCTGGCTTCAACTATTCCATCGAGCTGAGGGCCATAGGAAATTCCACAGATTCGCTGTTGCATGCGCGCTTTGGCTTCGACGCTCCTTCCGGTGCCGCGCAGAAGGTCGCCATCGACGCCCCGTGCAACATCCTCACCCCAGAGGGGAGGGTCGAGCCTGCGATAATGGGCCTGGTGGCGTGGGGGTTCGCGCCATGAAACGGTTCGGTAGTTCCGGGCAGTCGGCGATATTCGACGCCGTGATATTCCTCGTGATTATGCTCGTCGCATCGTCCGTCCTCTTCATGTACAGCTCGGGCGCGGCCTGGCAGCAGGACGCGTCCACGCGGGCGGAGGAGTCGCTCCACGCCCAGAGGGCTCTGGGCGCGCTCCTGAGGGGGGATGCGGGGAACTGGACATACGCCGGGTTGGACAATGCCACCATCAACACGACCGGACTGTCCATCGAGGCATCGCTCGTCCAGGAGATGACAATGCTGGCCGGCGGCGTGCCATCCGCCCATTTCATTGGCATGAACGAGAATATTTCGAAGCTCGCCAGAGCCCTTCTGGGGGACGCAAGGGACTGGGCGCTCGCGCTCTCCGACGGACAAAATGCCTCTCTCATCGTCATATCCGATTCGATAGCTTCCCTCGCGGAGCTTCCAGCGGAGAGGGCGGCCTCGTCTGCGGTCTGCCCGTCGCTCTCTGGAGGCGGGGACGTTACCATCACACTTTACGTCTGGAGGCACTGAATGAGGCGCTGGGACGAGAAGGGGAGGGTGCCGTTCGCCATAGTCGCGGTGCTGATGCTCGGCCTCTCGGTCATAAGCACGAGCTACCTCACAGCCGTCCAGCAGAGGTACGGCGAGGAGCGCGCGCAGTCCATCGAGACGGGACGGATGAGCACGGCGATAGAGGTGGCGATGACGCAGATAGAGGCCGCCGCGCACGCGAACGCCATGCTGGCAATAGAGTCCTCGACACGTTCGCAGGGCAATATCAGCGCCCTCGATTCCGCTTTCAGCGACGGGTTCGAAGGTTTCCTGGACCGCAGCTTCCCGATGCGCGCGGGCGATTACACCGTCAAGGTCGGGGAGCACAGGGCGTACGTGCTCCAGGAGGACAGGCTGGCGAACGACAGCGTCCAGCGCTGCGCGGGCAAGGCCGAGGAAGTCAGCGTCAAGGATTCCGCCGGAGCGGAGAACACGACCGTGCGCGAGGTCATGGACTCCTCCCAGCCGCAGGAGCGCGGCAGCGTCGAGCAGCCGGCCTACTACATGGTCGCCGGCTTTGCAAACATCACCGTCTCCTCATCAGATGGGCGAGTGCTCAGGCGCACCCTGGAGTTCGACAGGAGCATCAAGTCTCCCTATCCTTTCGTGAGCGCCAAGGTGGCCGCCCAGGCGCTCGCGTGCGAGGGCGGCATGTCCTCCGTCCCCAGGATTGTCAAGTACATCCTCACAGAGGTTGCGCAGTTCCGCACAGTGCTGGGGTACGGGAGCGGGATGGCCGGCGCGCCAGGCACGGTGGCGGACATAATCTCAGAAAAGGACGTCGAGCTCGCGCTCAACCTCGCCCTTGTCCTCGATGTGGCATCGCGCTTCAGGAGCGTGGACTGGGACGTCGTGGGGTTCCTCGACACGCCGGACGGGCGGCTCCGCTCGCTGGCGCAATCGTACCTGAACAACGGCACCGTCGACCCGGCGGACCTGGTGGCGATCTTCTACGGCTACGACGGCCAGAGCCTCCCGCTCGACTGGATACTCGCCCAGGGCATCAGCGCCGTCATCGACCAGTTCATGCTCAAGTACCTCGATTACTTCGGCATAGCGGACATCGCCGATGAGATATATTCATACCTCCAGGGGCTCGCCGGTGCCATCGACGACATCGGCAGGTCGCTGAGCGAGTTCCTCGGCGCGGACGACGGCGAGGCCACGGCGACCGTCGAGCAGGTGGGGCGATGGGTCGAGACCGCGATGCAGATGGTCTCCGCCACTTCGGCGTACCCTCCGCAGCAGGCGAGCCTGCCATCGAGGCTCGCCCGCCACGCCGCGGGCTGCACGGATGCTGTCTGCTGCGACGTCTACCAGCCCGTCAATGCCACGTTCACGTACAGCGCGGAGCTCACGGCCCTCGTCTCCCTCATTACGGTGCCCGATGTCAATGCCACAGGCACGGTCATAGGCACGCGGTACGCGTACGCGTTGCAGAATATCACCTACTGGCTCGCCACGCTGACGAGCCAGGCGGCGGGGAAGCCTCTCGGCTACCTCGCGGACTTCTACCCCGTGTCCATGGTCAGGGGCGGGACGTCCTCGCTCTGGCTCACGTTCTACGATTACAACTATTCGGACCAGGTCGACGCCCACTACGGCAGCCTCCGCGAGGCGGTGAACAACGCCGCGCGCATCATCTCTGCGCGAATCGTGTCGTACCTCGGCGGCAAGCCCATCCGCCTGGCGCCTTTGGACCCCAAGGACAACAGCTCGCTGGCGAGCGACCTCTGGGGAGTGTGCGGGGCCGCTATCGACGAAACCTTCGCGTACTTCAGGGCGAATCCGGGGGCTCTCACGAGCGCCATATTGAGCCTCGCGGACAGCAGGGCGGCGATGCTGCAGGACCTTTCAAGGTTCGTTGCGAGCCATTACGACGAGATTGCGGGGAAGGCATCCCAGATCGACAATGCCGCGAGCTCCATCGGGGGCGCGGCGCTCGACCGCGCGTCCTACTCCAAGACATCGGATGCCGCATGGAACGGCAGCTATGTCAAGTACAACGACCTCGGGCACTCGCTGGGATACGTAGACGAACAGACGCCGCACTATGACATGGAGGGCACCCTCAGCGATTCCAACGGCCGCGCATACGTCACCGCATCCAACAGGGTCGCGGCGAACGCGGACTTCCGCCCGTACGCGGAGCAGGCGTACTCGTATCTGGCCGCGCAGGAAGCGGCTTTCGTCGCCCCCAACTCCCTCTCGAACGGCTACATAGTCAGGGCGCTGGACGCGCTGGCTGGCCAGAGCCAGGCGGACGTTCTAAACATTTTCGTGGGTGTCGAGGACTCCCTCCTCGGCATTGGGGAAAGATGGGTGAAGGGGAGCATCGAGGCGATCGTCAAGGCCGCGGAGGTCTCGAACGCCGAGTGCCGGCCGGTCGTGGACGCAGGCGAGGACGGGGAGTTCGAGCTCCGCGAGTCCGGGTCGGGGAACGCAACATGCGAGCGCCTGCACGCGACTATTTCACCCTCAGGCCTGAGGGCCGTCGCGAGCGCAACGCCGCTCACGGGCATTGAAATCCCAGAGCCCGGAACTTTCCTCTACCACATCTCGGAGCCGCAGGGGACGCATTACACCGACCTGACGGAGTTCAGCGAGCGGCCTTTCGAAACGGCGTGGGAGCTCACGATAGTCGGGAGCGCCCAGCTCTCGGTCCGCAACGGCGAGCGCAACCTTGTCGGTCCCGGGGGCGCGCGCTGCACATGGGCGAACACGACGCTCGACCTGGCCTTCGGCACCGGCGTCGCGGTTTGCTCTGGATGGGCGCTGCAGAATGTGACATATGCATCCACGGCCACGCTCGCCGGGGACGTCGCCGTCGCGCTGGACGTCGTGAAGGGATTCTTCGCATGGGTGCTGGACTCGGTGATGGCGCCGGTCAAGTGGCTCATAGACCAGGCGACGATGCTCATAGACATGCTGACGAACCTCCTGAACAGGCTCCTCGGCTACGCGCAGCAGATACTCCAGTTCATCTCCGAGCTCGTCGGCTACGCCGTACAGCTGGTGCAGCAGTTCGTGAAGGAGGGGGCGAGGGTCGTCCTCGAGTCCATCGCAGACTGGCTGGTGGATCTGGTGCCGCCCGGCACGGCGCTCTCGTTCTCCCTCTTCGGCTTCGACTTCCGCGCCGTCCTCGAGCCGCAGGGAACGGGCATACCATCGGAGGTCGGAACGCCCTTGGTATTCATCGATGTCGGAGGGAGCCCGCTGGGGGCGCGCGTCGTCATGAACGCGACAATCCTGGAGCTTTCGCAGAACATGACGAACGCAACGGGCGCGGACTACGACATCGTTTTCAACATGCTCCTTGACCTTGGCGGCCTGAACATGAGGATGTCCGTGGACCCGTTCATGGCCCTGCAGCCCCGAATCCTCATGTGCGAGGGGGGCGGGCTTGGCTGGCAGTTCAACGTGACCGCGCCTGAGATTTTCACTCCCTACGATGAGTTCGGCTACTCGTTGCAGGACATCCCCGGCGTGGGGGAGATGCTCCAGAACATAGTCATCCCGTTCCTGGGGCTGAAGGCGAGCGTCGATGCCGGATTCACGGTGCAGTACGTCCCTCCGTCCTTCACGCCCGGCCATGTCGTGATAAACGAGGTCGAGATAAACCCCAACGGCGCGGATGTCTCCGAGTGGGTTGAGATCTACAATCCAACGGAGGAGAACGTGAGCCTCGAGGGCTGGAACCTCACCCTCGGCAACGAGTCGCTCGTATTCGACAACGAGACAATCCTCGGCCCGACGGAGTACGCGCTAGTGGAATTACCAGGGAGCCCGGAAAATGATGCGGGCGTCTTCGCATGGCTGAACGACTCCTCGAACGCCACCATCGACAAGACCTTCAAATTGCACGAGAAGGAGGGGGAGACGATTGGCAACGTCACCGTTCCGTCCGGAGGCGGGATGTACACCTGGCAGCGCTCCCCCAACGCCGCCGACAAGGACATCTCCCAGGACTGGTCGTTCCTCCCCGAGACGCCCGGCGACGAGAACCCCGCGAAGAACCTCACGCTCAAGGCTTTGGTCCTCCGCCTGCTGGAAGAGGCATTCAGGTCGTCGTGGGACGAGCTCTACGCCGCGATGGGCATATCCATCGATTTCATCGTCGCCTACGCGCGCCTCGTCGCGCAGAAGTTCATAGACAGCGTCCTGGCCGTCGTGGAGGAGTGCGTGAGGGAGGTCGAGTTCTTCCTCGACATCGCGCTCACGGACATCACGGGGAGCGCTGGAGGCGGCTTCAGGCTCTCGTTCATCATCGAGGGGGGCCGGACCGCGCGCCAGATACTCGAATGGATTATCGGGTCCGTTTCCGCTTTCGCCGCGCAGCTCGGCAATCCCAGCGCGCCAGCGACTTACCCTCGGCTCGACCCGTCGGTGCCCGAGCACCTCTACATCAGGTTCGAGGGCTATGGCCAGGTCGGAACCCCGAAGCTCATGAAGCGGGCCGCGCCCGAGGATGAGTGCCCGGAGAAGATGACCCTCGTCGGCAGGATAGAGGCCAACATACCGGCGCTCATGGCGCTGGCGGGCAGGGACGCGGGCAGATGGCGCGTGAACTTCGGCCTTTATGTGGAAGACATGCCGCCGACAATCACCAGCAGGCTCTTCGGCGCGCCGGCGGACGAGCCGCAGAACGTCTGGGTCTTCAGGGGGAGCGCGTGGGAGACTTGATTTCACGACTGCGCCAATACGTTTATAATCCCGAGGGGGCATGTCAACGGCGTGAACAGGAAGCTCGCCGTGGCCGGCGCCATTGTCGTCGTGGCGTTAGTGCTCGCGCCAATCCTCTATGGCATCGTCGTTCGCCAGCAGAGCCCGAGCGGGAACAACGTGAACTTCCGAAGGCTGGACGATTCCCTCGCGACGACAGTAGGGGTCGCGCAGACCGTCGATGGCATGAACGGTTTCGCCCTCGATTTCTACAGGAACGTCAGTACCGATGGCGACAACGTCTTCTTCTCCCCCTGGAGCATAGAGACCGCGCTGGCTATGACTTCCGAAGGTGCGCGGGGGCAGACCGCCAGCGAGATGTTCAGCACTCTGCGCATTCCCTCCGATGACGGCACGCGCAGGTCGTCGTTCGCCTCCATATACAACAGGCTGAACGAGCAGAGCGCGGAGTACCAGTTGAGCACGGCGAACGCCCTCTGGGGGCAGAATGACTACCCGTTCCGGGCGGAATACGTGAACACGACGCGGAACTACTACGAGGCGGAGATGAGGAACCTGGACTTCGTCGGAGCGACCGAGGAATCGCGCAGGACGATAAACCTCTGGGTCGAGAACCAGACGAGCGGGAAGATAGTGGACTTGCTGCCGCAGGGAGCGCTGAGCCCCCTGACGCGGCTGGTTCTCACCAACGCCATATACTTCAACGGCACCTGGGAGTACCAATTCGACGTCGACGTGACGGCCAACGAGCCCTTCTGGACTTCTCCAACGCAGAGCGTGCAGGCTCCGATGATGAAGCATTCAAAGGAGGCCGCGAGCTACGATTATACGGAGACAAGCGACTTCCAGATACTCGAAATGCCCTACAAGGGCGGCAATCTCTCGATGCTGGTCATCCTGCCGAAAAACAACACCCTCGCCGGCCTCGAAGCCAAACTGACTGCACAGAACCTTAACGCCTGGAGGGGCGCACTTGCCAGCGAGAAGGTGGACGTAATATTCCCGAAATTCACGTTCAAGACGAAGTACCAGCTGAAGTCTACGCTTTCAGCCATGGGCATGCCGACCGCCTTCAATCCATATTCAGCGAACTTCTCTGGCATTGACGGCACGATGAACCTTTCCATCTCTGACGTCTACCATCAAGCCTATGTGAAGGTGGACGAGAAGGGGACCGAAGCGGCGGCGGCCACGGGCGTCGTCGTAGGAACGACGTCAGTACCCATTGTAACGACCTTCCGTGCGGACCACCCGTTCATCTTCCTCATACAGCACAAGTCCACTGGCGCCATCCTCTTCATGGGGAAGGTGGCGAACCCCGCAGCCTGAGCGGCGCAATCCTTAAACAGAGCCCAGTTTATCGGCCCAGGCGATGAGATTCCTCAAGGATCGACTGCGCCTCGCCGCCCTCTTCTCGGGCGGCAAGGACTCCGTGTACTCGATCTACCTCGCGCAGCAGTATGGGTGGGACGTCGCCTGCTCGGTCGTCATGGTCCCAGAGCGCGACGACTCCCACATGTTCCACGTGCCGAACATCGCCCTCGCGCCGAAGGTTTCCGAGGCCATGGGCATCGCGCCCAAGGTCTTTCGCACCTCCGGGGAGGAGGAGAGGGAGCTCGACGGCCTGGAGCGCGCCCTCTCGAACCTGGACGTCGATGGCGTTCTGACTGGCGCAATAGCCTCCGACTACCAGTGGTCGCGCATCCACAAGGTCTGCCACAAGCTAGGCCTGCGCGCATTCAGCCCACTCTGGCGCAAGTCGCAGGAGCGGGTCGTGCGCGAGGAGCTGGCAGCGGGCTTCGAAATCATTATCACCGGAGTATTCGCCGAGGGGCTGGGGCAGGACCTGCTCGGGGATCGCCTGAGCGAGGATGCGATTTCTAAAATGTCGAACATCAAGGGTTTGAACATAGCCGGAGAAGGCGGCGAGTACGAGACGCTCGTCCTCGACGGCCCCAATTTCCTACAGAAGGTCGCGCCTATCGGAGGAACGGTTGAATGGTCTGGAAGCTCCGGCACCATCCGCTACGACGGCGCGAGGCTCGTACCTAGAACTCGAAGCGCGTGAGGTTCGTCTGCTGGTTCGCCGGAGCAGAGAGCAGCCTGCCCTCCGCCTCCCTCGTGGAGAATGTGAGCGCGAGGTTCTCGCTGGTCATCAAAAGATCGTAGTACTCGACGACGCGGCGGCGCTTCGCGCCGTCCTTCGCGTCCTTCAGGGCAATGTTGCCGACTATCGCATTTACTATGTCGTTGTCGGCGCAGTGCCACTGCGCGCACATGCTGCAGAGCTTCCCGTCCTCCTTGCAGCTTTCCCCCGAGCGGCTCATGCAATGCATGGCCAGAATCCTTTGGTCCATCGTGCATCCCTCTGACGTGAGCAACCATATCGCGGAGGTTGATATTAACGGTTTCGGAAGGTTCATTAACCTGCAAGGCCATGTACGCAGACATGATGCCAGGCGAAGAGGCTCGCGCACCTGTCGGCCAGCGACCGCCCGGGGATTTTTGCCCGATATGCGGGAAGAAATACCTGGAGGAGAAAAAGAAATACATGAGGATGAGCGCCGAAAGATGGATCGCGGTGGCTTTCATACTGGTCATCTCGGCCCTGATAATCTTCGGAACGGCGAGCCTCTATGTCCAGGCCAACAGGGTGGTAGAGAAGCAGACCCACACCGATGTCATGATAATCAGCGGCGGCTACTACGCCGAGCCACTGAGCAGCTACTCGACCAGGACGACGTACTCCATCACGGTTTCGGCGGCGAACGGGAGCAAGATCGACGCCTACATCATGACCGGCGACCAATATCTCCAGGCTTACCAGCTCAACAACACGACGCAGAGCTTCGCGGCGCTTGAATCGCACGAGAACATCAACCAGGCCCAGTTCACCTTCGTCCTCGACCAGTCGATGGGCGGCTTCATGATGATGTACGGCCAGGTCTACCTCGTCCTGGACAACCGGGACTTCCAGCTCACTCCCGGCGACGCAGCGCCTCAGGGTGACGTGAGCGTCTCGCTGGACATCGTGGCGAGCTACAGGCCGTTCGCGTCGGACTAGGCGCGTCTCTCGATGTATCTCCTCGGGCACTCGGCTTTCGCGTACCTCCTTTGCAGGCTCGGCTACCTGGCGAAAAAGCGCGATCCCGACCCGAGGATAGTTCTGCTGGTCATGGTCTTCGCCAACGTCCCGGACGCCACGCACTTCGGGATTTTTAGAGAAATGACGCACAATGTCATCGGGACAGTGCTCTTCGCGCTCCTCTGCATGCTCGTCCTCGAAAGGCTCAAGGTCGTTGGCCAGAGGGACTTTCCCGTCCTCCTCTTCGCCGCCCTGACGCATGCTTGGATGGACATCTTCTTTTCGGGCTACCAGATAGCATTCCCTCCGTACTTCTATTCGTACACGATGTTCGCCTGGAACTCCGGGACGCACATCATCTCCGAGGGCCTGCTCGGCATCGGCTTTGTAATAGTCCTGTACTTCTCGGGCGACCTCGGGCGCATGGCCGACGCGGCCAGGCGCGAGTGGGCGGGGCTGCGCGCCCACAGAGGCTCTCTCAGGGAGGCGAGGCCGGCGATGACGCTCGCCTTCCTCTTCATCGTCTATCTCATGCTCGCGGTGGCGCAGCTCTCTGGCGCTATATCCATCAACAGGCCCGGCCTGCTCGCAGGGTGGTGGCCGTCTTGGCTCTTCATCGGCGTTTACGTGATGTTCATCTTCTGCCTGAACGCCATCGCGTTCGGGAAGGCCAAGATTATATCGGAAAAAGAGGCGTCTTGAGGAATCGGCCGGACGCAACGCATGGTGGGGTCTGCACCGGGCAATTAGATGAAGATCCCTGCGACCCTGTACAGTAACCCTCCGAGCAGGACGGCCAGGCCTATCTCGGCCGCCGAGATGCCCAGGGCGCTGCGCCAGCCCACCTCTCTCACGAGCGCGGCCACGGTGGAGACGCAGGGCACGTAGACCATGACGACGAAGGCGAAGACCACCATCTGCAGCGGAGTCATCACGGTCTCGATGGCCGTCGTCCCGGCCACGACCGAGAGGAGGACGAGCGCCGCCTCCTTCCTGAGCGTCCCGAGGACGAGCAGGATGCCGGTGAAAGCGGGGAGGCCCAGCCAGACGACCGTGACGGGGCTCATCAGCTCGGCGACCGGCCCAAGGTACCCTGCGAGGTAAAAGCCCTCGATCACCACGCTTC
Organism: Methanobacteriota archaeon; assembly: GCA_016214785.1. Taxonomy (GTDB): domain Archaea; phylum Thermoplasmatota; class Thermoplasmata; order SG8-5; family JACRNV01; genus JACRNV01. The sequence continues at coordinate 27,535 of JACRNV010000012.1, forward strand.
CCAGTACAATCAGCGGGACGGCCGTGGCGAGGAACGGCCTGAACCTCGCCCAGGCCTGCCTGCTGACGATCTTCATGGATGGCGCCCTGTACGGCGGCACCTCGAGAATGAGGCCGGCCGAGCTGCCGGGCATCAAGCGGTTGAGCAGCCGCCCAACGCCGACTATCAGCGCGAAGTCCAGGATGTAGATGAGGACGGCCCACTCGAACCCCAGGTAGACGCCGACGAGCCCGAGGACGACCACGGCCCTGGCGGAGCACGGGACGAGCGTGGAGAGGAAGGTGGCGATGTACCTGTCCCTTTTATTCTCCATTATCCTGCACCCCGCGCAGGCCGGCACGTTGCATCCCAGGCCGAGCATCAGGGGCATGCAGGCCTTTCCATGGAGCCCGACGAGGTGGCACGGCCTGTCCATGAGGTACGCGAGCCTCGGCAGGTAGCCGAAGTCCTCCAGGAGGCCGAGTATCAGGTAGAAGGGGAGGATGAACCCGAACGCCACGGCTATGGCGGAGTAGAAGCCGACGACGGCCCCGTTCCATGCGAGCGCGGCCCAGAACCCCCCGCCGCCCGGGTTCAACCCCTCGAAGGCGCCGGAGATCAGCGCGGTCGCCCATCCGCCGACGAGGGAGACGGTGGCGATGAGCAAGACAGATACCCCGATCGCCCAGACGTATCCCCAGAACCGGTGCATCGCCAGGGCGTCGAGCCTCTCCGCCAGCGAGGGTTTCGGCCTTCTTTGGAACTTTTGACAGGCAGCGGCGATGCGCGCGGCCGCGGCGTACCTCTCGGAGGCGACGACGACCGCGGCGGGCTCTCCGTGCTCCCCCTCCAGCTCGTCCGAGAGGATCTTCGCGGCGCTCACCAGGCCCGGGTTGGCCATGCGCGCAACCTCCACTATCCCATCGTCCCCCTCGAGGAGCTTGATGGCCGCCCACCGCCTTGGATAGCCCAGTTCCACTTTATCGAGCACGGCGCAGAGCTTGGCTATCCTGCTCTCGACCTCGGGCCCGTAGCCCGCGGGCCTCGCGCGGCCCGTTCTCTCTGCTGCGTCGAAGGCCCCGTCCACTAGCTCGTGCACGCCGCTCCCGCGCGTGGCGACGACCGGGACGACCGGCACGCCAAGCAGCCCGCTGAGCTTCCGCGCGTCGACGTCCATCCCCCTCTTGACGGCCATGTCCATCATGTTCAATGCGATGGCGATGGGCGCGTCCATGTCCAGGAGCTGGAGGGTGAGCGCGAGGTTCCTTTCCAGGGCTGTGGCGTCCACGACGTTGACGACGGCGTCAGGGCGCTCCCGGGATATGAAGTCCCTGGCGACCGTCTCCTCAATCGAATAGGCGGACATCGAGTACGTGCCGGGGAGGTCGATTATCCGGACCGTCTTCCCGTGGTGGGACAGGTACCCCTCGGCAAGCTCGACGGTCTTCCCCGCCCAGTTGCCGACGGTCTGCTCCAGGCCGGTGAGCTGGTTGAAGATGGCGCTCTTGCCGACGTTGGCGTTCCCGGCGAGGGCAATCGTCATGTCGCACTTCCGGCTCCCGGTTCGCGAGGGGGCGCTCCCGCAATGTCCCGGCATCAACCCTCCCTCTCGCATTGCACGAACACCTTGTCCGCTATCCCCCTCCCAAGCACCAGGTTGCAGCCCCTGACGCAGAGCTCTATCGGCCCCTTCATTGGCGCGACCCTCAGCACAGAAACTGCCGTGCCCGGGACGAGCCCCATGTCGGCCAGGCGCTGGCAGACGTCCCTCCCCCCCCTGACGCACTTTATTTTGCCGGACTGTCCCGCGTGCAAATCGGTGAGGGGAAGGCCCTCTTTCGTTTTCGACTTGCCGCACTCCTGGCAGAGGGGCGCCCCGGCCGTGCACTCAGGTATCGGGCTGCCGTGCGGGCACGTGGCCGGTTTGTCGAGGGCGAGGCAGAGCGCGGCCTCGGTCTCGTCCGATATCGCGTGCTCCATTTTGCACGCCTCCTCGTGGACGGCCTTCCCTTTCAACCCGAGAACGTCGTGAAGGAAGACCTCGAGGAGCCTGTGCTTGCGCTTCAACTTCGTGGCAGACCTCAGGCCCTTCCGGGTGAGGGTCACGCCTTTGTAGGCTTCGTAGCGGACCAGCCTCGCCCTCGAGAGCCTTTGCAAAACCTCGGTCGCGCTCGCCGGCGCCACCCCCAGCCTCTGGGCGACGTCGCCGGTCCTCGCGCACCCGCGCTCCCCGGCTATGTCGTATATCGCCTCCAGGTATTCGTCCACCTCTTCCTTTGGCATGTCGATCGTGGCATTTAGGGCGACCTAAAATAAATAGGTTGCGGCTGAATCGCCGTAGCGCCGGGAGGCGCCGCGCAATCCACGAAATGGGGATGCGCCGGCCGGCCCGCCGATGATGGGAAAGGAAAGCGTTTAAGGGCGCTTGCGGATTGGGGCGCGATGAGGAATCGCATCGACCGCGCCCTCTACCCGCTGGCCTGGGAGGCCTCCTACGGCGCGAAGGGGGCGCAGTGGCGCGGGTCGCCCAATTACTCCGGGATGCTGGGGGAGCTCGACCTCTCCGGCCCGGTGCTGGAGATGGGCGTCGGGAACGGCAACACGGCCTCTCGTGTCCTCGGGGCCATGCCAGAGGGCGCCTCCCTCCTCTGCCTCGACGTCGCGCGGGGGGCGCTCCGCACATTGCCCCCCGCGCTGCGCGCCGATGCCAGGGTAAGGCTGCTCCAGTCCGATGTCAGAGAACTTCCATTCAAGGGCGATGCGCTCACAACCGTCCTCGCCTGCCACATCCTCACGCACATGCTCCATGGAGACGAAGGGAAATTGCTATCAGAGGTAGAACGGGCGCTCAAGCCGGGCGGCCGGGCGCTCATCGAGGTCTTCGCGCCCGGCGACATGCGCTTCGGCACAGGTGAAGAGATTGAACCCAAAACATTCATGCGCGCGGACGGCCTGATAACCCGCTTCTACGATGAGGAAGAACTGCGCGTGGCCTTGGAAGGAACAGGGTTCAACATCGTCAAATTGGAAACGGTTTCGAGGGCAGTGAGGCACGGGAGAAAGGCGTTCTCGCGCGAATCGATGCTTGCGATTGCCGAAAGGCGTCAATAGTGCCAATCAGGGGCGCTTGGCATGCGACGTCCACTCATCCCAGGCGGGCTTGTCTGTCCCGTCCCCGCCGATGAGCCCCATGCTGTTGAACGGGCGCTCCACGACCGACTGGTCGTACATGAAGCTCCAGATCGAGAGCTCGGGCTTGAGGCTCTCGGTGGCGTTGAAGAAGCGCGATACGAAGCTCGACTGCTCGGAGCCATTGCTCTCCCATCCCGGGATGTCGGCTCCGCTGTGCCAGCCAATCTCGGTGAATGCCAGGGGCTTCGACGTGTGATTCCTGATCTCGCTGTAGTAGTCCGGGGGGATCAGGCCGGGATCCTTGTATATCAGGCACGGGTATGTGGTGAAAGCGGCAAGGTCCGACTTCGGGAACCTGTCCAGGAGCGCCCACTGCGACGCCGCCGGGTCGTTCGCCCCTCCGAAAAGGCCCCCCGAGAGGCCCTTCATCTTCTCCAGCTGGAAGATTGTGAAGACCTTCGTGGAGGGGGAGACGGCTTTGAGGGCGTCATATACGTCCGCATAGAACGATGTGAAATTGTTGAAATCGCTCACCGACTTCTCGTAGAGGATGTTCACCTCGATGCCCATCGCGAAGTATTCTGGCCTGTACTTCTCCGCGAACGCAACGGCGCCGGCTTTGTACGACTCCTTGGTCGTGTTGTTCAACGGCCTGACCAGCAGGCCCGTGGACTGCGTGAAGAACTGTGCGATGACCAGCGGCTCGTACTTGTACACGCCGCTCAGCTCGGCGAGCACTTTCGGCCCGCTGTTGGCGCCGCCCGCCAGCTCGGCCCAATCGCCCGCCCAGCTGACCACCGACCCTGCCTCCTTCGCCTTTTCAAAGAAGCCAGCGAAGTCCGAGGACTGAAAGCTCCTCGGGGTCAGGGTGATGCCGAGCGCGGGTCCCGAAGTGGAGATGGAGCCATTGCCAGGATTCCGGGAGACAATGGCGTAGAGAATTCCGGAAACGATGAGGGAGGCCGCAACGATGGCTACGATTGATGTTTTCAATGAAGCCTTCATTACGCCATCACTCCATGTATCTGCAGTCACCGGAATTGACGATTACATCACCGCTCTCGGTTTCGAGGACTAGCGCGCCGTCGGCCGCAATCCCCTTGGCCATGCCCATCAGCCTCGCGCCAGCGTCCATTATCTCGACCCTCTTGCCGATGGTGTCCGAGAGGGAAGACCAGTCAGATAGCACCTTGTCCGTTTTCCCGTCGCGGACGAGCGCGTATTCGCGCTCGATCGCCTGAAGGACGCCTGCGAGCAATTCGGGGATGTCCACCTCCCTGTTAACGAGATCTTTAACGGAGACTGGCTGCGCTATCGGCCTCTCAAGCCGCAGGGCGCGTGCGTCGTTGTTGGCGTTGATGCCTATGCCGACGATGGCGAAGTCCAGCTTGCCGCCCTGCGCGCTCGCCTCGGACAGGATGCCGCAGACCTTCCTCCCGTCGATCAGAATGTCGTTCGGCCACTTCACCCTCGCGTCGATTTTGTAGAGCGCACGCAGCGCCTTCGCGACCGCCGCGCCCGCCATTAGCGTGATGACGGGGGCGCTCCCCGGTAGCATTCTCGGTCTGAGTAAAAACGAGAACCAGAGGCCGCCCTTGGGAGACTCCCACTTCCTTCCAAGGCGACCCTTGCCCCCGGTCTGGATGTCGGATACGATAACGATGCCCCCGGGCGCGCCCTTCTCTGCCAATGCGCGTATGCCCTCGTTGGTTGAACCTATTTCCTTCCGGTGCTCTATATCCTTCCAGAGCGCGGAGCCGCGCAGTTTGGACTTGAGGGCGCTGATGTCCATGTCGGGGGTACAGTCAAGATCCTTTATATTGCTTTATCAGTCCATCGCCCATAGGCGGCTTTCCGTTGGTTCAAGCAGCGAAGACGCCATTTGCGCTTTTTCTTGGAACTTAGGAAAGCATTAAGTAGTATGCACTCCATGTGTATACCTGAGGTAAGCACACGTATCCCTATTGGAACGGAAAGGAAGTCAAGCTATCCAAGGCGGCGTACAGGGAAACACTGAAGCTCGACATCGACGCCTTCGACATCCTTGACATCTTGGAAAACGGGTACGATTGCGAGCGCTCAAAGAGAAAGAAAGGCACCATCGAACGCTGCAAAAGACATGGCAAGAAGATCATGAAAGTGGTGGCGGTCGAGAGTGTTCAGGAATGGGAGGACGCCCAAGTGTGGGTCGTGATTCACGTAGGAGTGATGCAATGAAGGACGAGCTGAAAAAGGAAAAGATCAGATGCACGTGCGGGAAATGGACGCGCCCGAAACACTTCAACATGGAAGGCTTCAAGGTCCGGGGCTCCGAATGCCCTAGCTGCGGCGAGGTCTACTTCAACATCGAGGACGCGAACAAGGTTTTCGTCTACAACAAGATAAAGAAGGCCGCGCTGACCGGGAAGGTAACGAAGGCTGGCAATTCCTATGTCTTGCGCCTTCCGAAAGCCTTGGTCGATGCCTTGGGCCTCTCTATCAATTCCACGATCACGATAAGCGTCGAAACCCCAACGACTGTAAAACTTGTGATTTGAATCAAAAGAGCAGCACCCCCTCACCTTTCAACCACCGCATCACGCTCGCCTCCCCGCACAACCTAAGAATTCATGCCAATTATTCCCACCCAAATTACCATCAATACGCCCGGAATAGCCCAGCGCCCATCACTTTATTTGCAGTTCGTCAGGTTGCAGACGCTCCCCGGATTGTTTCTGATTCCGCCCGTTGTACCCGGGCCGCCAAAGACGCGCTCCACAGTCGCCGCGAGGAAGTCGATGGTGCCGGGGTTGAGGAAGGGGGCCAATCCCCATCCCATTGTTTTTTGTGTTTTGTCTACAGGAACGACGGCGGCGAGCCCACGGTGATGTACACGGCCCTGGTGTGGCCGGGGTTGCTCACGTTGTGGGGAATGTCCGACCTGTGCCAGAGCCAGTCCCCCTTCCCGAGGAGGTAGACGTCCTCCCCGACATGGACCTCTATCTGGCCCTCGAGGACAAGCTTGAACTCCTCGCCGGCGTGCACGCTGTCCTTGGGGAAGGCGTCCCCGGGCTCCACCTCCATCAGTATCCCCTCCATCTGCGCGCTCTTCACGAGGAGCTTGACGGTCTTGCCCCTGAACTTGAACTCCTCGACCCGAGACTCCCTGCTGCTCATGGCGTTCTTGTGGTTGTTCATTTCTTACCCCCCTGCTGCTGGGCGCCTGCCTGCGACATCGCGCTCACGACCGCGCCGACGGCGGCCATCGCCGCGGCCGTCTTCTGCGCGCTCCCATCGGCTTTCTTGGTCTTGACGTACTCTGTCACCCTCTCGAGGATGCCGTACGTCGGGATGTACGAGGTGTTGTAGTCGCCCGACTTGAAGACGTCGTCGTTCATCACGACCTCGTGGAAGGGTATGTTGTGCCTGACGCCAGATATCTGGAACTCCCAGAGGGCGCGCTTCATGCGTTCGATGCACCGCGGGCGGTCCTCGGCCCACACTATGAGCTTGGCTATCATCGAATCGTAGTACGGCGGTATCTCGAAGCCTGGATAGACGCCGCTGTCCACCCTGATGCCGATGCCGCCGGGCTCGGCGTAGCGGATGATTTTTCCGGGCGCGGGCGCGAAGTTGTTCAGCGGGTCCTCTGCGTTTATCCTGCACTCGATGGCATGGCCGCGGATGCCGACGTCGCTCTGCCTGTACTGCAGCTCGTGGCCCGACGCCACGCGCAGCTGCTCCTTTGCCAGGTCGATGCCCGTGATCTGCTCGGTTATCGGGTGCTCGACCTGCAGGCGCGTGTTCATCTCCAGGAAGTAGAACTTGCCGTCGGAGAACATGAACTCGCACGTGCCGGCGTTCCAGTAGCCGACGGCCGCCGCGGCAGTCACCGCGGCCTTGCCCATCTCAGCGCGTATCTCCGGCGTCAGCGCGCAGCTCGGCGTCTCCTCGATGAGCTTCTGGTGCCTGCGCTGCACCGAGCACTCGCGCTCGTTGGCGTGTATCATGTGGCCGTGCTTGTCGCCTATGACCTGGAACTCGATGTGGCGTGGGTTGGTGATGCACTTCTCTATGAAGACGGTGTCGTCGCCGAACGAGTTCTTGGCCAGCGTGCGGTTGCTCTCGAGGGCCTTCTCCATCTCGTCCTCTTTATCGACCTTCTTGATGCCTATGCCGCCCCCTCCGGCGGCGGCCTTTATCATCACAGGGTAGCCCACTTCCTTGGCTATGCGCTTGGCCTCCGCCGCATCGCTTATCGGGTCCACGGTCCCCGGGACGACGGGCACATTGTGCGCTATCATCGTCTTCTTCGACTCTATCTTCGAGCCCATCGCGCGCATGGCCTCCGGCGGCGGGCCTATGAACTCTATCCTGTTCTCCCTGCACATCTCCGCGAAGGCGTCGTTCTCGGCAAGGAATCCGTAGCCGGGGTGGATGCCGTCCGCCCCGCACTTCAGCGCGGTATCGATGAGCTTCTCCTTCACGAGGTACGACATCTTCGCCGGGCCTGGCCCGATGCAGAACTTCTCGTCGGCGTACTTGACGAAGAGGGCATGGGCGTCCGCCTCGGAATATACGGCCACCGTGGGGATCCCCAGCTCCTTGCAGGCGCGGAAGATGCGCACGGCTATCTCGCCGCGGTTCGCGACCATGACCTTGCTGAGCATCTTGGGCATTTGTCCCACCTTACAGAACCTGCATCAGCGCGTCGCCGGGCTTCACGGCCTGCCCTTCCTTGACGAAGAGCTGCTTGACCTCCCCGGCCTTCTCGGACTTTATCTCCTGCTCCATCTTCATCGCCTCGATGGTGGCTATGACGTCGCCGACCGCGACCTTGTCGCCCACGCACTTCTTGACTTTCAGGATAGTGCCCTGCATCTGGCTCCTGACCGCGCCCTCGACGTCCCCCTTCGGGGCGGCTCCGGGGGCGCACGCGCCGGTCGCCGTCATGTACCCGCCGACGGGCTCGACCTTGACCTCGAAGGGCTCGCCGTCGACCTCGACCTTGAACTCTGTCGGTATCGCCGCCGGGCCGGAGGCCCTGGGCTCCTCGCCGTAGATGAAGACCTGCTTGAGCTCGGGGAGGAACGACTTCACCATAGCCTTCGTGTACTCGTGGTCTATGGGGAGCGGCAGCTGCGGGGACATGAATTCCGGCGGGGACTCACCCTTGAAGAACTTCACGGCGACCTTGGGGTAGAGCGCGTAGGTGATGACGTCCTCTTCCTTCTTCATGAGGCCCATCTCCGACAGCTCCTTCCTGCGCTGGTCCCACAGCGGCTTGAGCATGTCCGCCGGCCTGCAGTCGATGACTTCGTCCTTCCATTTCGGGCCGAGTACCTTCTCGTATATCTCGGGCTTGATGGGCACCGGCGTCCTGCCGTACATGCCCTTCACGTAGTCCTTGGTCTCCTGGGGGATGTTCTTGTACCTGCCGAAGAGGACGTTCATGACGGCCTGCACGCCTACGACCTGGCTCGTCGGCGTGACAAGCGGCGGGTGGCCGAGCTCCTCCTTGACGTGCGGGACCTCGTCCAGAACCTCCTGGTACTTGTGCCCCGCGCCCTGAAGCTCGAGCTGGGAGACGAGGTTGGACAGCATGCCGCCGGGTATCTGGTGCACCGTGACCGATGGGTCCGGCCTGATGGCCTCCATCCTGTGCAGGTGCCTGTATTTCTTCCAGACGTCCATGAAGTACTTACGTATCTCCATGAGGAGCTTGATGTCGTAGCCAGTGTCGTGCGGCGTGCCCTTTAGGGCTTGGACGATAGATTCCGTCGGAGGAGCCGCGGTCCCGCCCGAGAGCGGGGAGATTGCTCCGTCGAGGATGTCGACCCCGGCATCGAGCGCCCTCTGGTAGGTGATGCCCTCCATCCCGCTTATGCTGTGGGTGTGCAGGCTGAGCGGCACCTTTCCCCCGGCGTCCTTGTATCCCTTGATTATTTCGTAGGCGTGCTTCGGGAATATCATTCCGGCCATGTCCTTGACGCACACGCTCTGGCAGCCCATCTTCTCGAGCGCGAGGAGGTCGTTCACGAAGATATCGGTCGTGTGGACGGGGCTGATGGTGTAGGAGACGCACCCTTGCGCGTGCCCGCCGACCTCGTTGACTGTGTCGATGGGCACCTTCATGTTCCGGAGGTCGTTGAGAGCGTCGAATATCCTGAAGTTGTCCACCCCGTTCTTCTTCGCGTAGAAGATGAACTTCTTGACTATGTCGTCGGGGAAGTTCCAGTATGCGACGATGCTCATCGCGCGCTCGAGCATCTGCATGGGGGTGTTTGGCATCGCGGCTTTGAGGGTCTTTATCCGGTCCCAGGGGTCCTCGTTCAGGTACCTGATGGGCACGTCGAAAGTCGCCCCTCCCCAGGTCTCCAGCGCCCAGAAGCCGACCTGGTCCATCTTCGCCGCTATCGGCAGCATGTCCTCGGTCCTCATCCTCGTGGCAAGGAGCGACTGGTGCGCGTCCCTGAACGCCAGTTCGATCAATTTTACCATTTTTGCCCCCCCTGAAAGGGCTCGCGCCTGCATGCCCATGTCTAATTAAGCCTTTTTCCACAACCAGGGAATGCTATAACAGGGGACATTTGAACCCTTAACGTGACGACCGCTGTGCGTACCGAAGCTTCGGGATAGAGTGATGCGCAGGCTTTTACTCGATAAAGGTTCGTGGTGGACGATGGGAGCAATTGGCGCAGAACACAAGCTTTACGAAGTAAAAGACAAGCAAAGAAGCGGAGGCACAATGGCGATTAGGGATGCCGTCGACAAATAGTTAATTTAGTAGTAGATGAATAAACAGACATATATATAATACAAACAACTGTACCAATAAAGATTAATATTGCTTAATCTATATATTATCTAATGAAAAGTCAAAGGAAAAAAGGATTGCACTCGATAATAGCTGCTTTTACTCTATGCCTCTTTATTTTGTCTTCATCTATACCATTTCTAGTATCTGGGTCAAACAATCCAATTATTATTGAAAAAGTTGACCAATCATATTGGGACAATAATGATAAAATAGCAGGAGTTTTAAACCAAGGTATGACCATCTACAATAATTTTCTCGGTCAAAGTTTTACTCCTACTAAATCATTACTTTCGTCTATTGATTTATTCATCTTTTCAGGTTGCTTTGCGGAAGGAGATGTCACTGTAAAAATATTTAAGGCAAAATCAAACGGATATCCCGATTTAAATAATATATTAACGGAATCTCGAAAAACAAGGAATGAGTTTAATTCTTTTACTTGGTACAATTTTAATTTCCCTGATATTCAGGTAATCCCTGGAGACACATATTTCATTACAGTAGATGCTGGTATAGGATATTGTTGGAAGGACGCTTACCAGAAACCTGGCTTCGAGTGGGTTGACACTTATCCGAATGGGAGTTCTTGGGCTTTTTTAATGAGAGATGACTACGGATTTGTGAATAATCAATGGGACTACTTCTTCCGCACCTACTACATAGAGGGAGTTTTCGCACCGGTAGCAAATGCCGGCTCCGACAAAGAGTCTATTGCTGGTGAACCCATACATTTCTCGGGAGAAGGGTCATATGACTCTGATGGAGTAATTGTCAATTATACATGGAAATTCGGTGATGGGACGATGGGATATGGCTTGTATAACGAACATATTTATAGCCGCTCGGGGACATATACGGTGATACTTGAAGTGACAGATAATGATGGATTGGAAAATTGTGATGAATGTATTATTACTGTTACCGAGCCACCTAACCAACCACCGGTAGTTATTGTTGAGATTAGCGGATATATTGGTCGCTACTACAACCTTCCGGCGAACCATACAGATATGGAAGGCATCATCACCGGAGTAGTTCCCGGCGATTTACCTTTCAATCATGATTGGTATGATTCTAAATATTATAGTTTCGAGCGGATAGATACTTCATTAAAATATGGTAATAATTTCTTCCCTGTTGATGAAGGTTTACCGGGTGACCCATATTATTTTGCAGTTCACTGGAATTCTACGATTACAGTTCCTACATCTGGAAATTATTCATTCGACATAGGTTCTGACGACGATTCATGGGTTTATATAGATGATACGATGGTTTGCGATCTTGGGGGTACGCATGCATTTTCAATTTCTACACAGAATATTACATTAACATCTGGTGAGCATCAACTTGACATTTATTTCGCAGAGCGCCATAAAGTCCAATCTGGATTCTATTTTGAGTTCACTAATAATTCTGTCATCTCAACGCTTATCCTAAATGTATCAAACAAGGTTTATATTGAAGTCGATGATACAATTACATTCGACGCAACAAAGTCATATGACCCAGAAGGAAAAGATATAAATTATTTCTGGGATTTCGGCGATGGATATAATGGAAATGGTGCTAAAGCAAATCACATTTATTCGACGGAAGGCAATTATTCTGTAATATTGAATGTAACCGATGACTTGTGTGCAACTAGTTTAATGAAATTAGAACTAGTACTTTATTACTTGAATACTTCAACGAATTCACAGATGAACCAAACTACTTCCTCCATTTTATTAAAGCCAATAAATAATGCTCCAGAAAATAATCAATCGAATATAATTTCCAATACTAAGATATTCTCTTGGACAGTTGTTTTTACCTTAATAATTTCTTTATTTATTTTATTAATACTAAAAAAATATTCTATCCCTAATGAACTTCCTATCTTTGTGATATCTAATAAAAATATTGTGGTCCGATTAGAACAGTTAGACAATGTCGGAACTAAGGTGATATACATCAAGGGGGGTACTTAATATTAAAAAAAGTATTTTACTTGGTATGACCTCAATTATTGTGTGCCTAGTTATAATTCTATCCTGGGTATTATGGCAACCATATACTTGGGGTAGCGAGGGAACATTATCCCTAAGCATTCAAAGTGATAAAGCAACAAATATTAATGATGGGAGTTTAAGAATATTAATCGATGAGGAACTTAATATTACTATTAAAATTTCTAATATAGGATTAACAAATGTCAGAATACTTGAACCAATTAATTATGAACATCTACTAGAAATATATACAATTAATGGTTCCCGAGTCAATTGGATTGGACCAACTTATGCTCCTCCACCAAATTATCCTTCGGATAGATATTTAACAATATTAAATGTAAATGAATATATTAGCTATAAAAGTCAATTTAGTAGATGGGATTGGGCAATTTTAAACAATCAATCTTACAAAGTGATTGGTAACTATTCTATTTCAAAAAATGGGGGTAATGGGATAACATTACCATATTGGACTGGTAGGGTTATCTCAAATGAATTGGTTATTAAGGTCGGATAATTTGGAGGGGGAAAATGAAGAAAATAATGGGATATGTAATCGGGTTGGTAATTGTTTTAAATGCCGCGGTATCTATTATACCAAATGCTATGGCGGGAGAGAATGAACAACAAAAGCCATTTAATATAAGTGAAAATGAAGATCCAGGACCGATTTTAAATGACACACTTATTGCTGATGATATATCTCAATATCCATATCATCATTCACCTCCTGGATTTAGAGATACAAGTGAATATATGATTGGAGATATCTCGGTAGGAATTATACTTATGGAAAGCAATGGTGCTACAGATCCAAGCACTGAAGATTGGACAACAACCGAACAATATCTTGTTTATAACGCGATACAAGATGGATGTTTTTGGTGGACGGGTAAAGAATCAGATGCTCATCTAACTTTTCAATATGATGTACATCTTCAAGTTCCTACATCGCTTGAACCAATTTCTCATGCCTCTAGGGGGTCTAGTGAAACTACATGGGTAAATGAGGCTATGTCATCATTAGGTTATACTACGGATGATACTACTAGGTTTCAAGGTGTTCGTAATTATATTAATGCACTCCGTAATCAACAGGGAACAGATTGGGCTTTTGCAGTATTTGTTATTGATAGTTCAGAGGATTACGATGGTAAATTTTCAGACGCTCGTTATGCCTATGCATATTTAGGTGGACCATATATTGTAATGACATATGATAATGGTGCATATGGAATAGAAAATATGGCTGCGGTCCTATCACATGAAATGGGACATATTTTTTATGCCCTTGATGAATATGAAGGGAGCTCATCAGCAACTGCACGTTCTGGCTATCTAAATATAATAAATTCAAATCATATAATTAACGGCACTACTAACGATCCATGCATTATGAAAGAAACAATTGAACCTTATAATTCCGATTTAATATGTGTTCAAACAAAACAAATGCTTGGTTGGAGAGATTCTGATTCAGATGGATTGTTTGATCCAGTTGATGTTTTCCCGTTGACGCAAATGAATACCTATGGGAATACACCGCGTAAAACTAGCTCTTTAATATATACTGGGGGTGTGGAAGACAATGCTCTTCAAAATAATAATCCAAATCCTCCAGTTCCAGGTGATGTTCCTGGAAATGATGTAAGTATCAATACAATTACAAATGTGGAATATCGTATTAATGGAGGTAGTTGGTTTAGTGCGACAGCAGATGATGGTGCGTTTGATGAATACCACGAAGATTTTACTTTTTCTACTGGGGTATTAGATAGTGATGGGCCATATACCATTGAAGTTCGAAGTATGAATTCGGTTGGTAATATTGAAATGGCACCATATACAACAGACGACATTATCATTGATACCACGCCTCCAGTTAGTAATATTGTTCCTTCCGGAGGATTCTGGCAGGTAACATCACCGTTTACGCTTTCAGCTGTTGCATCTGATGCGAATGGAATCTCTTGGGTTTCTTTTTACTATCGATTTTCTAATGATAATATTAATTGGAATTCATGGTCACTAATTATATCTGATACTGTTGTCCCCTATCAGGCTACTATTGTATGGGGTAGCGGTCAAGGATATTATCAATTTTATTCAATTGCACGGGACATTGCATCTAACGTGGAAACTGCGCCAGCAAGTCCTGATGTGATTTATGGTTTCGATAATGTTCCTCCAACAACACCTTTCTTATATGAATTAGACTGTGGCCCGAACTGGGGTACACATGATTCACCGAGATATTCTTGGACGATTCCATCCGATCTATCGGGCATCGACCATTATGTTTTGTACATCGATGGCATACCATACAGCACGACGGCCAACAACTATCATCTGACCCTTGGTTCTGGAATACACACCGCTCAAGTTATGGCCGTCGATATTTTAGGAAATTCTGGCGCGCTATCCAACGTAGTTACAGTCAAAATAGACTACACCCCGCCGACGGTGACTCAATTCTATATTAACAATATTGGTGATACTAGCACTCAATCCCGAAGCGTTACTCTCACGATTTCTGCCACCGACTCGGTCTCCGGCGTCAGCTCGATGCGGTTCTGCAACGAGAATACGTATTCTTCGATGTGGCAGACGGTCGTTGATCTTAAGGAGTCGACTCACCCGGTATTGCCCGGAGTTACACAAAGGAGGTATGTGTCCCAACCCGGAGCGTCTCAGTTGAAAGTGCATTTCGAAAAAATAGATACGAGGAACAATATCGATTACGTATATGTCAAAGATGCCAACGAAAATATCATCAATACTTACACAGGATTTTCCACAAACTTTTGGTCGTTACCAGTGCCAGGGGACCTCGCTTACATCGATATTGTATGCAGCGGCGTGGATACTTTCGGGAGCTGGGGCTTCAGGGTAGACCAATTCCAATATTACTCCCAACAATGGAGCAGTTGGGAGAGTTATTCCACGACCAAGGCATGGACATTATCTACTAACACTGGATTGAAGACTGTATACTGCCAGGTGCGAGACTATGCATACCATATAGTCGAGACTCAGGATCAGATATCATTGACAACGCTCGCGACATCGATATCGATAAACAACGGCGCTGGTTACACCACATCACCCACTGTAAGTTTAAACCTCGATGCATCACCAACTACGACTCAGATGCGCCTCACGAACAGCGATTCAAAGTGCTGGCAATGGGTGAGTAATCCGGCCATTGACAACACGCGGGCCTTGTGGTGGCGTGACGTGGTCGTAAGCCCCATACTAACCACAGGAGGCTCTTATGGGCCTGGCGCAGTCGATATGAATTGGTATATCGACACGGTTCCAGCATCTGCCACTAAGGTGAAGATCCGGTTCGATAGTATACATCTTGGAACATATCTTGGAATTAACGATGTACTGACTGTAAAGTACTTTTCAGGAGGAATTTGGAGAAATGGGCAGTCTTGGACGGGGCATACCACCGGTCCATTTTATTCGAATGAGATACCACGAGGCACCTCATCAATAAGAATTAATCTTTGGGCTTCAGATTGGAGCCCTGGTGATGTTGGATTTACGATTGGAGAATATCAATGGCGAGATGACAATTTGTACTACCCAGAAGGCATGGATCAGACTTGGACTCTGACAAAAGCATATGCCACGAATTTACAGATACGGTTCGCAGCTTTATATCTAAACTATGGCGATCAAGTAATTGTTTCCAGCAGTGGTGGAACCAATATACCAATCACAGGCCCAATAACCCTGACGAACTATGTTGTTCAAGTCGCAGGCGATACGATGTGGGTGAGGATGAGAACCGATTACGATGGAAACAGGCAATGGGGCATCTATATAGATGAATTTGATTGCTACGATTATCTATGGACAAGCTGGATGAGCTGGTCGTCAACGGTAGCCTCATGGGACATAACGAATCCTGCTTACGGTGGAACTTCTGGCGATGGCACAAAGACTATGTGTATCTCTGTCGTAGATGGTTCAGGGAACTACGGATTTAATAGCGACCAAATTGTACTAGACACCATTTCTCCCACTCCACCGACGATTTCATCGCCGACCCATCCGGACCCAACCCAATGGTATGCCAATTGCGCTCCGTCTTTTACATGGACATCGAATCCGGGCACGGATTCTTCGGGGATACCCGGTTATCGTTATCTAATGGACCAGCAACCAACTACCAGCCCCCCGAGTACGACCACGATGAGCCAGACATCAATATCATATAATAACATGCCGGATGGGATATGGTATCTGCACATATGCGCTGTTGATTCTGCAGGCCTGGTGAGCACTGCGGCGCATTATCAAATCAAGATCGATGCTAGCGCGCCCTCAGTTCCGGTCATAACTTCGAACATTCCTACGAGCGTTATGACGAATGTGCAGCCGAGTTTCACATGGACCATCCCATCGGAAATCTCGGGGATATCTGGGTATAGTTATTTGCTTGACAACGCGCCTTCCACGGACTCTGGTACTACGGTTCTCACAACACAGAGCCAAAAAACATACACTACTGTGGCCAGCGGTACTTGGTACTTCCATGTTAGAGCAATGAACAATGCAGGGTTATGGGGAAACACAGGGCATACGGGGCCATTTATTATTGATTCGGATTTGCCGACCCAACCCGTAGTATCTTCGTCCACACACACAATAGGTGTCTGGTCGCTCGACCCGAACCCAGCGTTCAGTTGGACGGCTTCTTCAGACGTCACATCTGGAATCGATGGCTATAGGTATATCTTTGATCATGGGTCATCTACGAACCCGAGTGGTGGAACTTTTACTAGCGGAACATCTGTGTCTTTCCCGGCCACCGCTGATGGTGTTTGGTATTTCCACATATGTGTAAAAGATAATGCTGGTAATATAGGGTTGCCAGTTCATTTTGGGCCAATAATTATAGACCAAACTCCAGTCTCATCTCACGTATGCAGCTTTGGTTCTTCCACATATAATATCATTACGTTTTATGTTATATGGCAAGGGGACACTTATGTTTCTGACATCACTCGTTATAATGTGCAATACAAGGAAGGAGTTGGTGGACCTTGGACGGACTGGTACTCAGGAACTGCTCTTTGGCAACTATTCACAGGAAAAAACGGTCAAACATATTACTTCCAATCAAGAGCACAGGATAAATCAGGTTACATCGAACCATATCCAGGCGGTGATGGTGATGCACATGTCACAATCGCAGTCACAGATTTTGGTGCAATCGATGGACATGTTTACCAAGAAGACACGACGATTCCCGTTGCATCGACAACTGTGCAATTGATCATTGGCGCGGGCGGTCCTGCACCTGAAATTCGTACTACTCTAACAGATGCGCAAGGCTTCTATTCGTTCTCCAATGTTGCCGCAGGACCCGTTACGGTCAAGGCATGGTCCAAAATAAATCCTACTCAGTTTGCAACGGTTAATGCAATTGTTTCGATAGGAATTACCACACACGCCACCAATATTTATGTGCCCAGCAGAGGAACACTTTTCCTTGCATCTTCACTGCTATATACAGATGGCACTCCGGCAACCCCGCCTTCGGGGTCCATATATAAGGGGACAGACTTTGTGATATGGAACTCGGCAGCTACCAGATATTACGGAACCTTCCGAGACAAATCTACGCAGCCCGGATATACGCAATATGTCACCGCATCAGTACCTATTGGTGAAACTTATGAAATCATCGCCAATATGTATTACAGAATCGGCTCGTTCAATGGTGTTTATATCGGAAGGTCTATCGTGACTATGTCCGCTGACAATACTATTCACACCG
>JACRNV010000013.1 GCA_016214785.1 Methanobacteriota archaeon
CGCAATATGTCACCGCATCAGTACCTATTGGTGAAACTTATGAAATCATCGCCAATATGTATTACAGAATCGGCTCGTTCAATGGTGTTTATATCGGAAGGTCTATCGTGACTATGTCCGCTGACAATACTATTCACACCGTTCCTGTCTATATCCAGAGAGGAAGCGGCGGCGGGTCATGCCCATATGTTTATGCATGGAATGGGACCGATTATTCCACCGAGAATAGCATTTTGGAGGGAAGCCCCGAGACCGGCTTCACGTTGGACGCCTTGCCTATCAGCAATGCTGCCTCTTTCGCCAATGACGAGTTGATATTGGCCATCGCTGAAGAAAGCCCGTACGAATATACTGACTTGGATAGCCTGTCAATCCAATACATCGCTCATGATAGCAATATTATGCTCGGAACTACGCCAGACGGGACTATAAAAGGTTTCAGGCAACCATCCCTTCCTGCCTTAGCAGTTGACAATCAAGGTAACGACGTATTGGAGCTCATCTCCGAAAGCGATGATATTGCCTATAATGGTACAGCTGGGAACTTTGTCATCATCAATTTCAATGCGATTACGTCTGATAATACACGGCTCGTCATTCGATCTGACGCATTATGCCCCCCGCCGAGACAGTGGGAGGGCCCGTTGCCTATTGGACCAATACATGTTGAAATCATGAATGCAGCGGGTGAATGGGCTCAGGTAGCGACATTCTGGCCTCGCGATCTATGGTCTTACACTGTCATCGACCTCGGCGAGCACTTACAAAGTCAGGCAGGCATCATTCAGGTGAAGCTCACTTGGGACGCCTATCATCTTCTCGATTATGTCGGGCTGGACACATCGCCCGAACCAGACCTAGAGATAATCCGAATGTCTCCCATAATTGCCCGACACTCGAACGGCACGAACGCGGAAGATATATTACGGTCCAGCGATGGCTCGACCCTCAGATTGGATTATGGCGACAGGGTGACTCTCGTTTTCCCAGCGCCGGAGTTCTCGGACTCTCTTGTGGTCACGCCGGGGCTGGAAGTGGTTGGGCAATACGTACAAATCGAGCGCCCTATTGCGAAATTGAATGCCTCGCAGTCCGAGGCGCAGACCTATGAGGCGGTCACATTCGATGCCTCCGGGTCCTACGCTCCAGATGGCACGGCGATAGTAAAATATCTCTTCGAATTCGGTGACGGGACGAACTCCGGCTGGGTCGATTCGCCCGTTGTCGCGCACGAATACCAGGACGGCCCGGCGGTGTACGAGGCATACGTCCACAGATTGAGATGTACCAGGAAGTCAACATAACCTTGCGGGTGGCAGGGAGAAAAGACAATACGGTTACAATGGCGATATTCGAGAACGGGACCGAGATACACAACGTCTCGGTCACCAGAGCCACGGGAGAGCCGCAGACCGATACAATAACTCTCAAGAAGTACCTCGATAGAAGCTACGAGATAAGACTGTACTACACGACTTCAAGGCAGGGTTGCAACCCGATAGAAATAATATTTGAATCGGGCGACAAACAAGATACCACCCACGGGACGTTCGGGCACATCGATGGCTACACGTTCTACGCCGTTCATTGCCATTATGGCGATATCCAGTTCAGCGATTGCGACATAACCCGCGGCTCGTCCATTTCGACTGAAGTTTATCCGATTGACGATTTGCTCGCGCACGTGACGGAAGGCAACCGCCAGTTCTTCTTTGACGCCTCCAGTTCTTACGACATCGACGGCAATGTTACGTCTTATCAGTGGACCTTTGGCGACGGGGCGCAGGGAGATGGCTCTCTCGTAGAACACACTTTCGCAGCAGTAGGCGACTATCAAATAGAGCTGCGCGTGACCGATGATGACGGTGCAATGAGTCTCACAATTGCCATACTTGCTGTCCAATCCAGGCCATAGGGAGCAGCTCTTATATCGATTGGTAGCCATCCATTCGGTGAGGTTGCGCTGTTGGAACCCAGTAAGAGGATCGCCATCTACTACAACCCCGCCATGGCCCGCTACGACCTGGGTAAGGATCACCCTTTCAAGGCGGACAGGTTCGCCAGGTACATGGAGCTCCTGCGCAAGTTCGGCATCGACAAAGGCAAGGGCATCGAGTTCCTCAGGTCCCCCTTGGCCACCGACGGCGATCTCTTGCTCGTCCATACGCATGCGTACGTCATGGAGGTCAAGGGCCTGGCCAGGCGCGGGGGGACGCTCTCGCTGGACACGCCCGTGAACCCCGGGATGCTCGAGGGGGCGATGGCCGTCGTCGGTGCGGCGCTGAAGGGCGCGGACGACCTCGCGAAAGGAAAATACGACATTGCCATGACCTTCGGCGGCTTCCACCACGCCGGCAGGGACAACGGCGAGGGGTTCTGCCTCTTCAACGACGTGGCCATCGCCGCGAAGGCCCTGCTCGAGAGGCACGGCATGAAGCGCGTTCTCGTCATAGACACGGACGCCCACCAGGGGAACGGGACGATGGACATCTTCTACGAGGACCCGTGCGTCCTCTTCATCTCCATCCACCAGGACCCCCGGACCCTGTATCCCGGGAGGGGATTCACGCACGAGACGGGCAGGGGGGACGGGAGCGGGTTCACCGTGAACATTCCGATGCCCCCGTACTCGGGCGACATACAGTGGGCGCGCGCCCTGCGCGAGATTTACCTGCCCCTCTGTGTGGAGTTCAAGCCCGATGCCGTCATCCGAAACGGGGGGTCGGACCCCATGAAGTGCGACACGCTGACGAACCTCTCCCTCTCCCTGGAAGGGCTCGAGGACGTCGGGCGCATAGTGCGCGAGGGCGCGGACAATACCTGCGGAAAGCTCCTCGACCTCACGTTTAGCGGCTACGGCGACATGGTCGAGCACGGCTGGCTTGCGCTCTTCTCCGGCATCACCGGGATAAGGATTGACTACGACCTGGTCACGCAGCCTTCGCGGGAGCGGAAGGCGCAGGCGGCCCCTAAAGGGCTGGACGAGCAGGCCGATGCGGTGATAAGGCAATTGAAGCTTAACTTGAAGGAGCATTGTGCCTCGTTCAGGTAGGGACGGGCAGAAACGCCCTTTCAGCATCGCTGGCTGGAGGCGTATTGCAGCGTCATTTCCAGCGACATCTATATATACAGTATATTGTATAAATGGTGTACCCGAGGGGAACGTCAGATGAGGTTGTTCAAGGGGTACGCCCTAAAAAGGGCGCTGGGGGGCACGAACCTCGTTAAAAGGCGCAGGGCCTGGGACAGCGAGGGGGTCGCATCCACTGTCGGTACCATCATGGCCCTCATGATTTTCATGACATTGCTCTCCGTATTCACCAACCAGTACGTGCCGGTCTGGATGGAGGACAACGAGGCCAAGCACATGTCCAACGTCGAGGCGCAGTTCGGCAACCTCAAGTGGGCGATGGACAACCAGATACTGGCCGCGCACAACGGCGGCTCGCTCGACATCATGATATACTCCCCGGTCACGCTGGGCTCGGAGGGCGTGCCGATGTTCGCCTCGCCGACGATAGGCTTCCTCAACATCCTCCCGAACGAGGGCGCGTCCAACATATCGTTCAACTACACGGTCTACTCGGCAAACTACACAGCGACCCTGTACGCGGTCTCTGGCAACAGCAGCGGGGCCATCGAGATGGTCGCCCCGAACAGGTACTACGTCCAGCAGACGTACATCTACCAGAACGACGCCCTCATCCTCGAGCAGCCAGACGGCCAGATAGTCAAGAGCATGCCGCAGTTCAGGATAAGGCAGGAGGGCACGTTTTACAGGCTCTCGGTCGCCCAGGTCAGCCTCATAGGCGTCAACAAGTCCTATGCCGGGGCGGGGACGACGGGCATCCACACGGCGCTCAGGTACACGGCCAGCGACTACTACGAGAATGCGGCGAACATCTCGGGCTATGACGCCAGCGACTTCACGTCCAACATCACGTACAAGATATACTCGCAGCAGGCCGTCGCATGGGAGCATTTCTTCACCAACTACCTGAACAGGACAAGCGTGCCGTACAACGCCTCTACCCCCACTCAAAACCATTCCGCTTCGTTCGCGGTATGCAACCTAACATGCCTTGATAAGAACATCACCTTCACTTTTGATTACAGGTATTTGACCAGCGTCACGGTCACGCAGGCCCAGTTCGAGCTCATCGTCGGCGAGGAGGGGGGATGAGGTGGGGCTGAAGGAGGCATACCTCTCGAAGCTCGCCAGAGCGCAGTCCAAGAGCACCAAGAGGCTCATGCCCCGCGGCACCAAGATAGTCGAGCAGGAATGGAAGGAGGGGCGCGGCTCGCCGCTCTGCCCGACGCCGCCGCTCGCGGGCCCGCACATAGAGGAGCAGGACTTCGCGTCCATCAGGCCGCCGTTCAGCTACGCTCGCGTCATCTACGACACGGAGAAGAGCGAGTACGTCTATGAATCGATAGAGCCGCCGCTCGACGAAAAGGAGAAGGCGGTCATCGACCTCGTCCGGGACTCCCTACAGCGCACGCTCGAGTACGAGCTCGACAAGATGGCCATCAAGGACAAGGAGAACTACCTAAAGAAGAGCATAGACAGCTTCATCAGGACCCGCAACATGCGGCTCGACCCTACGACGAAAGAGAAGGTCGTGTACTACATCATCAGGGACTTCGTCGGCTACGGCAGGATAGACGTCCTCATGCACGACCCGAAGATCGAGGACATATCGTGCGACGGCGTCGGCGTGCCGCTCTACATATTCCACCAGAAGTTCGAGTCCATAAAGACGAACGTCATATTCGAGGAGGAGGACGACCTCAACAGCTTCGTCATCCAGCTCGGCCAGCGCTGCGGGAAACAGGTTTCTGTCTCGCTACCGATCCTGGACGGCACGACCTTCGAGGGCCACAGGGTCCAGGCCACCTACGCCAGGGAGGTCACCACCCGCGGCTCCTCGTTCACGATAAGGCGCTTCAAGGAGAAGCCTTTCACACCTGTCGAGCTCATCAATTTCAACACCGCAAACCCCGAGATGGTCGCCTACTTCTGGATGGCCGTCGAGAACGGCAAGTCGATGCTCGTGTGCGGCGGAACCGCGAGCGGAAAGACCGCGACGCTGAACGCCATCGCCATCTTCATAAGGCCCGGGGCGAAGATAGTCACCATGGAGGACACCAGGGAGATCAACCTCCCTCACGAGAACTGGATACCCGGCACGACCCGAACCGGCGTGGGGGAGCGCGGGGCCGACGGCAAGGCCGCGGGCGAGATAGACATGTACGAGCTCGTCAGGGCCGCGCTGAGGCAGAGGCCCAACTACATCATCGTCGGAGAGGTCAGGGGGGCCGAGACGGCGACGATGTTCCAGGCGATGGCCACGGGCCACACGACATACTCCACCATGCACGCCGACTCGGTGAAGAGCATGGTCAACAGGCTCGAGAACCCGCCAATCAACACCCCGAGGATACTGCTCACGGCCCTGAACTTCGTCATCATCCAGAGCCACGTGCGCGTGCGCGACAACCAGGTGCGCCGCATCACGCAGGTCGTCGAGCTCATCGGCTTCGAGCCCGAGACCAACGAGCTGATTACCAATACCGTTTACGAGTGGGACCAGCGCACGGACGCCTTCATCTACAAGGGGCACAGCTACATCCTCGACCAGCTGAAGGAGATGAAGAACATGACCCACGAGGAGATGGAGACGGAGTTCCGCCAGCGCGTGGACCTCATCAAGTACCTCGTGGAGAAGAACATCGTCGACTACCGCGAGATATCCAACGCCATCGTAGCATATTACAAGGAGCCAAAGGAGACCATAGCCAAGATGCGCGAGGAGATGGGCTGGACGGTAGAGGCCGTCGGCGCCGGAGGTGCCCCGGTTGGCGCATGAGACCGTCGACGTCTTCCAGAAGCTGGAGACCAAGCAGCAGCACCTCAGGACCAAGCGCGCGGGCGCCGAGGCCATGCACGGGCCGCACGTCGTGATGCTGCGCAAGGGCTCGGTGCCCAACTACATCAAGCTCCCGTCGTTCGAGGCGTTCGCATGGCGCCTCTTCGGCAATTACGTGACCAGGAAAGGCGTGCACGACGAGGTCCTCGAGGAGAACCTCGTGAAGGCGCACATGAAGATAAGGCCCGAGGAATACATGGCCTACGTGTACACCTCGGCCCTCATCGCCGGAATCGCGGGCACGATAGGCACCGTGGTTGCGGGCCTCGTGTTCTACCTCCTGTTGCACAACATCATGTTCCTCTTCATAATGCCGCTGGGAGTTCTAATACCCTTCCTGGCAATATTTGTGCTTAAGGGCTCGCCGGGGAGCAAGGCCAAGGCCAGGGCGCGCAAGATAGACAGGCGCATCACCAGCGCGATGAGCTTCATCTCCGCGATGGCGTCGGCCAACGTGCCCGTGGACGTCATCTTCAAGGAGCTCGCCAGGCAGCCCGTCTACGGCGAGATAATGAACGAGGCCGAGTGGATTACCAGGGACACCGAGCTGCTGGGCGTGGACATCCTCACGGCAATAAAGAGGGGCTCCCTGCGCTCCCCGTCGGTGAAATTCCAGGACTTCCTGCAGGGCGTGGTCACCACCTCGACCTCCGGCGGTCAGCTGAAGCCCTTCTTCCTCACGAAGGCGGAGCAGTTCGAGAGGGAGGACAAGCTCGCCATGCGCTCGACCATGGAGACCCTGGCCATGCTTGCAGAGAGCTTCGTCACCGTCGTCGTCGCGTTCCCCCTGTTTCTGGTCGTCATCCTGTCCATCATGGCAATCATCGGCGGGAGCTCGGGCCAGACGTCCATGATACTCTGGCTCGTCACCGGGCTGATGCTGCCGATATCGCAATTCGGGTTCATTTTCGTCATCTGGAACATAGGGCAGGAGTGATGGGATGGAGAAGATGACAAAGTCGGAGATGAAGAAGGTCGCGATGGCCAAGAAGAGCGACTACACGAAGCTAATCATCGGGGTCTGCGCGGCCGTGGCCCTGATACTCGTCGTCATAGCGATAATGAACTTCACCGACCAGGTCGACTACTCCTTCAAGAAGCTGAACCTCTACGACAAGAACCACGACGGGAGGATAGACAGGCTCGACGCCCTCCAGGGCCACGACAACGACGGCGACGGCATCCCGGAGCAGGGGGAGTCGCCGACCAAGCGCATGGTCAATTTCATGGTGCTGGCGGTCATAGTGCTGATGGGCCCCTATTCGTTCTATAAGTCCAAGCAATTGAGCGATATAGAGGCTATAGAGAAAAGGCTTCCAGAGTTCCTCAGGGACGTGGCCGAGGCCGGCAGGTTCGGCATGACGCTGGCCGACGCCATAGTCGTCGCATCGTCGGGCAGGTACGGCAAGCTGACCGAGGAGATCAAGAAGATGGCCGCGCAGATAGAATGGGGGGTGACGGCCACGGAGGCCCTGAGGCTTTTCTCCAAGCGCATAAACACTCCCTCCGTGAACAGGATAGTGGCCATCATCGCCAAGGCCAGCGACGCCGGAGGCAACGTCGCCGACGTGCTCACGATGGTGTCCCACGATGCGAGGGAGGCGCAGATGACCTTCGACGAGAGGAAGATCGCCATGACAACCTACCTGGCTGTCGTCTACATCTCGTACTTCGTGTTCCTAGTGACGATCATCATCTTGAACGTCACGTTCCTGCCGAAGATCAGGGAGGCCGGCGTGGGAGTGGCGGCGGCGTCCGAGGCGGCCGGCATCTCCGGGGGAATGGCGTCCCTGGACGTCTCGGTCATCCCGTCCATAGAGCTGTCGTTCTTCGTCTCCGCGATCATACACGCCGTCGGAGACGGCATTATGGCAGGGGTGCTGCAGAACGGCAAGATATCGAGCGGGCTCCGCCACAGCACCATCATGCTCCTGCTCGGCTTCGTCATCCTCGAGGTGATATGATGGTCGAGGGCGCCGAGCAGCCCAGGCCTCCCGAGGAGGGGGCGCCGACGGACGAGGACGAGTCCGAGCGCAGGCGGCAGAGCGGCTTCTCGGCGGCGCTGGGCTCGGCCAAGGCGAAGTACATGAAGGCGCTCATCGGCAAGAAGCGCACGGCCAAGGTCGTCATGCCCAGGGGCGCGAAGGAGCAGTTCAAGGGGGACGTAGTCGTCATCCCAAAGCTCACGGAGAAGAACCTCAGCGAGATAGAGATAACCCCCATCCTCGAGCGCTACAGCTATGTGCGCATAAAGCACGACAACATCGCCAACGAGTATCTGTACGAAGCGATAGAGCCGCAGCTCATGCGCGAGGAGGAGGACATGCTGGAGGTGATGAAGGAGATACTCATCGATTCCCTTCAGTTCCTTCAGGATGCCACACCCAAGAAGAAGGAGCAGTACCTCCGGGACGCGGTCGACAGCATCCTCATGGACCTCGGCGTCACTCTCCATCCAGTGTCGAAGGAGCGCATAATCTACTATATCGTCCGCGACTTCATCAGGTACGGGCCGGTCGACGTGGCGATGATCGACCCCGAGGTCGAGGACATATCCTGCGACGGAATGAACGTCCCCATCTACATCTACCACAGGAAATACGGCTCCATCAGGTCCAACCTCAAGTTCACGACGAGCTCGGAGCTCGACGGCTTCGTCGTCTGGCTGGCCCAGAAGTGCGGCAAGCACATCTCCGTAGCCGAGCCCATGCTCGACGCCACGATCCCCGACGGCTCCAGGCTCCAGGCCACGCTGGGCACGCACGTGACGAAGCGCGGCTCGTCCTTCACGGTCAGGCGGTTCAAGGAGAACCCCTTCACGCCGCTGGACCTGCTGAAGTTCAAGACCATGAGCACGGACATGATGGCGTACATGTGGCTGTGCATCGAGAACGGGAAGTCGATGCTCGTCTGCGGAGGCACGGCGAGTGGCAAGACCACCACCCTGAACGCCATCCTTCTGTTCATCCCCCCTCAGATGAAGATTGTCAGCATCGAGGACACGAGGGAGCTGAACCTCCCCCACGAGAACTGGGTGCCCTTGCTCACGAGGGCCGGTTTCGGCGGCGACAAGTCCGCGACGGGCAAGTCCGCGGGCGAGATCAGCATGTTCGATCTGCTCACAGCGGCCCTGAGGCAGCGCCCGCAGTACCTGATGGTCGGCGAGGTCAGGGGCTCCGAGGCGTATGTAGTCTTCCAGGCCATGGCGACGGGGAAGAGCGCGTACACCACCTTCCACGCGGAGAGCGTCCAGGCGATGGTGAACAGGATGGAGCAGCCCCCCATCGAGATCCCCCGCGCGCTGCTGGGCGCCTTGAACCTCGTGATGCTCCAGGCGCAGGTCAAGGTCGGAACCAAGATGACCAGGCGGGTCAAGGCCCTGACGGAGATCGTGGGCCTGAACCCCGAGACGAACGAGCTCATCACCAACTCCGTCTACTCGTGGAACCCGGCGGACGACACCTTCAACTACAGCGGCCACAGCTACATCTACGAGCAGATAGCGATGTCCAAGAACTGGACGCCGAGGGAGATGCAGCGCGAGGTCAAGCGCCGCATCGACATCCTGGACTACATGCGCAAGGCCGGCTTCAACAACTACCGCCAGGTCGCCAAGCTCATCAGCGCCTACTACAAGGACAAGGAGAAGGTCATGGGCGAGGTCGCGTCCTTCATGGAAAAGGAGGCCAACAAGGAACAGAAGAAGCCATAGGCCGGGCATCAATCGTACTCGCGTCAATCGGTTACTATGTTTGACATCTAGGACTCCTCCAATGTTTTCATATCTATTCTAAGTGTCCATTGAACGGGGTGCAGTCCAGTTTATCATTGTTTTTTTTCCTTTATGCTTGTGATAGAGAAAATAATACCAGCGCCAAGTAATGTCGTCCCATAGGCAAATAGACCATATGCGATTCCTGTACTTACTCCAGATTGAGGAATATACCAACCGGTCTTGTCATAATAGTAGAGATAAGCAATCACTAATGACATTATTCCGAAGATTAATATATTCGTTGCTTTCCAACGGCTCATAAGTTGTCGAATTTGAATTTTTCTAAGAGTGAAACCAATGATAAATGAAAAAACAGCGACACAAAAAATGATTGTAAAAATCTGCAATAAAATATCATCGGGTGACCGAGTTGTATAAACAACTGAAAAATAGCTAGAAACAATCACCCCAATTAATAAAATAGTATTTAATAAAAATGCTATCGCTTTTTCTTTTTTTTGTATATTCATTTTACCCCTCACAGATAAGTATACATCGATAAATCGTGATTATATACTTGTGGATTTGATGGATTGCCATTAAAAACTGCTGCATTGCAGCCATTATCAAATCCATATTCCAAAGTTCTTGGATCTGTTGAAGCGCCTATTGTAAGCAAGAATCCTGGGATATCTGGATAAGGAAATTGAGATCGACTCCCCTTACAGATAAATGCCCAATGAGTTGGAGGATTCCCTCGATTAGTATATGTCATCTCATGAGATTGTGACGCACTCATTATGATCCTATTGTGGCTGGCAAGATTTGTTACCGCATGACCGGAATAACAACTTTGCGCAATGAATATCATACGGGCATACCTATCTGAGATACATGTATCGAGTAGGCTCTTTAATGTAACTGGATAGCTCGGTTTAGATATAGAGAACATTATAAGGTCTTCAAAATTCGTCGTCGTATTATATAGTTGAAAAGAACCATCCGTAGCGTGATCGAATCCGTGGCATATTTCTACAAAGAAAAATAAATCATCGTAAGTAATTTTTCGCCCGATGTCCATTATAGCAAATCTTAAATTTGATATGTTCGCATTGCCATCTATTCTTTGATCATATGTATTTGTTTTATCCCATAAGTAAGCATAAATATTCTCGTCTTTCCAATCTTGATAGGCTTTTAATTTACTGTACATTTCAAAGAAATCGTTGGTGAACGCGGGATGATTATCCGGACCATTGGTATCGCCGCCACCAATCAGAATTGCATATTTTTCCATTACGCCGACTGAAACATCGTATAAGGTGATTTCCGTCGAAAAGTCCAGGAAAACGTTCATCTCGGAAGTGTACCCTAGTTCGTTGACATCGTTGAACCAGAAGGCTTTTACGATGAAGGTCTCGTCTCTAATAACATTATCCCTTTTGTATTCCCCTAAGTCACGATACTGTAAACCGTCCCATGTCCTGAATTTTCCTGGCGTAGAGGAAGTAATAAGACATCTATATTTAATTCGAACTACATAATCTTTCTCAGTATTGACACCGTTAATGAGGAGATTTGCACCGCCTACATCCTTATACCTGCAAGACATTCCATCCCTTGTTGTCTTATCGCTCCACTCAGAAGGAAAAACGGATATTCCGGGTTCATGGGCAGTCGTATTAGTGTCGCCATCCGTTCCAACGTCACAATAGTCTCTCGCCACAGTAATATTGATTGTATCGACGGTAATAATTTCACCGATATTATCATACCTTACTGGCGAAAAGCCAATCTGGAATAGCACGTTCCAATATTGGCTATTGCCATCGGCGTCGTAATACCATAAATGATTAGTAATCGCTATGCTAGTATGCCATTGCTCATCGGTCGATAGTTTAATTAAATTATTGTATGGCCAACTACCACCATACTGCTGAAGATATAGGGCATATCCGGGGTGAGAATTAAGGTATGTTGTTAGAGTAAGCGTTGTTTTATACACGATTTCAATTCTGTATTCTACCCCCGAAGTTGAGGTCGTTCCAACTTTAGGGGAGTTGATCCAGAAATTAGGGCCGTTCCCGGCTGCCGAAAACGAGCCGATTTTACATGACCTCCCATCTATAGTTTGAACTCCGCTCCATTCAGTATCGTGAAGGCAAATTCCCGGATTGTGATTTATCACAATATTATCGCCGCTTGTGCCTACGTCGCATTGGTATCTCACTTCAACCGCTGCCAATAAATCCAAATTGAGCGGTTGGTTAAATTGAATTAAAATATTGAAATCAGAATGGCCATAATAATCATAGTTCAAGTTATATTTGGTCTCTATTGTCCATACCTTCCAATTGCTTGCTGCTGGCAGCGTTCCCATTACAGCATAATTATAAGAGGGGCCATAGAACTGCATTAACGTCACATCCTGACTTGCATAATAAGTAAACGTAATTCTGCATTCGATATTCTTATATGTCACTGTGTTTGGTACATTCAATAGGAATTTAGCCCATTGGCTTCCCGCTCTATAGTATCCTCCCCCGGTTTTTGGGATTGGTGCTGACCATCCGGATCCGGCAGTATTGTCTAGAATGCATAGACCCATTTGGATAGTCGTATCTCCGCTTTCGCCTATATCGCAAGACCAAGAACCCTCTGTATGCGGCTCGAATGGTCTCATTTTTAACTGCAAACTCATTACAAGACCAGATATCAATCTATCCATCTCGTTCTGCCATACCGAGTCAACGATCCAGTCGTTCTTTGGATTCCCGTCAATTGAGCCGTCCATCTTCGTGCGAATATCGTTCTTGAGTTTCTGGATCGCGCCGTTGTAATCGCCATCGTAAATCATGGTTTCGACGGCGTCCATCTTTTCGAGAAGGGCGTTCCGCCTCTGCTCCGGATTCTTTTCAAACGCTTCAGGTGGAATGTTCTTGATGCAATCGTTAATCAAATCGAGCTGGATGTCAAACTCCATCTGGTTGGTGGCGATGTACAATTCGTTAGTGCTCTCGAAGTTAGATATATCTTCCCAAATCGTGTACCATCTATCCTTTTGGTCTAGGGCCATGGTTGGGTTGGCGACGGTTTCTGGTGCCACGGTCGACAGCGTTGTCGAATCTTCGATAATCGTGCCATCCAGACCATAGATAGCGTGCTTGATTGAAGAGGATGCAGCATCATCCCATGCAACGATGATACGTTCCTGCGAATCTATTTCTGCAACAGGTAAAAACGAATCCGTTGCGGTTTGAATATCGAATGGTGCTTCCCATGCCAGACCATTATCCTGACTTACCGCGCATTTTATTTGATAGGTGCTGTCTGTATAATCGCTCCACGCAACGCACAACTTGTCGTATCGGGTTGTGAACGACATCGCGCGCGCATCGTCCACTGCGTGGCAACTTGCGATTACATTGTTGTCCCAGCTTGTGCCGTCGTCGCTGCTTGAATAATGGTAGATAGCGCTCGTGCTGCTGTCGGCAATGACGATATGAATAGTGTCGTTGGATATCTGAACCTTGGGCACAGTAGAGTACTGCCAGCCTCCGGGGTTCAGGGTTTGTGTCGTGGGAGTGCTGCTGCCCGGAGCCCAAGTCAATTTTTGGGTCGAAACAAATGGTGTTCCGAGCAATCCCTGTTTTGAAACTACGTAGGCATCATTCTGTATTACTGCAACGGATGGGAATTCCGCTCCGTAAATTGTGTATGGCGAAGACCATGTATCCCCTTTGTCTGAGCTGAATATCACCGAGAATTGTTGACTCGCCTCCCAAACTATTGCGATATTAGCACTATCGACCGCCATGTCTACATAGGTTGCCGGAGCGTCCAACCACACAATCGGTTTGTCTGCTGTCCACTTGTTCCCCTTATCGTTGCTAGTCTTGAAAGCTAGCGCCAATTGGGTATTGTTATCTTCCGTGGTGAACCAATCCGTCCATGCCAAGTTGAATTCACCGCTGTTCGAAGTCCGGATGATTGGCTGGCTCGATATACCTGATGAAAGCGTGAGTTGCTTCTTCGTGATAGATGAAGAAGGAGCACTTATTTCGATTTCATTTTTAACATTAGATTGCGATTCTTCAATCTCAGTTACGGCGCTTTTTTCGATAGGTTCGGGCTGCGAAGTCGCATTTGCAAATCCCTGAACCGATGTGATGCAGAGGGCAACCACGATTCCCCACAAGAGGGCTCTTTTTCCGAACTTCATTTTAATTCACCCCTGTATTGATAGATATTCTCTTTCAAGTATTTATTGATTATTATTTTCTAAAAGGATTTACGCCAAACACCCCCGCGATTAACGCGCATTCGAATCGGGTCTACGACGTTTGACAGATATGCTCATCCGATACAATTCAGTGAATGTTAAAAGAGAATTTAGTAAAGGTTTTCAGCCAAATCCCTTATGGGGGTTAAGGGGGATTTCGAAGAAATCCCCTTACTGCCCGCCCTCTTTCTTCTCCTCTGCGGCCTCGGGCTGCTGCCCCGGCGCCATGGGCTTCCTGACTATCTTCTTCACGACCCGCCTTGGCTCCATCGGCTGGCCCTGCTGCCCCGGCTGCTGCTGGACAGGCTGCCTCTGCGCCTGGGCCGGTGCGCCCTTCTCGAAGTCGTGGCCGCACACCGGGCAGACCTTCTCCCTGGAGTCGATGTTCATCCCGCAGTCCGGGCACCTCTTGAGCTCCTTTGGCGCCGTCGCCGGGGGCTGGGCCGCAGCAGCCGCAACCGGCGCGGCCGCCGCTGCCGGCGGGGGCATCTTGCCCTTCGGCTTTGCCGCATCGAGGACGGTGCCGCACTTGTGGCAGACCCTGCCCGTGACGCTGTTGGGCGTCCCGCAGTTCGGGCACGGCGCCGAGCCGGTCTTCTTCATCTCCTCCTCCTCTCGGAGCCACTGGTCGAAGGTGATGTAGGTCGGCTGCCTGGGCCACCACGCCTTGAACTCCGCGTCATTCACGCCCTTCTGCGAGGCCTCGAACTTGATCTTGTTCACGAGCTCGTCGTACTGCCTGCGCATCGTGACCTCGTACTCCTCGACGATCTCCTCGCCGGTGGTGAAGGCCGTGCCGCACTCCGTGCACTGCTTCGCGCTCATGGGCACCCACGCGCCGCAGACGCTGCATTTGGCAGTCTCGCCCTCGAACTCGACGCCGCACTTCGGGCACTTGGTCGAGCCCTCCGGTATGAACGCGCCGCACTCGCCGCACTCGACCATCTTGCCGACGCCGACGAAGTAGTAGTATGCCGTTATGCCGCCGATGACAGCGCCGACGATGATGGCTATAATTATGGCGTACCACCACCAGTCAAGCGGCTTTTGAGGCTCTGGAAGGACATTGAAGGAGACCAAGCTCTCAGGCGCTCCATTCGCAGTGGCACGCACGTAATACATTCCCGTCACGGCAGGCGCCGGCAGGGGCTGGCTGCTCGTAATGAAGTAGCCATCAGAACCGGAGGTCGCGATTACCGAGCCTACTACGCTGCCATCCAGCAGCAGTTCGATGGTGACTTGAACGTTCGCCACGCCTGTCGAATCGGCCCTGCTGAGAATGCGACCGTCCACGATGAAATTGTCCGAAGATTTAAGTATCAGCGTGAAACCGGACGAGGGCGAGATGATGACGATGTCCACGAGCGGCCCGACGACCAGCAGGGTCTTGTTGGCCGCGTTGTTTGCCTCGTTCGGCTCCTCGACAGAGCCAGTCTTGCCGTCCGTGAGGTTCATCTCCCTGTCTATGACCGCGAATATCGGGTGGCTGCCCTGGCCGGAGAGGGCCCTGCAGGCTATCCTCACGGTTACGTTCGAGCCTCCCGTGAGGTTCGACACAGTGAAATTGCCCATGAGCGCAAGGTCCGAGACCGTGTCGTTGAAGACCTCGACGGTGAAGTTCAGCGCAGGGTCCGTGCCGTTGTTGAAGACGGTGACGTTGACGTTGAAAGTGCTGCCTTCCGTCACGTTCGCGGCCGCAGTGTAGTCGGCGTTGAGGACGGTAATGCCGGACGCCGAAACAACGAGGTCTGGCCTCGGGTCGACGACTACGATGTAGGTCTGCGCCACGTGGCTGACCGGCGTGCCCGGCGCCTCGTTCGGGTCGTACGACACCGTTGCGATTATGGTGTGGTTCTCGGACCTTCCCGTGCACGTCGCGAACCAGTCTATGGAGGCCGTGGCTATGATGCTCCCCGCGAAGGTGGGGAGGCGCGAGATGGTCGCCGTCCCTATGGGCGGGTTGGCGACCGAGCCGTCATAGAACGTGACGACGATGTTGTTCGCGACCATCTCGCCCGTGTTGTGCACGGTGGCCGCGACGGTCACGAACGTGCGGTTGCTCACGGGGCCCGCGGGCGAGAATGATATCGTGCTGATGTACAGCGAGGCGTAGTCCAGCACGTTGATGCCGGTCGCGGTGACGTTGTTGTTCGTCTTGTTGAACTCCGCCACCGCGTTCGTTGGGTCCGCGTCGACTATCACATCGTACGTGCCGGGGAGGCCGGGTAGCCAGGAGACGTTGACGGTGACGTATGCGCCAGCCGGTATGCTGCCTATCGTGGTCGTGTTCAGTAGGACGGTGTCGTTGATGGCGAGGCTCGCGCTGCGCACATAGGTCCGCATGTCGAACGAGCCCGTCGGCACGTCCCCGATGTTGTTCACCTGGATTATGACGCTCGCTGTGCTGTTGACGACGCGGGTGAGCGGGGATACGCCGATGCTGCCTATCTCTATGTCCGGCAGGCCGCGCACGGTGATGATCGTCCAGCCGACGTTGTTGGAGTTATTCATCTCCGGTATCTGGTTGTACGGGTCCACTTCGACCGTGATGTTGTGGGCGCCGATGTCCGAGATGTCGTTGAAGGACGTCGTGGCGTTGATCCAGTACGAGCCGCCGTTCTTGGCTATGAACGGGGCCACCTCGGCCTTGATTATCTCGCTCGTGGTCGAGTCCCTGATGTATATGAGGACGCTGTAGGCGTCGGCCACGCCGGTGTTGTTGACGACCGTCGTGATTGTCACGGACTGCCCCCTCCCCGGGTTGGCGTTGGACGCCCAGACCGGCGGGTCCAGGTCCGGCAGGACGTCCCCGAGCCTTATGACCAGGCCCGGGCGGTTGTCTCCGTCCGACATGGACGGGTACTGGGCGAGCGTCAGGCCTTCGAACGCGCCAAGGGAGGTGAATGGGCCTGACGTGTATCCAACGAGCACCTTGTAGTTGCCGACGAAGTACGAGTTGGGGTATATCAGCGGGTTGATGACGTCGCTCATGAGCATGAACTGCGCCTGGCCGCTCGCATCCGTGAAGGCCGTCGCCAGCGAAACGTTGTCCAGCCCGCTCGTGACGTTCACCGAGGCGCCCTGTACCGGGTAGCCGGGGTCGACGCCGTCGGCGACGTTGACCGTCAGCCAGCGGTATATCGTGATGTTGGAGGTGTCGTAGGACGTGAGCAGAGGCACGTACGACGCCACGAAGGTGAGGTTCGCGTTCCCGCGGACGTTGAACATCGGCCTCGAGAAGGTTGAGTTGCCGGCGAGCATCCGCACGCTCGAGCCTTCGGCGAAGTCGAAATAGCCGCCTATGGTCGCGCCCTCGAAGTAGGCGCGCGACGTTCCAGACGCCTCTATGTTCAGCGTGGAGGGCATCTGCACGCCGTTGGCGTACAGGACCGCGCTGTCGCTCAACGTCATCGTGAGGGAGTACCCGTCCGTGGATATCTGCCCGTTGGCCAGAGTGACGTTGCCGGTGTTCCGTACGACGAACGTGTGCTGGTTGGCCGAGGCCTGGGATATCTTGAGATCGCTGCGCACTATGAGCACGCCCGTCCCCTCGACTAGGACGAAACCCGGGACTACGATGGGCGTGTCGATTATGCGCGGGTTGCCCGGGCCGTTCGTGCTGTTGACTATGAGGTCGGTGACGAGGTAGTAGACGACAATCTGCTTTGTAATCGTATTATCTGTTTCATCGCTCTCGGTGACCGCGCCATTGGTGTCGACCTCGGCGATTATCGTGTGGTATCCGTGGCTCGTGAACGTGTAGTTCAGGAAAATGGTCGTATTGTTATTTGCGCCCAACCCATTTACCACGGCTGTGTTGATCACATATGCAATGGAATCCAGGTATAATGTGACGGTGAAGTTAGTCGTAACATCTGTGCCGCCGGTATTGTTAACGTTTGCGGCTATCATTACAGAAGTGTTTTCCATCGGCGTTTCATCCGACAGATTGATGTACATTACTTCAAGGTTGGGCTGCGGAGTAACCGTGAAGGACCTGTTTGCTGTGTTATTGTATATGTCGTCCTCGCGTTCTGGTATGACGTTCACAGGGTCTATCCATACGTATATTGTCATGTTTCCATACACGTCGGGGATGTAGACTATCGAGGTCGTGTTTGGGGCATAGATGTTCACGTCCAATG
The DNA here is from genome assembly GCA_016214785.1 of Methanobacteriota archaeon. GTDB lineage: Archaea > Thermoplasmatota > Thermoplasmata > SG8-5 > JACRNV01 > JACRNV01. The sequence continues at coordinate 18,073 of JACRNV010000013.1, forward strand.
AGCTCGTTCCGACGGGGAAGACGCCCGCATCCGGAAGGCCATCCCCCAGCACATCGGGGTTCTGGTTATAGAATCGGACCTCCACGCCCGTGGCGTTGCTGGTTCCGGTGTTGTACACGGTCGCATTGACAGCGACGGGCATGCCCACCGGGACCGTTGTGGGATAAAAGTTAATGCCGGCCTGGACGATGGACAGCTCGGGGCGGTCTGGGATGATGTCCAGGAATGTGGAATTGGTGTTGTTGCCTCTGAAATCCTCATTTATCTTATTATCCGGATCTACCACCACCTGGTACGTATGCCTCCCACCGTTCCAGGCCGTGGCAACGACGGTCAGGGTCCTGTTATCGCCGCCCTTCAGGGCATCTACGCCCCATGTGTAAGTCCAGTTGACGATACCTTGGTAAAAGACAGTAAGCGTCACGTTGAAATTCACTGCGGTGGTATTGCCCACGTTGGCGATTTTGACATTGGTCTGGTACTCCTCTCTCTCATTGACGTTGGGGGGAACGAGAGGCGTGAAGGTGATGTTCGTGGATTCTATCGTAAGGTCAGGCTTTAGCGGATAATAGTTCGATAGTTTCAGTATCGGCGCGCCTGAGATGCTGTCCACCAATTCGAAGGCGTTCGCCTCGGCCGTCATGTCCGGGAAAGCCAGGAGGCTGCGTTTCGCGCTGGCATTGTTCCATCCCGTTCCGTTCCAGTATGACGCGTTGAACATGTAGTTGCCGAAGTACTGGCCGTTCGGAAGCGTGGAGGGGTTGATGACGTCGCTTATAAGGGGCAACAGGGTCTTTCCGTAGTTATTCGTGCTGGTGTAGTTCCCGCCAAAGATGTATCTGTCCTGGGTCCTGTTGAGGTATGCCAGCGCCCTGGCGTCGGCCGAGAGGTTGTCCACGGTCGCCCCCGCGCCGAGGTCGTTCAGGTTCGAGACGTACTGCACGGCCGTCGGGTTGATGTGGTCCAGGGTCGCGTTGACGGTGGCGTTCGTCACGGGGTTGTTCCAGCCGTCGATGACCGGCGTGTCCACAAGCCTGTAGATGTATGCCTCGGATGCGGCGTCCAGGAAGTCGAAGGGCGCGACCGGGCTGGTAGCGTTCCCTTCCAGATAATCGGGGCCAGCGACGTTGTTGTCATCGAGGTCGATTGTGTCGTTGTAGAGATAGACGTGGGAGCCAGTGGTGAGGTTGAAGGCGTTGTGGCGCCCGGGGAGGAGGTTCTTGGTCTCGTTGACAAAGTCAATGGAGGTGTATGTGTTGAAGAATGAGGCTTCACAGTCGTTGAAATTGATTGCGGTGTAGTCGAAGGGGGGTACTTGAGTTACAATGATTTCTATCATATCAAAATTAACAGATGGTACTGGATCTCCGTTATTATCCATATCTTCAAACCGTAAACTAATTGAACCAAGTTCTCCTAAAGTATTGACACCCGCTCCAAATAAATTTGTTGTATTTATACTAAACAGAGAATAATTATCTAGTATAAAAGCAACTTGATAAGAACCACCCAATGTGCTCCAGTTTAACGTTGATTCATCACCTGGTCCAGAAGGTGTTCTTCCGTATGTTGTTGTATTATATACTACTACTAAAGTTGCAGAAGTAATAGTCATGCTCGGGTTTAGGGAAGAAGTATCAAAATTGGAGATGTTTAAAACATTGAATAAAGATGGAACTACAACGTATAATGAATCATTGGCATTCTGTAAATTGGTAAGGCTACCAACGCTGTTATCTGTAGGTCCTCTTGCAGAAGGATAAATTGATGTTACCGTTCCCGTTCTCTGGTAATTCGCATCCTCGTACAGCATGTCTATCCTGCTGTTTCCGAACGTCGTGTTGTTGCATCTCTCGAAATAGAGCTTCGGCCCGTCGTTTAATGTGTCCGCCTGCGCGGGGTCCAGCGTGCTCAGGTAGCCGTTGACGTTCGTCGGGATGACGGTGTAGAAGTTGCTCGTCCAGTCATCGAACTCCCCTGTGGTGGCGAACGCGTTGGTCGGGTCCTGGCCCGTTATCCAGGAGTCATTTACATAGACGGTGGAGTTGCGCACTTCCAGCGCGCCCGGGAATGCCAGAACCGAGTAGTTCTCCATTTTCAGAGTGGAGTCGTTCACGTACATGGCAAGGGGGATGTATGCGCTCAATTGAGTGTAGTTGGTCGTTATAGTCGCGTTCGACATTGTAAGAGTGCTCTGGTTATCGACCGTAAACTTATAGACATTGTTGACATCCTGCAGAAAATCGATATTGACGTTCCTCAGAATCAGTTGGCCGCCATTTCTGACTGTGATATTCCCGTCGACGGTGAATATGGCAATGCCCTTGCTGTTGAATACGACGCCCGGGCTGGAATCCGAAATTGGAAGGATCGTCCCGTTGACGTCGATGTCGCCGAACCCGGTGACGACCGGTTTCCCCGGCGCCTTCGAACCGACGAACGGCGCCAGTATCCCCAATGCACCTGGTAGCACCATGGTGCAGGCTATCAAAAGGCATAGGGCCCTCTTGTGCGTGCCACTGCCAAGTTTTTCGCTCATGTCTTCACCCCTGTGTCGTCCCTCTCCGAAATACTGCTTTCCACCAAGCTAACTGGAGGTGTAGATAGTGTAAACCTATACATATATATACATATCCGTAAAGAAGGGCCTCACCTCCGTCCTGCGGCAAGCAACTGGGCGGCCTCGTTCAGCGATTCTCCGGCGCCCTCAAAATCGTTCTTGGAAATGCGCGCCCTCGCCATTCCCACGGCATGCCTTGCGGGGACCGTGTCCCACCCCCTCTGGCCAAGGCGCGCGCACGTCTCCTCCAGGACCTCAACCCTGCTGGACAGGGCTATTCTCTCCCTTCCGTTTTTCCTCGTTACCGCTGCAGTCGTTGCAAGGATTATCAGCGCGGCCAGCATGGCCAGCGCGAGCGCGAGTGTCAGATAATCCGTGGCGGAGCTCGCGGGCATGAAATCGGGCCGGTAAATGACATGGAGCTCGAACGTGTTGTTTTCCGGGTTGCTGTCAGGGGGAGCGCCAGGCGGCGCCCCTATCGTGCACTTGAACAATCCAGTTCCGTTCACCGGTTCCCAGTAGAAGGTGACGCTCCTGGTATCCCCCGGCAGGAGGGTGAGGTATAACGCCTCGATGAGGATATCGTTATCATTGACAATTGCATAAAGGCGCACGGCAGCGTTCGATGCAAGGTTGGGTCCGGAGTTGCCAACTGTGGCGGTTATGGCCCAGCGCCCTCCTGTAGTCCAATTGTCGACGACAAGGCTACTAACGTAGAGGTCGATGGACGAGTTCCCTGTGAATGACAGGTAGCTGCCCGAGAGCGTCGCGCCCTGCGGGTATTGCGCTTCGTGGCCGTCGGCGTCAATGGCGGTCATGTAATATTCTACGACTGAACCGTTGGCGGCGGGGAGCATGCCGGTGAAGACGCCGTTCCCCTGGGCGGGCATGGGCGCGGAGTAGAAGCCCGAGCTGCCAGTGCGGTAGAGGAGCAGGACGCTCTGGAGCGCGTCGTCGGTCACCCTCACCGTCACGTTCAGCGGTCCGGCAGAATCGTCCGCGCCCGGCAGGCTCACGGTCTCGATGACGGGCCTTTGCGAAGGTAGCGGGATCTCCCGCAGGTAGCCGCCCCAGGGGCCGGATAGGAGGTCATACGGACTGTAGGCGGCTTGCCATCCGTCAGGGGGATGGCCTATCGAGAGCCCCGTGTAGTACGGATCGCCCGCGCCATTGAACTTGGCGAAGGCCGTGGCGTTCAGTCGCTCGAGCAGGACTCTGGACCACTCCCGCGTGTCGCCCGAGACGTTGGCCGCGCCCGCGACGTTCAGCGCGAACGCCCCCAGGTCTATCTCGTTCGTGTGCGTGGACGAGATGGGCGCGGTCGAGTTGCGCGCCCCCCTGATGTCCGAGTAATTGTAGAATAGGACATCCCTGAGTTGGGAGGCGAATGAATAGAGCGTGGGGATTGCTTTCGCTTCAAACAAGGGCAAATCGACGGCCGATAGCGTCGCGTACCCGAGCCCGTTGTAGGTGCGCGCGTAGCTGGCGACCATCTCCGAGGCGAACGTCCTCGGATCCATGTTCGGGCCGGCGGCCAGCCTGCCGAGCAGGTCTCCGTAGCTCCAGCCCGTGTCCGGGATCTCCCCCTGGGAGGCGACCATGTACTTGGCGCTGCCGCTCAGCTCTAGCGCGACCTCGGCATAGGCGCCGTAGCAGACGTCGAAGCCGACGATGTCGAGGGTTAGGTTCGCGAGAGCCCTGCCGAGGTCGTACATCTCGATGTACCCGTTCTTGTCGAGGCAGACGCCGCCAAGCAGGCCCGCGCCGTGGTCCCAGATGCCCAGGACTGTGCCCTGCGCGGGGTAGCTGGCCAGCCCCCACGCGACGAAGTTGCGCAGCGTGCCGAACTCGTTCATCCGGGCCTCGTGCATGACCGCGTCGAAGACCGCGCCCCCGTCGTCAATTGGTTCCGATGCCAGCGTCGCGGCGCCGGCCGCGTCGTGCCCGACCCTGTAAATCTGCGAATCGCCCATGCCCGGCCCGTCGTACAGGACTATCGTTTGAACGTCGGTCGAGTCGGGCGCCCCCTCCATCTCGTTCAGGTCGGCGAGAGCCTGGTCGGCGAGGGTGTTGTCGGCGGCCATGTAGACGAGGAACGTCCAGTCAGGCTTCTCGGCTTTCGTGGGGCTATGGGCAAGCCCGAGGAGATGGACGGCCGCCGGCAGGTTCGCGGAGAACTGCGCGTCCATCTCCGCTGCCGAGGGGGTGAAGCTGCCTCCGAGCTCGAAGGTCAGCGGATAGGCGGAGGCGTTGCCGAAGAGCCAGTCGTCGCTGTCGCCGTAGGTCTCGTAGAGGTCGGTGCCCTTCATCGCCCGGTAGCCGTTCCGCTCCGCCGCTTCAAGGGCCAGGGCGCGCGCAGTCGCCGTCCGCGCATTGTCCGCGTCCGCCAGGTTGTTCCACGGCCACGTGACCTCGTTTCCGTAGGCGTGGAACGACATCGATATAGAGAAGTCCTCCCTGAGCGCGAGGTCGCGGACGGCGCGGGTCTCGTTCTCCGAGAAGGCCGACGGCCCGCAGTACTCCAGCGAGCCGGGTACGTGCACGGCCGTCCCCTCGCCCCACCTGCGGCCGTAGTTGCGGTTCAGGTCGACGCCTATTGCATCGACCGTCCCGTCGCCGTCCGAGTCGACGGGCCGCCGGTTCTTGCGCCACGACCAGTCCCCGGACGAGAGGACGTAGTCCAGCCCGTCCGGGTTGACCAGGGGCACGAACCATATCTCCGTGTTGTCGAGTAGCCAGCGCACGCTGCCGTTCGAATCGTAATCGGCGGCGAGGCGCTCCGCGAGCCGGAGCGGCAAGACCACGGAGGAAGGCTCCCGCGCGTGGTGGCCGCCCATGACCAGCGCGGCGGGCTTTCCCTCGGTGCCGAGGCGAAGCGCGAGTATATCCCTGCCTTCCCACGTCGTGCCGAGGGTATCCAGCCTCGCGATCGCGGGATTTCCCACGGATATTGCCACGAGCCGCGAGCGCACCTCCTGGTAGGCGGGGTAAGGCGCACCGCTCACGGCCGCGCCGGCGGGCTGGACGGGCAGCGCCGGGGCGAGGAGCGGGAGGGCGGCCAGCAGCGCCAGGATGCGCCTGTCCATCGGGCCCCCTCAGACGTTCGATGTCGTGCCTGTCACGGTCACGTCGTCTATCATGAATCCGTAGAACGGCGGGGATAGCCACCGGCTGTAGTGGTTGTACGTGGCGTTGTTGACGACCATCCTGAAGCGCAGCTTGACCTGGCTGCCCACGAACTGGCTCAGGTCGACGTTCAGCCTGTTCAGCGAGCCGGCGCTGACCCAGTAGTTGTCGGCCTCGACATTGTTGTTGTTGTTCGCGATGCCCGTGTCCGTGAGGCCCGAGTACGATTTGCCGTCCGAGGCGTTGCCGTCGGTGGAGCTTGGCTCGATGCCGGAGACGTTCCAGCAGGACCTGACGCCGAGGGTCAGCGTGCTCCAGCTCAGGCCGTTGTCGGCCGTCACCTCCACCCTGAAGCAGTCGGGCGGCATTCCGTCGCTTGTGTTCACGTTGAACTTGAAGTAGGCGTTCAGCGTGACCTGCAGCCCGAAGGTCAGGTCTATGGGCGCGGTCTCGAGCGAGTTGTCTATGCCCGGGCGCAGGCCTCCGGTATCGACGTTCCACCATGCGTAGCTGCCGCTATGGGCGCCCGCGCCCATGTTCGTGAGGTTCCACATGTCCTTGACGGAGGCGTCGGGCTGTGTGTTGTTCCTGAACACCCGCAGCTGCACGTCGTCGATGTACCAACCGACGCCGGTGCCGCCGCCGTACTGGACGTACTTGAACGCGAGGCGCACGCCGTTCCTGAAGTACCTGCCGGTCGAGCTCTCGAGGCTCAGTATGAACGGCATGAGGTCGAAGTCCACGTAGTCCCAGGCGAAGGTCCCCTGGCCGCTGACGCCGTTGAAGCACCACTTGACCTGGGTCGAGAAGTTGTCGTACGTCGACTGCAGGTAGTAGAGCCCGCCCGAATAGACGCCGCTCGGCACGACGTACTTGAACTTCCAGGTGCCGCTGTCGTTGACCATGAACCCGAGCACGCCTCCGTTCCCGCCCTGGAGCATGTTGTACTTCGTCCAGAACGAGAGGCGGGCGGAGTTGTAGCCCGAGAGGTTCAGGGGGGGCGAGATGGCAATCTTGTCCGCGTTCGCCTCATTGATGGTATTGGTCGGGGGCGCGACGGCCCTGGTCTGGTTGAAGCCGCCCGTGAGCTGGCTCGCTATGTCTATGAAAGCATCTGACAGCTCGGCGCCCGTGGCCGCGTAGTAGTACTTCGCGCCCGTGGTGTTCGCGATCCTCCACATGTTGAACTCCACGGTGCCGGACTCGTCGTCCTGCGCGCCGCGGTAGACCGCGCCCGCCTCTGCCTGCGAGACGGCGTACTGGGCGTAGGTGCCCATGAACCCGTTCGGGAACCGGGCCGTCGAGACGGCCAAGCGGTCATGGTGCTCGACGCCGAAAGCGAGGGTGTAGGTCTTGACGACTGTCCGGGTGCCGTTCTGCACGAACGACCAGTTGAACATGCCGTACCTGGACGTCGGGAAGGCGGGGTTGCCGGAATTTATCTGCCATACGCCGGGGTTGCCCGCGATGCTGGAATACTTCCCCTGGTGGTCGTTGTAGCTGGACTTGCTGCCGACCCAGGCCGCCCACGGGGCGTAGTCGTCGCTCCCGCGCTCCCTCTTGTCGAGGTCGACGTCCGTGCCCTGGCAGTCCTCTCCGTCCGTCAGCCCGACTATGGCCAGCGTGCGGTTCGGGGAGGAATTATTCGTTCCGTATTCAAAGGACAGCCCGAACAAGTCCCAGAGGGGGGTGTTCACCGAGCTGTCGCCCGAACCGTTTATGGTGGTCATTATCGTGCTAAGTCCAGTGCCGACGGTTGTGAAAGTCAATCTCGTGATGGGGTTCTGCCCCTGCATCCCGAAGATGGCCACGCGCGAGTCCGTGCTGAGGTTCATGACGAAGCTGTTGGCGGCGTTCTCCATGGCCTGGTTCTTGGTCAGGCCGTCGGGGGTCAGGTCGCGCATCGACTGCGACTCGTCGAGGACGAGGCACACGTCCACGGTCGGCCTGCTGACTATGTTCCCCGTCGTCTCGTTCATCTTGAACGACCTGGGGTAGCTCTTGTACTGCTCGGTCGTGTTCCAGACGCCCGAGGACATGTTGACGTCCCAATCATTGGCTATGCCTGTGTCGGTCCTGGTGTAGGTATATGGCAGGAAGTCGAGGGGCGTCTCGCCGTTGATGTTGGCGACCGTGGAGTAGTGCGCCCACTTCGCGGTGCCGTTCTCCATGTCGTCGTAGAAGAAGTAGACGTATGTGCTGACAGAGGCGTTGTTGTTGAACCACTCGAAGACCTCCGCCTGCTCGTTCAGGGGGTCCACCTGCACCGTGATCGTGCGCGGCCCCGAGGCCAGCGGTATCCACACCATCTCCGCGCTCGTCCTGTTGTCCGGCGTGACGCCCAGGACCTGGGAGCCGATGAGCGAGCCGCTGTCCAGGAAGCGCACGAGGGCGTTGGCCTCGTCGTAGCCGCCCTGGTTGCGGACCGTCGCCTTGAGCACGTACGCGCCGCCGATCTGCGGGTGCACGTCGGAAATGGTTATGTCCACGGCGCTGACCCTCAGCTCCGAGCGCTCCTCGGGCCTGCCGAGCCAGTGCAGCGCGAGATATGCCATCTCCGCGCCCGCGTCCGTCCCCGATATCTCGCCCGCCGTGGCGTTGCCAAGCGAGTTGAGCGAGAAGGACGTGAGCGCGGTCATTGCCGCGCCCTCGACGCGCACGCCGACGTTGGCCGTCCCCGATTTCAGCCACGCGGTGCCCGTGGTCACGTTCAGCACCTTGCACGCTCCCCCGGTCGTATGGTAGTACATGCCGTGGCCGACGGGGTCGTTCACGGTGCCCGTGACGTAGGTCGATAGCGAGGAGTTGTAGCTGCCGTTGATGCCGAAGGCGCCGCTGAGGTTGGCCGCGGACTGGGCCGCGCCCGCCCCGTGCAGCCAGAACCTGCCGCCGGCGGAGAGGTACTGGGATATCGCGGTCTGGTCGTTCGCCGTGAGGCCGCTCGTGCTGTCCCCGACGACCCAGAGGACGCCGCTGTAGTTGTTCAGGTCCGAGTACGAGGGCCCGTCGACGCTCGTGCCGTTGACGATATACGTGTTGTTGTTGCACTGGAAGGCGTAGAGGGCGCTCATCACCGATGCAGTCTCGTTGTTGGGGCCGTCATCCACCACCAGGAGGCGGAACTGCACCGTGATGTATGTGCTGGTTATGAAGCCGGCGACCTCGTTGTTGTTCTCGTTCGTCTCGTCGTAGATTTTCTCCGGGTCGACGCGCACGACGAGGGAGTGCCTGCCCGTGACCGATGCGGTCCAGTTGTAGGCGTAGGTGTACTCGCCGCCCATCCCGGGGACTGTCACATTGTCGAGGAAGTCGAGGGGGGTGAGCCCTCCGTCGAGATAGATCCCCATGGGGACCATGCTGGCGTTGAGGCCGTTGTTCCTGATGACTGCTGTAACCGTCACTATGTCCTTGTAATAGACCACGGTGCGCGAGAAGGCCTGGGAGGCGACGGCGAAGTCGATGCCCTCCTTGTTGTTCAGGTTGCCGAGCCAGAGGATGACCTTGTAGACCATGTTCGACTGCTCGGCGATGTTCGTTATCCTCGAGAACTCCCAGGGATATGTCACCAGCCTCTCGTCCGAGCCGTTGTCGAACGTTATCGCGTCCGCGCCCCCTCCGGAGTGGTTGAACATGTAGCCCGTGCGCGCGTCGCCGTCGGGTGTGATGACGTACCCTGCGTTGCTGCCCGAGACCGGCAGCGAGGGCCAGTTGCTCCCCAGGACGTTGCCCGGGTTCCCGGCCAGGGGGTTGGTGGGCACCGGATTCGCCGGTGTGGCCAGCCCGATGTGCAGGGTGTTGACCCTGAAGCCGTTGCTGACGTTCGCGTCGCCGAGCCAGCCCTGGCCGACGAGCCACAGCTTGCCCGTGTACCTGTCGCCGCCCTCGGCGTTTCTCGTGAAGTTCTCCAGGCTGCGCTGGTCCTTCTCCGTGAGGGTGTTGACGGTCTGGTACCCGAGCATCCAGATGACGATGTCGTAGCTCTTCAGGTCGTAGTCGCCGTACCCGTAGGCGGGGCCGTCCTTGTTCTTCGAGACGAGGTAGAGGTTGTAGTCGAAGCCGCCGGAGGTCAGCGCCTCGCGCATGTAGCTCGTCGGGTCCGGCGTCGTCGAGGTCGGGTCGGTGGCGTCGTCGTCCACGAGCAGGATGGTCGGGAGCACCATCTTCTGGACCGAGAGGGTATTGTCCCACAGGTCCGCCGGGTCCTCTGGCATGGCCGAGTCTATGACCACGGCGGTCACGGTGATGTTGTGGTTGCCGCTCGACTTGGGGAACCAGCCGACCTTCGGGAAGAAGCCGTCCGGCCATCCCCCGACCCCGACCTGGTTGGAGCCGATCCAGACGCCGTTGTCGTAGAAGGAGACGTTCACGTCCGCCCAGCCGCCGCCGAGGTTGTCTATCCTCGCCCTCAGGCTGACTGTGTCGCCGTGCACGGGCGCCTCCGGATCGGTGTCTACCGAGGTGGCGACTATCTGCGGCTTTCCGCCCGGGTCCTGCCCGACGATGACCGCGACCATCCTCTCCGCGGCATAGCCGTCCAAGTCCCTGGCGCTGACCGCGACCCCGTAATATCCGGAGGAGCGCACGGTCACGTTCTCTGTGACCGTGACCGCGAAGATGCCGTTGCCAATGCTTGTGAGCGTATAGGGATTGTTGATCATTCCGAGCGAGGCGAAGGACGCGCGCACGGATGCGGTATCGAGGTTGTTGTCGGGGTCGGTTATCCGGACGTAGAAGGCGAAGCCCGAGCCAGGGAGTATCGGCTCCCTGAGTATTGTTGCGGGGTCGCGGTCGGCCCACGCCTCCATAATTATCGGCCCCGACGGGTTGCCGCCGCCGAGGAGCTGGCTGGACCAGACGACCGAGTTCTTGGAGAGGTCGATTATGGAGACGGAAATCCTCGTCGTAGGGCCGGCATCTCCCAGGCCCATCGTGTAGTGCCACTGCTCGCCCGGGTCCCAGTTGTCGTCGTTCCCGGTAAGCCAGGGGTTGCTTCCGCCCTTGAGGTTGAGGATCATGGGCGTGGAGTTGACGTCGAGTATTATCCTGGTGGAATCCGCGGCCAGCGAGTCGCCGCCGATGTGGGACACGACGATCTCCGGCGACGCCCAGGTCCCCGGCACGAACGTGCCGGTGAAGGAGACATAGCTCTTCTGGTTCGGCACCGGGAAATTCCCCACGAATATTATCGCCGTGGAGAAGAGCGCCACAGTCAGCACCAGGGTCAGCATGGTGCCAATGACCTCCGAGGCGCCGCTGCCGTCCCACAAGCGCTTTTTCATGGAGATCACCCCAGGATAGTCTCCCCGTACACTATCACGTCGTCGACATAGAACCCGCCGAAGCCGACGCCGGTGGATGAGGAGTGCGCGTACGCCGCGTGGTTCGTGGTCACGGTCCTGAAGCGCAGCATGATGGCGTTTCCGGCGAAGGGCGTGAGGTCGACGTTCAGCCTGGTAAGCGTCCCGGCGTTCACCCAGTAGCCGTCCGCGGTGGCGTTCCTGCTATCGGTAATGCCCGTGTAGGTGGTGGTGTTGCCGGTCGTGTTGTCCGTGCCCGAGACTCCCCACCCGGCCCTGACGCCGAGGTTGATGGAGTTCCACGTGACGCCGTTGTCGGTCGATATCTCGACCCTGAACCCGTCCGGCGGCCTGCCGTCGGCGGTGTTCACGTTGAATTTGAAGTACGCGCTCAGGATGGCGTACTTGCAGTTGGTCATGTCGATTGGGTTGGTGACGAGGCAGTTGTCTATGCCCGCCTTCATGTAGCCCGTGGCGTTGTCGCCGTTCCACCAGGCGTAGCTGCCGCTGTGCGAGGAGTGGTTCCAGGCGCCTCCGAAGTATGTGTCCGTGTTCTTGTTCACCCTCGCCCATACGTCGGCGTCGGTCGCCGTGGCGTTCCTCGCGTCCGACCTCGTCACGGTTATCTTCACGTCGTCGATGTACCAGCCGTAGCCCGTCCCGCCGCCGTACTGGTAGTATGCGAACTTCACGCGGACTGCGCTGAGGTTCGTCGCATCCGACGGCAGGTAGGGCAGGAGGTTGAGCGTCACGTACTCCCAGTCGAACCTGCCGTCGCCGCTGACGCCGTTCCAGCCCCAGCGCATCCAGTTTCCGAAGTCGTCGGTCCTGTTCGTGTCGTTCAGGCGCAGGTTGCCGGTGTAGGCGCTCGAAGGCACTATGTACTTGTAGGTGAAGTTGCCGGTCGTGATGTTCTTCCAGCCGAGCATCAGCACGCCTCCGTTCACTCCCGAGACCATGTTGTACTTGTGCCAGAACGAGAGCGTGGCCCTGGAGACGTTCCTCAGGTCCACCGACTCGGTGACGGCGCTCTTGTTCACGTTGGCTCCCGCCGGGGCGAGCCCGGGCGTGGAGCCGTTGCCTCCGCTCGCAGGCTGCGCCATCGTCGTGAAAGTCCATGTGTACGAAGGCATGCTCACGCCGGTTGCGTCGATGAAGTTCGTCACCGTCACGACGTATGCCTGCAGGTACGCCCAAGTCACGCCCGTATAGTTGTAGTACCTGCCGTTTGCGCTCCAGCCCCATGTCCCGCCGGTGGGGACCGGGCTGAACGTCACGCCGCCGTATGATGGGTTCATGGCCTTTGAGAACGAAATGACATACGGGACGGTCGTGGAGACGCCGGACGCGCCGTCCGATGGCGATGGGGACGCTGTCGACTGGGTCGGCGAGCCCGTCGTGAATGACCAGGTGTTCGGCACGCCGGTCACAGTCGGGTCGTAGACCATGACATTGTCGATGTTCCACCCGCTGTACGTCCAGCCGCCGTCGCTGGCTATGGAGAACCTGACGTAGACCGTCGCCCTGTTGGCCGCGACGGCGGATATATCGTACGATACGTAGTTCCATGAGGAGTCCATGAATTGCGTGCCGCCCCCGACGGACCAGACGGTCGTCCATGCCGTGTTGTCGTTGCTCACTTGAACGGATGCGGGGTCGTAGGTCTGCGCCTCGCAGTTGAGCCACCTATAGAAACTGAGCCATACTGAGCTGTGCCCGAGGCAGTTTATGGCCCGGGAGCGGATGTACTGGGTCGCCAGGCCGTCCTCGTAGTTGCCGAGTTGCGTCCCCAGCCCGGTCAGGTCATTGCCGAGCACGTTCGCGCCGCGGTAGGCGGACGTCGGGTCAGGGTTTCCGGGAGGCGTGCTAGAGGCGTCGTTGCCGCCCAGCCCCCTCGGGTAGTTCCTCTCCCATTCGCCGTTTCCCCCGTAAGTGCCCCATCCCGAGTCCGCTTCGAACGAGTCGAAGAACATCGTGTCGTTCTGGAGCGGCTGCCCGCTCTTGTCCCTGCCGGCGGTGACGTTCATCGTGTAGTAGGTGCTGTCGGCGAAGTTCGTGTGAGCGAGCGTGAGCCTCGTGTCGCCGTTGCTCCAGGCCGGTGTCCATCCGCCGGGATTGGGCGTGCAGTTGTAGAACACCGACGATGTGTCCATCGGGTTGCTGAATATCACCACGATCGCGGTGTTGTTCGCAACGCCGGTATCGCCGTCTGCCGGGCCGGTGTAAGTGATGTATGGGAGCGACCCGCTCACGGTCGTGAACCACCAGCTGTAGTTCTGCAGCCAGCGGCCGTCCATGTCCCTGTAGCCCGTGAGGTTGACCCAGTATGTCGTATTGTAAGCCCATGCGACCCCCGTGTATATCAGGGTGGTATTGGTGTTGAACCACCTCCACGTCCCCGCTGTGGTCGGGGGGTTGTTCGGGCTCTGCGCTATGTTCGGCGTGCCCGTGGCGTTGTTCATCGTCTTGGAGAACGTGACGGTATAATTCATGGTGATGGGCACGCCCGTCGTCTGATTGGCCGGGGAAGGCGAGGCGGTGGGATTTGTAGGCGACGATGTGGCGAAGACCCATATTGCCGAGCCTGTATTGTTGGCCTGCGAGTCGTTCGCGACGACGTACCAGTAGTATATCGTGCTCGGGCTCAGCGTCTGGGAGGTGTAGTTGACGGCGATATCGTTAGCGACCAGGGTGGCCGGCGGGCTGGTCGTGCCCATGTAGACATCGTACACGAGAGGGCTCCCTTCCGGGTCAGTGCACTGCCAGCTGAAGTTGAACGTCGTGGATACGCCAACAGTGCCGTTCGAGGGCACGGGGTTGGTCGGGGCGTTCGGCGGGAGGTTCGGGGTGCGGTACTGGAAGTTCACGATCCTGGAGTTGTAAGTGCTCGTGCCCCAGTACCATCTGTCGTCGCCCGCTCCCGTGCTGCTCCTTCTCAGGTAATACCATACCGTCCACTGGACGTTGTCCAATTGATTGCCGCCGAGCTGCTCGGTGGTGAAGGTCGCCCTCAGTGTCGTCGGCGGATTGATGTTGCAGTCCGCGTACACCCTGACGACTATAGAATCCGTGGACGCGAGCGCCGTCGCGGCCGGCGTCCAGGTGTTGCTGTACAGGCCTTCCGTGTTGGAGGCCAATGTCGCGATTGCGACAGCCGTCCCGGCGGTGATCTCCGTCTCCGCACCGCCAGCGGCCCGCTTCCAGACTCTTATGCCCGCGGCCACGGTCCCGCCGTCCCCCATAGACGGAACGCTCTGCGTGGTCGCGGACTGCGTCGTGTTGAGCGAATAAGCGGTAAGTGTGTTGACAGTGACCTCGTTGGCCACGCCCCTCATGTATCTCGTCTGGGTGAATATGGCGTCCGTCCCCGGCGGTTGCGGCGCCGCATTGATTCCGGGCTCGCTTCCCTGGCTGGGCACGGAGTTGACGGTGACGGGCGCGGGCTCGGAATTCGTCGTCGGGACCGGCTCCGGTTCGGAGTTGATGATAACTGGATTGGGGGCGCCGGTGACGTTCTCGGGCGGGACGTTCACGCCGCCGCCGATATCTTGGAAGATGGCCCCGAATATGCTCCCGAGCTTCGTGGGGTCGGTGCAATGGAAATAATGGCCGATGTTCGGCCTGGGCTGGCACCATGGGGGCAAGACGCCGTCCCACGCGGTGCTGTTGTAACCGTAGTTCATGGGGTTGGACGTCGGCGTGTCCCGCGTGCGGGGTGTGGTGTTCGCGCAGTTGAAGAGGTCTTTTTCAAGGGGATGGACGGCGTTGATGTAACTTTCGTTGTAGCCGGGCGCGTACCATCCATCGGCCGGATACAGGTTGTTCGGGAGGCTGGTGTTCCAGTGGTAGGCTCCGAGCGACAGACCGACTACGAACACCATTGGCGGGCACTTGGGCAGGCCCTGCATGTTATTGACATTGTTATTGTTGAAGGTGTATTCATTATCGGTCATGGTCGTTCCCCAGTCGCAGTTAGGTGTAAACCACCTGTCGTTGTTGGACTGGCCGTCCGTCTCTCCAACCACGTACTCCAGCCTCGTCGTGTCGGTGCACGTCGGGTCGAATTGGATTGCATCTACTATGGCTTTGCCCAGTGTGTCGTAGAACGGTGTATATCCGTTAGCAGCAGTGGCGTTGATTGTGGTCATCATCGCGAGTTTGTTGGCATCGGTCATCCACGTGAGGTTGTACCGCTGCCACGGCCTAACGGTGCCATCGCCGCCGCCATCGAATGTCCACATCCCCGCGCGGTCCTGGTCCGTGAGGTTGGCGATGAACTGGCAGGTCGCGATCCTGAGGTTGATAATTTTAGCGCCGTCCATCGACCCCGAAGTGTCCAAGGCGAAGACGACGTCCATCGGTTTCCTCGTCCCCTGCTGCGTTGTGTTGGCCGCCTGCGGCTCCTGCAGCCACGCGGCCTTGTTGTAAGTGTGGTAGAAGCCGGAGACGTCCGTGATGTTCGTCAGGTTCTGGCTCTGCGTGTAGTTCCAGGAGTTCTGGATGTTGGTGAAGAGCTGCGTCGTTCCGAAGTAGTCTATCGGCGACTCGCCGTTGATGAGCATGATGGTGCTCTCGTGGCGCCACTTGGCCAGCCCCTCCTCCATGTCGTCGTAGAAGTAGTAGACGTAGGTGGAGAACGAGGCGTTGTTGTTGAACCACTCGAAGACCTCCGCCTGCTCGTTGATGGGGTCGACCTGCACGGTCACGGTCCGCATGCCGGCGAAGAGCGGCATCCAGATGACCTCGGCGGTCGTCTTGCCGTCCGCGCCCACGGAGACGGAGTCGGAGCCTATCTGCGTCGAGCCGTCCATGAAGCGCACGAGCGCGTTCCCGTCAGAGCCGCCGAAGTTGCGCACCGTCGCCTGTATGACGTAGGCGGAGCCCAGCTGCGGGTGCGTGCTCGACAGGCCAAGGTCCATGGAGCTCAGGCGCATCTCCACCCTGACGTCGGGGAGGCCGAACCAGTGCAGTACGAGGTAGGCGAGCTCGGCGCGGGCCTCGGTGCCGTTAGGCATGCCAGGCCAGGTCGCATTCAGGTCGGTGACCGAGAACGATGTCGTCACGGTCTTGAAGTAGCCGTCCGTGCACCGGACGCCCACGACCGCCCCGGTCTGCGCGTCGCTCCGCAGCGCGCCGACGCCCCCGGCGACGGCGTTCACGGTGAAGTAGTTCACGCCCGCGTTCCCGACGGCGTACCTGATGCCGTGGGAGACGTTGTCGTTGGCCACGCCCGACATGTTCCTGAGGACGAGCGAGCTTGTGGCTGCGCTGATGCCAAGTTTGTCCGTATGGAAGGCGGTAAGGCCGCTGGTCGGGACCGCGCTCCTTCCCGTAAGCCAGAGGGTGCCCTTCCCGTTCAGGTAGCTGCCGAGGTTGCCCGTGTCGTTCGCGCTCGGCGCGCCGCTCAATCCACAGGACCAGAGTACCGAGTTGTAGTTCGAGAGGTTGGCCAGGGACGGGCCGTCGCTTGTGGTATTGCCCACGGTCCAGTTCTCGTACGTGTAGCCCAGCGAGTCCAGGGCCGTGGCGATGATGTTTCGCTCGTTGCCGGCCGCGCTGTCCTGCGTGTCGTTCACGAGGAGTATCCTGTACCTGACGTCGATGTCCCCCGCGGACAGGAAGTCGGAGAGGACGTTGTTGTTCTCGTTCGTCTCCGCGATGAGGTTGTCGGGGTCGACCATGACAATTATCCTGTGGTTGCCGACGAACTCCGGCGTCCAGTTGAAGCTCACTTCCTGGAACCAGCTGGCGCCGGTCATGTTCGTGAAGCTGAGCGGGCCCACGTCCGTCCTGTTGACCTCCACTCCCTGGTAGTAGATGTTCATCCTCACGTAGACGCCGGTGATGTTCTCGAGCCCGTTGTTCCTCACAACCGCCGTGATGGTCACCGGCTGCTTGTAGTAGATGACATCCGAGCTCATCGTCTGCTGCGAGATGGCCAGGTCCTTGCCGAACTGGCCGCTGATGTTCCCCACCCAGGTGAGCACCTTGTAGGCGAACTGCGCCTGCTCGGCGGAGGTGCTGATGCGCGAGAACTCCCACGGGGTGAAGTACCTGCGGGAGTCCAGGGGGGTCACGTACTCCGCGCCGTAGCCGGGGTTGCCGGCCGTCCATCCGATGGGTACAAGGGAAAGGTTACCTGTTATGGAATAGCCGTTGGCTTCGCCCGCAACGCCCGTCCCCCTGTTCACCAGGGTCAGCGGGGCGCCGTGGAAGAGGTAGTCCGAGACGACGTCGCCGTCAAGGCCATTGACGCTTCCAACGAGGGGCGTGACGGCGCCGGAGACGGTGGCCTGGAACTCTGTCTGGGTGAACGTCTGCCGCGTTCCCACGCCGGGGGCCGAGTTGTCCGCGTAGAGCCCCTGGCTGATGAGCCAGAAGCTGCCCGGCTTTGTCCTGTTCGTCATGTTCGTCAGGAACTCGTGGATGTCCGTCATGTCCCTGGCCGTCAGGGTGTTCGCCGTCTGGTAACCGGTGTTCCAGATCAGGACGTCGTAGTTCTTGAGCTTGAAGTCCCCGGAGACCCATCCGGGGCCGTCGCCCGAGGAGACCGAGGTGAAGTCGTACTCGAAGTTGGACGATTCCAGGGCCCCTCGCAGGAACCTGGACGTGTCGGCGTCCGAGCCGTCGTTCGTGTGGCCGTCGTCGTCGACCAGGAGTATCTTCGGGAGGACCGTGATGTTGGCGTTAAGGTAGTTGTCGTTCAGCGACGTGTCCTTCTCCGGCAGGAAGCCCGCAGGCTCGTTTACGTGCAGTATAACGCTGACGTTGATGACGTGCTGGCCGCCAGGCGCCGCCAACCAGTTGTAGTCCACGAACCTCGAGCCGTACGGCAGCCCTATGGTCGTGTTGTAGATGTTGTTCGTGGCCAGCGTGTCGTTGAAGAAAACAGTTACGTTCGCCCTGCCCATCCCGTTGTTGGTGATTTCGGCCGTTATCGTCGTCGTCGAGCCGCGCACGGGCATCCCGTTGCTGAATGCGATGCTCTTGACGAATACTATGGGCTGCTCCCCGAGCTCGCCGCCGACTGCGACCAGGATGACCTTCTGCGGCGAGGTCGCGTTGACGTCCTTGGCCGTGATATTGAACGGGTAGTATCCCTCATGGACCGAGAGGTCGGGCCCTGTCATTTCGGAGCTGTTGTAGATGCCGTCCCCGTCGGGGTCGTAGAGGTTGACCGTCCCGGCGCCTATCGAGCCGAGGTTGGCCTGCACGGAGGCGGGGTCGCTCAGGTTCATGTTGTTCTCGAAGTCCATCACGCGGGCGAAGACCCAGTACGGCTGGCCGTAGTTGACGGACTCGCGCTCCGGGGTCGAGAGGTCGGAATCGGCCCAGGCGTCTATGATGACGGGCGGGTGGTTGGCGCCCGTCTCCGGCCGCAGGTTCGCGCGCCAGACGAACGATAGCTTCACGGTATCGACGATGACGATGTCCACGCTGGATGAGCTGTTGACGAAGCCTGCCGGTATATGATAGCGCCAGGACTCCCCCGTGTTCCAGTACCTGTCCGTACCGTCCAGGCCATCAGGGCCAGGTATCTGGAGCCTGAGAGTGTAATACGTGGAATTGACCGTGACCACGACCATCACGGACTCGTTGTCCAGGTCTACGCCGCCGCGCTTGACGAGCGTGATGTTGGCCCCGTTGGCCCAATTCGTGTCGGGGTCTATCGTCCCCTGTATGTCCACGCTCACGCTCTCCTTCGGCGTCGGCATGTTGCCGACGAAGACTATCATGCTCGAGAAGAGCACGACCGTTATCGCGAGCATGAGTATCGTCCCGACTACCTCGGACACCCCGCCCGCGTCCCAGAGCCTCTTTCGCCTGACCTCCCTGTTAATCAAGAGCACCACCTCTGACTCCTGTCCCCTTATACAGCGCGCGGGCGTTATAATACTAATGGGGTTATAATCATACTCTAATCGTAAGAGGTCAGCCATGCGAAGTCAATAAAATAGCTGGGCCATGTTCAATGATGTTCTGGCCACGCAGATGAATGGTGTGGACAACACTTAGAAGCGTTTCGTATACCTTGGCGCCAAATTCTGACCTGCTTCCGCCACT
>JACRNV010000014.1 GCA_016214785.1 Methanobacteriota archaeon
CCACACCGAGAGCCGCAGACCGCTATTGACATGGCCAGCGACGGAAGAATCAGCTTCGGGGACTCCTCAAAGGTCTCTGAACGACTTCGCCAACTAACCTTTGAGGATACCCCACCATTTATGGTGGGGAGCACTCATTATGGTCTAGCGCAAGTAAAATATTTGATTTACCCGTGTTGTTTTCTCCTATTAGAATAGCGATCGAATTTAAAGATTTAATTGAAATTTCATTACCAAACGACCTAAAGTTATCGATTTTAATATCTTTAATTATCACAACACCTCAACTTCTTCTCTATCTTATAATCTTTTGTACCATATATTATATTACTTCTTGATTTCATCCCCCCCGAAATCAATATAATGCAAACTGCTGATAGGTACATCGTGGCTTTGGACAAGGAACTTGTCAATCAGCTCCGCCGCCAATCGTTATGGCTGCGAGACTCGTGGCTCTGGCTCTTACGGGAGAAGGGCATCTCGGGGAGCGCCCTCGACCTCGGCTGCGGCCCCGGCCTGGTCATGGAGGCGCTCGGAGGTCGGCTCGATATCACCGGACTGGACTCCGACCCGGACATGGTCGCCATGTGCCGCGCGAAAGGCCTCACGGCTGTCGAAGGGATAGCGGGATCCTTACCCTTCGGCGACAGCAGCTTCGATGTCGTCTACTGTTCCTTTCTCCTTCTGTGGGTCAAAGAGCCCGCGCAGGTCGTTAGGGAGATGGCGCGCGTCTCGCGGCGTTTCGTCGTCTGCCTGGCCGAGCCCGACTACGGGGCGCGAATCAACCACCCGGCACAGGTCGAAAGGCTGAACGACATGCTTTGCGAAGGCATCCGTGCGAAGGGCGGCGACCCGCAGGTCGGCCGGAAGCTGAGGACGGTCTTCAAGCGCGCGGGCGTCGAGGCGCAGATAGGCGCGCACGCCGGCGTCTGGGACGTCGAAACGATGAGGCGCGAGATGGAAGGCGAATGGCGCTTCATCGAGGGGACGGCGGCATTCGGCAGCGATGCGGAGAGATTGGAGCTGAAAAGGATTTGGGAGGAATCGGTGGAGCAGGGGGAGATGCTGCTCTACAACCCCTTCTTCTACGCCGTGGGGGAGAAGCGATGATGTTGTACCTTTTCGGAAAATAGAATTATATGGGGTTAGAATGGACTGCTCGTGCAATCCCGCTCAACCGTCTCTACTACCTCATCACGTAAGCTTCAGATGTATCGAGCAAGCGTGAATTGATGTGTGAGGGGATAGGAAGGTGTGCGCGTTCAAGCGATGAGAGGGATTGCGCGCAATCCCTCGGTAGGGATTCAAAGGGGAACCCACGATAAGGATAATCTCTGCTGTTAATTGGCCGAATCGATTCTCCTTATCACCTCCCAAAGTTGAACTCATCCGCTTGCCGTAATAGGGATTTAAATCAGAGAATCTAATAAATCCTTTTAGTCGTAGGGGTCCAAGGGGAATTGCGACTCACAGAAAAAACCGACAGAGCAATGCCCCTTGTTCTACATGCTGCTGTGCCTGTCCAGGCAGGTGTACTCCCCTTCCTTGATGGACAGGGGGCAGCCCCCTCCGCACGTGTCCCAGAGGGCGCAGTCCTTGCACTTCTGGGGGAGGTACTTGCGCTCCCGCAATTCCTTGCACAGCTCGTGGTTCCATATCTTGTTCCAGGGGTCGGTAAGGATGTTGCCCAACGAAGTGTAGTAGCTCTGACACGGCAGGACGGCGCCGTCCGGCTCGACGGCCATGTTGATCGAGCAGGCCGTGCACTGCTTGATGCCCAGCCCCTCGTTGATTGGGTTGTACTCGCAGTACGGCGTCGGGGAGTACCATATCAGCCTGGCCTTCGTCTCCTCGGCGACGGCCTTGAGCCTCGCCAGAACAGCGGAGAGGCGCTCGAACGTGATTCCCTCGGCGCTCTTGCCGCCTCCGGAGCGGATTATGCCGTTGAAGGCGATGTTCTTGACTCCCAGGGAGGCGATGAAGCGCATAGTCTCCTCGATGTCGCCGACGTTGCTGACCATTATCGTGGTGTTGGTGCTGACGTATATGTCCTCGGCTAGCGCGGCTTTAATCCCGGCAATAGTCTCATGCCACGCGCCCTGGGAGCATACGAGCGCGTCGTGGAGGCTCTCCCTGTGCGACAGGAGGGTGATTTGCACGTGGTCCAGGCCGACCTGCACGAGGTCGTGGAGGTAGCCCGGCCTCGCGAGGCTCCTGCCATTTGTCACAAGGCCGGTGACCTGCCCGTACTTCTCGGACTCGATAATCAATTCCCTGAGCCCGGGATGCAGCGTCGGCTCCCCCCCGGTGAATACGATGTGCGGGATGCCCTGCTCCCAGGTCTTCGCGATGACCTGCTTCCACTGCTCGGTTGTCAGCGCCTTCCTCTCGCCCGGCTCGTTGTAGCAGTGGCCGCACCTGTTCTGGCAGTCGTAGGTGAGCGCGAGGTCCATTCGGTAAGGCGAGGGCATGGCGTCCTCGCCTATGACCGGCGTCTCGGAGCCCATGAAGTCCATCACGCTCATGTCGCCGTGGACGAAGCCCTGGAGCTGCGCCCTCACAGCCCCGTGGTCGGCGACGGCCTGCGCCCTCTTGACCTTCTTGAACCTAGACAGTATATATTTAATGGTGCCCTTCTCGTCCTTCTCCTGGAGGATGCAGTGGACGTACTCCATCGCCGAGCCGTTGAGGAACAGCAGTTTCGACGCATCGACCAGAAGAACCCCCTTCCCCTCGGAATCGACGCGCAGGTGGAACCTGTGCCCGGTGAAGTCCCCTTTCCCGTCATACTTGTACGCGCCAGGCTTCAGGTCCGAGCGTTTCTTCCAGAGCGACATCAACGACCACCTCCCGCGCCCACCAGAGCATCCTGCCAATCGTATTCTGGTGAACGCCTGATCGAATTACAATTATCTCCTGGCGCACGCCCGATCATCTACCGCCCTCCCCCGGCGCATGCGCAAGCGCACGCACATGCGCATGCGCAACCGCCCCCGCCCCCGAACCCGCCGGCGCGGCCTCCGCTGCTGCTGTACTTGTAGACGGGGACTGGGTGAGTGACCCCGGTGACCTCCTGCGACAGGCCCTTGATGTTGCCGACGAGGTTGCTGCTCGCGGACTTGACCTTGCTGGTGTAGGACTGGGCGAGCTGCTGGGCGCTGATCCCCGCTCCGGAAGGCGCGCCATAGAAGTGGTGCGGCCCGTGGATTATCCACGGCAGCACCCAGATGTCCGAGCGCATCCGGCGCTCGTAGTTGTCGTCGAGCATCATCCACTCGTTCTGGTCGGACAGGCCCTGCGCGAACTCCTCGGGCGTGCCCGCGGCCTTGACCTGCTTCCAGGCCTTATCGCATATCGCCTCGTAATAGCGCTTCGTTGCACCGTAGTTGAACCCCTCGAGCTTCTTCTGCGTCGAGTTGACGAGGTTGACCATCACGCTCAGGAGCTGCGCCCGGTCGACGCGGCCGTCGAGGCCGATGGCGCGCAGGTAGCCCGTCTCGTAGTCGTAATCGCCCCTCTCGGCGAGCTTGGTCAGCCTCATGGGCTTCTCTTCGGACACGATGCCGGCCATGCGCTTCCGTACGAGCCCGAAGAGCATCATCGTGGCGACCATCTCCAGCGGCTTCTCGAGGACGACAGCCGCCTCAGGGGCCGTCAGGTCGCGTCTCGGCCCTGCGCCCGTTACGGAGAGCTTGGGCTCGAAGTAAGCGCGCGCCCTCTTCCTTGAATTGTAAATGCTATAAACGATTACGACTCCGAAGATGACGGCGATTATGAGGCAGGGCGCGAGAACGACAATGATGTCCCAGAACGCCGACAGCGTGTCGCCGAGCTGGTCCCAAGCGGTGTACGTGTAATAATTGTCAACATATCTGGTCGGCAGTCCGGCGCCGAAGTCGTAGGAGCCGGCCTCGATGTCCCCCGGGGAGGCGTTGGAGGCCGTCCACGTTGCCATGACAAGCCCGGAAGCGTTGTCGAGCGCGATGCTGTCCCA
Organism: Methanobacteriota archaeon; assembly: GCA_016214785.1. GTDB lineage: Archaea > Thermoplasmatota > Thermoplasmata > SG8-5 > JACRNV01 > JACRNV01. The sequence continues at coordinate 3,995 of JACRNV010000014.1, forward strand.
GGGGTCGTTCTGGAGATAAATGGCCTCGGAGACGTTCGCGAACCCCGGCGGGAAGTAGACCCGTGAGCGAATGGAGCCCGTCGAGCCACGCTGGGACGAGGAGTCGAACCACGTGGGCCTGAACCTGATGCCTACGGTACCGGCCGTCTGCTCGTTCACATAGACCATGTGCGGGTTGTTGACCTGGAGGCGCACGGTGAAGTGCGTCCCGATGCCGATGGCCCTTTGGGTCGAGAGGTCGAACTCAACGCCTATCCCGATGCTCACGTATGGCGATTTCTGGACGCTGCAGGAGCGGGGCGCGAGATTCCCGACCAGCACGCTGGCCGAGGCCGAGCCGAGGTTGTAGTACTTGTTCGGCATGCCGATGTCCACGCCGTCGATGGAGCCGTAATTTATGAACTCGACGTCGTAGATTATGTCCACGCTGCCGTCCTTCTTCATGTAGACGTCCACCCACTCGTGGACGACGGAGAAGTCGTAGTCGGCCGCCCTAACATTGCTGGGAACCGCTACGAGAAATGCGAAGGACGATAGGACGATCGCCATGGTCACAGCGCTCGCGAGCGTCTTCCGGCGTTTTCCGACGATTCCCATCCCCCTCACCACTTCGGCTCCTCCTCGAACACGCTCGTCTGGCCGCAGTAGGGGCAGACGGCGCTCAGGCCGCCCGATATCAGCGTGACGCTCCTACCGTCCAGCGCCGCCCCGCAGGACTTGCAGGAGAGCTTCCTTTCCCTGAACTCGCCCGAGCCGCCCATCGTGACGTTGTAGCTCTGCCGCACGATGGTCGGGGTCTGAGCCTCCTTCCTGATTATCATGTAGGCGATGCCGAAGAGCGCGAAACCGATGAGGGCCAGCACAGCCCCCATGATTATCGTGTCCATTGCCCCGGCGATCATGAATATGGCGCCGAGCATCAGGAGGAAGAGCCCTCCGATGACCAGGAGCCCGACGGCGACCTTTCCCATCATGCCCATGAAGACTCGAAATGTGCGTCCGGCTATAAACCTATCGGTAGGGCGACGAGGAAGAAACCATCAAATATCACAAGGGCGTTATATCCCCCGCAAGAGGCGCGCGCCGGGCGCTCCCGGGAGCGGCGCTTGCAGGTGATTCAGTTGAAGAAGTTCGCCACGGAGCTGCGGGGCAAGACGGTGATGACAAACGACGGCCAGATACTTGGCATGATAGACAACTTCGTCTTCGACACTGTGACCGGTGACATACACCACGTGCTGGTCATACCGTCGGAGGACATCGAGACGCGCCTCTACAGGACCGACGCCCAGGGAAGGATAGTCCTCCCGTTCAAGGAGATGAAGGCCATCCGGGACGTCGTAGTCATGGACGTGAAGAAGTAAGGGCGTCCGAGCGCCGTACTGCCCGGAGCAGCAATGGACATCGACGAGAAGATCGACAGGGGGGCGAGCATCCTCTGGTACATGGCCATATTCGCGGGCATCGCGATGGCGCTCGCCGGCGTCCTCTGGTTCCTCGAGCAGCAGGGGCTCATCCACATAGACTTCAATGCCGTCTGCGCATTCTCGCTCGTATTTCTAGGGATAGGTGTTATATTGTTCGGCCTCTGGCTGAGGTCCCTGATAAAGTCGTGAGCAAATGGACATACCGCAGTACCCGAAGTTCGCGCCGGTGGAGCTGGCGCACAGGCCAGCCGTCCTGGATTTCCTGAGGGAGGAGCGGACGGAGGTCTCCGAGGTGAGCTTCTCCAGCATATACAGCTGGCGCGACAGCTATGCCCCCTCGCTCTCAGTCCTCGACGGGCTGCTTGTAATCCGAATTCTGTTTCCCGACGGCAGCGTCCACTGCTTCCCCCCGTTAGGCGAGGGGGACAAAGTGGGCGCAGCCGAACGCCTCTTCGCCGATGGCTGCCAGGCCATGGCCGGCGTCACGAACCCTCTCATGGGTATGCTCAGCTCGAAGGGCCACCCGGTCGAGCCGGACAGGGACAACTGGGACTACGTCTATGGCACTGCCGACCTGGCCGCCCTCGCCGGGACGAAGTACCACCGGAGGCGCAAGGACATCAACAAGTTCGAGAAGGCTGGGAAGGCCGAGTCCGCAATTCTCCGCAGTGAGGACATGGCCGACTGCATCAGGCTCGGTCGCGTATGGTGCGAGGAGCACATCGAGGACGAGAAGGCAATCGTCATCGCCGAGTGCAAGGCTCTGGTGCGCGCGTTCGAGGATTACGAGACTCTAAGCCTCTTCGGCGTCGTAGCCAGGCTGAACGGCCAGATATGCGCGTTCGCGGTGGCCGAGGAGCTGAACCCGGAAATGGTCGCCACGCACTTCGAGAAGGCCGATGCACAGGTCCCGGGAGCGTTCCAGTACGTCAACAGGGAGTTCGCCAAGGCTTTCCAGTCCAGATACAAGTGGGTGAACAGGGAGCAGGACCTCGGGCTGCCGGGCCTGAGGGAGAACAAGCTCTCATACCATCCGCAACGCATGGTCGAGAAGCACATAGTGCGGAAGGTGGTGGCGTAGGGGCAAATGCACAGAGGCAGGAGCCCAGATGCGAACGCGCAGGCGCAAAGACGCTTGCGCAGATGTGCTGGGGCTTGAGCGCATACGCAAAGTTTTTTACCGGCGCTAGCCAATGGCGTCCGGATGACTGTCGAGGGCCAGAGGGGTCTTGTCGTCAAGGCGCATCTCGGCTATGTGAAGCAGCAGTGGGGCGCAGAGGCCCTGAGGGAATGCTGCGGCCATATCGGCATGGGGTACGACGACATCGACGAGGACGAGTTCTATTCCCGGGACGTCGAGAACGCCGTCCTGACGTGGATATCGAGGAACAAGGGGATGGAGCACGTGCAGCGCTCGGGCCACCACGGCGTCATGAACCTCGGTGTATATTCATATCTCATCCCCCAAAAGAGCATCGAGACCATAGCCAGGGTCGCCGAGATGAGCTACATGGACACGTACAACTACGGCAGCATCAAGGTCATCAGCAACCCGCGCGAGAAGACGATATTCGTGCAATTCGTCGCCAAGGACAGGATGCCCGAGAACTGCGCCGCGTGGCTGGGCGCGATGCAGGGCATATTCGACCTCGCGAAGGTGCGCGGCTCCGTGGAGCACATCCGGTGCGTGCACAAGGGGGACCCGCTCTGCGAGTACAGGCTGAGGTGGAGATAGGAAGGGCTCCTCATTATTCCAGAGATGGTTTCACGATGAGGAATTCATTGGAAAACGATTTCCTCATCGTGGGTATGGACTTGCTGCGGCAAGTCCTACCGTTGCATTCTTTTGCTTCTATCACGACGAGAATTTACTGAGGAAATGATTCCTCGTCGTGGGTTTCGACCACTTTGGTAGCTTTCCAATTGGTTAGCTGTGCGGTGGTCTTACCATTTTTCTTTGATGTAATTTGATTGTAAAAGAAAAATGGGCCCATCCGGATTCGAACCGGAGATCTGGTGTGTGTGAGACACCCGTCATTTGCGACGCAATTTCGCGGACGGAATTGCGCAACCGCTAGACCATGAGCCCGCGCATTTCGGCATCGCCATTGTGGTTATAAGGCTTGCGTCGCCATTTTATCGCTGTCCACCCATCACCCAACGATGCCCTCCGGCCTCATGAAGGCGCTCCGCGCGTCCTGGCACGTCATACTGTTCCTAGTGCTGCTCATGTTCTCGATGATCTTCGTCGCGCAGTACACGCAGGCGCTTCCGCTGGTCATAATCCTCTGGATAATCGTCCCCGTCGTGGCGGTTAAATTGTGGAGGCGCGTGCGCCGCTAGCGCTTCATTATTTGTGACACCTTCACGAGAGGGACGAGCTCGACGCCTTCCTGGGCGAGCGCCTCCTTCGCGCCCTCCTCTCTGTCGACGAGGACTATGGCCTTGGTCACTACGCCCCCCATCTCCCGGACTGCGCGGACGCCCTTCACCAGGCTGCCGCCGCTCGTCGTCACGTCCTCGATGAAGACGACGCTCTCGCCTTTGTTCAGCACGCCTTCCACGAGGTTGCCGGTCCCGTGGCCTTTCCTCTCCTTGCGCACGATGAGGAAAGGGATGCCAGTCTCGATGGATGTCGCGACGACCGGCGGGACGGCCCCGAGCTCTATGCCCGCGATGCGGCGCGCGCCCTTGACGAGCGGCGCCAGCGCCTTCGAGGCCTCGACGAGGAACTTGACATCGGTGCAAGCCTTCTTCATGTCCACGTAGTAGTCGCTCTCCCGGCCGGAGGCCAGCTTGAACTTCCCGAACTTGACCGCGCCCAGCCCTATCAACAGCTCCTGCAATCGCGTCATCATCTCACCTACCATGGCACCTTCTTCTTGCCCATCCTGAACCCTGCTATGTTCGTCAGCCTGTGGAAGAGCGGCATGATTATTATGACTGTGAGGAGGGCGACCCACCCCCAGCCGAGGACGAACCTGTCGAGGAACCAGCCCCAGTTCACGACGGCCGCGAGGATCAGCGCCCCCGCGACGAAGTTATATGCATCGAGAACCGGCGCCTTCGCCCCGCGCTCCTTGCCGAGCCTGCGCTTGGCGAAGCTGCCGACGAGGTCGCCGAGGAGCGCCCCGACGGGGAGCGCGACGAGCGTCAGCAGATTGTACGGGTACGCCCCGAAGCCCCACTCGCCCGTCGGGTTCCAGGCCATGGCCGCGCCCTGGAAGGCTAGCGCAGTCCCCACGCCGATGGCAATGCCGCCGAGGAAGCCCGCCCACGTCTTACCCTCGCCCAGGACGGGGCTGCCATCCTTCATCTTCCTGCCGAAGTCCATCGGCGGGCCGCCGCCGAAGAGCACGGCGGCGGAGTTGGGCACCATCGCGGGGAAGATGTACCAGATTCCCTGCAGGGCCGCGAGGAGGGGGTCCATCGGCGAGGGATATGCCGGCCATGACAAATATCTTTGGTTTCCGAGTAAAGTTATATAGTGAGAGCGCGTTATTCTTCCGGTCATTGAAATGGTCGAGAGGATAAAGACTTACATTGAAGGCTTCGACGAGAAGCTTGAGGGCGGCATCCCGATGGGGCATGTAGTGCTCATCTGCGGGACGCCTGGGACGATGAAGAGCTCGACGGCCTTCGGCATCCTGTACAACAACGCCAAGCAGGCCGGCATGAAGGGCATGTACATCACGCTAGAGGAGGGCTACGACAACCTCCGGGGCGCCATGGCCGACCTCGGGATGGGGGACATCGAGGACCTCGACCTCTTCCTCGTCGACGTGGGCAAGATACGCATGGAGCACAAGGAGGAGGAGTACGGCAAGAACTGGCTCGACATCCTCACCAAGTACATCTCGAGCCGCATCGAGAACGACGGCTTCGACCTCGTCGCCATAGACTCCATGGCCGCGCTCTATGCCCTGGCCAGCCTGAAGAACCCGCGCATAGAGCTCTTCCACTTCATGCGCAGGCTCAAGGAGCTCGGAGCCACGATATTCCTCATTTCCGAGGTCCCGCACGGCTCGGACGCGCTGGTGCACCACGACGAGGACTACCTGGCGGACGCCATCTTCCACCTCAAGCTCCACGAGGTCGGCGAGACGGACGTACAGCTGCGCATACGCTGCCTGAAGATGAGGAGGACGCGCCACAGCCTGGGATGGATGCGCCTCATCATGAAAGACGGCAAGTTCGTCGTCACACCCGCGATTTCAGAGTAATAATACTGGGTGTGCCCGACGCCGGCCATCTCGGAATAGAAAGACTACCAATCGACTACCCAAACAGTATCTGCTGGGACGTAGACCCAATACCCTTCACCCGGTTTCATAATATAATTCGGGCCGACGACCTTGGTATGGTAAGTTGCATTCGCGTCGAAGGCCTCGACCATGGTTGCGCCGGTGCCCCAGAAGGCTACTGCCACGGTCGTTGTGGTATTGAGCGAAGGATAGCCAACCATGTTCCAACCTGTATGCAAAGGGATTGATGTGAAGGTCGAATTTAATCCAGTCAGGTTTAGGAATCCATCGCCAACTGTAGTGATGTTGATCCAAACACCCATCGTACGGTTCACCGTCGTCAGGTCGTTCAAAGTGCTCGCCCAACCTGTGTTGTACTGTTTCCAGTAGTTTGTAGCATCGAATGGGTCATACCATTGCAACCTGTCCCAAGTCGTATCCCCATCACAATCTAGAAGAGCGTTGGGGAGTACTAAATAGCCATTAATTAATGGCGAGGAAATGAAAGACCAACCAGCTACAACAGGTATTTTATAATTGGTAAAGGACGTGTTTGAGAGTGAATACTCGACGGTGGATGGGGTTGCATTGTTGTCGAAAGCGAATGAGAATGTTGGGGCATTACCATATATTTGAGTGATGTTTATTGCGATATAATCAGTCGAACCTGCATTCCAATTTAGCATTCCCCAAAGTAAATATCCACCGGAAATGTAATTCGAACAATTATATGTGATATTAGCAACAAAGATGCCACTCTGACCCCATCCAGTATACCAATTGTTAATTAGATCCCATATCCCTGTTACGGTGTTCCAGGCATGTATCTCAAGTGCCCCCCATGGGTCAACATTGCAGATTCCATAAGTCCCATTACACAATAAAGAAATGAAATTAACAGTCGTTGGCACTTCATCGATTTTAACTTTAAACCTAAAGAACTGACTATTATCAATACTTATAGAATCGATACATGAAATTTCGGAATACTCCACGTTACTGAACTCCACTAGATTGCTGTCAAATCCTCCTTGGCATTTCCATGCATCGTGAGGTCCACTAGTCTGCGTAACATTGGAATAATCATAAGTGTGTGTTATATTACAATTGAGTAATACTGAACTCACATGAATCCACAGTTCAATTAAAAGTCTATCATTCGCTGGAAGGAGTGTTTTATTTATTACAGAATAATCCCAATAAAAACAGTGAAAGGATGTGAAGTTTACTATATCCTCATCGTCGTAATTTGTTGTGAAGAGTTTCTCGCCACTTACATTCTTTTTTACAATAGAGTATAAGTAGCCATGTGCATTATAAGTATTTAGTTTCCCAAACACCCTGAACTTCCATGTGCCTAGTAAATTCTGTGGCGATAAAAATATGTTACTAAGCCAGCCCGAATTAATTGAGTCAATCTTAAAGTCTCCAGTGCTATTAAGCAAGGAACTGTTCGCAATCTGAATTGAACTTTCGAATGAATCACAGTTTATAATCCTAAATCCGGGATATGGAGACTGAACTTGGAAAATGAGGACATTTTGAAAGATACCAATTGGATATCTATCTTTATTGAAACCGCCGGAGACTAAGTATGGCGTATCTCCAATACCATCGCTGCCAGATAAATCCTGATTGGGTCCAGACATTACATCCGTGCCATTATAATTATCCCAATAATTGCCGCCGGATGGATAGCCGTTATCCCATGTATTTGTGCCAGTGTCTGATGCCTGGATTGTGTTGTTTCTGAAATTGTTGTGATATAAAGTATTACTAACAGGACTATTTACTAAATTAATTCCATAACTGTTATTGTATACATCATTGCCTCTCACTAGATTGTTTTTACAATTTTTATAAAATCTTAACCCATCGGAATTGAAAAATAACGTGTTATTTTGTATCGTATTGTTATCGCTCCAGGGGGCAGCATTATAGTACAAATAGATTCCTTGCTGGTTCAATGCTGCAGTACAATTCATGATATTGTTGCCCGAGGACGATTCAAGGGCAATTCCAAAGGCATTGGACCATATTGCATTATTATAAACGGTATCATTATTCGAATTGAGAAGATAAATACCGACGTTGCTACAAAGTGAAACATTATTATCGTTTAATGTGCCATTTTTAGTTAAATACAAGTACATTCCGCTATTCCGGGCATACGTTGCTGAATTCCCACTGGCATGATGCAGGTAACATCCGTGTACTGTAAAAAATGAAGTGACGTTTCCGATGAAAATGCAATAGCCAACGCCTGTGCCATTGATGTTATAATTCTCGATGATATAGGGATTTCCATAGGCCCCGTCCCCCGCCCATCCCTCGCTCGTCGCCATCGACGCAAACTCAGCGTTGGAGTTTATCCTAAAAGGCGCATGCGACGTATAATTCGAGAATGGAGATTGTATATTCGCATCTCTCTCGTTTTTTCCATCCTGGCTGCCCACGACCATGGCGCACAGCACCATCATTAGGCGGACGGCAACCGGTATGCACTTCCCCAGGGTTTTGCCCACCTTGCGCCTCCTTGTGCAATATACATGCACGGGACGGCTTATAAGAGTTCCGCTGCTTTACTCGTTAATCTGCCTACTCGACTTTCTCCAGCGCCTGGAATATCGCCGTCGGGTACTTGTCTATGTCGAAAAGGCGACTGCGGTCGCCCGTCCATGTCTTGAAGGTCTCGGAATGCTTGCGCTCCAGGATGTCGGTGACCTTCTTCAGCACCCTGCGCAGTATCTGCGGCTCTTCCCCGTGGAACGACAGCGCCACGCACACATACGCGCCGGGCTGTATCGAGAACTTCGTGCCGTCGACGTCCAGGGTAGCGCCCTCTGGATATTGCAGCGCCGCCTCCCTTATCTTCACGATGGCCTTGCTCAGGAAGCGCTTGTCCAGCTCTTCCTTAGGCTTCTTGCTTTTCACAGCCAGCAGAGTGCCGTCCTTGTGCATGACGACGATGGTGTCGAGCATCAACCCGGGGCTGGACGGCGCAGGCCTTGATTCAAGCTGGACGGCGAACTCCTGCTCGAAGAACTTCTCCTTTATCTTCTTCTTCAGGGTGCCTATGGCCATCTCGGCCTCGTTGAGCCTCCTCGGGTCCTCCAGTGCCTTCTTTATGGCCTCGGCCTCGCGCTCGAAGCCCTTGGTGTTGAGCGTGGCCAGCTCGGCCCTGAGCTCGGAGGTCTTGGGCTCGTACTTGAGCTGCGAGAGCCTCCTCTCCAGCTCCGGGATCTTCGACGGGTCGACGAACATCGGCTCGAGTTCGCTCAGCTTCTCCGGCGGCAGGGCGGCCTGGAACTCCCTGCGCAGAGCCTCGAGCATGTGTATCTTGGCGGAGAAGTCTTTCATTATCTGCGGTACGTGCTCCTCCCTCGCTCCCTTCAAGGCTATCATGAGCTCGGACAGGTGGTACCCCCTAAGGGTCCAGTCCATCAGAGTGTCGCCGTGGGTGGTGTCCCCGGCCCTCGGCAGCTCGCTGGCGGGCCTGGCGACTTCCCCGCTTCCCTTCCGCTTGGCCATCGGTGCCCAATATACAATCCAGCCATTTATCGTTTTTGCTTGGCAAGCTTTATGACCGAACAGGGATATCGAGCCCCGATGGCGACCGCTCGCAGGTTCCGCACCGGGGACGAGGCAAGGGCGTTCATGGGGCGCCTGGGCGTCCATTCGAAGGGCGCGGACATCATGGCGGCGAAGGCCATGCACCTGTGCGTGGCGCTGCGCGACGTTGAAGGACGGTGCGCGAACATAGTCAAGCAGGAGGCGCTGGCCGCGGGCGCGGAGGCGGCCGTGCCGTGGCAGGCCCTCACCGGCAAGGACTGCGGCACCGTCCTGCTGATGGGCACCGTCCAGCAGCTCGGCAGGGTGTGCGAGAAGCTGCGCGTGCAGCCCTTCTCCCTCGGCGAGAGGGCGGACGAGATTGATGCCGCAATCGAGAATTACCTTTTCGAGGGCGTCAGGCTCCCAAGGCTTAAGGGAAAGAGGCTGAAGGGGAGCGCACCCCTCATCATGGGCGTCGTCAATGCCACGCCGGACTCCTTCTACGACGGCGGGAGGCACGGGGGCGCGAAGGATGCCATAGCCCATGCCAGGAAGCTGATCTCCGACGGCGCGGATGTAATCGACATCGGCGGCGAATCGACAAGGCCGGGCGCAAGGCCAGTCCCCTTGAAGGAGGAACTGAAGCGCGCGATACCCGTCGTCGAGGCATTGCGCGGTGCCGTCGTCTCCATTGATACGATGAAGCCGCAGATCGCCGAGAGGGCGATAGAGGCCGGGGCGTCCATAATCAACGATGTCACAGCGCTCTCTGACCCGAAGATGGCGCGGGTGGCAGCGAAGGCCGGCGCAGGCGTCGTCCTGATGCACATGCAGGGCGAACCGCGCACGATGCAGGACAACCCCAAGTACGACGATGTCGTGGGCGAGATTGCGCAGTACCTGGCGGAGCGCGCCGATGCAGCCATTTCGGCGGGCGTCAGGCGCGAGCGCGTCGCCATCGACCCGGGCATCGGCTTCGGCAAGACCACCGAGCACAACCTTGAAATCCTCTCGCGGCTCAGGGAGCTCAGGTCGCTGGGCTATCCGGTCTGTGTCGGCGTATCAAGAAAGGCGTTCATCGGAAAGACGCTGGACCTGCCGCCGGAGGAGCGCCTCGAGGGGACGCTCGGGGCTGTGGCAGTCGCGGTCATGAACGGCGCGGACATCCTGCGAGTGCATGACGTGAGGGAGTGCAGAAGGGCGATGCTGGTGGCGCACGCGATACATTCTGGTAAGCTCTAATAGCTTATTGTATCACGATATGAGTTAAATTTCCTTACCGTGAGGGTTACCAATTAGTAAGGTCTCGTTTGTAGCCTATATGAAGTCTCGCTAACGCAACAGAACCCTACCCCGTCGGATGACCGACGGCCTACAAATTAGAATCTACTAATTGGTAGGGAAAAGCTACTCATTAGTAACTTTTTCTTTATGGTTGCAATTACATGGAAGCGATTTCCATTTTAACCATAATCCGCTAGGTAGCAATAGTATTCCCGCTATAAGCATTGTATAACGAATAATATCAGAAGATGTATTAGAAAACCCTGCTAATGCTATTAAGAAGATTCCACCTAAAATACAGGCCATAGATTCTGTTTTCACGATAATCGTAGTGTCCACATTAACCGCCATTTTTCTCACCTTCAAGCATTTGACCATTGTACGACTGTTTGTAGTAACCGTTCGTCCCGAAGTAATCCGTTGTCTGTCGTGCGTTCATCGAACAGTAATCGATTTGTTGATATAAGAGGCTTTCCGAACCCTCTAAGCGCACTTTCGGCGGAGAATTTCTTGTCATTCTCCTACCGAAAGGAATCCCCGTGCCTAGATTTTTACTTTCGGCCACCCCCTGGCAACCCTTTTAATGGCCGACCCCATCATCCTCCCGGGGCAGCTGGAAAGACATGCCCCGGAAGTGATTAGATGATAGACGAAAAGACGATCGCGCCCGTCGTGAAGGAACTCGCCAGGGCGCTGGGAGACGGAGCGGACGAGCAGCGCATCAGGGAGCTGCTGAGGGACTTTCTGGAGAACATGAAGCTCGAGATGGACCAGGCCAAGCGCATGGTCATCAAGGTCATGGGCGGCAGGCCGATGGCCACGGCGATGCCGGGGTCGGACAGGAAGCTCGACGGGCTCGCGCTCGACGAGAAGAGCGTGAATTTGGTAGTCCGGGTCGTGCACGTGACCGAGAAGGAGATAGAGGCGCAGGGCACCAAGAAGCGCATCTATTCCGGCATCCTGGGGGACGAGACTACAACGAGGCCGTTCACGGCATGGGACGCCGGCGCGTTCAAGCTCTCCAAGGGCGACGTCATCAAGATCGAGAACGCCTACACGACCGAATGGAAGGGGGAGCCGCAGGTGAACCTCGGCAGGGGCGCCAGGGTGGCAGCGCTGCCGCAGAGCGCCCTGCCCAAGGTCGGCCGGAGGTCCGAGACGCGCAAGATCGCCGAGCTCCAGGAGGGAATGAGCGGCGTCGGCTTGAGCGGGCGCATCCTGAGCATCGAGAGGCGCGAGGTCACCGTGGGCGAGGAGAAGAAGACCGTCTTCTCCGGAACGCTGGCCGACCAGACGGGCAAGACGATGTTCTCGTCGTGGCACGACTTCGGCCTAAAGGAAGGCGACGCCATCAAAGTCGCGGGCGGTTACACCAAGAGCTGGCGCGGCATCCTGCAGTTCAACTTCGACGACAGGTCGCAGCTCGACAAGCTCGACGACTTCCCTGCCGCGAAGGACCTTTCGAAGCCTGTTACCCACAGCATCGAGAGCCTCGACAGGGCGGCGAGCGCCATCGACGTCGAGGTGCGCGGCATCGTGCTGGACATACGGCCCGGCAGCGGCCTCATCTTCCGCTGCCCGCAGTGCAACCGCGTGCTGCAGGCGGCGAGCTGCCGCGAGCACGGCGATGTGGAAGGGGAACCTGACATGAGGGTGAAGGCAATCCTCGACGACGGCACGGGGGCCATGACAGTGGTCTGCGGGCGCGAGGTCACGGAGCGCCTGCTGGGGAAGAGCCTCGACGCAGTCTTGAAGGAGATACATGGCAAGAAGGTCGTCAATTACGATACCGTGAGGGACAAGGTCTCCGAGATGCTCATAGCCAAGCCAGTGTCGGTGCGCGGGAACGCGACCAACGACGAGTTCGGGCTCATGCTCGTGAGCACCGAACTGCGATTCCTGAGCATGGGCGTGGCCGACGACGCGCGCGCCATCCTGGCCGAAGAGGAGGGTGCGCAATGATGCGCAGGGAGACGGCATGGCGCGTCTTCTCCGCCGAACTCGGCGACGCGACGCTGGAGCTGCGGGGCGAGGGGGAGCGCGCCCCGACCTACCTGGTGACACCGCTCGGCGCGAAGATAAACCGCGTCATAGCCGTGGGCGTCATAACCGACGTGGAGAACACCGGCGAGGACGACAACCCGTACTGGCGCGCGAAGATGGCCGACCCGACGGGGACGTTCTTCATCTCCGCAGGGCAGTTCCAGCCCGATGCAGCAAAGGCGCTGTCCAGGCTCAAGCCGCCGGTCTTCGCGGCCGTCATAGGCAAGGTGAGGGCGTACTCGCCCGAGCCCGGCGTCACTTACATAACGCTCAGGCCGGAGATAGTAAAGGAGGTCGATGCCCAGACGCGCGACTACTGGGTGCTGGACGCCTGCCGGAGCCTGAGGCGCAGGCTCCATGCCTTCGAGGAGACCAAGGCGCTGGAGAAGCCCACGCGCGAGGCAGTGGCCGCGCTCGGCTACTCCGAAGTGGCAGACGGCATCATCACCGCCATCGAGCATTACGGCGAGGCCGATACCCCGAAGTACCGGGCCATCCTGCTCGAGGGGCTGAGATACCTGCTACCGGAGTACCAGCAGTCCCCGCCCGCAGAAGAGCCCGCGGAGGAGTCCGAGGCCGCCGAGACCGAGGAGGAGGAGGACGCCCTGGAGGCGATGCTCGCACCCACGCCGGACGAGGAGAAGGTCCTGAAGATAATCGACGACCTCAACAAGGACGGCAAGGGCGTGCAGGTCGATAAAATCGTCGAGGCCGCCAAGCCCAAGAAGATGAACAAGGAGGCGGTCGAGAAGATGCTCGAGAGCCTCAAGGAGAAGGGGCAGGTCTACGAGCCCAAGCTCGGCAGGTTCATGCGCTCCTGAGGGGCGATGATGTCAGCGAAGGGATAATCGCACAATATCCGTCGCACTGGCGCCCATGGCAGAGGCGGCATGGGCGCCACTAACCTTTCCGACGATAACTCACCACGGGATGTCCTTGCGGCAGTGCGGGCAGGCGCGGCTCTCCTCGGGCATCTGCGCGCCGCAGTGCATGCACGCAATCTTCTGGGGAGGCTGCCTTGCGGGTGCCTCGGTGAAGGCGAAAGCGCCCAGGACGGCTGCGAGAACGACGAACGTGACGCCGGCGACGAGGCTGAAGGTCACAAGCTCGGCGAAGTTGATGGATTCCCCGGCGGCTGCGCCGAGGAGCTGGACCATCGTCGGGTATGCGAACCAGCCGAGCGCCATCCACAGGCACAGGGGGGATGCGAACCTCGCTGCCACTCGCGCCGCCTCCGGGAAGCGCTCCGTCATCCCACCACCGAGACGGCGAAGTTGAAGAAGCCGTGGATGCACATCGCAACGGCGATGAAGAAGATGAAGTGCCAGGGGTCCTTGCTCTTCGTCCAGAGGCCGTATCCCACGCCCGTCAGGGTCGTGCAGAGCATGTGCACCGGGAAGAGCAGGCGCGTCCCGAGGAGCATGAGCATCGTCCCCCAGCCCCACGAGGAGATGCTCCACATGTAGAGCGCGTCCTCCATGAGCGCGAACCCGAGACCGGCCACGAACCCTAGCACGGCCCATTGCACGAGCGAGAAGTCCGGCCGCTCCTCGTGCCAGACGACCATGAGCCCGATGGGCTTCACGGCCTCCTCGACGAGCGGCGCGACTATGGTCACCGTCAGCAGCGAGAAGAAGAGCGGGTCTATGAGGGCGAGCGCGAAAGACGGGACGATGTAACCCGTCTCGCCGAGCATGGCGAACGCGCCCGCGATGGCGCCCACGCCCATCGCCAGCGCGACGTGCCTGGCCCGTAGCTTGGGGGGCGCGCCTGGCGCATCACCCGTTGCTTGCGCGGGCGGGGGGCTCGTGCCTTCCATCCCCTCACTTCCCCGCCCTCTGGAGGAGCGCGTCCTCGAACTGCCACTGGCAGTGGAAGTGCGTGTTCCAGTCGGTTATCACTACGTATAGCCAGTAGTACGAGAACACGAGCAGCGAGATTACGGAGATGATGAGGTAGAGCGAGGTCGGGCGCTCCCACAGCTCCTTCGCGTCGGACGTTACCACCGGCGTGCCGAGCCTGGCGAAGGCCAGCCTGGTCTGGTGCAGGAAGGTGTGCTGCCTCGCGTCGTGTGCGTGGGCGTCCTTGGTCAGGGTGTTCAGTACTATGAGGAGTGCGAATACGTCCACGACCGGGATGGCGCAGAGAACCGCCCACGTGACCGCGCCGCGCTCCGCGCCCTCGTCCGCGCTGCCGAGGGCGTCCACGGCGGTCATGCTCGCGACCTCCATGCCTATCGCGCCCTCGCTCTTCATGTTCCTCGCCGTTAGGTATTCCACAAGTCCTAAGCGGAACAGCCTGTCCCTTTTGACGTGGCGGTCCCTTCTGTCGACGAGTCGATAGACGACGACGGCCTGGACCACGTACTTCGTGGCGAAGAGGAAGAAGAGCCCTAGGGCGAATACGACGAAGAAAGGCCCGGAGTTCCAGCTTGAGGTCAGCGAGATGCTGTAAACAACTACATAGAAGAAGAGAAGAACCCAGGAGCCCACCGTTGCAAGGAGCATCACCCAGACCCATATCGCCGAGAGGGGCCTGTCGGCCTCCTTCCTGTGGCGCAGCCCCTCGTTCAGCTTCTTCAGGCCATCCTCCTCGCTCGGAGCCTTGAACCCCAGAGGCCAGGGGCCGTGCCCCATCGGCGGCGGTGGCGGGGGCGGCGGCGTGGGCTGGGCGTACATCGGTATATATTGAGGTGTGTACTGTGGGGCGTAATGCTGCTGGTCGTGCGCGGACGGCATGTAGAGCTGGCAGCGAGAGCAGTACCAGCGCTGGTACTGGGTAATGAATGTGAGATTCTCCCCGCACCTGTAGCACTTGTACTCCGGTTCCATGATACCATCCAGAGTAGATTATATCTGTATATAAAACCTGCCTCTAAGGCTCGTACCCCCAGAGCCTGTCCCCGACGAAGTGCAGTGTGCGCACGACCTTTCCCTTCGAGCCTCGCATGCTCGGGCCGGCCGCGAGCGCCTTCCCGACGGCCAGCGGGGCTCCGTTCTTCATGTCCCGTATCCAGACGCCCTCCCCCTCCTGAATCGA
This sequence comes from Methanobacteriota archaeon, assembly GCA_016214785.1. Lineage (GTDB taxonomy): Archaea > Thermoplasmatota > Thermoplasmata > SG8-5 > JACRNV01 > JACRNV01. The sequence continues at coordinate 19,584 of JACRNV010000014.1, forward strand.
GGCCTCAGCTTCGACGACGCCGGGCGCCATGACGTCCGCGCCGTTGCAGACGAACTTGACCGCGCCCATGTCGACGGTGACGAACTTTGTTCGGGGGTGCATCGAGAGAATGAGGTGTACCGTCGGGAGGAGCGTTCCGCCATCCCTGAAGGCGACTATCCTCCCCTTGAGGATGATGACGTCCTGCTTGTCGAATGAGCCGCTCTCCACGGCCGATTCCGGCGGGAAGGGGGTGATGCCCCACGCACGTTTCATCTCCGCGTCCAGGCTCTCCACCTCGCGGGTACGGAGGCGCCGCCTTTTGTGGACCCTAAGGGGCTCGGCGGGCATGTCTCAACCTACAGTTCCTCGAGCTCGTTCAGTATCTTCTCCTCGAAGGCGGTGTCCTTCTTCTTCGGCTTGTCCTCGGGATCCTTCTTGAGGTCCAGGTCGTCGAGCAGGTGGTGGAGTTCCTTCAGCGAGACCTCCTCCTTCTCGTCGGCCGTGAGGTCGCCCTTGAGCAGCTCCTCCTCCTCCATCTTCCCCTTCGCGGTCTCGGCATCGAGTTCGCTCCGGTACGCAGGCTGGAGCCTCTCGTACGTGGCCTTGGACACGCTGCCCAGAGCGTAGGCGTCCTCGAGCTGGTCGAGCTTCTCCTGCGGCGTGAGACCGACCTTTGGCAGTGTGTCCCTCTCGGCCTTCAGGGCCTTCTCGTAGTTGGCGAGGCTCTCGCCGTAGAGCCCCTTGGAGACCTTTCCGGCGGCGAACGCCCTCTCCAGTCCGGAAATCCTGTCCTCCGGCGAGAGTTCTGAGGACGGCAGGTGCTCGAACCCGAACTCCTCGTCTTCGGCGGGCTTGCGGGGTGCGGGGGCCTCTTTCTTGGCTGGCTCGCCCTTCTCCTCGGGCTCCTCCGGCGCTTCCCCCTTGCCCGGCAGGAAGTCCCATGCGCAGATGGCAACGATGCCGATTGCGAACGGCACTATCGAGCCGATGTGCCCCTGCGGCTCCTGGCTGCCGATGCCCGAGAAGGGGTTCTGGATGCCGAGGATGTAGATCTGCACGACATTCAGCCTGAGGCCGACGATTCCGAAGACCCCTGCTGCCGCAAGGACGAGTCCGACGATGAGGAGCCAGTAGGTGGCCACGAACCCTTTGCCGCTCTCCTTTTCCTTGGGGTGCTCGGGCTTCTTTGGCTTTTCCTCCTTCTTCATCGGCGCCTTCTTTTCGGGCACTCTATCCCGGCGCTCGAGCTCCTCGTAGAGGTTCCGGCTGCTCTGCTTCTCGGTCTCCTGGGCCACGCCCCTGGCGCGCTTGTCGTCGATGGCCTTCGCGCTCATGGGCGTCCCCTCCTGCGCCGCCAGGCGATGGCCAATGGCACGACGATCAGAACGATGGGCAGCGCCATTGCCTGGAACTCGGGGATGGAACCGATGTTCCGGGCGTTTGGCGTCGGCTGGTCGGCATTTATTCCGCATGTGATTTCCCAGTCCGCTTTCGCGTTGGTGTCGTTGGAGCTCATGTCCCTGCCGATGGTGTTGCCCTGAACGAATCCAGTCGTGTCCACGTATCGCCCAGCACCCCCGGGCCAGTTGGACGAGTTGACCGCGAGCTGGTAGTACGCGCCCGAAGGCTCCGAAGTCCCCCAGGCCACGAAGTCCCTGATGGTGCCGTTTGCGTCCACGAGTGCGAGGTAGTCGTCCGCGCCGAGCGACGAGCCGGCATCGACCTTGCTGTAGCCGCCGGCGATGAGGGCCGTCGCTGCTGGATATGTGTATACTGCCAGGTCTGTGCCGTCGATGAGCTTCCATCCGGAGATGTCGTACGTTACCGCCGCCGGGTTGTAGATCTCGAACCAGTCGTCGCCGCTCGTCGGGTCGAACATGGCCTCGTTGATGACCACGGTGCTCTGTGTGAGGGAGACGCGCTGCGCGTACAGGTCGTAGTCCAAGGTATTCCGAAGGTCATGCCATAGGACGATGGCGCCGCCCTGTCCGTCTATCACGACCTGCGGGGTGTAGGATGTATCGACGGGGCTTGATGTGACGAGCAGCGGCATCCCCGCCGCGTCCCACTCGATGGCGCCGGTCGAATTGATGTGCTGGAGGCAGATGCGCCCGTTGGTCGCGTCATTGAAGGCTATCAGCGCGCCGCCGTCGCCGTCGGGCACGGCCTGCGGCCTCTCCTGGTTGCCGGTAGCATCGCAGATGCCGATTCCCGAGGGCACCAGAACGTTCCCTTCGCCGTCGATGTTCTGGGCGAAGACGCTGTTGGTGCCGTCGCGTCCGTCCTGCCAGACGACGATGGCGCCCCCCTTGCCGTCCGGCGATAGCTCGGGGTAGTACTGGTTCCCCGGGTTGGCGCAGACCTGAATGCCGTCGGCGGTCCAGTTGGCCGCTCCGGACGAATCGATGCGCTGCGCGAAGGCGTGCGAACCACCGCCGCGGGTGTCCTGCCATGCGATTATTGCGCCGCCGGCCCCGTCCTGCAGCACGCGCGGCGAGAATTGCGTGTCGGACTGGGCGCAGACTGGCATGCCGTTCGCAGTCCATTGGGACGAGCCCGACGGATCAACGCGCTGGGCGTAGATGTCCGATATGGCATTGGCGGGATCGGACCTGTAATCCTCCCATACGATTATGGCGCCGCCCTGCCCGTCCTGGACGGCCTGCTGCGAGTACTGGTCGTTGTCGGCGTCGCCCACCGGCACGCCATCCGCTGTCCAGAGCATGGCGCCCGATGAGTTGGCCCTCTGCGCGAATACGCTGTAGTTGACCCCGTTGCGCCAGTCGTCCCAGGCGATGATGGCGCCGCCCTGTCCGTCGGGGACGATTTGCGGCGTGTTCTGGTCGTTCGGCGCCGTGCAGACCGCAGCCCCGTTCGCGGCCCACAGTACCTCGCCCGTGGCGTTTACGCGCTGGGCGTAGATCTCGCCGTCCCCGCGCAGGTCCATCCATGCGATGATTGCTCCGCCCTGCCCGTCACAAACGAGCACCGGGAGCAGCTGGTCGCTGCCTTCTGTGCAGATGGCCACGCCGCCGGCCGTCCAGAGCGCTTGCCCCCCGGCGGTCATGCGCTGCGCGTAGATGTCGACATTCCCCGCGCGCAAGTCCTGCCATGCGACGATGGCTCCGCCCTGCCCGTCAGGGACGGCCGCGGAGGCTTGCTGGTTGCCAGTTGCGGTGGAGACCGCCGTGTTGGTCGCAGCGTCCCCCCAGTCTGGGTGCAGGGAATGGCTCTCGACGAACTCCTTGCCGTCCTCGATGATGGCCTGGGCGTAGATGTCCCAGTCTGTCGTTGCGCTATTCCGTTGGTCCAACCAGAGGATGATAATTCCCTTAAGCTCGTTCGCTGTTTTAGACTGCTCGGGAGATTGCGCTTGCTGGTTGCCGGATAGCCAGCGGTTATCGATAGTAATTCGGGGTATTCTTTGGTTTCCAGATGCTGTTGATACCGAAATTTCATTTTCAGCCCAAAGCGGGACCCCATTTATGTTCACTCGCTGGGCGTAGATGTCGCTGTTGCCGCCGTTTCTGAAATCTTCCCATGTAATTATCGCTCCACCCTGCCCGTCGGGAACGATCCGTTGGTACCCTTGTAGGTTGACAGCTGTGCATATCCCAGTCCCATTGTCAGTCCACTGCATAACCCCGGTCGCGTTCACGCGTTGTGCGTAGATATCACCATTGCCACGCCAGTCTTCCCATGCGATTATCGCTCCACCCTGTCCGTCGGGTACAAGCTGCGGGTTATATTGACCATTAACCGCAGTACATATTGCGGTGCCATTCTCAGTCCACTGAATCGCTCCAAGCACACTCACTCGCTGGGCGTAAATATCGTTATTAATCACACCTGCCCTGTAATCCTCCCATGTGATGATGGCACCTCCCTGGCCGTCTGAGATTATCTTCGGATAATATTGGTTGTTGGTAGCTGTGCATATGATGATGCCATTTGCAGCCCATTGTGCTATTCCAGTCGCGTTCACGTGCTGCGCATAGATATCGTGATTACCGTTTCTGATATCTTGCCAGGTTATTATCGCGCCGCCTTGCCCGTCAGGTATGAGGTTCGGGTTATATTGACCATTGGCGTCGTTGCATGTTGCCACGCCATTTACTATCCACTGAGTTAAACCTGATGCATTCACGCGCTGGGTGTAAATGTTCCAGAAACCAAGATGGTTATCTCCCCATGTAATTATCGCTCCACCCTGACCATCTGGGATTATCTTTGGATAATATTGAGTGTCTGTGGCAGTACATATGGCTATTCCATCCAGTGTCCAATTAATCACTCCTGTCGCGTTCACGAGTTGAGCATAGATATCATAGTAACCATTTCGACCATCGTGCCAGGTTATTATCGCCCCGCCCTGACCATCGGGAATCAATGTAGGATTATATTGAGATCCGGTCGCAGTACATATTGCTATTCCATTGCTTGTCCATTGTGGAGAGCCTGTCGCGTTGGCTCTCTGCGCATAGATATGATTGAAGGTGCCACTGCGATTATCGCTCCATGTCATTATTGTTCCACCTTGACCATCTGGTACGAGTTGTGGATCCGACTGAGCATTTACAGCAGTGCACACCGCGGTGTTCGTCGTCTCGTCCCCCCAGCTCGGGTCCAGGACGCCTCGCGTCCCCCCGCGCACGGCGCCCACCACCGGCTGGAAGGTCGTCGTGTCCTTGCGCTGCGTCCAGTCCGTTGTTTCGATGTAGATGGATGCGTTCCCCGAGGGATTGCCTATCATGCTGAACGGCACGCCGGCCTCGAGCTGGTGCGCGCCCGATCCCGCCTGCGCGACCCCTATCGGGCCCATGCCAGGATAGCTGAGAAGCTGCCTGGAGGTTATCTTGCCGCCCGTGCCCTTGACCTCGAGGCAGTAGTCGGCCTGCACGCCGCTTATCCATTGGCCGCCGGGGACGGCGTCGATGTAGATGCGCGTCAGGTCCTCGCCGGCTGTCCTTGGAAGGACCGCAGCGCCAGGGGTCACAGTCCCTGAACCGCCGCCCCCCGCCGACCTGACCCTCTTGACCGGCGATACCATGCCGCCGAAGACCTGTCCCGAGGGGCTGAAGCCGACATATGCGTAGAAGTTCCCCTGGGAAGTTGTCGCCGCGTGCTCTGTGACGTCTATGTCCGGGTTCGGGCAGGCGACGGCGTTTTCCGTGTACTTGGGCACGCCCCCCCAATCGGCGAACGCGCCATCTATCGCAATGTTCGCTGGCGCGCCCTGAGCGTAGGCCGCGAGGCCATATCCGGCGACCGACGCGGAGCCGCTCGATGAAACCGTTGCAACGGATGCCCTGACGAGGGTGCCGAGCACGATGTTGGACATGTCCGCGGTCACGGTCATGGACGCGCTCGTCCCCGCGCGTACCTGCATGCCGGCCGTCAATCCCGAAACAGACGTTTCGGCCACGCCAGAGCTCGCTATCCGCATCCCGTTCACGGTGACGTCCTTGCCGCTCGCCCTCAGGGTCAGCGCCAGGAGGTTGTTCGCGCTCACGATGCCCGCGCTGTCGAGGGGCGCCTGCGTGACCACGAGCGCGCCGTTGTCCCCGTCGACTTTCGGCGTGCATATCTCCCCGGTGGCGTTCTCGGACGCCGTCGCAAACCTCGCATAGTAATTGCCGGGGTTGATGACCGCGCCGACGTTTGCCGCGAACTCTAGCTCGCTCCCCGAGGATCTCCCCATTCCTGTGCCAATAGTCCTGAAGGCGCTCCAGTTGCGCTGGTCGGAGCCGGAGAACCGCGACGCCTGGACGGTCCAGGGCGAGCTGCGCCAGCCATAGGCCTCGATGACGTAGTCTGCGCCGATGTCCCCTGCGATGTACCCGGTAGTATCGGTTTTGTCGGAATCGACGAAGAGCAGGTACCGCTCGATGGCATCCTTGTACTGGAGGTTCCCCCGCGTTTTCAGGTAGCCATAGACGACCTCTTTCTCCGTCGCGACTGAGAAGTCCACTATGTCCAGTGACGCATCAGTTGCAGCGGTCGTGTCGCTGTAAACTACCTTCGAGCCCCAGTCGCCGAAGGCGCCGTCAATGTCAACGAACTTCGCCGGGGTCGGCGGAGGCAACAGAACGACGTAGGAAACGGCCAGCGTGACAACGAGGATTATGACGAGGAAGACCGAGAACCTTTTTCGCATTATGTCCTGGATCCCCAGCATGTTGAACTTGTGCTGGCCGGGAAGGCCGCTGGTGCGCCCGAGCCCGTTGGTAAGGCCATTGGTGCAGCCCATGCCGTTGGTCAGGCCGGGCAAGGCCCCCATTCCATTAGTGAGGCCGTTCGCGCGCCCTGCTCCTGCAAGCCCGTTCGTCCTCCCGAGTCCGTTCGTCAGGCCCGAGCCCTGCGCGAGGCCGTTGCCGTTCGTGAGACCTTTGCACATGCCGTTGGCCAGGCCCTTGGGTGCGCCGTTGCCATTTGCAAAACCTTTACCGATCCCGTTCGTGAGCCCGCTCCCCAGGCCATTCGTCAGCCCCCTGGATGGCGCTGCCCCGGACCGCGCATCCTTGGGAGTTCCGTTAGCAAGTCCGTTCCCATTGGCCAAGCCTCGGCGATTCCCGACGTTTCGCGACATGTCCCCTACCTCGGTTTCCCTATGGTATAGGGACGATGTTTATTAAAAGTAGTGGGAAGGGGTTTTGCATGGTCGCGCCGCGCTCAGAGGTTCTCGAGGTCCTCTATCTCCTTGAGTATCTTCTCCTCGAAGGCGTCGTTCTTCTTCTTCTTGTCTCCTTTCTTTTCGTCTCCGGGCTCTTCTATGTCTTCCAGCAGGGAATAGAGCTCCTTGATGGTCTGCTCCTCCTTGACCTCGGCGGTCAAGTCCCCCGATAGAAGCGCGTCCTCCTCGGCGGCGACCCTGGCCTTCTCGGCGTCGAGCTCGGTCTTCAGCATGCGCAGGTTCTTCTCGAACGTCCCCTTCGAGATTCCTCCCATCCGGTAGGCGTCCTCGAGATGATTTATCTTCTCCTGGGTGCCGAGGTGGTGCGGAGGCATCGCGGCCTGCTCCTTCTTCAGCTCCTCCTCGAACCTGGTGAGGTTCTTCTCGAAGAACTCCTTCGTTATCCTGTTGTTGTGATAGCCCTCGGTGAGGTGCGCGATCTTCTCCTCGGGCGTGAGATGGTGCGGTGGCAGGTGTTTCTCGAGTGCCTTCTCCTCCTCGCTCTTCTTCGCCTCCTCGTGCCCGAGATCCTCTTCGAACTTGGCCAGGCTCTGTTCGTACAGCCCTTTGCTTACCTTGCCCTGGGCGTACGCCTTCGCGAGGTGCTCTATCTTCTCCTCGGCGCTGAGGTGGTGCGGCGGGAGGTGCTCGTGCCCGAACTCCCTAGGCGCAGCCGGCTCGGCCTTCGCAGGCGCTCTGATAGGCTTTTCTTCTACTTCCCGCCCGGCTTCCTCGACCGGCTCCGGCTCTTCCTCGGGCTCGGGGGCAGGTGCGCGCCATCCCCAGACGCCCATCGTAACAATGCCTGCCGCGAAGAAAACGATTCCGACTATGTGCCCCTGCGGTTCGAGCCTGCCAATGCCCGAGTAGGGGTTTTGTATGCCTAGTATTAGGGTCTGAACGAAGTTCAGGCGTAACCCCACTACGCTGATGAATCCGAGCAATGTGACGAGCAACCCTATGATCAGGAGGGCATAGCTGACCTTTTTAGGCTCATCCTCCGACGGAGGCTTGCTCGTGCCATCGCCTTTCTCCTCAGGTTCAGCCGCGTCCTTGATGGTCGGGACGGTGGATTCCGCCCCTGCGGTGGTTTCGTCTGCGGTCGTTTCCTCGGGCGCCTCTTCGATGGCGCTTTCTTCCGCGCCTCCGGGCTGCCCGAGATCCTTCTCGATGTCCTCGGACCCCAGATGCTGCTGGCGCTCCTGCTCCAGACGTCGCTTCTGCTTGCTCTTCTTACCCATCCCTTTCCCTCCTCTGCCTCAAGCGGAAGATGGCGATCGGGACAATTACGAGTAGGATGGGAACAATCATCACGGGGTATTCCGGAATTTCTAAATTACCCCATGTGGAGAGATCCGTGACGCTGACACTGCTCCCGCCCCAGTAGTAGTTAGCGGATGTATCGGCATTATAAATGTCAATCGCGAACCCGGCGATATCGCCCGATGCTGGGGTGCTTACTCCCCAAACCTGAATGAGCGGGATTGCAAATTTGTAGAAAACATAGGAGTCTTTCGCGCCAGCCGCATTCCAACCAGAAACGGATATTCCGGTTGTCCAAACACCGCCCGTCCCATCATAGGCATTTGTGGAGGTGGGTGTGGATGTAGTGTCTGTGGCCAGGAATTTCCTATCGTCCGTTGTCGGAGTATTTATACTAGTATCGTCTCTATCGAAGTATAGGGCGCAATAGTCACTAGAACTCGCAGTCTCATCTGCCGTGACCCTTATGCCCACATAAAGGTTAGTGCCATCGTGCCATACGTGAAGTTCATATGTCACACCACCGGTATAATTGAAAACCTCTGAATTAGTCCATTCGGAGTCTCTCCAGGTTTTATCAATAGTGATTGAGTTCGAGAGGCTTGGCACAGTGCTGAACGATAATGTGCCGAGAGTTACTGGTGCCGGTCCAACACTTCTGGTCACACCAGTAATTAGGCTCGTTTGAATGGGAGCAGTCGTGTCCGTCCTCTTCTCCCAGTCCGTCGTCTCGATGTAAATCGAGATGTTCCCGCTGGGATTCCCTATCAGCGAGTACGGCGCCTCCGCCTCGAGCTTGTTGCCGCCGGTCTCGGCCTGTATGTCGCCTATCAGGGTCATGCCTGGGAAGCTGAGAAGGCGCTTCGTGGCGATCTTGCCATTGTACCCTTTGAGATCGATGCAGTAGTCTGCCTGGATGCCGCCGATGGTCTGGCCGCCGGGGACGCTGTCGATGTAGATGCGCGTTATATCCTCGCCGCTGACCTTCGGGACTACGACAGTCCCTCCTCCTCCGCCGCCACCGCCGCCCCCGGTCGACCTGACCCTTTTCACTGGTGAAACGGTGCCGCCGAACGCCTTGCCAGCGCCGTTGAAAGAGACGTAGGCGTACAGATTCCCCGACATCGCTGTCGCCGCGTGCTCGGCGATGTCGATGTTCGGGTTCGCGACGTCGTTGGCGGGCGAGTCGGCATGCATCTGCACGCCTGCCCAGTCCGCGAACGCTCCGTCGATTGATATCGCAGACGGCGCAGAAGAGGCGTATGCCGCCAGGCCCGTTCCGACGATCGTGGACGGCGTGCTGGCGCTAACCGATGCGACCGACGCCTTGACGAGCGTCCCCGCTGCAAGGCTCGCAACGTCGCCAGTCACAGTAAGCGTGGCCGAAGTGCCGGCGCGGACCTGCATGCCGGTCGAGTAGCCGGTTATACTTGTGGAAGCGACGCCCGCGCTCGATATCTGGATGCTGTTGACTGTGACGTCCGTCGCGATTGCGCGAAGCGTAAGGGTCAGGAGGCTGTTATCGCTGACGATGCCAGCGCTGTCCATCGGTGCCTGCGTGACGACGAGAGCGCCGTTCAAACCATCCGCCAATGGGGCGCAGGATTCGGCGGTCGCTGACTCTGAAGCGCTCACAAACTTGGCGCGGATGCTCCCCATCCTGAGGGCCGCGCCGACGTTCGCCGCGAACTCGAGCTCGGTGCCGGAGGATTTGGCGCTCCCAGTCCCAATGGTCCTGAAAGCGCTCCAATTCTGCTGGTCGGCGCCCGAGAACCTCGATGCCTGGACGTTCCATGCCGAGCCCTGCCAGCCGTAGGCTTCTATGACGTACTCGGCGCCGATGCCGCCGACGAGATAGCCGGTCGCTGCATTATTATCGGAATCGATGAATGCAAGATATCTGTCGACCTGGGTGCGCGAGAGGAGAGTCCCCCTAGTCTGCAGGTAGCCATAGACGAAATCCTTCTCCGTGGCAATAGAGAACCTGGATATATCGAGCGGCGCGTCGGATATTGTTGAGGTGTCGTCGTAAATGGTCTTCGTGCTCCAGTCCCCGAACGAGCCGTCGACGTCGACGAACTTCTCCGGAGCAGATCCCGGCAGGAGCAGCACGAACGCCACCGGGAGCATGACCAGGAAAAGCACGATGAGCATTATCGATATCTTCTTCGGAGACAGGGACTGCGCCCCGTACATGTCGAACCTGCGCCTGGCCATCAGGCCGTTCGTGTGGCCGATGCCGTTCGTCAGGCCATTGGTCCGGCCGAGCCCATTGGTAAGGCCGTTAGTCTTTCCAAGGCCATTCGTGAGCCCGTTCGTGCGTCCTGTCCCGTTTGTAAGGCCATTAGTCCTTCCGAGGCCGTTAGTCAATCCGTTCGTCCGGCCGACGCCATTGGCGAGGCCGTTAGTCCTTCCCCTGCGCAGGCCATTGGTCCGGCCGACGCCGTTCGTCAAGCCATTGGCGAGGCCGTTGGTAAGACCCCTGCTGTCCGAAACGCGGCCCGGCTTTTTATCCGCATTCGCAGACCCATTGGTCAGTCCGCGTTCGTTCCTTATCTCACGCATGTTTTCCCTCACTCAAGTCAATGAGAGTAACGGTTGTAATATGTGACTTCTATATATAGATTACTTAATTGTTATCATAACTTTACGAGATTTTTTCCCGGCTCTCCTTCATGAACTCGCGCATGAGGACCGTGGCGTACGTGCCGCGCGGGAGGGCGAAATTGAACTGCGCCACCCCTCCCACGACATTGCTGGAGAACTCCCAGTAGGGCGATACGAGCGCGCGACGCGTCCCCTTGGACGACATCCTGCGCATCGCCGGTATCATGAAATCGTCCTGTTCCAGCCCTTCATCGCTCACGATGCGCTCCTCTATCTCCCCCTGGATGCCGCTCGCGAAGAGGGATTTCCAGCCGAAGAGCACGCCGCTGACGAAGGCCTTTCCCTCGCGGCAAAGGCGAGCCATGAGATCGACGTTCTCAGTGCCGACCTCTATCCTCCGCTCCTGGTCAGGGAGCCCCTTCTTGTCCACAGTCAGCACCATGTCGCCGACGAGCGGGACGTTCGGCGCGTGCCCGAGCCGCATCCTCTCGCTCAGCGCGCGGTTGAATAAGTACGCCTGGTACGCGTGGACGAACATCATCTGCAGGTTGAACGGGAGGGCCGAGAGCGCCCCCGTGTAATCCCCCGGGCTCTTCACCAGGTGGTTGATCACAGCCAGCTCGAACGAGAGGTTCTTCGGGAAATACCGAAGAGCGAGGGGGAAGTCGCGCTCCCCCTCGAGCCTGCGCCTGGCTTCCAGGGCTTCGGGGATCTCGCCCTCGATGGGGTTGGCCAGGTAGAGCATCACGCCCCTCTCGAAGTCGCCGTTGACCATTGCCTTTCCCACGAGATGGGTGACGGGGCGCACGGCGCCGAACCTCTGGACGCCGAAGAAATTGGGGAAACCGCCCATCGCCATAAGCTGGCCGTGAATGGCCTCGGTTCTTTCCTTTGCCTCCTCGTCCGAGCAAGCGAGATCGCGCGCGTTCAGCCGGAACCTGTTGCCGACGAGGTCGCCTATCTCGAGCCTCCTGTTCGTCATGTAGAGGTCGCTGATTTCCACGTCGGCGATGCGGATGGACGCCACCGCCTCCATGGGCGCCTGGAACTCCATGAGCTGCGTGGTCACGGCCCTCTTGTCCTTGGTCCCGGCGAAGAAAATCCTGCGCCTGCTGACGCGCAGCTCCCTCGAGAGCTGGCGCACGAGGCGGTTGGACTCCCAGTTGCGCGACTTGACCTTGGCCACGGTATAGAGGCTGCCGCCCGGCGGAGGGAGGTCGGAAATCTCCTCCACCACGAAGTCCTCGGGCGCGGCCTTCAGGATGCCGCCGATGCCTGGCGATGATGTGGCGTACTGGCCGATGCCGATGTCATTGCCCATCATAATACGCCACGCGCACGCCCTATAAAAAATTGAGCCTCAGAGGTCCCTGAACGGCACGAGGTCGCAGCACATGCAGGGGAAGCACATGGTCTCGAACGTCAGGGTCGTGAGCCCGCGCGCGCTCATCATCCGCTTGCTCTTGGCGGACAGACCGACCTGCCGCTCGGCCGGCTGGGCTTGGGGCGCGAAGCCCAGCGCCGCCTTGAGATTGCCCGAGTTTCTATCGTTGACCCTCAGCGCGCGCAGGTTGGGCACGACGCCCATGTCCATCAGCCGCCCGGCGCACTCCAGCGCTTCCTCGTCGCTCTCGCCGAGGCCGCAGATGATGTTCGAGGCGACCTTCCCCTCGCCAAAGAGGGCGACCGCGCGCTCGAGGGCCGCGATAGCCGCATCCCTGTCACGGCCTCGGCAAACCTTCGAGAACAGCTCATCTGTCGCGGTCTCGACGTTGATTTTTATCTCGTCGGCGCCAGCGTCCCTCAGAACCTTCACCTGGCTTAATCCGCTGATGTAGGGCTCGACGCCCATTGGCGCGTCGGGGAGCGCCGCGCGCACCTTCCGCAGGACGCGCGCCATGCCCTCCACCGATTTTTCGGGCGAGCCGATGACGCCGCCCGTTATCGCCACAGATTGGAAGCCCTCCTTCCGTGCGGCGTCCAGAATCGTTTTCACGACCCTGTCCTCTGTTATCCTTTCTGACAATCTTTCAGAAGTCTGCGGCGTGCTGCAGAATGCGCAGTCGTAGACGCAGCCCGCGCCGAGGTTGACGAACGCCTGCCCAGGGCAGTGGAGCAGGATGGGCTCTATTTCCACGCCGCCGGCGATTTTATCGCCGTCGAGAATAAAACTGCCCGCCCTCGTCAGCCTCAGGCATTCGTTCGGGTGCGGTGAAATGGCCAGTTTCAACCTCGTTTTGCCGAACCGGAACGCGAGCGCCTTGCTCCCGGCGCCCGGCCCTGCCGTCGAGCGGTCGAACAACCGGGGCAGCGCGAAGCCGGGCTCGACGTACACCTTTCCAGCGGCGAGCAGGCGGGCTTTTACTATGTGAGATTCCATTTGGCCCCCTCGATCACTGTCTCATTAAATGTCATTGGGGCTCTCTTCCGGCGGTTTCTTCGTATATTTCCATTTCGCACCGCCTGCCGAGTCCTCGATGGCGATGCCCAGCGCCTTGAGCCTGTCGCGGATGAGGTCGGCGGCCTTGAAGTCCTTGCGCTTCCTCGCATCCTCCCGCAGCTCGACCAGGATATGCATCAGGGGCGCCAGCATGTCGTCGCCCTCGGCTTTCTGCGCCGCGAGGACGCCGAAGAGCCTGTCGAACTCGCCGAAGAGCGCGATCGCCTCCTCCTTCGCCTTCTCGCAAACCTTGCCTTCGTCCAAGGCTTTGTTTATATCCCTCAGAAGCTCGAAGACCGCAGCGACGGCCCCGCGCGTGTTGAAGTCCTCGTCCATGGCCGCCTCGAAGTCGGCGCGCGCCTTCTTCGCCCTCTCCCACAGATCGGGGTTCGGGTGCTCCGCGGTCTTTGTGTCCCGGAGCCTGTCCCAGGTCGAGCGGATGCGGGCCAGGGACAGCTTTGCCTCGTCCAGCGCTTTGTCGTTGAAGTCTATGGGCTTCCGGTAGTGGGTGTTGAGCAGGAAGAAGCGCACGACGCCGGGCTCGTAGAGCTTCAGGACGTCTTTGATAGTGAAGAAGTTACCCAATGACTTTGACATCTTCTCCGCACCGACGTTCATGAGCCCTCCGTGCAGCCAGTACTTGACGAATGGCTTGCCCGTGAGCGACTCGGACTGCATGAGCTCGTTCTCGTGGTGGGGGAAGACCAGCTCCGAGCCCCCGCCGTGGATGTCGAGGGTCTCGCCCAGGTACTTCATCGACATGACGCTGCACTCGATATGCCACCCCGGGCGCCCCTTGCCCCAGGGCGAGTCCCACGAGGGCTCGCCGGGCTTCCAGGCCTTCCAGAGGGCGAAGTCCATCGGGTCCTCCTTCCCCTCCTCCGAGTCCACTCGTCCGGAGGACTGCATGTCATCGAGAGACTGGTGTGACAGCTTGCCGTACTCCTTCACCTTCGAGACCTTGAAGTACACGGAGCCCATCGATGCGTATGCGAAGCCGTCGGCGATGAGCTTCTTGATTGCCTCCCGCATCTCGGGGATGTGGTGGCTCGCTACCGGGTACTCGTCAGCGTCCCGTACGCCGAGGGCGCGCATGTCTTTGAAGTACTCCGCGATGTACTTCTTCGCCAGCTCGTCGAGCGAGATGCCGAGCTCGTTCGCGCGCTGTATGCAGTGGTCCTCGACGTCCGTGAAGTTCACCACGTACTTGACGGCGTACCCCCTGCGCTCCAGGTGCCTGCGTATCACGTCGAACGTGACCGCGGACTTGGCGTGCCCCATGTGGCTGTCGTCGTAGGTGTTGATGCCGCAGACGTACATGCCCACGCGGCCCGGATTCACGGGCGTGAAATCATCGAGCTTTCCGGTCATTGTGTTCTGCACGCGCAGCGTCATTGTCTCACGGTTCGGCGTATCGGGAGATGGGATAAATAGGTTGCCGCCCATGCAAACCTTGAAATGGCTCAAGGCGTTCAGAGGCGCGCAAGGGCCGGTAGATCAGCGGAAGATCGCTTGCTTCGCAAAGGGATTTCCCTCGGGAAATCCCCCTTGACCCCCTGACGGAAAGGATTTAACGACGGTTGAGTCCACGTTGACAGGGGGCGAAATAGCAAGAGGCCGCGGGTTCAAATCCCGTCCGGTCCATTTTCGCTTTTACATCGCTCCGAGCATGATACAAGGGATTTGAACCAAGACGCAAGGAGTTTTGAATTATTTACACAGCACCTTGCGTCGCAGGTCGCGGTGAGGAATCGTTTTAAATCGTATACTCACCGCGATAGATGAATTATCGTTATATTTCTAAATTAATACTTTACATCCACCCAAAGTTTAAACAACCCGCTGATGATTGAGAGTGCGCAGGGGGGCTCCCTTGAAAAAGATCCACGACAGCATCCTGGAGACGATCGGCTCGACTCCCATGATAAGGCTGAGGAGGATTGGCGCCGGGCTCAAGGTCGCAGAGAAGATGGACAGGAAGGGGCGCGTCGTCACGCTGATACCGGACTGCGCGCTGCGCTACATGTCGACAGATCTCTTTACAGGATGATCGTCGTCATGCCCGAATTCGTCAGCAGGGAGCGAAAGATGATTTGCGAGGCGCTCGGCGCCGAGGTCGTCCGGACCCCGAAGGGAGAGGGCATCGAGGGGGTCATCAGGAAGGCCGAGCAGATTGTCAGGAACAACGAGGGCGCGTTCATGCCCAACCAGTTCGGCAACCCCGCCAACCCGAGGGCGCACCGCGAGACGACCGGCAGGGAGATACTGGAGCAGACCGGCGGGAAGCTCGACGCGTTCGTCGCCGCCGCTGGGACCGGCGGGACGATGACCGGAGTGGCATCGATCCTGAAGGAGAAGGTGCCGGGCGTCAGGATAATCGTCGTCGAGCCGGCGGGCTCCCCGGTACTCTCTGGAGGGAGGGCGGGATACCACAGGATTGAGGGCATCGGCGAGGGGTTCGTGCCGGAGAACCTAGACAAGAGCCTCTACGACGAGATCATCGTGGTCTCGGACGAGGACGCGATGGCGATGAGCCGGCGCCTCGGCAAAGAGGAGGGCATCCTCGCAGGCATATCGTCGGGCGCCAACGTCTTCGCCGCGCTCAAGGTCGCAGAGAAGATGGACAGGAAGGGGCGCGTCGTCACGCTGATACCGGACTGCGCGCTGCGCTACATGTCGACAGATCTCTTCCAGAACAAGGGGCATTCTTCGCTTCAATCAAGCTTATAATCGAATTCCCCTTGGACCCCGAAAAAGGATTTGGGGGTCAAGGGGGTTTGCGGTCAAACCCCTTGATCGGATTCCCCTTGGACCCCGGACAGAATCTGTTGACGTGGGATTCTAAGACGATTAGAGTAACAATTCGAATCCCACTAATTGTCTTCGATTATCTTGACCGATTCCCCGCCGTGCAATGTCTCTCTGGGGCGTGTGGCCACGAGCAGCGGCATCGTGAGGCTTCCGCCAGTGACCAGCGCGACCCCTATCGGGAGGCGCTGTATCTCCTCGTCCATGCCCTTGGTGAGCCCTTCCACCGACGACGTGACCGCATTCAGGTCGTTGGGGTTCGTTATCTTGAGGATGACCTGGGTGTTGCACTGGCTGAGGACGTTCTTGTCGACCTTGGCCGGGCGCTGCGTGATGACAGTGAGCCCGAGGCCGAACTTGCGCCCCTCGGCCGCGATGGTGCGCATTATCTTCGAGCAGGCGGTCGCGCCCTGCTGCGGGCAGTAGTTGTGCGCCTCCTCGACGACCATCATCATCGGCGGTATATGGTCGGTCTTGCGAAGCTCGAAGAGGGCCATGGCCAGCCGGTTCACGACCAGCTCGGCTATGTCCGCCGGCGACCCGCGGAGGTTGAGTATCGTGGTCTTTCCCTTCTCGATCATCTCGCTTATCTTCGTGCCGCGGTCGGCGAAGATGTCTATCTCCTGGAGGTACTCAAGCTCCATCAGCAAGTTGCCGGCCGGAAGCTCCTCGTCGGCGTCGAGGGTCTTTATCAGGTCCTTCATGGTGAAGCTCGGCTTCGTGCTGCGCAGGGCTTCGATGGCGCGCTTGACGGCCGGGAGCGCCTGCCGGACGTTCTTGACGTTGGCAAGGGCGAGTATCTCCCTGGCCTCCAGGTTGGCGAGCGTGAACTTCAGCGGCTGGGCGCTCGTGTTTATCTTGGTGTCCGGTGAGAACTCGAGTATCCTGTCGGCGTACGCGTGTGGCTTGACGCCGAAGCGCTCCATGTCGGGCGATTGCTTCGCCGCCTTCGCCAGCGTGGCGTACTCGCCGTGCGGGTCGATGATGAGTGTGGTGACGTTGTGCTTCATCAGCTCCTCGATTATGACGCCGGTGATGTAGCTCTTTCCGCCGCCGGTCTTGGAGAGCACGCTCAGGTGCTTCTGCACGAGCGTATTTATATCAAGATAGATAGGGATATCGTGGCCGTTGAGCAGGCCGATGTACGCGCCGACCTTCTGGTCGCTCTTAAGGCCCACGACCTTGCGGATGAGATCCTCGTCGGCGCGGTGTATCGTCTCGCCGGCCTTCACCGGGGTCTGGGGGCACTGCATGATGTTGCGCTCGTCCCTGTAACCTATGACTGAAATGGTGGCAGAGACCTTCTCCTCGATGCTGACCTGCTCGCCGTTCGCTATCTTCTGCGCCTTGTCGATGGAGAGGTTCGTGTGGCGCTCGACGCTCGTCGCCTGGCAGAGGACTGGCCCGCAGGTCTCGTGGAAGACCTGCACGTACTCCATGCGCTCGAGCGGGGCGTTCACGGCGCATTTGAACTCCGAGGTGGTAACGTCGCCGTAGATGACGCCGACGGGCTCCGAAGAAGAAGTATCATGGCTTCCGTTGTGGTTCATCGCCTCTGTACCCGAGTGCACGGCATCCCATCCGACTTTCGGTATATACGCGCGACAGGATAAATAATTTCCTATGCCCCAAGGTAAAGGATATATAGTGCCGTCAACTATCTCTTTTTGGTCAATGGAGAGATCATCATGAAGGGGATTGGCTCGGTGATTCTCGTCGCCGCAATCGTGTGCTCGGGCATGCTCGCTGCCCTGCTGACTGTGTCCGACGGCGTCAGGGCGGACACGTACAAGGCCAACGTCCTCGTCAACGACATGACGTTCGGCAGCCAGTCGTGGCCCAAGTGTGCCATAGACTCCAGCGGCGCGATGCAGGTCGTGTGGGTGGACACGCGCGACACGAGCCCCTTCGGCCGGATACGCTACGCTTACAGTTCCAACAACGCGACGTCCTTCCTCACCCCTTCCATTCGGGTCGTGCCCGAAGCCCAAGTCACGGGGAGCCAGGCCAACCCGGACGTGGCAATCCAGAACGGGACCACCATCGCGGTATGGCAGGAGAACGTCGGCGGTTACTGGGACGTTAAGGCGGCCGCGAGGAACGGCACTGCGAGCGCCTTTTCGCAGCCAATCACCGTCAATGCCTGGACGAACGATTCGCAGGAGATGCCATCGGTATCAAATGGTGGGGGCAGGACCGCAGTAGTCTGGAGGGACGGGCGCTCTGACAACCTCGTCCTCATCACGAATGCGAACACAGGGGCGGTCGTCTGGTCCCTGGCGCACACAGCCACAGTGACGTCGGTGACCTTCTCGCCTACTGGCGATAGGGTTGCCGCTGCGGCCGAGGACGGCAGCGTCAGGATATGGAGCATGGCGACGGGCGCGCTCGTCCGCACCCTGAGGGACCACACGCAGCGCGCGACATCGGTATCTTGGTCCCCGGACGGCTCGAGGCTCGCCACGGCCGGCTGGGACTTCACGGTTAGAATATACGACGGCGCGACATACGCGCCGGCGAGCGTCCTGTCCAATTCCGAAAACCCCATCAATTCAATGTCGTGGTCGCCGGACGGGGCGCGCCTCGCGGTCGGCCACAACGGGGAGGGTGTGTACACAGGCTGGTCGACGCCGGGCTTCCCCGAATACAGGTTCAATCTCACACTCTGGTATCTCAACGGAACCCTTTGGGAATGGGGCTTCGTGGGGACGCACAACGCGCCCATAAACGGCGTCGAGTTCTCTCCCGACGGCAAGTGGGTGGCCACCGGCGCTGGATTCCCCCCCGGGGAGGGGGCTTCGATGGACAACACGGTTGGCATCTGGAATTCGACGAGCGGTCTCTTGGCAAACATCGTTCCGCTCGGTTCCTGCGTCAATTCCATTTCATGGTGGTCTGACTCTGTGAATATGACCGCTGGACTGTTTAATGGCACAGCACCGCAGTTCGATGCCATGAACGACTTGGTCCACGCGTGGCTCGTCGGGCACGGG
Source organism: Methanobacteriota archaeon (assembly GCA_016214785.1). Taxonomy (GTDB): domain Archaea; phylum Thermoplasmatota; class Thermoplasmata; order SG8-5; family JACRNV01; genus JACRNV01. The sequence goes on from JACRNV010000014.1 coordinate 38,350, forward strand.
GGCAGCGTCAGGGCAGTGGACAAAAGCCCGGCCGGCGAAAGCGTTGCAACTGGCAGCATCGACACGACTGCGAAAGTGTGGAATGCAACGAGCGGCATCGCGACGCAAAACATCACCAGTCACGCCACAACAGTCCACACCGTCGCGTGGTCGCCCGACGGCGCGCTCGTGGCGTCCGGCTCGGGGAACTCCCTCCAGTACCGTAGGAACGAGTATCACATCTACTGCGCGGTCTCCTCGGATGCGGCCAACACATTCCCGGTGCAGAAGCGCGTCACGAAGATCGGCTCGATGTTCACGGCTTCTCCAAGGGTATCTGTGTCGGGCAACGGCAAGATTGGTGTGGTATGGTACGATAACCACGAGGGCTTCTTCGATATATATTATTCCTCCTCCGTCGATGGCGGCCTGAGCTTCTCGGACGCGGTCTCCGCGGCCAACGGGGCGGTCTACTCGGCGAGCATGCGCTACAACCCCGACGTCGCCTTGGATGACGGCGGCGTCGCCCACGTTGCATGGCACGACGGCCGGGGGAAGGTGGCGTTCGACGAGCGATATGATATATATTACTCGAACTCGACCAATTTCTCATCCACCCTCGCAGTCAGCCCGACGGCCAACTACATGAACCAGTCCGACCCGTCGATATCGGTCTCCCCGAACGGGGCGAACGTATATATCGCCTGGAGGGAGATAGGAATGCAGAGCGACATCAAGGTCGGCAAGTCCGTCAACAGCGGGGCGACGTGGCTCGCGCCAGACACCGTCAGCGACGTTGCAGGCGGCTCGAAGGAGCGCCCGTCGGCCGCCTTACTTGGCTCCGAGATGTACGTCTGCTGGCAGGACACGCGGCTCGGCAGCGCCGACATATTCGCCTCCACCAGCGCGGGACCGGACACGTGGCCGCCGTCCCTGACGAGCCACTACCCCTCCACGGGGGAGTCAGGAGTGTCCGTCTTCACATCGATCAACCTGTTGTTCTCGGAACCCGTCAACGCATCGACAGTCGGCCCCAGGTTCGCGCTGAGCGGAGGCGGTCAGGTCTGGAACGAGACGAACTGCGCCTTCGCATGGAGCGCGTACGGGGATTATGTTAGCATCACTCCGAACTCCTCCCTGAAATACAGCGAGGCGTACTCCGTCATCGTGAAGGCCGGGGTGAGCGATTTGTCGGGCAACCCGAGCGCGTCGGACGCGGCATGGGGGTTCACGACGGGTTCGGACGTGGATGCGCCGAGGCTCTCGCACAACCAGCGCTACCTCCAGGTCTCGTACGACCAGACGCTGACGCTGACGGTGGAGGCCATCGAAACAACGGGGCTCTCCTACGTCAACGCCCACACAAAGGGCGTGGCCGATTCCACTTTCTCCGCCCACAATATGAGCTACCTCGCTGGCAATACCTGGACGTACACCGTGCCCGAGCAGGGCGCTTTAGGCACGATCCAGTACTACTTCCAGTCCGCGGACGCGAACGGCTACACCTCGACCCTCCCTGAGAACCTCAGCGCCGTCGCGCCGTATTCCGTCGCTGTCATAGACCCGTACGTCCCGGTTATCTCGCACGCGCCGCTCGCGCAGGCGAGGATAATGTCCCCGATCCAGGTCAGGGGGAACATCAGCGACGGCATCGGCGTCCAGAGCGCCTTCCTGTACTACAAGGGGAGCCAGTCCCTGGGCTATTCGGCCATCGCGATGGATAGGGAGAGCGGCGACGCGAAGAACGGCTCATACCTGGCCACGATTCCACAGCAAACTGCAGTTGGAGTAATCAGGTACTACATTTGGGCCAACGACACATCGAACAACACGGCCCAGACCACGGCGGCGGACATCGCCGTGAGCGACAGCACGCCGCCTACGTTCCTTGGGGAGCCTACCCTGCAAATCCTGGACGACGGCTCGATTGAGATAAGGGTCAACGTCACGGACGACAACGGCATGGCGCGCGTCATCCTGCACTTCCTCCCCGTCGGGGGCTCGGGCTACATCGAGAAGGAGATGACCGGCGTGGGCGGGACGGAATACAGCGCCCACATCCTCGCCCAGGTGCGCACCGGGGATTTCAGGTACTACATCGAGGCTTTTGACGTATCGGGCAACATGAACAGCACGAAGGGGATGAACGGCGGCGAGCCGTACACCGTCCACATGGAGGGCAGCACCCCCGCGCCCGAGTACATCATCCTCGCCGTCGCCATAGTCGTCATCATAGGCTCCCTCGTCGCGCTGGCCTTAATCATCAGGGCCCGGCGCAGGAAGGGAGGCAGTGCCCGCGAGGATGCCACGCCCCTGAAAGACAGCGCGGCCGACGGCCAGGCTGCATCGCGCCCGGGCGGCGGCGACGGCACCGTATCTGAGGATCCATCGACAAACAGGGACATGCCTGGGAAGAAGGGTTAGCGGAGGTTGTCGCGTGCGCATAGTCGATCTCCCTCTCCCAGATAACTACATCGACGCTCTCGTGAAGGCCGGCTATTCCGATTTCTACCCTCCGCAGGCGGAGGCCATGCCCGCCGTGCTCGCCGGGAAAAGCGTCGTGCTGGCGGCGCCGACCGCGAGCGGGAAGTCGCTCGTCGCCTACGTCGCCTGCATGCAGCACGTCCTCAAGGGCGGTAAGGCGTTCTACATCGTGCCGCTGAGGGCGCTCGCGAGCGAGAAGCAGGCCGACCTCCGGGGCTTCGAGGGTCTGGGGATCAAGGTCGCCTACGCCGCAGGCGATTTCGACGGCCCGGACCCCACGCTGGAGAGGTACGACATCATTGTGGCCACGTCCGAGAAGGCCGACTCGCTCATGCGCCACAAGAGCCACTGGCTGAACGAGATTACGCTTGTCGTGGCCGACGAGGTCCATCTCATCACCGACCCGGACCGCGGCCCGACGCTCGAGGTCACGCTGGCGAAGTTCAGGAAGATGAACGCCGGCGCGCAGATAATCGCCTTGTCGGCGACAATTAAGAACTCCAAAGAGCTGGCCGATTGGCTCGGCGCAGAGCACGTCTACAGCGAGTGGCGCCCCGTGCCACTGAAGGAAGGGGTCTATCTCGACGGCACAATATCGTTCAGCGATTTCACTAGCCGCGAAGTCGTAGGAGGCGCCCGCGACCCGGTGGAGCGAATGGTGCTGGACGTCGTCGCCGAGGGCGGCCAGGCGCTGGTCTTCGTCAACACGCGCCGCTCGTCCGAGAGCCTGGCCGGGAAGATATCGGGCGCGCTCCTGAAAGTGCTCGGCGAGGGGGAAAAGGATGCGCTTTCGGCCTTGGCAAAGGAGCTGGCCGAGTGCCAGGACGAGCCCACGTCCTTCGGCGACAGGCTCGTGATATGCGCCAGGGGCGGCGCGGCCTTCCACAATGCGGGGCTGACGAACGCGCAGAGGACGAGGGTCGAGAAGGCCTTCAAGGAACGGGTGCTGAAGTGCATTATCGCGACACCGACGCTGGCCGCTGGCATCAACCTCCCCGCGCGGCGCGTTATCGTCCGCGATGTCCACCGGTACGACGCGAACTTCGGCAACGTGCCGATACCCATCATGGAAATCAAGCAGATGTGCGGCAGGGCGGGCAGGCCGCGGTTCGACAAGTACGGAGAGGCCGTCCTGATAGCGAAATCGGACTCCGAGCGCGAGCGTTTGATGGAGCGCTACCTGCTCTCCGACGCCGAGCCGGTCGTCTCGAAGCTCGGTGCCGAGCCTGCGCTGCGCACGCACATCCTCGCCGCCATCGCGACGGGGCAGGTCGCCGACCGCAGGTCGCTGGACGATTTCATCTCCGGCACATTCTTCTCGCATCAGCAGGACAAATGGAAGATAGACGCGGACATAGAGAACGTCCTCGAGTTCCTCTGCCAGGAGGGGCTCGTGCAGGATCGCCAGGGCCTGAGGCCGACGCAGTTCGGCAAGCGGACTTCGGACCTCTACATAGACCCTCTCTCGGCGGTCACGCTGAAGAAGGCCGTCGAGGAGTACGGCAAACTCGAGGGCGTGAGCAATCTGGCGCTGCTGCACTCCGTCTGCGCCACGCCCGACATCCAGGCGCTCTACCTGCGCACTGGCGACGACTGGGTCGAGGAGGCCGTCGATGCCAACAAGGGGCCTTTCCTCATCGGGCGCGCCAATGATTTCTTCCTCGCCGAGGTGAAGACGGCGGCGCTCATCCACGACTGGATGGACGAGCGCAGCGAGAACCACATAGTCAACAGGTTCGGCATCGGTCCCGGCGACATCAGGTCGAAGGTCGAGAGCGCCGAGTGGATTGCGTACTCCTTCGCGGAGCTTGCTAGGCTCTTCGGGAACGCCGAGCTGACTGAGCGGCTGCGGGTTCTCGTACTGCGCATCCAGAACGGCGTGAAGGAGGAGCTGGCGCCGCTGGTAAGGCTGCGCGGCATCGGGCGGATAAGGGCGCGCCTCCTGTTTCAGGCCGGGTACAAGAGCGCGACGGACATCGCGCAGGCCGACGAGAAGAAACTGAGCGCGCTGCCGGGCATCGGGCCGAGGATAGCTGCGAGCATAAAGGGGCAGGCGGGACGTATATGATGTTTGACGACCTACTATCAGAGGTGCAGTTAAAATAGAAGCAGTCCATTTGCAGTGCAGCGCGGGGGTACCCGAGCGGCCAAAGGGGCAAGGCTTAGGACCTTGTGGTTAGTCCTTCGCCGGTTCAAATCCGGCCTCCCGCATAGATTTATTATTCTAACAGAGGGAGGCCGGATAGGCCTAATTTAATAGCGTGAAAGGAATTAGGTCGTGTCCGGCCTCCCGCATCCCAATTCGGTAAGATGGAGTATAGTATGATATCGAAAATAGTAACGGTTGCAACCACTCTCCTCCTCCTCTCGATATTGTTCAGCGCCACTGCGCAACCCTCCGATTTGGGCTCTGTCTGGTCCGTCCAGAAGCTCGACATCAGCCAGGGCGATGTGGGTGACTTCTCGATGGTAATCGATTCCAAGGGGAACCCCCATGTGTGCTACTACTACCGTCCGAACCAGAAGAGCAACATGCTGAGGTATGCCCGTTACGACGGGACGCGCTGGAAGGTCGAGACCGTGGACGAGCAGACCGGTGAGGGCAGCATTTCGTCCCCTTCTCTCAAACTCGATTCCAGGGACGTTCCGCACATCGCGTATGCCGATCTCAGCGCCGAGGCCTACGATAGAGGCGGGACGCTCAAGTACCTCTCCCCGAATGGAAGCGCGTGGAAGAACGAAACTGTCGGCTACTTCGGCATTCTAGAATCCTTTTCATTTACGTTCGACACACAGGACCAGCCGCACTTCGCAGTCCTCGATTACTCGCTTATTCGGAAGGGCTCGTTGGATCACATCACATTCACTGGGTTGAACTGGACGACTGAAGTAATCGATGTCGGGCTCCCATCCAGTAGCTTGACATCCATGGTCATTGACAGGCATGACAGGATTCATGTCGGTTATTCAGGAGTATCGTATCTGACCCCTATAGATACAAAGAACATCTTGAAGTACGCGCTCTTCGATGGAAGGTCGTGGAGGAACAGCACTATAGGAACTGGCTGCGATGTGGGAAGGACTTCGATGGTACTGGATTCAAGCGAGAACCCTCTCATATGTTATTACGATAAAGGCAACACGTCGCTGAATTACGTATCCTTCAACGGTACAACCTGGGCTCACGAAACAATCGACAGCGCATGGGACGTCGGCGATCACTGCTCTCTGGCGCTGGACTCGGGAAACGAACCGCGCATCGCCTACTACCTGCGCAGCACATCCTCGGAATTCGTTGACGAGAGGCACAAAGAAGACCCCGCAGACATCAAGTGCGCCTACCGCTCGAACTCGACCTGGCGGACCGAGTTCGTCGAGGGCGCGAACTCGTTCACAGAGTCGATTGCGTTGGCGCTCGACCGCAACGACACTCCATACATCGTCCACAAGGGCTACGAGGCCGGCGGGCTGTTCGATTTCAGCACTTGCGCGAGGCTGCTGAAAAAAGTCCCTGCGGGACCGGGCCCCGAGCCAGGCGCAGATTCCGACAACGATTCCCTGCCGGATATGTGGGAGACGAAAAAAATCGGGAACCTGACATACTCGGGGGAAGATGACTCGGACGGCGATGGCTACACCAACTTCCAGGAGTACCAGGCTGGCACCGACCCGATGAACATCCTGACCAGGCCGAACTCTGTGGACAGAAGCGCCAGCCAAATCGATTACCGCATCGTGGCGGGCGTAGTTATCGTTACATTGGTCATCATCGCCGCCGTCATCGCAATGTCGTCCTGCAGATGGAGGAAATCCGAGCCTACTGTCCGGGATGCGGCAACCTCCTCCAAACCCTCTCGAGATGAATCGCTGGAATCCCCTCCCCCGCCCCCCTCTGGATGAGCCCGCCATTCAGTAGAAAACCATATCTTCTATGGCGCATTTCACCCTATGGGCGTGCAGCAATGATCGAGATAAGGTTCCACGGCCGGGGGGGCCAGGGCGCAGTCGTGGCCTCGAACATCCTCGCCGACGCGGCGTTCCAGGAAGGTAAGTCCGTGGCGTCGTTCCCGTTCTTCGGGGTCGAGCGCAGGGGCGCGCCCGTCACGGCCTACACGCGCATAGATGATCGGCCGATACGAATCAAATCCAGTATATACAAGCCCAATTACGTCATCGTCATGGACCAGACCCTTCTGAAGGCCGTTGACGTCTTGGCAGGGCTGAAGGACGACGGCGCGATCCTCGTCAACACTCAGAGGAAGCACGAGGAGATGGGCATCGACAGCAGGTTCAAGCTTGCGACTGTCAACGCCACTGGAATCGCCATCAAGCACAAGCTCGGCAGCAGGGAGGCGCCCATCGTGAACAGCGCCGTCCTGGGGGCTTTCGCGAAGGTATCCGGCCTTGTGAAGATCGACACGCTGGTGACCGCCATAATAGCGGCGGCCCCTTCGAAGAAGGAGGAGAACGCTCTCGCCGCCAAGGACGCATACGCGGAAACGGTGGTGCGCCAATGACGACTAGAAAGGCCGCTCACAAGGACCTGCCGCGGATGCCGATAACAACGATCCCTTCGACCAAGGTCGTCACGGGTTTCTGGCGCACGTTCAGGCCCACGCTCGACGAGTCGAAATGCATCAAGTGCCGCATCTGCTGGAAGTTCTGCCCCGACGTCTCGATTTCGATGACCGACGATTCTTTCCCGGCCTTCGACTACGAGCACTGCAAGGGCTGCGGGATATGCGCGAACGAGTGCCCGAGGAAGGCGATAATCATGGTCATGGAGGAATGAGGATGCGCAAGGTCATCACCGGCAACTCGGCGTCGGCGTACGGCGCCAAAGTGTCGCGCGCGGAGGTCATAGCCGCCTACCCGATAACGCCGCAGACGTCCATCGTCGAGAAGATCGCCGACTTCGTTGCCAACAAGGAGATGGACGCGAAGTTCATCAAGGTCGAGAGCGAGCACAGCGCGATGGCGGCGTGCATCTCCGCCTCCATGGCCGGCGCGAGGACATACACGGCCACGTCGTCCCACGGGCTCCTGCTCATGCACGAGATGCTCATCTGGGCGTCGGGCTCCCGGGCTCCCGTAGTCATGTCGAACGTCAACCGCGCCAACGGCCCGCCGTGGAGCGTCTGGGCCGACCAGCACGACACTATGGCCCAGCGCGACACGGGCTGGATGCAGTTCTACTGCGAGAGCAACCAGGAAGTCCTTGACACCATCATCCAGGCGTACAGGGTCGGCGAGCAGCGCGACATCATGACCCCCTCCATAATCATCGAGGACGCGTTCGTGCTGTCGCACACCGCAGAGCCCGTGGACATCCCGGACATCGGGGTGGTCGACAAGTTCCTCCCGCCGTTCGACCCCCCGAGCAAGGTAATACCCGGCGAGCCGTATGGTTATGGTTCCTTGGTCATGCCCGACCTCTACATGGACTTCAGGTACAAGATCGCGGAATCGATGGACCTGGCCAGGGACAGGCTCAGGCAGGTCGACAGAGACTTCCAGAAGCACTTCGGCAGGTCGTACGGCGGCCTCGTGGAGTTCTACGAGTGCGAGGGCGCCGACGCGGTCATTCTGACAGCGGGCACGGCCGCCAGCACCGCCAAGGACGTCGTCGACAAGATGCGCAGGGAAGGAAAGAAGGTCGGCGTTGCGAGGATGCGCGTCTTCAGGCCCTTCCCTTACGAGGAGGTGCGCAAGCTGGCGAAGATGGCCGGCGCCATCGGCGTTCTGGACCGCTCCTACTGCTTCGGCTACGCGGGCCCGATAGCGTGCGAGGTCATGGGCGCGCTTTACAACATCAGCGACAGGCCTCCCATCAGGAGCTACATCGCCGGCCTCGGCGGCAGGGACATAACCCCCGAGGTGCTGGAGCGGCTCTTCGACGAGATACTCGCATTCAAAGGCAAGGGGTCAGGCGAGGAAGTAAAGTGGGTCGACCTGAAGGGACTGGAGGGGCTCTGATGGCCAAGGCCACGATCCCGGAAGAGGAGCTGATGCTCTCGGGCCACGTCGGATGCCTCGGGTGCGGCGCGACGCTGACGATGCGCTACGTCCTCAAGGCCCTCGGAAAGAACACCGTAATCAGCGTTCCCGCCTGCTGCTGGGCGGTCATGCCAGGCCCGTACCCTCTCAGGTGCCTGGAGATACCGATGCTCTACAACGCCTTCGAGACGACGGGGGCGTCCATATCGGGCCTGCGGGCGGCGTACGACATGAAGGGCAGGCCGGACATCAACGTCCTCGGCTTCGCCGGCGACGGCGGCACCGCTGACATAGGCATACAGTCGCTCTCCGGCGCCGTCGAGCGCGGGGACAACGTCTTCTACGTCATGTACGACAACGAGGCCTACATGAACACGGGCGTACAGCGCAGCTCATCGACGCCCTACGGCGCCTGGACGACCACGACGCCCGGCGGGACGACCGGGGACTGGAAGCGCCAGCCGAAGAAGAACATGATGGAGATCATGGTCGCGCACAGGATACCGTACGCAGCCACGGCCTCCGTCGCCTATCCCGAGGACATGGTGAAGAAGCTGCGCAAGGGCATCGACGTCAGGGGACCGAAGTTCTATCACATATACGCCCCGTGCCCGACGGGCTGGCGCCTGTCGCCCGACAAGACGATAGAGATTTCAAAGCTGGCCACGGACTCTTGCATCTTCCCCATCTACGAGGTCGAGAACGGCATCTACACCATCAACCGCAAGCCGGCCAAGAAGGTGCCGGTGCGCGACTACCTGCGGCTCCAGGGGAGGTTCAGGCATCTCGGAGAGGAAGAGTTGAATCGCATACAGGAAGCGGTCGACTGGGACTGGAAGCTTCTCCTCCGGAAGGAGGAGTTCATGAAGGACATGTGAGCATGGACCGGATACTGAGCAGGGACGAGGGAAAGAAGCTCTTCCTCCTGGGGAACGAAGGCATCGCGCGGGGCGCGCTCGAGGCGGGCATAGGCCTCGCCGCAACATATCCCGGCACGCCGTCGTCGGAGATTGGCAACGTCCTATCGAGAATTGCCAAGGACGCCGGCATCTATTTCGAATTCTCCGTGAACGAGAAGGTCGCCGTCGAGGTGGCCGCCGCAGCGTCGGCGTGCGGCGTGCGCTCCCTGACGTTCATGAAGCACGTCGGCCTCAACGTCGCCGCGGACCCGTTCATGACCATCGCATATACGGGGGTGCGCGGGGGATTCGTTCTAGTTTCGGCAGACGACCCGTCGTGCCACTCGAGCCAGAACGAGCAGGATAACAGGTACTACGGCCAGATTTCGGGCGCACCCATCATCGAGCCATCGACCCCTCAGGAGTGCAAGGACATGACGAGGATTGGCTTCGATTTATCGGAGAAGTTCGAGCTCCCGTTCATCCTGCGCACGACGACGAGGGTCAGCCACATGCGCGCCCCCGTCTCCATAGGCCCTCTGAGGGGGCCGAAGGCCGAGGGGAGGTTCGAGAAGGACCCGGAGAGATTCGTCGTCCTGCCGGCGCATGCGAGGAAGCGCCACGCCGTCCTCCTGGAGCAGCTGGCGAAGCTGCAGGAGTTCTCAGAGAAATCGGAGCTGAACCGCTTCGAGGGCTCGCGCGACTCGAAGCTCGGCGTGCTGACCGCTGGCGCGGCCTACAACTACACGGCGGAGGTGATTCACGCTTCCGGGCTCGGCCACAGGCTCCTGAAGCTCGGGCTCCCGCATCCATTCCCCGCTAAGCTAGTGCGCGAGTTCATCGAACCGCTCGACACGCTCATCGTCTCGGAGGAGCTGGAGCCGATAATGGAAACGCAGGCGCTGGCGCTCGCGAAGGACGCGAATCCGAAGCTCAAGGTCATCGGCAAGGGGAGCGGGCACTTCCCCAGGCTCTACGAGTACAGCCCCGACACGATGGCGTCTGCGCTCGACAAAGCCTTAGGCACGAAGCTCGCCAAGCCAGTTGCGACTCCTAAGGAGATGAAGCTCCCGAACAGGCCGCCGGTGCTGTGCCCAGGCTGCCCGCACAGGAGCACGTACTACGCCGCGCGGAAAGCGCTGAACAAGAGGGACTCCGTCTATTCCACCGACATCGGCTGCTACACGCTGGGCATACAGCCGCCGATGCTCGCCGCCGACTTCCTGCTCTGCATGGGGTCGAGCGTCGACGCGGCCTGCGGGTTCTCCAAGGCAACGGACCAGTTAATCCTCGCGTTCATCGGCGACTCGACCTTCTTCCATTCGGGCATCCACGGGATGATAAACGCCGTCTACAACGGAGACAGGTTCGTCTACACCATCCTGGACAACCGCACGACCGCGATGACGGGCCACCAGCCCAACCCCGGGATGGGCGTCAATGGCATGGGCGAGCCCTCCCCGGAGGCGGACATCGAGGGCATAGCGAAGGCCTGCGGCGTCAAGTGGCTGCGCACCATCGACCCGAGCGAGACCAAGGATGCGATAGAGGCGTACAAGGAGGCGCTCGACTACCAGGGCGTCGCCGTCATAGTCTCCCGGCGCGCGTGCGTCCTGCTCGAGGCCAGGGACAGGAAGAAGGCCGGCTCGTTCAGGCAGTTCCACGTCAAGCCCGACGATTGCAGGTTCTGCCTCACGTGCATCAAGCAGTACGGATGCCCGGCCCTCGTGAAGGGGGAGAAGAAGGTCCACATCGACGCCGCGCTGTGCAACGGCTGTGGCGTCTGCGCGCAGGTCTGCCCGTACAAGGCCATCGAGGAGGATAAAGAATGAAGCCTTACAGCATCCTCGTCACGGGCGTCGGCGGCCAGGGGGTTCTTTTCATTTGCCAGATAATCGGCGAGGCCGCGCTCCTCGAGGGGAAGGAGGTTGTGATGAGCGAGGTCCACGGCATGGCCCAGCGCGGAGGCGTCGTGACATCTACAGTAAGGATAGGCGCGGGCGCCCTCAGCCCTCTGGTCGCTCGGGGAGACGCGGACATGCTCATCGGCATGGAGCCAGTCGAGACCTACCGCATGCTCAATGTCGTCTCGCCAAATACGGAGATTATCACATCGGAAGTGCCAATAGTCCCGGCATCGGTATCCATCAGTGGCGAGGTCTATCCAGATGTCAACGAATTATTTTCGGAAGCGAAGAAGACCTGCCCTGCGTTCAAGGTCATAGAAGCGGGGAGGATTGCGCGCGAGCTCGGCAACCCGGTTGTGGCGAACGTCGTGCTGCTGGGCGCCTTCGCGGCGGCGAAGACGTGCCCGATAAGGAAGGAGAGCCTGCTGGCCACCATGAAAGAGAGCGTCCCGGCGAAGGCGCTGGCCATCAATTTGAAAGCATTTGAAAAGGGATTTGAGTCGGTGAAGGCTTGAGATACAACTGCGCCTTCACGCTCAATGAGATTCAACCGTTTTAAAAAATCCCATCACGCAAAGCTACAATGAAAAGGATTTGTGGAAGTAGAGACGGTTGATTGTCGACCGCACGCAATTCCGTATCTTATCGTCTAAATCCTTTTGGAGGCGAAGGGGGATTTTCGGTAATATCCCCTTCTACTTTGGTCTCTCATCCACCACTCGCTTCGCCTTGACCGTCACCTGCTCTATCGATCCCGGCGGGAGCACCTTCACTTCGGGGCGCAGCGTGACCACCGAGTGGATGCCGTCCTGTATCTCCCGCGCCAGTATCTCCGCGTCCCGGTCGGGCATCTTCCTCCTCGCCTCGACCTCGACGCGCATCTGGTCAAGCAAGCCAGTGCGGTAGAGCACGATGCGGTAGTTCGAGCCCACGGCGGGGAACCTCATCAGCACGCTCTCGACCTGGCTCGGGTAGACGTTCGTCCCCTTGACGATGAACATGTCGTCGGTGCGCGCCTTCACAGGCGCGTGTTTCACGTGAGTCCGGCCGCACTCGCACTTCCTCGTGTCTAAGAGGAACGAGATGTCCCTCGTCCGGTAGCGCAGCAGCGGCATGCCCTCCTTGGTGATGGTGGTCAGCACGACCTCCCCCTCCTCTTCGGCTTCGACTGGCTCTAAGGTCTTCGGGTCGAGTATCTCGACGATGAAATGGTCCTCCCAGAGATGCAGGCCGTCGTGCATGTCGCAGTCCGTGGATACTCCGGGCCCGCACATCTCCGTCAGGCCGTAGATGTCATGGACGTCCATGTCCCACGCCTCGGATATGCGCTCCTTTAAGCCCGACGTGAAGAACTCCGCCCCGAAGAGGCCGTTTCTGACTTTCAAATCCTTCGCCGGATTGAGCCCCATCTCGGCGGCTTTCTGCCCGAGATGGGCGGCGTAGGACGCCACGCCCGAGATGAACGTCACGCCGTAGTCCATCATGAGCTGGAGCTGGCGCTCGGTCTGCCCGCCTCCGGCGGGAACGACGAGGGCGCCGACCTTCTGCGCGCCGTAGTGGAATCCGAACGCGCCGGTGAAAAGCCCGTACGGGATCGGGTTCTGGAATACGTCCTTCTTCGTCAGGCCGGACATCGTAAGGCACCGCGCCATCACGTCCGACCAGACATCAAGGTCGTGAGGGGTGTAGCAGACCGTCACGGGCTTGCCGGTCGTGCCCGACGAGGCGTGAAGCTCGACGCACTTCTCCAGCGGCGCGGCCATCATCCCGAAGGGGTATGCGTCCCGGAGGTCGTTCTTGACTGTGAAGGGCAGCTTCGTGATGTCGGAGAGCCTGCGGATGTCGCCGGGCGCGACGCCGAGCCTCTTCATCTCCCCCTTGTAGAACGGGACCTTCTGGTAGACGAGCTTCGCCGTGGCCCTCAGCCGCCTGAGCTGCAGGGCATCGAGCGCCTTCCTGTCAATCTGCTCGGACCCCCTCTGGAAATACGACGCTTTCATGGCGCACCGCGCGGCAATCCCCCCGCGCGTATATGGAGGTTTCGGGGGCGGGCTTTTATGTCGGATGGCGAAGGCGCGGCGCAGGACAATGGTTATATACTCGTATAGGTTGGCAGCCTTTCTCTGATATATATGAAGACAGCGACCATCGCAATCGGAGGGAACGCCATCCTGCGCGCGGGCCAGAAGGGGACGGCGGGGGAGCAGCTCGCGAACCTCGGTAAGGTCTGCGAGACGCTCGCCACCCTGATCGAGCAGGGCTACGACGTCGTGCTCACCCATGGCAACGGACCCCAGGTCGGCAACATAGTCCTCCAGCAGGACTCTTGCACAGAAGCCGTCCCGGCGATGCCGCTAGACGTCTGCGTCGCCGAGTCGCAGGGGATGATAGGCTACATGCTCCAGCAGACGCTCCAATCCGCCCTCGTCAGAAGGAAGATAACGAAGCGCGTCTGCTCCGTCGTCACGCAGGTCGTCGTGGACGCGCGCGACCCGGCGTTCAAGAAGCCCACAAAGCCAATCGGAACTTACTTCCCCAAGGAAGCGGCGGAAAGGATGGCGAAGGAGCGAGGCTGGGCGATGAAGGAGGACAGGGCTCGCGGCGGCTACAGGCGCCTTGTGCCGTCGCCGAGGCCCATCGACATCGTCGAGAAGGACTCGATAAAGCGCCTGGTCTTCAACCCATCGGGAGGGTACATCATCATCGCTGCCGGGGGCGGTGGAATTCCTGTCATAGCGACGCCGCAGGGCTTCAAAGGCGTCGAGGCTGTCATCGACAAGGACCTGGCCTCCGGCGTGCTGGCATCGTCCATCGGCGAGAAGCTGTTCGTCATGCTCAGCGACGTCCCGCAGGTCTACGTCGGCTACGGCAAGCCCAGCCAGCACGCGCTGGCCAAGACCACCGCCGCGAAGATGAGGGAGTACATGGGGAACGGCGAGTTCCCGGCGGGGAGCATGGGCCCGAAGGTCGAGGCGGCAATATCCTTCCTCGAGAAGGGGGGCAAGGAAGTCATCATCACGAGCCCGGAGGCGCTGCTCGACGCCCTCGCTGGGAAGGCGGGGACGAGGATAACGCAGTAAGGGGCATACCGTTAAGTAAGCCCGCGCTTTTCGCACTCCGATGGTCGAGTTCAGGATGCTCCAGGGCTCCTCGTTCCTGGACTGGGACGGGATGATCTCTGCCGTGGCATGGGTCCCGCGCTGCAACCTGAAGTGCTCGTTCTGCCAGAACGGGAAGCTCATCTCGAAGCCGGAGGAATTCCCGGTTATAGCCGAAGAGCAAATCATCGCGCTCTTCGCCGAGCACGGCGATTACCTCGACGGTTTATGTGTCACAGGAGGCGAACCGACCACTTACTCAGGCATTCCAGCATTTTTAGAACGAATCAAGCCCGCTTGTAAAAGGATAAAGCTCGACACCAACGGGACAAATCCAGCGATGCTGCGTGAGATACTCGCCTCGAAGCTCGTCGATTATGTCGCCATGGACGTCAAGGCGCCGCTGGACGAACGGTACGAGCGAGCGGTGGGATGCAAGATCGACGTTGAGAAGGTGAGAGAGAGCATCAGGCTGATAATGAAAATGGCGCCCGGCTACGAGTTCCGGACCACAGTCGTTCCGACGTTGGTCTCAAAGAGGGAAATCCCCGAGATGGGGAAGGCCATCGAGGGCGCGGGGAAGTGGGCGCTGCAACAATATGCCCCTCGGGACGCCTGGCAGCCGGAGATGAGGCTCGTGAAGCCCTACCAGCGCGAGACTGTGATGGAGATGGCGCAGATTGCCCAAGGATATGTAAAAGAAGTGGTCGTACGCGGCAGCTTCTAAAATGCTCCTATCCAAATCGTAAAGGATTTAAGTTATTGGATTTAATGCATTTTAGGTTTATTTAGTCCTTGTACGGTATCAGGCAGAGGAACTTCGTCGGCCCCTTCCCCTTCTGGAGGAACTGGTGCCACTCGCCGGCGGGTACGAAGATGAAGTCCCCTCCCTTGAACTTCCTCTCCCCTTTCTCGGTCTTGAGCGCGCCCTCGCCCTCGACGATGAAGACCTCGTGCTCCCAGTCGTGCTGGTGGTACGGCGTGTAGCCGCCGGTGCTCATCTCGAACATGCGCATGGCGAACCTTTCCGCGCCGTCCTTCTTGGTGATGAGCCACCGTATCGTGATGTCCTTCGAGCCCTGCCCCGGGTCCTCGGCCTTGACCTCGGTGTAGTGCGCGTGCCTCACTTCAGCACCTCTTTGTTCACGACGGCGTCGGGCCTCTCGCCGCGCAGGGCTTTGAGCACCTGCTCCGCGACCATAACGCCGGCGCGCTCCTGCCCCTCGTGCGTCGAAGCCCCGATGTGCGGCGTGAGGATGATGTTGTCCAGCGTCAGCAGCGGGCTGTTCGCCGGAGGCTCGCTCTCGTACACGTCGAGCGCCGCGCCGGCGATCCTCTTCGACTTCAGTGCCTCGCAAAGCGCCTTCTCGTCGATGATGCCGCCCCTCGCGCAGTTGACTATGAAAACGGTCCTCTTCATCTTCTCGATGGCCATGGCGTTCACCATGCCCTTCGTCTCGGGCGTGAGCATCGCATGTATGGTGATGTAGTCCGAGTCCTTCAGGACTGTGTCCAGGTTCACGAGCTTGATGCCCATGTTCTCCGCAGCCTCCTTCGGCAGGTACGGGTCGTACGCGACCGTCCTCATGCCGAAGGCCTGGGCGCGCTTCGCGACCTCGCCGCCTATCCTGCCGGCGCCGATGAAGCCCAGTGTTTTGCCGCAGAGCTCAGTCCCCATGAACCCCTTCTTTTCCCACTTCCCGACGTGCATTGTCAAATCCGCCCTGGGCAGGCCCCTGGCCAGCGACAGCATTAGCCCGAGCGCGAGCTCCGCGACGGATACGGTGCTCCCCTGCGGGGCGTTGACGACCATTATGCCTTTCCTGGTCGCAGCGGCGACGTCGATGTTGTCGACGCCGATGCCCGCCCTGCCTATGACCTTCAGGTTCGCGCCCTTCTCAATGACCTCCGCGGTGACCTTCGAGCGCGAGCGCACGATGAGCGCGTCGTACTTGCCTATCTCCGCGGGCAGCTCCTGCGGGGAGAGATCCTTCTCCACGACCTCGTGCTCCTTCCTCAGGGCCGCAGCGCCCTCCTCCGCGATGCCGTCAGTGATTAGTATCTTCATGGTCTCGCACCCAGATGGGCGAACGCGGATTTAAACGGTTCGGCGAAATAGGCCGCCCCGCAAGCTTAATAACGCCACATTTACATCGGCGCGCATGGACCATTCCACTAGGCATCGCCTCGCGAAGGGCATATGCTCCCGCGTCGTCGGGAAATACCCGGGGCAGGTCGTCCTCTGCGGCCTATATGGCTCGACGGCGAGAGGGGACGACACGGAGTGGTCCGATATAGAGATGTACTTCGTGACAAAGAAGGGGTGCAGGCTCCGAACACGCCATTTCATCTTTAATGATGTTCAGGTCTATGCCGGGGCGATAACGGAAAATACCCTGCTCGGGATCCTCGGGGCTCCAAGCTACAAATGGGCGTTCTGGATGGGCGTATTGGATGTAACAGAAACTCTTCACGGCGAATCCAAGAAGGTGAAAGCATGGATGGCCGTCGGGAAGGCCGTCCCCGAGGCCAAGTTCAAGAAGGCGCTGTCGGAGATACTCTCAGACGACGAGCTCGTCGAATCCTACGGGCGCATAATGTCCTGCAGGGAGCGCGGGAACGCCAGGGACGCGCACCTCGCTGTGGTCGAAGTGCTCTATGAGATGCGGAACGCGCTCTGCCTCCTCAACAGGGGCTGGGTGATGCACGATTACTACAATGGATTGGAAGACACATTCAGGTTCGCGAAGCTCCCGCGCGGGTGGAAGTCGATCGTGCCGAGAATCTGGGCCGCGAGAGATCTTGACGAGGTCGCGCATCTCGCCGAGAGATTGATGGAAAGTTTCATGGAATTGATGGCTAAAGAAGGGATAGAAAGGCATGTATATCGGGAATTATCGGAGATTCCTCTCTAATCCCTCATTTCAATCAATCGCGCACCCGTTCTTCCTCAACCTTTCGAGGACGGCGTCCCAGGTCGGCGGGTTGGTCTGCGCGCCCTCGCTCTCTATGACGAAGCTCGCCGCCGCCGAGCCGGCGAGCGCGCACTCCGTCAGCTCGCGCCCGCGCTCCCACGCGGCGTAGAACCCGGCCCTGTAGGAATCGCCGGCGCCGGTCGGGTCGACCATGCGCCTTGGCGGCATCGCTGGCACGGCGTCGAAGGAATCGCGCACGTACAGCTCGCTGCCGCGCTTGCCGCGCGTGACCACGAGCACGTCGACGTGGTCTAGCAATGCTCGCGGCGATTTCCCGCCGATGTAT
Source organism: Methanobacteriota archaeon (assembly GCA_016214785.1). Classification (GTDB taxonomy): domain Archaea; phylum Thermoplasmatota; class Thermoplasmata; order SG8-5; family JACRNV01; genus JACRNV01. Next base: position 55,975 of record JACRNV010000014.1, read on the forward strand.
TCCAGGGCTGTGGCGAGCTCCGCGCCGTTGGCGAACATGATGTCCGCCATCTCGAGCATCTGCGCGAAGCTACGCTTGTCATATACGTAGTGGATTTCCTGCGACGGGTCGAGCGCAATCTTCTTCCCGCGCTTCGTGGCGTACGCGGCGACCTTCGAGTAGTACTCGGGCCTCCCGGTGCCGAAGTGGACGAGCTTGCTCGTGTCCACGGAATGCGCGAGCACCTCGAAGCGCTCGGCGTCCCTCATCGGCCCCTGGTCTATGTAGGCCACCTGTCTTTCGTCGGGGTCGGTGACTATCATGCAGGTGGGCGTCGAGTATTTCTCGCACCTGACGAGGTCTGTGACGTCCACCCCCGCGGACCTGAGGGCGTCCTCGTAATCCTTGGGGAAGTCCTCGCCGACGAACGACGCCAGCGCCGGCGTCCCCCCCATCCTCGCCATGAGGAATGCTATGTTCGCGCCAGTGCCGCCCCTGTAAGTGCGCTGGCCGCGCACCTCTATGGAGGTGTTCGGCTCCGGGAACTTGGGCACTTCCATTATGCGGTCTATCGTCGTATGCCCGAAAATACCGACGAAATTCGCGCGCTGCGCGACCTGCCTGCCCCTCATCCCAGACCCTCCAGCACATTCTTGGCCTGATGGAAGTCCTTGAAAGGCATCCCGCCGAGCTTCTTGAGGAGCGCCCCCCTGGCCAGGAGGACGTCGGCGCGCTTCGCGGCGTCCATGTCCGAGTAGCCGTCGCCGATGTACAGCACCTTCCTCCCGCTCTTCTGGAACGCCATGACGCGCGCCTCCTTGCGCACGCCCGACAATGGCGATTTTCTCGCCGGATCGCGGAAAATTATCGAGATGCGATTCCCTGCGAAGGCGGCGCTGTTCGCCTCGAACTTCGCGTCCACCCCGGCTTTTTTCAGGACGGGCCCTATGTAGAAGTCCAGGCCCTCGCTGAGGATGACGAACGGTATGCCCGCCGTCTGGCATTTGTCAACGAAAGCCTTGAAACCGCGCCGGACGACGGCGCTCTTCAGGGCGAAAGAGACAATCTCTTCCTTGCCGGCGCGCACGAGCGCGAACTGCCTTGCCAGCGCCTCGCGCGAGCCTATCTTGCCGTCCCGATACTCCTTCTCGACGGATAGCCATGCGTCGCCGGTGTATTTCCGCAGTATCTCCTCGGCCACGTCCCTGGTGGTCACGGTGCCGTCGAAGTCGCAGGCCACGGCCCACTTCCCCCCCGGAGCCATCAGGTCCCTTCCCGCCACGAGGTCAGATACTCTTTCTGCCTCTTCGAGAGCGAGTCGATCTCGATGCCGTGCGACGAGAGCGCCAGCTTCGCCACCATGCCGTCCAGCTCGCGCGGCACGTCGTAGACGCCCGGCTTCATCCTCCGGCCGTTCTTTGCCAGGTGGCCGGCGCAGAGCGCCTGTATTGCGAAGCTCATGTCCATGATCTCGACCGGATGGCCTTGGCCGGCGGCGAGGTTCACGAGCCTCCCTTCCGCGAGCAGGTAGAGCTTCCTGCCGTCCCCGAGGGCGTACTCGTCGACGAACTCGCGCACTCTCTTCACCGTTTTAGAGGCCTTCTTGAGCGCGTCCTTCGATATCTCGTTGTCAAAGTGCCCGGAGTTGGCCATGACGCAGCCGTCCTTCATGTTAGCGATGTGCTCGGCGGTTATGATGTCCCTGCAGCCCGTGGCCGTGACTATGAAGTTCGCTTTCTTGACGGCTTCCGCCATGGGCGCGACCTCGAACCCGTCCAGGTGCGCCTCGACGGCCCTTGTCGGGTCTATCTCGGTCACGACGACCCTCGCGCCCATGCCCCTGGCGCGCATGGCGATGCCCCTGCCGCACCAGCCGTAGCCGGCGACGACGAACGCGCGCCCGGCGACCAGCAGGTTCGTCGCATTGAGGATGCCGTCCATCGTCGACTGGCCGGTGCCGTACCTGTTGTCGAAGAGGTACTTCATGCTCGCGTTGTTCACAGCCATGACGGGGAACTTGAGAGCGCCCTCGGCGTGCATGGCCCTGAGCCTGATGATGCCGGTAGTGGTCTCCTCGTTGGCGCCGATGACCTCATCTAAAAGCTCCCTGCGCTCGGTATGTAAAAGGAAGATGAGGTCTCCGCCGTCGTCTATCGTTATCTGCGGTTTGATGTCCAGCACCCTGTGCAGGCTCTCGTAGTACTCCTTGTTCGACTGCCATTTCTTCGCGCGCGTGTCGAGCTTGTAGCGCTCGTTCAGCGCGACGGCGACGGAATCGTCGGTGGAGAGCGGGTTGCAGCTCGTGAGCCTGACTTTGGCGCCCGCCTCCTGCAGCGTCAGCGCGAGCACGCCCGTCTTCGCCTCCACGTGCAGGGCCATGCCTATCCTCAGGCCTTTGAGAACCTTGCTCTTGATCAGCCCCTGGCGCACGTCTGCCAGGACGTCCATGTGAGCCCTCGCCCATTCGAGTCGGAGGGCGCCTTTGTCGGCCAGCGCCTTGTCAGCGGACATGTATGTACCAGAAGGGAGAAGGAGGGGGAGGACAAAAGGGTTTTGGACGGAAGGATTTATATTAGGGTTAAAGACGTGCTCGGCATTATGAGCCGCGGCTCGTGCGTCGTAATCGAGCTCACTCAAAATAGCCAGGAGTTCCTGAATAATAATGAATGCAGATAGAGAGATTCTTGATTTCTTCGTCTATCCTAATCGTTGTATATCAGTGAACTATGATCACGATTAATATTACTATTACAAATGCGATAAGCAGCCAACCTTTTATTGAGTCTGTTGTTCGAATGATAAATCTATGTCTACTTGCAGTAAGTTCAGTATCGTAATATTCTGTAAATATTGGAGAACATGCAGTGGCACATCCTTCAGGATCGCCTCCTTCCTTGTTACAGACCTTAATGCAATGGTCAAACATTTCCTCTTGTCGTCGATGATTCATTATCTCACTTCCCTCTACTTTTTACACAAAAGATATGCTTTTTATCTGCGTCTGAAAACTTACCGTATCCATCTATTTCCATTATCTCCAGATGCTTCTTTACAGTTCTTGAGTCCATATCCAATTCCTTTGCAAGCTCAGAAAGAGGGACACAACTTGATCCATCAGTTTCTTCTCTGATACGCTCGATCATTTCTCTTACTGAGCGGTGCTCTCGTGAATATTTTGTGAAGGACATTTAGCGCGCCTCGGTAACGCACATGGTCAATCCTGTATAAATACTTTTTCTTTTTAATACATATTGTTGCATATTGTTTACCTAAATCTGCTAGTAGGCTTTAAGGTGCAGAGAGACATCGAATCTCCTTTTCCATCACTTTGAATACAAACACTTCATTCAGGAATCTTTATTACTATGTTTGAAATCTGTAGTATTATGGATCGCGCTCAATCAACCATTCGACGAATACGAAATGCAATAAAAGACGGAAATCTGAAGAAGAAATTTACTGGGATGGATTTAGTAAAAATTGGAATTAGGCCAGGAACCGCATGGACATTTCTCTGGAAACATAGAAAAGGAACAACGCAATCAGTTAGGGAATATTTTATCAAGAACTCAGTCGGCCAATATAGTTTGATAGATGATGATTCTTAGTCTTTTGTCTTAAAGCAATTGGTATGCACCTCAATAAACGCTAGCTTTATTTCCTCTAGTAATCGTTCCATTGAGTTGAGTATTATCAAGTTTTCAATAGATGGCTTTGAGGTGAGTAATGCAACGTTGACGTGATATAATGAAATAGCCGCGTTTTGTCCGGGATCGGCCAAACCAGCATTGCTTGGTCCTGAAAGAATCAAGTCTTTGGACGAAATAATCCCTAAATTGAAACGAATCCCTTTAGGATTTGCATGAGTAGGATGGCTAGCCATTCTGTAATATGGTCGTAGATGATTTAAACCAACTGCTTTTTCAATGTCAACGAAGCTAGGTCCATGCCCATCTTTTCTATTTGTGTTCACGACTCTTGATGCCCAGCCATAATTGCCAGAAAATGGCTTGCCATATTTCCGACAAAGTTCATCTCGCATTTTGTTAAGTTTGTCTAATTCATCCTGGGTAATTGGTTCCGTGTCTAATTTTCTTTCATGCGTCTTTAATTCGTTTAGAGCCTTATATGATTCGATTATTTCATGAAGTAAGTATCGCTCCGCAAGTTCTTTGTCATGCATTTTTATCAAGTGACTTGTCACAGCTATTTCGTGTAAAGTTCGCCATCTAGCATGAGCGCCCGAGGCATAACCGCTACGAAGCAGGGTATGTATTTCATATGCTGTTAAACAAGCTCGGCCATGCAGCCTGATTAAAACCTCGAATATAAAATCATTCTCTTTTACTGCTACTGGTCGGAATTTTTTATTGAATGTTTCACCTGTTTCGTGAGACATCACAATAAACATTCCTAGAAGGTCAAGTGGTTTTTTCCATATGTCATAAAGACGCTTTTCAAAATTTCTCCTTATTAGTTGATGTTCTTTAAGTATTCTAGGCGCATCGTGCTTCAGTTCATCGAGTAATTTAGAGCCTCCTTCATGAATTGCCTTTTTAGTTATTTTTGAAATTATACTAGGTACATCGCTAATTTTACTCAAATCAATTTCATTCTTTTTTAATGGCATAATATCGAATCCACGCTCACAACTTATATCTCGCCGGGTACATCTCTCCTGGCTTGAGATATTCAATCTCTTTAATCAGGAGTTCGACGAGCGCGAACTCCGGGTCGTCCGGGCCCTTCCAGTACTCCTTGAAGAAGGGGCACTGCGCGACCATCTTCGCCTTCGTTCTCCTGTCCTTCACGATGCGCGCCTTCCCGCTGGCCCGGATGTAGCCGCTGTGCTCCCCGCCCTTGAAGGCGTAGCAGAACTCGAAGGCGGGGTCTTTGGCCATCTCTCTGGCCTTCTTGGAGCCTGCGCTCGTGAACACCCACAGCCTCGAATCGATGCAGCCGAGGCTCACGGGCCTGACCCTTGGCGTCTTACCATCGTAGGTGGCCAGGTAGGCCGTCTGGAATTTCGAGAAGTTCCCCCATATCTCCTTTTTTGCGCTGGCTGTGAGCTTTTTCATTTTCCGACCCCGTGTTTCAGACAGATAAACCGCTTGCAGGGCATTAACCTATCGTCCGTATGGCGCAATCCAATACGAGAGCAATTCACAAATCCACTTTATCTTCTGGATATTATGTACATTGGGAATTCCCACGGATGTCCGCAGGAACCCTTATTAACGGCCGCGAAATCGGGTATCCAGATGGAAAAGAACGTAATAGAAGTCAGGGGCCTGGTCAAGGTCTACGGCGAGACCAGGGCAGTCGACGGCATTTCGTTCGACGTCCGCGAGGGGAGCGTCTTCGCCTTCCTGGGGCCGAACGGCGCAGGCAAGACAACGACGGTCGAAATCATCGAGACCATACGCCGCCCAACGGCAGGCGAGGTCGGGCTCCTGGGCATGGACATCAACAAGGACAGGAAGAAGATACTCGAGCGCATCGGCGTGCTGCCGCAGGAGTTCAGCTCGTTCGACAGGATGACCGTGCGCGAGACCGTCCACTACTTCCGGCAGCTCTTCGGCGCAGGCTCCGACGTCGACGCTCTCCTGAAGCTGGTCAACCTCGAGGAGGAGAAGGACAAGCTCTACATGAACCTCTCCGGCGGCCTCAAGCAGCGCGTGGGCATAGCGGTCGCTCTCGTGAACGACCCCGAGCTGGTCTTCCTGGACGAGCCCACGACCGGCCTGGACCCGCGCTCGAGGCGGGAGGTATGGAACGTCATCGAGGGCCTGAAGAAGCGCGGCAAGACGATATTCCTCACCACGCACTACATGGAGGAGGCCGAGGTCCTCGCGGACCACATCGCCATCATCTCCAAGGGGAAGATCATTGCCCAGGGCAGTCCGTCCGAGCTGATAGACGCCTTCGGCAAGGCAATCCACGTCACGATAAGGGGCGCGGGAGCCGAAATCGGGCCCATTGCCAAGGATATGGGGCTCGCCCTCCCGAAGAACGGGAACGGCAAGACGGTCGTCGACGTGAGGACGAACGACCAGGTGCTGGTCCTTCTCGACAGGCTCAAGGCCGCGAAGGTGAGCTACTCGGGCATAGACGTCCGCAAGGCCAACCTCGAAGAAGTGTTCCTCTCGCTCACGGGCGAGAAGCTCACGGCCGGGGGCGACGAGCGATGAACCTGACCAGGATATACGCCAACATAGTGGTCAACATCAAGGGGTTCTACAGGAACAAGGGGGCGATGTTCTTCGTCCTCTTCTTCCCGATACTGCTCATACTCCTGTTCGGGGCGATATTCTCGAACATTGGAGATCAATCATACCCGATCGCCGTTCAGAACAAGGACGGCGGCTGGTGGTCGCAGCAGGTCGTCGAGGGCCTGAACAAGACCGGGATGATAACTGTAACGATGGTCGACCCGTCCGCCGACCCGTATGCCTACATGAACGACACCAAGTCGAACGCCGTCCTCATAATACCCGAGAACTTCACGGCAGACATCAACAACACGAAGCTGTCGTTCCAGTACACACTCGACGCGCTATCGAAGACGACAGAGTCGTTGAATTACACGGTCGAAGCCCTATCACGGACGACGGACTCGCTCAACTACACCCTGATGGCGCTGAACGACACCGGCAACGCGCTCAATTACACGGCGATGGCCCTGAGCAGCACGCAAGGGGCCCTCAACTACTCCCTGATGGCGATGAACAGCACGCAGTGGGCGCTGAACTACTCGGGGATGGCGCTAGCGTCCGCGCCGCCGAGCTCCACGACGTTCATCGGGCTCGCGATGAACGCCAGCGCCGAGTCGCTGGGGAGCACCGGGATGGCCCTGAACCTGACGCCGGCCGCGCTGAACGCCTCGCTCGCGGCATTAGGCGGCTCGCAGTCCTCGATGAACGCCACCCTGCTGGCGCTCCAGTACACCCAGGCCACGCTGAACGCCACGCTGGGCGCGCTCAACGCCACGCAGGCGGCGCTGAACTTCACCATCGGCGCCCTGAACTTCGCCATACCGTCCAACGAGACGCTGAAGCTTACCATGCTCTACGATTCCAGCTCCAGCAGCGCGCTGACGAAGGTGCAGATACTCCAGCAGGTCATGGACGGCTTCAACAAGGGGCTGAGCAACGCGCAGGACGTCATGGCCATAGACCCGCAGTCGGTCGTCGCCAAGCAGTTCAAGTTCATAGACTACTACGCGCCGGGCATCGTCGGAATGTCGGTCATGACGGCGAGCCTCTTCGGCACGGTGGGCATGAACACCGAGCTCAGGCAGAAGGGCGTGCTGCGCAAGCTGGCCACCACCCCGCTCACGAGGGCGGAGTGGCTCGTGTCGAACATCCTCTACCAGCTCATACTCGCGTTCATATCGACCGCGCTCATTCTATTCGTAGGCTATCTGGCGTTCGGGCTCAAGCCAATCATAAACATCTTCCTCTTCGTCTTCGTGCTCATGGACGTATTCGCCTTCTCGGGCATAGGCATGCTCATCACGCGCTTCGTGAAGGACGCCGAGGCCGCGCAGGCTGCGGCGAACCTGGTCATGTTCCCGGTGATGTTCCTGTCCGGGACGTTCTTCCAGATCGAGATGATGCCGGACTTCCTGCAGACGGTCGCCAACTTCATGCCCCTCTACTACGTGAGCGACGGCCTGAGGCAGGCGATGATACTGCTCAACTGGGCGATGCTCTATTATGACCTCATGGTCATTTCCGTCTTCGGGATCATCATGTTCGTCCTGGGCATCCTGCTGACGTCGTGGAAGGAAGACTGAACACGATAAAACGCGCAGGACGCTGTGCTCCTATCATAAGAAGTGCGGAGGCCGGTCAATCCTTCTTCTCCCAAATCCGCCTGTAATAATCGTTTATGGAATTCCAACTATAGTCATATCTCTTCCATTCCCATGCAAAGTAATTCACGACGGCGGCGCACTCATAAAACGCACTAGCGACGTAAGGTTTATTGTCATGGTCCGGATGGCCATCGGCAATCTCTGGACGGGTGCGCAAATCCCATGCGCTTGCGAACCCTCCCTCTGGCAGCGGGTAGCAGACGTTGCTGGTCGCATCGAAGACCGCCCATCCGGGATGGTGAGGCGTTCTCAGGTATATCTCGGTCACGCCGTGGCCCCAGTTCCTTCTGCTTTGGTCGAACAGGAACACGAGCCTCGCAGGCATGCCGGCGATCTGCGCGAGGATGCATAAAACTCTGGAAAGCTCGATGCAGATGTCCGTCCCCCTCTTTATCAATTCCTCCTCGGTCCCGCCGAAGAGCATCGTGTCAGTCGTCCAGAAGCCGTTGTTCGTGCTTTTTCCGGGTTCGGGGAATTCGCTGGGAATATTCGAGCAGAAGCTCGTCAAGTCCATCGCTCTCGACGCGCGATCCGTTTTACGGATCGCATTCCGAACTATGTTCTCAAGATAGGGGCGCTCCCCTCCTCGGCATTTGATGGTCAAGGGGGTGTAACGCCCATAAATGTACTCGGCGGTCTCAGGGACGAGCTTGAGCATTTCGTCCAGAAGGACAGAGTCAACGGTGCCCTGCGCGTGGAGGCAGTTTTCGGGACTGAGCAGTTCATCGTATATTCCAAAGCCGGTCCGGCCTTTGAATTTGTGAGGCTCGGGCCTTACCTTGCTTCTCATGCACTCCTAATATCGCGGCTTAGGTTATTAAATGTGGGGCGCCCCATGCTGATTCTAATGGTATTGGCCTATTGATGCCCACGTATTCTCGGGCTATTTGTGGCTCAACGATATCCGAAATTTTACAGCACCTTCGCCCTCTTCCTTTCCTCGCCGTTGGCGCACTCGAGCGTCTCGCCGGCCTCGACGACCCTGATCTTGCAGTCCCCGTTCATCCCGAGCGGCATGCAGAGCCTGTAGTGCGGGCAGTCCGGCCTCCTGCACCTCGGGATGTGCACCGTTACGGTCGAGCCCTCGATTGCGACCTTCGCCGGCAGCCCCATCTCGAAAGGCACCTGCTCTATCTCCACGACCCGCACGCCCTTCTCGTGCACCTTGCAGTCGTGCTTGGCGTCCCGGGCCTTGGTGATCCTGTACCTCTTGCCTGGCTCCAGGTGGAAGCATATGTTCCGGACCTTGCATTCCCTGCACTCGGCCAGCGGGCCCACGTACACGAACTCCGCGTCCTTCGCCGCCTGCCCCTCTCCCACTACCGTGATCATGACCATTTTTCCCTCCTATATCACCTTGGTGACGGTTGCGAGATTCATCGCCGCCTCCTGCCCGAGGCCGTGCTCCCCGAGGATGGTGTATCGCTCGGGCCTGACCTCGTGGGCGCGCATGAGCGCCTCGATGACTTCTTCGGGCGCGACGCCCAGCTCCGCGGCGGACGTCGGCGCCCCCAGGGTCTTCAGCGCGCCCCTTATCCCCCTCCAGTCCCCCCTGTGGAGGTACATCATCATGATTGTCCCGACGCCGACCTGCTCGCCGTGCAGGGCGGGCTTCCTGGCGATCATGTCCAGCGCGTGCGAGAACATGTGCTCGGAGCCGCTGGCCGGCCGGGAGCTGCCGGCGATGCTCATCGCCATGCCGGACGACACCAGGGCTTTCATGACGAACCACGCCGAGTCTTCCAGCCCGGGGCGGATCATGTGCGCGTTCTCTATCATCATCTCCGCCGTCATGCGCGAGAGCGAGACGGCGGAGGTCGAGTAGTATTCGTTCCTGAGCTTGGCCGCGAGGTCCCAGTCCAGGACGGCGGTGGCGTTGGATATTACGTCCGCGCAGCCCGCCACGAGCAGCCTGTGGGGCGCGGAGGCGATTATCTTCGTGTCCCCTATGACCGCCATGGGGCAGTGGGCGCTCACCGACTCCTTCTTGCCATCCGCCCCGAGGATTGACGCCTTCGAGGAGACGATGCCGTCGTGCGAGGCGGCCGTCGGCACGCTGATGAACGGGACGCCGGCGTTGAAGGACGCGCACTTCGCGACGTCTATCGGCCTGCCGCCGCCGATGCCGAAGGCCACGGCGGCCCTCGTCTCTGCCAGGAGCTTCTGCGCGCGGCCTATCTCGGCGTGGTCGGCCTCGGCTATCTCGGTCTCCTGGACATCGAACTTTGCAGCCTCGAGGAGCTCCCGCACCCTCTTGCCCGCGACCTTCCTGGTGACCTGGTCCTGTATCAGGAAGGCGGGGGAGCCGACCCTCAGCCGGGCGCAGACCTTAGCGACGTCCTCGAGCGCGTCGTGCCCTACCACGACGCACCGCGGGAATTCCATCGCCTTGTACTTGTTGAACGCTCCCATGTCCTTCGCCCGCTCCATCCCGCTGCCATGATTTCAACCTATCGGTCGCTGCCTGAACATTGATATATATCGGGCTAGATGCCCCCCTTCTTCGCCATCGCCGCCTTCACGAGCCATTGGTGTATCGGGGACGGCGACATCGGCCGGGACTTGAACTCGGGGTGGAACTGAGAGGCCACGAAGTACGGATGCTCCGGGAGCTCGAGTATCTCCATCCTGCGGCCGTCCCTCGACCTGCCCGAGTACCTGAGCCCGCCCCTCTCCAGCCTCTCGACGAAATCGGGGTTGATCTCGTACCTGTGCCTGTGCCTCTCCGAGATCTTTCCAGAGCCGTATATCCGGTGCGCGAGGCTCCCCTCCTTCACTATAACATCATGGGCGCCGAGCCTCATCGTCGCGCCCATGTCTTTGATGCTCCGCTGTTCTGGCAACAAATCGACGACCGGGTGCTTCGTCCCGGGGCTGAACTCCGTGCTGTTCGCGTCTTCGAAGCCGAGCACGTTGCGGCCGTACTCTATCGTCGCAAGCTGGAATCCGAGGCAGACCCCCTGGAACGGTACGTTGTTCTCGCGGGCGTACCTTATCGCCGCGATCTTCCCTTCCGTGCCGCGGTCCCCGAACCCGCCGGGGACCAGGACGGCGTCCGCGCCCTTCAGGGCATCCGGGATGCCGTGCTTCTCGACGCTCTCCCCCTCGACCCAGATGATGTTGACATGGACCTGCTCGGCGGCGCCGGCGTGCCTGAACGCCTCGAGGTGGCTGATGTACGAGTCCGCGAGGCCCGTGTACTTGCCGACGAGCGCGACGTTCACCGTGCCCCTCGGGTTGGAAAGCCTCTCCGTGAACGACATCCACTTCGCAAGGTCCCCCGGTCGCTCGGGCAGCTTCAGCCGCTTCACGAGGTATTCCGTAAGGCCCTGCTCCTCGAGTATCAGCGGGACGAGGTAGATGGACTTGGCGTCCGGGGCGCTTATAACGGCCTCGAGGGGGACGTCGCAGAAGAGCGCTATCTTGCGCTTTATCTCGTAGTCGAGCGGGCGCGTGGCCCTGGCCACGATGGCGTCTGGGATGATGCCCGCCTCCCTGAGCATGCTCACGGAGTGCTGCGTGGGCTTCGTCTTCTGCTCCCCGACCACGCCCAGCTCGGGCACCAGCGTCGTGTGCAGGAAGACGGTGTTCTCCTCCCCGCCGGTCTCCCTGCGCAGCTGCCTCACGGCCTCGAGGAACGGGCTGCTCTCTATGTCGCCGACGGTGCCGCCGAGCTCGACGAGCATCACCTCGGCGCCGGAACTCTCGCCGACCTGCTGTATCTTCGCCTTTATCTCGTTCGTGATGTGCGGGATGATCTGGACAGTCTTGCCCAGGTACTCCCCCCTGCGCTCCTTCTCGATGACGGACTTGTAGACCTTCCCGGTCGTGATGTTGTGCTCGCTGCTGAGAGAGACTGAAAGGAAGCGCTCGTAGTTGCCCAGGTCCAGGTCGACCTCCCCCCCGTCGTCCAGGACGAAGACCTCCCCGTGCTGGTACGGGTTCATCGTCCCCGCGTCGCAGTTCAGGTAGGGGTCTATCTTCACGGCGGAGACCTTCCAGCCGCGCATCTGCAGAAGCAATCCAATCGAGGAAGCGGTGATGCCCTTGCCCAGCCCGGAAATTACGCCCCCCGTGACGACAACGAATTTCATGCGCTCACGGGGACTGGTCAATGGCTACGATGTGCATAAATCTTCGCATGGGCGCGGCATGCCAAAGTAGATAAGGCCAGATTCCAATATCTTCGAACCGTGAGAGAGACCGGAAACGCCATCTGCGCTTCAGCGGCCCTGGCGCTGCTCCTTTTCGCAGCAGCGCTCCCGATGGCCATCGTTGCGGCCAGTGATGACGGGAGGGGGGCGTGGCCTTCCTGGCACGGCGACAGGAAGAACACGGGCCTCAGCCCGTTCGACACGAGCGGCGTGGACGGCACGCTGAGGTGGAAGGTGCCGCTCCCCGGCAAGGCGGGGGTCTCGCCAGTGATAGGTTCCAATGGCTCTGTCTACGTTTCGACCGTCGGTTACTGGAGCCCGGACAATGTCAACGCGCCCCCCATATTCTCCCCGGGGCTGTACGCCCTCAGGCCCGACGGCTCGGTGGAATGGAATCTTACGTATTGCGGCCCCTATGGCCTCTTCGCCCCTTCCGGCATGGTCGTCGGAACCGGCGCCGGCACCATCTATTACATTCCTTACTATCAAAACGTGCTCGCAGTTGGGAGCGATGGCGTCGTTGCTTGGAACATGACGATGCCGGCAATCCTCTCGCATCCGGCCGTGACGGCGAACGGCACGATCCTCGTGGGGTGCGCAGAGGGCTTCCACGCCATCAGCCCCAACGGCTCCCCGCTGTGGAATTTCACGACGCGCTCGCCCGTCTATTCATCGCCGGCGGTTGACGACGACGGCACGATATACTTCGTAGACAACAATTACAGGCTCTACGCCCTCGGCCCGGACGGCCGGCCGAAGTGGTTCGCCTCCATCAAGGAGTTCGACTGGGACCGGCAGTTCTCCTGCCTCTCTTCCCCGGCAGTGGGGGCCGACGGCACCGTCTACGTGGGCTCTCCGGACGGCAACCTCTACGCCGTGAACAAGCAAGGGTCGCAGAAATGGAAGCTCAGGACCGGCAAGGCGATATACTCCTCGCCGGCGATAGGCCCCGGCGGGACGATATATGTCTGTTCCAGCGACGACAGGCTCTACGCCATCACGCCGGACGGCGTCCTGAAATGGTCATGCGCTGCGGGGAACAACATCGAGTCATCGCCTGCGGTAGGCGCGGACGGCACCGTCTACGTGGGGACGACCTCGCGCCACGGCTGGACGAGCAGCGAGATGATGGCGCTGTCTCCCGACGGAAGCGTGAAGTGGAGGTGCAACATCAGCGGCAGCGTCTCCTCCTCGCCGGCCATCGGGGACGACGGCACGGTCTACGTGGCGTCGAGCCGGATGCTCTACGCCTTCGGCTCCACGCCCCTCTCGCACAGGATGAACATGATTTACGGGGTGCTGGCGACCGCGCTCGCGTTCGCCGCGGCGGCGTACTGCGCCCGAAGGCTTATCCCGTGGCAGAGCCCGAAGAAGTAGAAGGCGATGCCAATACCCGATTGCCATTGCATTCTGTTGGCGCACTCGGAACAGCGACCTGGCATATTCGGGGCGCAGCCAGCGGAACACTGAATCGACATATTCGCGGGGCGCCCGCGAATCACCCCATCAACAGATGCGCGGGACCGGGTCCCCTATCGGCGGCTCGACGATCCTCCTGCCGCCGATCTTAGTCCTCATCACAACGCCCCTGACCTTCTTGCTCGCCCTGCCGATTATAGCCGCCTGCCTCCCCTCAGGGGTCTTTCTCAGGGACTTCAGGACGTCGCTCGCTTTCTCGCCAACCACGCCGAAGAGCACCTTCCCCTCGTTGCCGATTTCCATCGGGTCTAAGCCGAGCATCCCGCAGGCGCTCCTCACGCCGGGCTTTATCGGTATCGCCGCCTCGTCGATCTCGATGCCCACTCCAGACTTCTCGGAGAACTCGTTCAGCGCGTTCGCCAGCCCCCCGCGCGTGGGGTCCTTCATGGCGACCACGCCGCCGGCGTCCAGGGCTTCGGATATAGCATGGTTCATCGGCGCGGCGTCGCTCCTGACCTCGCTCTCGAAGCCGTAGCCCTCGCGCGCCGACAGTATCGCGACGCCGTGGTCGCCTATCGTTCCGGAGACGACGAGCGCGTCCCCGCCGGCCAGCGTCGAGTCGCGCGGCCATTTCCCGGCGAACTTGCGGTACTTCTGGACGATGTACAGGTTCCGGTCGAGGAGCGGGTGGCGCCTGCCTATCCCGGAGGTGTTGAGCACGAGCTTGTCGACGGCCCCACGCTCCATGACCTTCGTGTCGCCGGTCACTATGGAGACGCCGGCCTTCCTCGCTGTCCTGGCGACGCTCCCGATGACCTTCTCCAGAATGTCGAGGTCGAGCCCCTCCTCGACGACCATCGCGAGCGAGAGCGCGATCGGCTCGGCGCCCATGACCGCCAGGTCGTTCACGGTGCCGGCGATGGAGAGGGAGCCTATGTCCCCCCCCGGGAAGAAGAGCGGCTTGACCGTGTGGCTGTCTGTCGTGAAGACGATGCCGTCGACGATCGCGGAGTCGTCCATCTCGGAGAGCCTCACTTCCCCGACGTCGGAGGCGAGCCTGCTTACGACCATCTCCTTGAGCAGCCGCTGCATCGCGCGCCCGCCTGCGCCGTGGGAGAGCTTGACCTTTGGCATCGGATGGGGGATGGGCTAATCCTATAAAGAAATTGATATATATTTTACTCTGAGTGAAAAATTATTTATATCTTAAAAATATCTCCTGTGATATACCTAGGATATAAATGCCCAATAAATTGTTAGTTACCTTTACCCCCAAGCAACGGGAGATCATCGATTCTCTAAGGGGGATTATGGGCCTTAGTAATGCGGGGGTTGTACGTGCTATCGTAGTGTCCTGGTTAAGTGAAAATGGGTATGTCCGGTATGAAATAGTTAAACAGATTAAATCGGGAGCAAAGAAATGAAAGTTAAAACGACCAGACCAAATCCACTAAATGACCTTAATGGGAGTGAATGGATTCAACTATCAAAATCATACTGGTTCCAGAAAGGGCTCGGAAATAATCACCCGGAATCAAAATTTGAAAAACAGCATCCAGCACCATTTTCATATCAAGATATTGAAAAATTAATCCGAATGTTCACGAAGGAAGGAATGACAGTTCTTGATCCTTTTTGCGGTGTCGCATCAACATTAAAGGCTGCTGCCCTATGCAATAGAAATGCAATAGGTATTGAAATTTCCACAAAATGGATTCAATTAGGAAAGCAACGGTTAGAGAAAGAAATTCCAAAACAATTACGACAACAGGTATGCTTAAAAATTATATCGGGCGATTGCACAACTCGTTTATCTAAAATCCATAAAGAGAGTATAGACTTCGTAGTCACAAGCCCACCATACTGGGGCATATTAAATAAGGTTCCAGATCATAAAATAATTAACACCCGAATAAAAAAAGGCTTAGCCACGAAGTATTCAACAAGTGAGAAAGATTTAGGAAACATCAAAAAGTATTCTGATTTCTTAAGTAAAATTAGTGAGGTAGCTAAAAAATGCCATCTCGTATTAAAGAAAGGAAAATATATGGCTATGATCGTAGGAGATTTCAGGAATGGGCGCAAATATTACACTTTCCATACCGATGTTCAGAAGATTTTTGAAAAAAATAAATTTACATTGCAGGGGATAATTGTTTTAGTCCAAAATAACAAACGGTTATACCCTTATGGATATCCATACGCCTTTGTACCGAATATACACCACCAATATATATTAATATTCCGAAAGTAAGGATTTAAAGTGTTTCAATCGGTAAAGCCAGTTGAGACACAGTGCGTGCAATGCGTTGTAGTTCTACGGAATCCGCAGATTCATCTAGTTCACCAGTGATACGTTTCTTCCTTTTATCCACCTCGCGAAGTAATAAATAAAATGCTATCGCTGCAACGTATCTATCTTTTGTCCCCTCGATCATATCTTCCTTCAAGCGATATTTTTGAATGATATCCTGAAGGTAACTATTTTCGATGCTAACCACAATAGCTGAATCTGCACCAGCCATGTAGATTTGTCCAACACTATCATCATTGTAACCCAATTGTTGCCATAACGCATCTGCTTTTCTAATTGGATTGATTTTCGGCTCACGAATTTTAGTCTCTGTCTTTGTCTTTTTACGCTTGGTCGGCTCGATGCATTTAATTTTTCTTTGCACCATTAATGGTTGGGCATTCGGAACATCTAATTCAAATGTAATCATTTCTTGATGACCTATTCGCACCGTTGACGGGCAATAGACGTGATACGATAACTTACCATTTCTTAATATGATTGCCGCGCCCTAATTCCCCATCCTTTTAGGTTGGGGATGTAGGGCGAGCGGGCACCGGCCAACCGGG
>JACRNV010000030.1 GCA_016214785.1 Methanobacteriota archaeon
GGCCGTCAGTTCGCGTTTACCCATCTCCTTGACGATCCACCGAACCTTCCGCTTGTTCAGCTTCCGCATGCCTTCGGGGTCATCTCGTCGGTCATTATGACCCCGCATCCCGAAGCGGAAGTTATTTCGGGATAGTACAGCTATGTTCGCATGGCAGTAACTTTAAAAAGCTTCATGCCTATTTACTGGGGGTAATCAAATGGGTAAAATCACGGTGCACGAGTACAGGAAGAGGGACTTGGAGAACGCCATGGTCGTCATCAGCTTCCCGACCGTCGGCCTCATAAGCACGATAGTTGCCAACTTCCTCGTCAGCAGCCTGAAGCTCGAGCTCATCGCCTCGTTCTCGTCCGAGGACTTCTACCCGGCCGCGATAATCCAGGAAGGCGTGCCAACGCCTCCCGTGAGGGTGTACGCAGGCGACCACAAGTGCGGGCCCTCAGGCGTGTGCGAGCAGCTTGTGGTGATCACCTCCGAGCTGCCGGTCAAGGCCTCGGGCTACGACGCGCTGGCCGACAAGATAATTGACTGGTGCAGGGAGAAGGACTGCCACATCGTGACCACGATCGAAGGCGTGAACAGCCCCGAGCCCCTCAAGGACCCCATCAAGGTCTTCCACGTCGCGAGCACGCCGGAGGCCGAGGAGCACCTGAAGAACCTGGACACCAAGCCGTTGACGATGGGGATGGTCAGCGGCCTCTCCGGGCTGCTGCTCTACAAGGGGAACATCAAGAACTTCGGCGTCGCCTGCCTCCTGGCCGAGGCCCATGTCGAGTACCCGGACAGCCGGTCGGCCGCGGCCGTGCTCAGGGTGCTGAACAGGATGCTGCCGCAGATAAAGATGGACCCCGAGCCGCTGCTAAAGCAGGCCGCCCTCATCGAGGAGCAGGTGAGGAAGGCCATGGCGCAGATGAAGCCCATGGCGCCAGCGGAGATGCCCGATGTGCCGCCGGGCATGTACGGGTAGCCATGTCGTCTGGTCCCCGAGGGCGGTAATTGACACCCGAAGACGCGCTGAAAACGCTGATGGAAGGGAACGCCAGGTTCGTCTCCTGCAGCCTCCTCCAGCGCGACCACGCCAAGGCTCGCAGAGCGACATCCGCCTCGCAATCGCCGCATTCGGTGGTGGTGTGCTGCTCCGATTCGCGCTCCCCGCCGGAGCTGATATTCGACCAGGGCATAGGGGACATATTCGTCGTACGCTCGATCGGGTGTGCGCTCGACGAGCTCGGGCTCGGGAGCGTGCAGTACGCACTCCAGAAGCTCGGCGCGAGGCTCGTTCTTGTGCTGGGGCACACGGGATGCGGCGCCGTCGAGCTGGCCTTGAGGGAGGCGAATAGCCAGGGTCCGTTGGCCTCTGTCGTATCGAAGATACACTGCGCCGTCGGTGAAGGCTGCGTGCCGGGCGATGCCGTCGCAAGGCAGACGAGGGCCACGGTTTGCGAAATAATGGCGCTCGCCAAGGCGTTGCGAATCGAAGGGGTGAGGGCCCTCGGAGCGGTGTACAACCTCGATTCGGGGCGCGTCCACCTGATGAAGCGCAGGCTCTGAGCCCCGAATCAATGTTTTATTAAGCCGCAGCGCCATCCAATGGCGGTGCACGATTGAGCGAAAAACAAGGGCGCGAGGACGCCGTCATCGTCGAGGGGCTTAGCAAGCATTTTGGTAAGGTGAAGGCCCTCGATAATCTGAGCATTCGGGTCCCGGCGGGCGAGGTCTACGGCCTCCTCGGCCCCAACGGCTCGGGGAAGACCACGGCAATCAAGATAGCATGCGGGCTACTGAGGCAGACGTCCGGCAGGGTCGAACTCTTCGGCCAATCGCGTCCTGACAAGAAGGTGCTGGCCCAGGTGGGCTACATGCCGCAGGAGACGGCCGTCTACATGGACAACACCGTCCACGAGAACCTCGCCCTCTTCGGCCAGCTCTACGGACTCGACCGGGAAAGATTCGCCAGGCGGGAGGCCGAAGTGCTGAGGTTCGTCGATCTCTCCGGTTGGCGGGGCGCGCTCGCCTCCAATTTGAGCGGCGGGATGCGCCACAGGCTCAGCCTCGCCTGCTCGCTGGTCCACGAGCCCAGGCTCATCTTCCTCGACGAGCCAACGGTCGGCGTCGATCCCGAGCTCAGGGCCGCATTCTGGGAATACTTCAGGGAGATAGCGAATCGCGGCGTCACCGTGGTCATAACCACCCACTACATGGACGAGGCCTCCCACTGCTTCCGGGTCGGGCTCCTCAGGCAGGGACGATTGGTCGCGGAGGGAGCGCCCGAGCAACTCAAGCGCTCCACGGGCGCGGCCTCGCTCGAGGACGCCTTCCTGGCATATGCAAGGGGGGATGGCCAGTGAGCCCGCGCAGGGTACTGGCTTTCACGAAGCGCACGCTCCTCCAGTTCAGGCACGACAGGCGCACCCTCGCATTCGTGCTCGCGATGCCGCTGCTCATGGTCGCCCTCTTCGGCTACACGTTTGGAGGAGAGGTCAAGGGCGTGAAGGTGCAGGTGCTCAACGCCGATGTAGGTATGTTTGCCCCCGTGAATTTCACTCTTCCACTCAATCTCGAAGTAAATGTAGGCAATGGCATCGTCGCCAACCTGAACTATGAGACGCTCACCATCTCGAATGTGACCGACGCCGCTGCGGCGCGGCAAGACGTGGATAAAGGCGTCGTATGGGCGGCGATAATCATCCCAGAGGGCTTCACGCGCGACATCGCCACCGCGCTGCTGAACCAGAGCGCGCCGCGCCCCTCAATCGAGGTCTACATCGACGGCTCGAACCCCAACATCGCCGCCGCGGTCTTCAAGTCCGTAAACACCGCGCTCGCCGCGGCCCTTCAGGAGGCCGTATCGGCCATCGGCGGCAGGAACGCGAGCCTTCCTGCGAGCGTCGAGCCCGTCTACGCCTACGGCGGCGGCGACACGAAGTTCGTCGACTACTTCGCGCCCGGCGTCATCTCGTTCGCCATCATGATGGTGACGACGATGATAACCATCATCCTCTTCGTCAACGAGCGCAAGAACGGCACGCTCCAGAGGCTCATGGCCTCCCCCGCGAGCGAGTGGGAGATAGTCACCGGTTACGCGCTCGCGTTCGGGCTGATAGGGCTCGTGCAGAGCGTCGTCATCCTGACGGCAGCGATGCTGCTCTTCAACATCCAGATAGTCGGGAACGTCGTGCTGGCGCTGGCAGTCATCATGCTCATCGCCTTCGGCCACCAGGGGCTCGGCATCCTCATGTCGGCGGGGGCGAAGAACGAGCTGCAGGCCGTCCAGTTCGTCCCACTCATCCTATTCCCGTCGGTGCTGCTGGCCGGGCTATTCTGGCCAGTCGAGTCCATTCCCGCGTACCTGCAGCCGCTCGCCTACCTCATCCCCCTGCGCTACGGCATAGACGCCGAGCGCTCGATAATGCTCCGCGGATGGGGCGTCGGCGAGGTGTGGCTCGATCTGGCGGTGCTCGTAGGATTCGCCGCGCTGACGCTGTGCGCGAGCGCGCTGCTTTTGAAGAGAAGGCGCTGAGGGTCCAAAGCCATCGTCTCTATGCCCGCGACGCCCCCGTCGCAGCAAGGACAGGCTGCGACGGCGAATGATAGGCTCTCGCAGGTTCTAAATATCGGCACGCGAATACGGTCCCGGAGGCGGCGATGTGGGCAGCATCGACAAGCACGACCTAGAGCGGCTCAGGGGCAGGGGCGTCGAGGTCTCGTTCAGGTGCCCCTACTGCGGCGGCACGCGCATTGTCATGAAAGGAAAGGAGGCCATGGACTACTGGCAGGGAACCGAGTGCAAGAAGTGCGGGTCGAAGGTGGTCCTGGACAGCCTCACGCTCCTTGTGATAAGAGAGAGCGGCTACGGCCAGCCGACCCTGGGCAAGGCGGTGCAGGTCGTAGTATAACCTATTTTCCGTGGCGGCGGATGCGCATCTGGTACGAGCGCACGGCCCTGAGCAGGTCTATCTTCCTGAATCCGGGCCAGTAGACGTCCGTGAAGTATAGCTCGGAGTAGGCCAGCTGCCAGAGCAGGAAGTTGGAGATGCGCTCCTCGCCCGATGTCCTGAGCACGAGGTCCGGGTCCGGGATGTTGGCCGTATAGAGGTGCGACGAGAACAGCTCCTCGTCTATGCGCTCGACGTCCAGCTCGCCGTTCTTCACCTTCGCGGCGATGCTCTTCAGGCCGCGGAGTATCTCCTGCCTGCCGCCGTAGGCGACCGCGAGGTTGAAGAAGTACCTGTCATAGTCCCTGGTCCTCGATTCCGCGTAGGCGATGGCCTCCTGCACGTCCTTCGGCAGGAGGCTCACGTCCCCGAGGACCTTTATCCTGATGCGGTG
The DNA here is from genome assembly GCA_016214785.1 of Methanobacteriota archaeon. Classification (GTDB taxonomy): domain Archaea; phylum Thermoplasmatota; class Thermoplasmata; order SG8-5; family JACRNV01; genus JACRNV01. Next base: position 4,330 of record JACRNV010000030.1, read on the forward strand.
CTTGTGGACGCGCTCGTCGTCGCCCACCGCCCTGAAGCTCTCCTTGAACAGGCGCATCAGCTCCTTGACCTCGTCCGCCTGCCGGCTGACGTTCTCCGTCGAGAAAGCATAGACGGTGAGCACCTTGATGCCCAGCTCCATGCACCATTCCAGGACGCTCTCGAGCCGGTTCTTCCCCTCGACATGGCCGTCCATGCGCGAGAGGCCGAGCTCCTGGGCGAACCTGCGGTTCCCGTCCATTATGATGGCCAGGTGCTGGGGTATGGGGCCGCTCTTGACCTGCTTCAAGAGCCTGCGCTCGTAGACGCGATAGAGCGCCCCCTTCAACAGTCCCGAGGGTCCTTGCGCCATTTCTCTCCCAGGTTACTCCATGAGCTCTTCCAGCGGCACGAACCGCTTCGGGAGCTCGAATCTGATCGTATGCCTGCTCGTCTTCGGGGTGTAGGGCTTGCCGCTCAGCCCGGTGCGGATGACGTCGTCCTTTGTTATGCTCTTTATCTTCGCCGTCGGCCAGAGCGATAGCACTATCTCGGGCGAATAGTAGTCCACGAGGTAGGCGGGCACGCGCTTGCACCCCAGCTCTACGAGGGCGTGGAACCTGTGGTGGCCGTCGAGTATGACGTAGTTCTGGTCGTCGGCGAGAATCGGCAGGTCTATGCCCTTCCGGTCGAGGGTGAGGCTAATGCAGGCCTTCAGCGTGGCCTCGATTATCATCTCGTGGTCGTGCAGCTTCTCGACCGGGACGAACTCGAACCTGTACTTCATGTGCCGCCCTCCGCACGGTAAGGGGCGAACTCCCCCCTCTTGTGCTGGTCGCGCAGGGCGTGATAGTTGCGCGCGTTCCCTAGGGCGCTCTCCGCCAGCGACCCGTCCTCGGAACGAACAACTTTTCCCGGGATCCCGAGCACGAGGCTCTTCGGAGGAACGACCATCCCCTCCTTCACCAACGCGTTCGCGCCGATGATCGAGCCCTCGCCGATGGTCGCGCCGTTCATCACGGTCGCGTGCATGCCGACGATGACGCGGTCGCCGATGGTGGCGCCGTGAACTATACATGAATGCCCGACGGAGACATCCTTGCCTATCCTGACAGGGAATCCTTTGGAGCAATGGACAATGGCGTTGTCCTGCACGTTCGACCCCTCTCCGATATATATCGTCGCAATGTCAGCCCTTATCACGGCGTGCGGCCAGACGCTGCACCCCGCCGCGAGCTCGACATTGCCGACGATGACCGCGGTTTCGTGCACGAAGCAGGAAGGATCGACCTTTGGCCGCATGACCACGAATAACTGCAGATGAATATGAACCTTACTCACGGCTGGCCATTGGCGCCAGCGCAATTCTTGGAGCTGACCTTCGTGCCAACGCGATACTCCGACTTGACCTGTTGAGCCAGCGCCACATCTAGGCTCGATTCCTGGCGGCAGAGCCTTATTAGGGGTTGGCCTTCGGCGCCAGCGACGCTGGGAAATAGTTGAGGACGATGATGTCGCCGACGCTGCGGATCCACCTGTAGGGGACGACCACGCCCTTCGAGCCGTCGACAAGGAGGGGGTTCGTGTCGCCGATGTAGATGCCGCTGACCCTGCATTCCTCGGGCTCTATCATGACGTTGTCCACGGCGCCTACGTAGATGCCCTTCGCGGTATAGACCTGCAGGCCGACAAGTTGGTTGAGTTCCGACAGCATTCGTATCCCAATCCGTCATGGCGAGGCGGGGATAAAGGCTTTGCGATGTCGCTGTGACTGGGAAACTGCCCCCTCAAACATGTTCTTGGCCTTCCTGGGCGAACTCACTTCTTCGTCAGGTCCTCGTGCATCGCCAGCGCGGCCTGCCTTCCGGCACCCATCGCCAGGATCACTGTGGCCTGCCCCGTGACTATGTCCCCTCCAGCGTAGACGCCCGGCACGCTGGTGCGCCCGCGCTCGTCTGTCTCGATGTACCCCTTTTCGTTGAGCTTCAGCTCCGGCACTGTCGATGTCAGCAGCGGGTTGGCCGCGGCCCCGATGGCGATCACGACCGCGTCCAGGTCGAGCACGTATTCCGAGCCCTTCACCGGCATCGGGCGGCGCCTTCCGCTTTCGTCAGGCTCGCCAAGCTCCATCCTCACGCACTTGAGGCCTCGCACCCATCCGTTCTCGTCGCCCAGGACCTCGACCGGGGCGGTCAAAAGGTGGAACTGCACCCCCTCCTCCTCCCCGTGATGGATCTCCTCGGCCCTGGCCGGCATCTCAGTCCGGGAGCGCCGGTAGACGAGGTAGGCGTTCTCGGCTCCGAGCCGCAGCGCGGACCTTACGCAGTCCATGGCCACGTTCCCCCCGCCGACCACCGCGACGTTCCTGCCCCTTGGGGGCGGCGTGTCGTAAATGGGGAAGAGGTACGATCTCAGCAGGTTCGCCCTGGTCAGGTACTCGTTGGACGAGAATACGCCGCACAGGTTCTCGCCCGGAATCCTCATGAAGTGCGGGAGCCCGGCCCCGACGGCTATGAATACGGCGTCGAAGCCATCCCTCTCCATGAGCTCCCTCAGCCCCCTCGTCCTGCCGACAACGGTATTCAGGGCGAGCTTGACGCCCAGGTCCCGGAGGTACTTCACCTCCGCGTCCACTATCGCCTTGGGGAGGCGGAACTCGGGGATGCCGTAGACGAGCACGCCGCCGGGCTTGTGCAGCGCCTCGAATATCGTGACCTCGTATCCTAGAAGTATCAGGTCACCAGCGACCGTCAACCCAGCGGGGCCCGAGCCCACGACCGCGACCTTCTTGCCTGTGGGCTTAGCCTTCTCCGGCAGGCGCACCAATTTCTCGTTCCGCTCGTAGTCGGCGCAGAACCTCTCCAGGCGGCCGATGGCCACGGGCTCCCCCTTCTTGCCGAGCACGCACTGTCCCTCGCACTGGCTCTCCTGGGGGCAGACGCGCCCGCAGACCGACGGCAGGGCGTTCGTCTCCTTTATCTTGCGCGCCGCACCGGCCCAGTCCCCGTCCTTGACGAGCTTCAAGAACTCCGGTATCTTCACGTTCACGGGGCAGCCGCTCATGCAGAGCGGTTTCTTGCACTGGAGGCAGCGCTCCGCCTCGCGCCGCGCTGTCTCTTTATCGTATCCCAGCGGCACCTCATCGAAATTCCGCGCGCGCACCTTCGGATGCTGCTCGGGCATCTTCTGCCGCGGGTGCCTCTTGGGCTTCTGCTCGTCCACTCAATCGCCCCCTTCGTGGCGCCGCAGCGCGCGGCATGCGTGGAACTGGTAGGCGGTCACCTCGTCCCGGACGAAGATGGCCTTGCGCTGGAAGAGCTCGAGCCAGTCCACGTCGTGGCCGTCGAACTCCGGCCCGTCCACGCACGCGAACCTCGTCTTGCCTCCGACCGACACGCGGCAGACGCCGCACATCCCCGTCCCGTCGAGCATCAGCGAGTTGAGCGCGACCAGGGTCTTTATGCCAAGCTCTTTGGCGGTCTCGGCGCAGCGCATCATCATGAAAGTGCAACCGACGAAGTAGGCCATATCAACCTTTTCGCGTTTCGCAAAATCACGCAGGACATCCTGAACCTTGCCTTTCTTCCCAGCGCTGCCATCGGTTGTGGCTTCGAGGCACTCGTCCACGAACCTCCTAAGCGTGTCTTGGTTGTACAGCAGGTACCTGGATCTCCCCTCGGAGATGGCTATCACCCTGTTGCCCGCCTCCTTCATCGCCTTCGCTATCGCGGTTATCGCCCCTATCCCGTAGCAGCCCCCCCCGAGGACGACCGTTCCGAACTTCCCGATGGTCGCGGGGCGGCCGAGCGGGCCGACGACCGCATAGAGGTCTTCCCCCTTCTCCTTCCGCGCAAGCTTCATGGTCGACACGCCGACCTCGAGGAAGAAGAGGACGATGCTGCCAGCCTTCGCATCCCACTCGGCCACGGATATGGGGACGCGCTCGCCTTCCTCGTCGGGCATCACGATTACGAACTGCCCAGGCCTCACCTTTTCGGCTATCTGGGGCGCCTCGACGATTAGCCTGTGGACGTTGGGCGCGACCTCCCTTCGCTCGATTATCCTCGTCACGGGATCACCCCCCTGTATCTGTAGTACACGGTGAGATCGGCGACCTTTTCCGCTATGTCTGTGCCTCTGTAGAAGTTGGGCGAAGCCGGGGCCGGCGAAGCCGACGGTTCCGGCCCGAGAACGCCCAGCGGGTAGAGGCGGGAGAGCGGCTGCCTGACCGGGCGGGGCCCAAGCTGCGCGGTCGTCATATCGAGCTTTTTCCCTCCAAGGCCGGCGACCAGCCTGGAGACAATCTCCGCGTCCGCGAGCGCCATCCCCGGCCCTTTCGAGACAGGTCGGACCTCCTGCACGTGCCCGTCCATGGACGTCGTCGTGCCGCTCTCCTCCGGCAGCCCCAGGGATGGGAAGACAACGTCGGCCCTTTCCACGAGCTTCGAGGAGAACGGGGCCTGTAGGACGACGAACTCCGCGCCCTCGGGCATCTCGGCGCGGCTCGACGTCACGTAGAGCGCCTTCGCGTCTCGCCGAACGTCGTTTTCGCCAACTATGCCGGCATCGCATATGCCTTGCGAGTTGCCCTCAATCAGCAGCAGGAGCCCCGAGGTGTTCTCCGTCGAGACAAGAATGTCCCAGAGGGCCGTAAGGGTCGCTTTAGGTCTGTGGGGCATGATGCCCCGGCCCACGAGCGCGACCGCGCGCTTTCCGCGCAGCGCCTCGGAAATGTCCGCCGCACCCTTGAAGCCTGTGAATCCATCGAGGGAGCCCGAGAGCGCGTCGAAGCCTTCCTTCGCGCTGGATGCCAGCCTCTTCAGAGTCCCGGCGAGGACTTCGAGGTAGTTCGCCTCCGGGACCAGGATGTCGACGAGCCTGTCGTTCGGGTCCCTTGTGGGTCCCAGCCAAATTATCTTCGCTCCCCGGGCGCGCGCCCTGTTGAGCCTTACCCTGAGCACCGGGTGAGTGAGGCAGATGTCCGCCCCGACCACGAGGACGGCGTCCGCACGGTCTATTGCCGAGAGTTCTCCGGTGGAGCCAGCGCATCCTGTCAGCGAGCGGCTCGCGGCCAGCGCCAGCGAGTCAAATTGCGAGTCCAGCTCTATTCTAGCGCCTCCCAGGATGTCTTTCGAGAGGCGATGCAGCATCCGTGCCGTCTCGTTCGTCACGTTCGGGGAAACGAGGATGTCCACGTCGCCGGGTTCGTAGCGCTTGAGCCCCTTGGCAGCCTCGGCGATGGCCTCGTCCCAGTCCACGGGGACGAGAGAGCCCTCCTTGCGGACGAGCGGGTATTTGAGCCTGTCCTTGGAATTGAAAAGCGGGGGAATGCAGAACCTGCCGAGCACGCAGCCCTGCCCCTGGTTCGTGGGCCCGTCCATGTGGGGGATGGCGTCCATGACGCGGTCCCACCGGCCTTGGAGCTCGATGGCACAACCGACTCCGCACAGCGTGCACGCTGTCCTTGCCTTCTTCTCCGGCTTCCCGTGCCACTTCGTGGCCCTGGCGCTCAGCGCCCCGGTGGGGCAGACGTCAACGCACGCGCCGCAGAACTGGCAGCCGCCGTCCAGGTGCGATATCCCGAAGGACGTGCCGACCTTCGTCCCGTGCCCGCGCTTGGTGAAAGCGATGGCCCCGACGCCGCGTATCTCCTCGCAGACCCTCACGCACCTGCCGCAGAGGATGCAGACGTTGTAGTCCCGCTCGAAAAACGGATCGTCGCGCTCCAGCGGGTAGTTGTGGTAGTCTAGGAGGTAGCCCACGTCGTCCACCTTCAGGTAATCGGCCACCCTCCTCAGCTCGCACCGCTCCTTGGCCGGGCATAGGTTGCAGCCAGTCACCCTCCCGGCCTTGGTTGGGCAGACGTTGTACTTCTCGCACAGCTCTCTCTCGCCGCACACTATGCAGCTGTTGGGATGCTCGGAGAGGATGAGGCGGAGGATGCTGCGGCGCAGCCTCTGGATGTCCTCGGTGTCGGTCCGGACCACCATGTCGTCGGCGGCCGGAGTCGTGCAGGCGGGCGGCAGCCCGCGCACATTCTCTATCTGGACCAGGCAGAGGCGGCATGCCCCGAAGGGCGGCAGATGGGGGTGGCTGCATAGCGTGGGTATGTATATCCCCGCTTCCGTGGCCGCCTCGAGGACCGTCTGGCCGGGGCGGAAAGGCACCACCTTGCCGTCGATGGTGATCATCCCTTCACCTCGTCGGGCCCGTTGTCCGCCCTTTTCACGGCCTTTGCCTTGGGCGGGCACGACTGGTAGCAGAGGCCGCATTTCACGCACCTGGCCTGGTCTATCGTGTGCGCTCCCTTCGGTTTTCCGGAGATCGCACTCACCGGGCACTTCTTGAAGCATATCTGGCATCCTATGCACTTCTCCGGGTCGATCTCGTAGTGGAAGAGGTCCTTGCAGACCTTGGCCCGGCAGCGCCCATCTCTGATGTGCTCTTCGTACTCGTCGTGGAAGTATCTCAGCGTCGTGAGGACTGGGTTCGGGGCTGTCTGCCCAAGGCCGCACAGCGAGCCGTCCTTCACGGTCTGGGCGATCTCGGTGAGACGTTGCATGTCCTGCTCCTCCCCCACCCCTTTCTTGATCCTTTCCAGGATTTCCAGCATGCGCCTGGTCCCTATGCGGCACGGGGAGCACTTCCCGCACGATTCGTTCTGGGTGAAGGTGAGGAAGTAATGGGCCACGTCCACCATGCATGTGTCCTCGTCCATCACGACTAGGCCGCCCGAGCCCATTATCGACCCGGCCTGGGTGAGCCTCTCGTAATCGACCTCCAGGTCCACCATGGATGCGGGGATGCATCCGCCGGAAGGGCCCCCAGACTGAATCGCCTTGAACCCCCTGTCATTGAGGATGCCGCCGCCGATGTCGAATATGATCTTTCTCAAGGGAGTGCCGAAAGGGACCTCGATGAGCCCGGTCCGCTTCACCTTGCCGACGAGGGAGAAGGTCTTCGTTCCCTTGGCTTTCTCAGAGCCCCTCCCCGCGTAGGCGGCGCCCCCCATCCTCATGATGTTCGGAAGCGTGCCCAGCGTTTCCACGTTGTTGATCACCGTGGGCTTGCCCCAGAGGCCCTTCTGGGCCGGGAACGGAGGGCGGGGCCTCGGCATTCCGCGCCTGCCCTCTATCGAGGCCATGAGCGCCGTCTCCTCCCCGCAGACGAACGCCCCGGCTCCCCTCTTGATCGTGATGTCGAAGTCGAAGCCCGTCCCCATGACCTTCTGCCCAAGGAGTCCGTGCTCCCTCATCCTTTGCAGTGCATGGGACAGGCGCTCGATGGCCAGCGGGTACTCGTCGCGGATGTATATGTACCCATGACTGGCGCCTATCGCATATGCCGCGACCAGCATCCCCTCCAGGACCGCGTGAGGGTCCCCTTCCAGAAGCGACCTGTTCATGAATGCCCCCGGGTCCCCCTCGTCGGCGTTGCATATCAGGTACTTCGGGTCCCCCTGGGCTTTTCTGCAAAACGTCCATTTCTGGCTCGTCGGAAAACCGGCGCCGCCCCTCCCTCTGAGGCCAGAGGCCCTGACCTCCTCGACGACCTCCTCCGGCGACATCGAGAGCGCCCTCTTGAGCCCCAGGTATCCTTCCCTGGCGAAATAGTGGTCTATCTCCACGGGGTCTATTATGCCGCAGTTCCGCAGCACGAGCCTGGTCTGCGGCTTGAGCATGGGATGCTCGTAGAAGCTGGGGATGCCGTCTTGTGCTCCTTCGGAGAGAACGCCGAGAGCCTTGTCCATGAGCAGGTCACCCTTCGACAGCACGCTTTCCAAAACGACTGCGACTGTCTCCGGGGACTGGTCCCCATAGACTATCGGCGCCTTCCCGGGTCGCTGGACGTACACCAGGGGCTCGAGGCAGCAAGGCCCGATGCACCCCACCTCCACGACCCTTGCCGTAGGGGAGAGATCCCCCAGCTTCGCGCGGACAGCCTCCTCGACCTTCGCCGCCCCCGCCGCCCTCCCGCACGACGCCGCGCCCACGTAGATCACGGGGACGTCGCTTTCAAGGAGCGCCTTCCACCTTTCCGCGCCTCTTTTCCAGTAATCGGCCTCCATCAATCTCCCCCCCCGTATCTGGCGAGTATCTCGTCGACCTTGGACGGCGTGCATCTTCCCGAGACCTCGTCGCCGACGACCATGACCGGCGCGAGGGCGCAGCATCCCATGCACGCGACCCGTTCCAGGCTGAACTCGCCGTCCTTCGTGGTCTCCCCGTGCCGGATTCCGAGCCTCCGCTCCAGGGCGGCCATGACGTCGTCCCCTCCCCTCACGTGGCAGGCGGTCCCCAGGCACGCGCGCACCTTGTGCCTTCCAGGGGGGGAGAACCTGAACTGCGCATAAAAAGTAGCCACGCCGTACACATCGTGCATGGAAAGACGCAGGGCGCGGGCCACCTCCTCCAGCGCCTCCCTGTGGAGGTAATCGAGCTCTGCCTGGACATTCTGGAGGATTGGGATCAGCTCCCCACGCTCGTTGCCGTGCCGAGAGAGTATCCTGGCCACAGCCTCCCTCCAAGGGGCTTTGTCTTGCGGGGTACCGGATCCAATAACCTGCCTCATAACACGCCCTCTGTTTCGCACACCTGGAACATTTACACAGTTAATATATTTTACATTGAATCGCGTCATTTTCTCGTTCGGAATAAGTCAGGGCCAGTCTGCGCGATGATGGGGCAACACGCTTGCCCCCGCAACCTCCACCACAGATTTTATTAGACCGTAGGCAATGGCACGGCCATGGACATCGGGATCGCGGCGCGGTTCTTCGCCCTGGACAACGCCATCGCTCACAGAGGGAAGGCACAGCCGGGCGCTGTCATAGGCAGGCTCATGTCCGAGTTCCCGGAGATGCGCGAGCGCTCGAAAGAGGCGTCCGCGCTCGCGGCCAAGGCGTGCGCCGAAGTTAATTCGATGCCCTCGGCCGAGCAGCGCGCCGAGCACGAGCGGCTCGCTCCCCAAATGCCGAAGAGGGAGAAGGCCGCGAAGCGCACGGAGCTTCCCGACCTCCCGGGCGTTGAGGGGGGAGTGGTCATGCGTCTGGCGCCCAACCCGTCCGGGCTGTTGCACCTCGGCCACACGCGGATGGCGATTCTGAACGACGAGTACGTCAAGCGCTACGGGGGCAAGCTCATCGTCCGCATGGAGGACACGAACCCCTCTGCCATACATCCTGATGCCTACGATGCAATTCCAAAAGACCTCGACTGGCTCGGCGTCATGTACGACGAGGTCTGCTTCCAGAGCGACAGATTCGACCTCTATTGCGATGCCGCCGAGCGGCTCCTGGAGAAGAAGTGCGCCTACGTCTGCACGTGCGACCAGGAGGTCTGGCGCACCCTGAAGCTCAAGGAGGAGCCGTGCCCGCACAGGGGCGCGCCGGCGAAGGACAACATCGCCCTGTGGAAGAAGATGCTGGACGGGAACCTGCAGGAGGGGGACGCCATCATGGTCGTCAAGACAGACCTCTCGCACAAGAACCCCGCCGTGAGGGACTTCGCCGCCTTCAGGATACTCGACACCGCCCATCCCCGCACGGGCTCGAAGTACCGCGTCTATCCCACGTACAACTTCGCCGTCGCCGTCGACGACCATCTCATGGGCATGACCCACGTCCTCAGGGGCAAGGACCACCTGAACAACACAATCCGGCAGGAATATGTCTTCGACCACATGGGCTGGAAGAAGCCCGTCTTCATTCACTACGGCTGGGTGTCGATAGAGGAGGCCGTCCTGAAGAAGTCGCTCATCAAGGAGAGCGTCAAGGACGGCACCTACTCGGGCTGGGACGACGTCCGGCTCGGTACGGTACAGGCCCTGGCCAAGCGCGGCATCCACCCGGGCGCCATCCGCCAGTACTGGATCGACGTTGGAATAAAGGAAGTGGACATCACCTTCTCCTGGGACAACCTCTACGCATACAGCAGGGAGCTGCTCGACCCCGTCGCCTTCAGGTACTTCTTCGTCGCCGACCCGCAGCCGATGGAGATTATAGGCGCTCCCCCACTGGAGGCCAAGGTGCCCCGCCATCCCGACCGGCCCGAGGACGGCATGCGCACCCTGCATTCGGGCGCTGACGGAGTAGTATATATCTCTGGTGACGATTTATCTTTTATGCAGCCCGGCGCCGTCATCCGCCTCAAGGACCTCGGGAACGTGAAGGTGACCGCTCCTGGGAAGGCCGAGTACATCGGCAACGACCGCTCCGTCCTGAAATCGGGGGCGAAGATCGTCCACTGGCTCGGCGCCGAGCGCGAACCCTTCAGGGTGCAGATGCCGGACGGGGAATGGCGCGAAGGATTCGTAGAGCCCGAGGCCCTGAGCCAGCAGGGGAAGGTCGTGCAGTTCGAGAGGTTCGGCTTCACCAGGATAGAAGGACGGGAAGGTTATTATGCACATAGATGAAAGGTTGAAAAAAAAGAAATATCCAATCCTTGAGTTCGATGCGACACGAAAAGCGGTGATAGAACCTGGAGAGGTAGTCAAACCTGAGAATGTGCCAACTCGCTGCGTCATCTGTTTCTTTTCAGATGTGATTGCCAAACTCTATAAAAAGGGTATAACGAAGAAAATTGGAGTTTTAAATTCAGAAATGGGGCCAAACCCAATCTATGAGTTGAAAACCGCAGGAAAAGGCCTTGCTCTGGTCCATCTCGGCATCGGCAGTCCGCTAGTTGCAGGTTTTTTGGAAGAGATGATTGCGCGAGGGTGCAGCAAGTTCATAGTTTGCGGTGGGGCGGGCGTTCTTGATAAGAAGATCACGGTCGGGCACATCGTGATTCCCGTCGCTGCAATTCGAGATGAAGGAACTTCTTATCACTACATGCCACCTGGCCGAGAGGTTTACGCGAGTCCGAAAGGAGTCAAAGCGATCAAGAATGTGCTCAAGAAAAGAGGCATTCCATATATTGAAGGGAAGACCTGGACCACCGATGGCATTTACCGCGAAACCCCTGGGAAGGTCAAACTCCGAAAGTCGGAAGGTTGCCTGACTGTAGAGATGGAGGCTGCGGCATTCTTTGCTGTGGCAAACTTCCGAAACGTAACGCTGGCGCAGATGCTTTACAGCGGGGACGACGTCAGCGGCAAGGAATGGGATCCTAGGAATGGCCACAAGCGAGACTCAGTCCGCATGAAGTTATTTTGGCTGGCGGCAGAAGCATGTCTTTCCTTGTGAACGACTCATTTATCAGGTGTGGGTCGGCCCCACTACGCGCACAGGTGAGCGTTCGGGGAAATTCAGTTTATATATCTCAGGCATGAAATCGATTCAATGACAACCTTTATATACGAATACGAGTGTTGCAGTAACAGCGCTGCGCGATGCAACGCCTCACTAGCTCATCAGATTCCGCGGTAAGGATCACCAAATGACCTTTCGGATTGAAGGCACAAGCCTGAGAACGTGCGGATTTTGGGTTAGGGCGCCATCGCGACGCTAAAGCACTAAAAGAAAAGCGATGGTGAAACAAGATGACACTAGACCCAAGCACGACGAAATACCTGATAAAGGCCAAGATATCGGCCGACGGCATCGTGGAAAAGCCCGACGTGGTCGGGGCGATCTTCGGGCAGACCGAGGGCCTGCTCGGGGAGGAGCTCGACCTCAGGGACATGCAGAAGTCCGGCAGGATAGGCCGCATAGAGGTTGAGATTTCTTCGAACAAGGGGAAGGCGGAGGGCGAGATTCTAATCCCGTCCAGCCTCGACCAGGTGGAGACGTCCATCCTCGCGGCGTCGCTCGAGACCATCGACAGGGTGGGCCCATGCAAGGCGTACATAGGGGTGCTCTCGGTCGAGGACGTGAGGATGTCCAAGCGCACGAAGATCATCGACCGCGCCAAGGAGTTGCTGACCAGAATACTCGAGGACTCCAAGTCCACGTCCGAGGACCTGACGGAGGCCGTGAAGCAGTCGATCCAGATACAGGAGATTATGACCTACGGCACCGAGAGGCTGCCGGCCGGGCCGAACATCGACGATTCCGATTCGATAATAGTTGTCGAGGGCAGGAACGACGTCGTCAACCTCCTCAAGGCCGGCATAAAGAACGCCATAGCCGTCGAGGGGACGAACGTCCCCAAGACCGTCCAGGAGCTGTCCAAGGAGCGCACCGTGACCGCCTTCGTTGACGGTGACCGCGGCGGAGAGCTTGTCCTCAAGGAGCTTTTGCAGGTCGCTGAGATAGACTTCGTGGCCCGCGCACCCCCTGGAAAGGAGGTCGAGGAGCTCACGAACAAGCAGATAATGAAGGCGCTGAGGAACAAGGTCCCGGCGGACCAGGCCAACGCGGGCAACCCGCCCGCTGCAGGGCCGGAGCCGCCGCAGCAGGAGCGCCCCGAGCAGCGCAGGGACGACCGCAGGGACCAACCCCGCGACAACAGGGACAGGGGCGACCGCAGGGGCGGCAGGGACAGGCGAGGGCGCGATGGCCGGGACGAGGACCGAGAGTTCCAGCCAGCGCCGGCGCAGCAGCCACCACAGCCGAAGGTCGAGAAGACCCTCACCGACGAGCAGCGCAAGTACTTCACGATGCTCAAGGAGCTCTCGGGCTCCTCGAAAGCTCGATTGGTCGGGCCCACTGGAGAGGTCATAGGCGAGATGGAGGTCAAGGACCTCGCGGACTCGCTGAAGGCCAACCCCCGCGAAGTGGCGGCCATAGTCTTCGACGGCGTCGTGAGCCAGAGGCTCATGGACATCGCCGCAGAGCTCGGCATCAAGGACCTCGTGGGCTCGAAGATGGGCAGCGTGGCCAAGTACCCGAACAGCGTCCACGTCTGGCTAAGGTCGGACTTCGAGTAAGGGACCTGGATGCCGGACGAGAGGCGCCTGGACCCGGAGGCCGGATTCTCGCTCGACGAGCTTGAGTCCACGGCCTCCATACAGATTCCCGCTGACCCGCTGAAGCGCGTGATAGGGCAGGGCGAGGCCATCAAGCTCGCCTACCTTGCCGCGATCCAGAGGCGACACCTGCTTCTCGTCGGCCCGCCCGGAACGGGCAAGTCGATGATCGCGCAGGCGATATCCCTCCACCTTCCGAGACCGACTGAGGAGATTCGGGTAGTTCAGAACCCTGAAAACCCAGAAAGACCCCTAGTGGAAGTCAAGGAGCGCGACGACGTTCTGAAGGAACGCACCGCGAAGGAGGGAGCCGAGGGCGAGGTGATAGACCCAAAGGAAGCCCCGGTCAACGTCGCCGAGCGCCTCGGGTACAAGTGCGTGAGCTGCGGGACGTATTCGTCCCCTAGGGAACGCATGTGCCCGAAGTGCGCGCGGCCCAAGGTCACGCAGGCCTCCTCGTCCCCGACGAACCCATTCGGGGACCTGATGGGCATATTCGAGGTCACTCTCGGCCAGTCGCTGGGCAACGAGCGCGTGACGACCACCCGCAAGAGGTTCGGCAAGGAGGAGGTCGTCGTCTACGAGCGCGCGGGGGAGATGGTGCGCGTGCTCGACCAGAAGGCTCTGGAGAAGCGCAGGGAGTTCGAGCGCGAGAGCCCGCGCAAGGTCTTGGTCCCCGTCGAGCGCAACCCGTTCGTCATGGCGACGGGCGCAAGCGAAACCGAGCTGCTCGGCGACGTGCGGCACGACCCCTATGGCGGGCACGCGCAGCTCGGCACTCCGACCTACGAGCGCGTGGTCGCGGGCTCGATACACGAGTCTCACCAGGGCGTGCTCTTCGTGGACGAGCTGCCGCACCTGGGATACATGCAGCGGTTCCTTCTGACTGCAATGCAGGAGAAGCGCTTCCCCATCGCCGGCAGGAACCCGCAGAGCGCCGGCGCGAGCGTGCGCGTGGACAACGTCCCCTGCGACTTCATCTTCGTCGGCGCGTGCAACATCCAGGATCTGGAGTACATCCTGTCTCCATTACGCTCTCGTATCATCGGCTCGGGCTACGAGGTCCTGGTCGAGACGACGATGGACGACACCGAGGAGAACAGGGTGAGGCTCGCGCAGTTCGTCGCGCAGGAGATTACCGTCGACAGGCGCATCCCTCATGCTTCAAAGGACGCGCTGGAGGCCATCATCGAGGAGGCCCGGAGGCGCGCGAAGGTCATAGACAATAAAGACAAGGCGCTGACCCTGCGCCTCAGGGAGCTCGGCGGTCTTGTCAGGACGGCCGGCGACATCGCAGCTTCCGAGGAAGCCGCCCTCATCGAGGCCGCGCACATCAAGACGGCGATGAAGCGCAGCAAGACCATCGAGGAGCAGATAAAGGAGCGCTACGGCTCCTACCAGGCCGCGATGGGCAGCGACATGACCGGCGCGCAGAAGTCCCAGTCCCCGTACCACTACTGGAACCAGCACTTCGTCGACGACAAGAGAGGGTACGGATAGACATAACTCCTTGTGCACGTCCAACCCGCATACAGCATGGCTTGTCGCCTCCGCTATCCTCCCAGGCGGACTTAAACATGCCATCATCACAGGCCTGGCGTCAAATTATGTTTGTTCTCGGCTAGGTCGAAGGCTAAGACAATATTCAGAGTTCCACTATGTTCCTAAATAGGTCTGATTCAATCCAAAATTTGATGCCATTACTAAATAGATTCCTAATGCACATATTAATACATAATCCAGATATTTATTTTTCCCCATGAAAAATGAGAAGATTATACCAGATACAATAGCGCCGATTCCGTTCGTCAATATGATCCAGTAGATGACAGGTTCGAAGACAACCACACCTGTTCCAGACGATTCCAAAGAATTCTTCTTTAATGTGTAGATAGACAAAGGTAAAATAAGAATCATTATCCCCAAAATAATGCATAGAATACGTTTAAACCGTATTTCTTTCCTAACGTGGAACTCTTCTTCTATCATTCGCCTTCTCCCAAGTGACTGCTCCTAACCGCTTGTTTCACAAGCTACACATACACTTCGCTCCTTAAATACCCTACGACCTTTGTCTACATTCGGATGGGGGCGCTTTTCTACTACAGCGATTTAATTGCTTCTTTGGCGTTGATAATTTCCACGCCTTGATATGACTTTAACACAAGCATGTCCTTGTCACCTGTTACGATGATTGTGCACTTCGCGTTGATGGCGCATGCCAGTAGATGCCTGTCGTGTTTGTCGCGCACGAAATCGTGCTTGCCGATGTCCGCCAGATACTTTACCTTCGAAACGGTCTCGAAGGAGCCGAGGTCGAGGAACTCGTGCAGCATCTTGGCGTGCTCAGGGAATTTGCTAAGCATCGTCCTTAAAACTTCCTCTTCGATATGCTCCGATATGACCAGTGCGTGCCCTTTCCTCATGCAATCGAAAATGACCTTCAGTTCGTTGGCGTCGAAAACGATGGCAGAGACGAGCACGTTGGAGTCGATGAGAACGCGCACTAGTTCCACACCCGCTTCTGCGCCTTCTTCAAGGCGTCGAGCAGCTCCTTCCGGGTTATCTTCTTGCGCTTCGAGTCGTTCTTTAGGATGCCCTGGATTTCCTTCATGCGCAGCTCGGCCTTCTTCATCAAGACGTACTCGCCGACCTGCTCGACGACGAGATAGCTGTCGTCCTTGATCCCGATGGCGTTCCGTATCGCCACTGGCAGCGTAATCTGCCCCTTAGATGTAACCTTAATCACATCGGCCATGTTACCACCAGGGCATAGGTAAGGATTCCTTACTTATTAACCTTGCGCCAAACGCGCCCCCATCCTTTGATCGCAGTCGGTCGTAAAAGAGACCCCGTGCCTGCGTTGAACTTGTCATTGGCCCTTGTATTCTCGCTGGATAATGCTGAGTACTGACATCGTACATAAGCGGGCCAACTCTTCAAAGCCCTGTCTCCGCGTCAAATGCTGGACGGGCTTTTCGAGCGAGGCATCACGCCCCTCGCGTCAATGTGAGTCAGTACTCGGGGAAGGGGCTTCACTTCGGAATGCCTATGTTCCGTATCGTTGACCACAAAATGGGCATTGGTCAATATCAACTGGTAGCTCTTCCCCACATTTAACACAAATTCCAATAACTGTTCTATGCCTGAACCATTGAATTAAAGCAAATACAAGCCAGAATGTCCCAAAGATGCATAATACAATACCTTCTGTTAAATGGGGATGTAATATTCCTGGGTATTGAACAATGCTCCCGTAGAGAGTTCCAAAAATAATCAATAATGTTCCACCTATTGCGTATAAAATAATCTTGTTACGAGTTAATTTATCCATCAACACCCTCAATCGGCATTCCTTCGTTCGCCCCCAAGTGACAGTACCTAGTCGTTCGTTTCACGAACTCTAAATACACGACGTTCCTTAAATAATTCTCCACCCCGTCCCTTCGTTGGACTCGTGATTCCTCCTAAGTCCCCAAACCAAAGTGCAGCCAGATGTACCTAACAAAAGCCGGGATACAATGAGCCCATGCAGCTTCTAATCGTCGGAACCGTGCGCACTCCTGTCCCGCCGTCAAATATTGGACGGAGATGCTCCGGCGAGGCATCAACGGCGCTCGCGTCAAATGCTGGCGCTCTCGTGCAAGGGGCTCACTTCGGAGTGCCGCTTTGTTTGAAAATTGGGATGCCGAAAAGGATTTACATCTCGGCCAGTTTTTCGAGCAACTTGCGATTGCGCTTTATGCTCTTAGTTAGGAGCTGCCTAGATTTGGGAGACAAACCGTTTTGTGTTTTCGGTCTAGCTGCTTTTCTATTGGCCATTTTTACTCACGTCCATAGATGCAATTGACGGAGTATTATTTAAAGTTTCTTTATGTGCTTGAGCAGCCATGTACGCGTTTCACTGATATCGAACTTTCCAGTAGCAATTGCAACCGTGAAGCCGACGCCCTCTAACACGTCTACATCGATATAGTATCCGTTATTGTTAAGAAAGAGATCTGTTGCTTCGAATCCAGTCCTCTTGTTCCCATCAACGAATGGATGACCGCAAATTATCCCCCGTATTAAGATGGCAGCTTGTGTAAATAGGTCGCCTGAGTCGTGACCATAGAATTCGGTTTGTATCTGATCAAGTACGAAACCCAAGTTACCCATGTTCAAAGGACCCGATTCGCCGCCAGTTTCATCGATAATGCGCTCATGGACTTCTACGATCTCTTCAACTGTCAGATACTTGAATCCTTTTAGCTTCATGCACGAGATAGAATCATTCGCGATTATTTAAATGCGCGGCATCCCAACAAATGATAATCACGGCACTCCTCCGTTCGCCCCCAAGTGACCGATCCGAACCGCGCATTCCATGCGCTCCGCTATGAAACTGCTCCTATATAAAATCCATGACCCCGTCCTTCGGTTGTACCTCAGATTTTCGCTCTTCCATCCGCTCCAAAGTGCTAGAATGTAGTACCTAAGCAAAAGTCGGGATACAACAAGCCATAAATGACGGATACGCGAAAACTCTTCAAAGCCCTGTCTCCTCGTCAAATGCTGGACGGGCTTTTCGAGCGAGGCATCACGCCCCTCACGTCAATGAGATGAAGTACACGGGGAGGGTCTGAGCTTCGTTGCGAACCGGTTGTGGGCCCTCTACGGACTAAACGTTCCCATAAGCGTACGGTACGGGGGGGTGTTTGACAGGTAAATTCTCTATTGTTTGTGTTCCACTAGGGTATAATAAACACATCATCTTTATTAAAAGAATTCAGCGTTGCAAACTCCTCAGAGGGAATGCCAAAAAATTGTGTAGACTCATTATTCGATAAACAAAAAGTTGTATAGCTTATATTACTTCGTATTTTATACGGTAGACGTAATAACACATGATTAAAATAATTTTCAATTTTATGCCAAGTGCTATTTGATTGAAAAGATGAAGTTAGTATCACTTTTTTTCCTTTTACAATTCTATTAATAATTTTATCTATTTGCGGATGTGTTGATGGTGAATAATATTCTGGGTAATAGGATATGTCCGAGATACTAACTTGTATTTTCGAAGTAATCCTAATAAAATCAGAAAGAGGAATATATTTATTTATAAACATATTTTCGTTAATCAATTGTTTTATTACTGTTTTATAGATTCGTAAATTCCAGGCAATTAAAAAGTTATACTGGGATGCGGGCATAACAACAACATATGTATCTAAAATTCCAGTCCTACCAAGCTCATCCTTCTGAGAAGATATCTTCGAATAGGAGATCGCCAGGTATTCTTTTGATATAGGAAATTGTTTAACGCTTTCAATTCCAATATATTTAAACCATTTTTGACCATAAGGTTGTGCAAATTTTTGTATTTTATAATAGTTATCCTGTGTAAGATAATCATTGTTAGATAAAGTATATCCCTGTTGGTCATCATAATAGTATTTAAGTACGTATATGTTTTTATCTACATTCGCGTTCATACGAGTTATACCTCCGTTAATAATACCATATAAATCGACTCAGGACTGTACTTAGTGTAGATTTTACACGTTCTCCAGTTTTCGCGCTACAATAGTCAGATATCACCGCAATCTTTAGATGTCTAAACTTTCCTAACTCTTCATGATAATTTTCAAGGATATCATTAAATGATGTATCTTTATGCCACACATCATATTTATTCACTAGAAATAGAATAAATTTACACCTTCTCTTACGACTGGACAAACTCGTTCTTAAAAAATTCAGTGCTGATATATGCCGTGACGGGAACCTATGATCTATTAAAAAAATTATTCCAACGGGCTTATTTTCGGAGAGTACATCTATCCAATGGGGCCATTGCGAGGTTTCACCACCAACATCCTCTGTTTTGATTGTCATTGGCCCCTGATCTAGATATGCTTGGAATTTCTTTGGGTTACGAGCAATTGTTGGGGAGTGGGGATCGGTTATAATCCCATCTGTTTCTAATTGATCTAAATATGTAGATTTACCCACGCCCTTACTACCCAACACTAATATTTTACATCCCCTATATTTTTTGAGTAGGCGACCAATCCTCAGTCGCTCAAGCCAACTTAAAGCCTCTAGAACAAAAACACTTTCAGTCAATTGCTCCCCCCAGAATTATCATCGCCAAACACCCCCACGGTGAACGCTTATTCGAGACGGGCCCACAACCTACGACGGAAACGCTCATCCCCAAGTCACGTCCTTTATCCTTTACCATATGCATATTATATGCTTATATCAGCTTATAAAAGCTTCCATACCCCGTCCTTACAGACGAGGCTTGTTGCATATATCCAGCATCTTCACACGCACCCTGAAAGGACGGGGCTGCGGACGAGACTTGGGGCGCTCGGCAGGATTTATCAACGACGGAGTTCACGATGACCGATGCTCTTTTTCCCGCCCCGTACAGCACGGCATTGTCTCATAAATGACATATATGCGATTTGGTATATACCTTCTACCAAACATAGGATGGGTGTTACCATATCAAAATTTGACTGGAAGAAGTACGGAAAGAGCAAGGAGAGGGAGCTACATCTCCTTCTCCGGGAGGCAAAACGGATAGTGTGGGAGACGGATGAGCCATGGTCGAGGGAGCGTTTCGGCAGGCCACCGTATCTGTCCAGGACCATGGTCCTGATATGCATTTTAAGGATATATTTCAAAATGACATACAGGGATGTCGAGGGGCTGCTGAGGGCAAATGAGACGTTGAGAAAGGAATTGGAGCTATCCGAGGTCCCGGACCACAACACAATTCAACGGGCCACGGAGAAGATGCCCGCCGACTATCTACGGAGGATCAACGACAAGATTACCATCAAGTTTAAAAAAAGAGGTATGACATTGCCGTCGATGCGACAGGATTCAGTATAACGAGATACAACGAGACCTGGCTGCAGAACCAGTCGAGATACACGGCAAGGGAATATGTGAAGTTTCATGCCGTTTCGGATATCGAGTGGAAATCGATAGTTTCGTTCCATTTCACGAGGACCAATGTCCATGAGATCACCCAGTTGGGACGGCTCTTGGAACCTCTCTGGGGTGTCGGAGACGTGTACGCTGATAGCGGTTACCTCTCGATGGAGAACTGCTCGTTGATTGCGTGCAAGGGCGGGACGCCGTACATCCGACCGAAGAGAACCACCACCGGGAAAGGAAGACGCATGCCTTGGAATCATCCGTATGCTGAGATGTTTGACAGGTATAATTCCAACAGGGAGGAATGGCTCAAGAAATATCATAAACGTTCTACGATTGAAAGCGTGTTCTCGTCGATAAAACGCAAGCTTGGAGGATATGTTACCTCCATTAAAAGAGACATGCAGATAATCGAGATATCCCTGAAGATCATCGTCTACAACCTTATGATACTGGCCAGAAAGCGGATCGGTGAGTACTTTTGAGACAATGCCCCCACATACTTTCGCCCACCTCCCCGGGCAGTCCATTTATACGTCGCCGCGCCTGTCTTTCACGATGGTCTCGCTCCAGAAGATCGCACAGCTCGCGTCCGAGAGCAGGTTCGACTCGGTCGGCTCGAACGGCTATTCAGTCGAGGACATAGACCTGCGCAAGGTCCAGGCGCTGGGCGAGGGGACCAAGCACGACGTCTGCGCCTCCACGTCGTGCGACCGCGCGACCTACGGCGCGGACAGAATCGGCGACGTCGCCAGGGCGGGGGTGTGCCACGCCTTCACCCCTGACGGCAGGTGCGTGAATCTCTTCAAGACCCTTTACACCAACGACTGCTCGCACCAGTGCAGGTACTGCCCGAACTCGGCTCTGAGCGGCAAGGCGCGGCCCCTTTCTTACACGCCCGAGGAGCTGGCGCGCATCACGCTCGCCCTCTACCGGGGCAACTACGTGGAAGGGCTCTTCCTCAGCTCGGGAGTCGGCAGCGACGAGAGCAAGACAATGGAGCAGATGATCGAGTCGGTGCGCATCCTGCGCGAGAGGCACAGGTTCATGGGATACATCCACCTGAAAATCCTGCCAGGGGCTTCGCTCGAGCACGTGAGGCAGGCGTCCGAGCTCGCCGACAGGGTAAGCGTCAATGTCGAGGCCCCGTCCAAGGCGCGCATGGGGGAGCTCAGCTACACGAAGGACTACGAGAACGACATCCTCCAGCGCCAGCGCTACGTGCGCGACCTCGTCGGCAAGAAGGTCATCCCTTCGGGGCAGACGACTCAGTTCGTCGTCGGCGCCGCGGCCGAGAGCGACAGCGAGATATTCGCCTCGATGATGAAGGAGTACGGCGAGATGAAGGTCAGGCGCGCGTACTTCTCCTCCTTCAGCTCGGTCAAGGGCACCCCCCTCGAGGGCGCGCGCTCGCAGCCATTATGGCGTGAGAGCCGCCTATACCAGATGGACTGGCTCTACCGCATTTATAAAATGAAGCCCGGCGAGATAGGCCTCGCGTTCGACGATAGCGGCTTCATGGGCAACCAGGACCCGAAGGTGAGCATCGCGCTGCAGACCATTCATTCTGCCGTGGATCCGAACGAGGCCAGCTACGACGAGCTGCTGAGAGTGCCGGGCATCGGTCCCGTCAGCGCGTCTCGCATCACCAGGATACGAAAGCGCGAGCGCATAGTCAAGAGGGAGCAGCTTACGCGGCTCGGCGTAGTGACGAAGCGTGCCGACCCTTTCATCTCCCTCAACGGATGGCGCGGCACGAAGCTCGACAGGTGGGCGCGATGAGGGCGCAGGGTGATTTCCTCGATTTGCTGTCGCTGCACGAGGGCTGCACGGAGCGGCTGCTAGAAGAGGCGTCGCGCATCCGCCCCGACGAGCTAAGATGTTCGACAGACCCGAAGGTCATCCGCATCAGGCGCATGGCCGACAGCGTCTCGGGCGAGATTCACGTCCTCGCTGGCTTCGTCAGGCTCTCGCCCATCGGCGAGAAGGTACTCTACGGCTATGCGAAGCCCCGGCATGGCGTTGGCCGCAGGGTCTGCTCGAGGCTCGCGCGAAGGTTCCCCGGTACGCTGATATTACTCGGCAACAATTCAAAGAGCTGGCTCGCGCTCTATGACGGGACGCGATACTATCATGCAGAGGGAGATTCATTGAATGCAGTGGCTGAGCAACTGCGCGCCCTTCTCAACAATCGCGGCGACAAGAGCCCCGAAGAGCTCTGGGAGACCTATTACTGGAGCCAGTACTGCGACGAGCGCAGGAACCTCCCTCATTACCGAAGGCAGATGCCCACGCTCTATCTCAGAGAAGCGGGGCTCGGCGTCGAGAGCGCGGAGAACAGGACTACCCTGGACGATTACTAGTTCCAGAGCCCGAGCAGGAAGGGGAAGGCCCATACGACGAGGGCAATCATCACCAGCGTGCCTATCAGAACGACGGGCATGAACGGGTAAGCCCCGCCGCCCCCCTTCAACCGCAGGAACGGGCGCATCCCAAGGTCAGAGATCTTGAGGGCGACGAAGAAGACGATGACCAGCACCGGCGAGAGGAGGCCGGCGACGGCGACGATGGCGCACACGTCCCCGATCGCGAGGCTGAAGAGCGCCCCAACGCTCCTGTGAGAGCAGGCGGCCAGGACCGCAACGATAACCCATTTCACGAGCGGGACGAGCCACGCTCCGCCAGTCAGGGCGATATACACGTCGTACGCCACCACGACCAGCGCGGCCAGGAGCCATATCTCCAGGAACTCGCGCTGGGCGCTCATGCGCCTCAGGTCGCTGAGCGAGGCGACGGCGAACGAGCCGAGGAGGAAGACGAGCGCGTAGAGCTGGAACTGGGAAAGGGAGAGCGTGAGCCAGGGGGAGAGGTCGAGCATGCCGACGAAGAATAGCGTTGCCATTTACTTATTACTTTCTAAATCCATCGCGACGAGAATACAATTATAAAAGATTTCTCGTCGCGGATACGGCCCACTTGTTTAACGTTGGTGATGGGCCTATCCCATCTCGGGCTCTGCTGAGTAATTAAATGGATGCGCCCGAGCTGGGATTCGAACCCAGGTCTGAAGCTCCGCAGGCTTCTAGGATGTCCAAGCTACCCCACTCGGGCACTTACGTAGGGCATGGGGTAGTTAAGTGGGGTAGCTAAGTTGTCACCTGTAGGCGACGTCGATTTGGTCCCTCTGAACCTTGCCCCCAGCGCCCCGCATTCTCTCGTACTCATCGCGGAGTTTTGAGTAGACCGCAAAAGGAAGCTCCCCTTTAAGAAACTTGGCATCGAGCGCCCGGAGCACTTTCTGGGGTGCTGGCAGGTTCTCGTAGGGGTTGGGCTCGTTCCCGGGCGTCGGCGTGTCCAGGTACTCCCGGTACTTCGAGAAGACTTCCTCCTGGGTCGAGTGGTGGTAGCGCATGGTGGTCTTTATCTCCGAGTGGCCAGCCAGCTTCTGCGCGAGGGGTATGTCTTTGGTCCTTTCGATGACGTTGGTTATGAAGGTGTGCCTCAGCTTGTGCGGCGTGATGTTCTTCCTGATGCCAGCAAGGACCGCGCACTCTTTTACCTGTTCTGCCACCCAGTGCGAGGAGATGCGAGTCCTGAACTTGGACAGGAAGAGGGCGTGGCAGCCGTCTCTCGGCTCCTGTCTGAGCTTCAGCCACTCCACCAGGGCGTCCCTCGTTTCGTGGTCGAAGCAGACGATCCTCGCCTTGTCGCCCTTGCCGTGGCGCACGTGAGCCCTCAGCTTGTCCAGGTCGACGTCCTCCACTTCCAGGTCCACGAGTTCCTTCCTCCGGATTCCGCTGCTGAGCATCAGCTTGATCATCGCGTATTCCCTGATGCCCATCTCCATGCTCTTCCGGACCATCCTTTCCTGCTCCTCCGGCAGCAGCCAAATCTCCTTCTCGGGCGGAACCTGCCTCGGCCTCTTCGGAAGCTCGATGGCGTCAGCGATGTCCTTCCTGCCCAGGAACCTCAGGAACTTCCGCAGGGTGATGATCGCTGCCCAGACCGTCTCCGGCTCGTAGTTTCTGACGACGGTCATCTCGTACCTCCAGGCCTCGATGTCCTGCAAGGTTATGTCCGTTGGCTCCTTGTCGATGAACCACAGCCCGAGCTTCAGGTAGAACCAGACCTTCCTCACGCTTCCAGCCGCAAGCCTGTCTGCTCTGCGTTTGTCGAGATACCTCTCAACTTCTTCCTTGCCCCTCCTAAGGGGATACTTTTCCTCCCTCACGGGACATCACCCTCGAAGTTGAGGTCCGTTCCGACAACAAGCGCACTTCTATCTCCGTCATGGTGTTTCCTATCGCCTCCCGTCGGCTTCGCGCCGACAAGGGAAGACATAGGCGTGGGAGCATAAGTACCTTCAGGGGGGAGAGGTGGCCGAAGGTGGACGGCACTATCTGGGAGGCGCCAGGTAGAACACCCTTTGAACCACCCCCGGCCTTTACGATGCAGAGTCACCCTTCATCACTTCCTTGATGAGTTCCTTGGATATGCGCTTCTTCGTCGGCAGGCCGCCCTTCTCGCGCTGCCTGTTGCGCTCGGCCAGCAGCTCCTGGGCATTTCTTGTCTTCTTCACGATCAGCTTTTCTATGGACTCGGACAACCAGTACGCCGCGTCTGTCGATATCGGGTGGCTCGTCCCCTTCTTCATGATTCGCTTGATTGTCGAGATGCCTATCTCCATCAGCTCCCCTCCCTCGTGTCATACGGCAGCAGCGTCGGGCGCGGGTTCATCTCGTCCAGTATCTCGACGAATTTGGTGAGCATCACCTGCATCCTGCGGTAGTCCTTGGACAGTACCCGGATTCCCTCCTCGAGAAGGTCGCACTTCTGCCTGAGGTCCCCGACGCCTAACGGTGCGGTCCCCCTGATGTAGTTGATGACCTGCTCCAGCCCTATCGAGACGCTACCGTGGACCTCCTGGCGCGCGCCCAGGCCCTTCTTGTTGTACCATCTGGAGATGTAGCCCCTGGCGTCGCACATGGTGATGGAGGTGGCGCCGTCGAGCCACCATTCTGAATGATCGACGTTGATACCCCAGTGCACCAGGGACCAGGCGTAGGAGTAGAAGTTCGGGAAGAAAAGCCCCTCCAGGAACGAGAAGTAGGCGTCCAGCTCGGGGATGGACAGCGGGTTCTGGCTCGCGCTCAAGCGCACCTCGACCTTCCTCTCGGAGACCTCCACCCTCACGCCGCGCTGCCGCCAGGACGTCTCGAAGACCTTCTTGTTCCCCTCGACAATCCACTGCGGCATCTTGTCCGCGCCAATGGGGCTGTTAGCGTTTGTTAGCAAGGGAGACCATCCCTCCAATTTTGTTAGCACCGCCTCCATAGTCAAGCCGTGGAACTTGACCTCGTCCGGCGCCGTGTCCCTGATGTCCTTCTTCCCGGGATCGCGCCACTTGTAGAACCCGCGGACAGGCTTCTCAATAAGTCCCTTTTTGAGTAGCCTGGCCAGCATCACATTGACCACCGTCCTCTTGATTCCAAGCTCCTTCCCGATAGTCGGCGCGTTGTACTCGTTCGGGGAGTGCCCGAACAGGTAGTCAAGGACCCGGCGCTCGATGTTCATATGCTCATTTCCCCGTGTTGCTAACAGTTAGCATTTTGTTATCACCGTTGTTATTTTGCCACTGCATTACCGCCCCTCAGCTCGCGGCGTTCCCGGGGCGCTTCCCGTCCACGATAGGCGGCCTTCCACGGTCCTCCCCTCGCCCGCCGTGGCCTTCAGACGCCCTGTAGGCCTCGGCGCGTCTGTCCTTCAGGACCTCGCACTTCATTTCCACCTTGCGCCTCAGCTCCTCGTAGAGCGCCTCCGCGACCTCGTCGGCGTTGTTGTCGGTCACGACAGCGCACTCGGTCATCTCGACCCTCGTGGACTCGAAGTTCCCCAGGTTGACGGTCCTCCCGAAGCTCACCCGGACCTCCTTCACGAACATACCATCCCTCCCAGAGCCTTGGCCTGTAAGCGCATCTGCCATCGGTAGGCTAGTAACTCCTTCATGACGACGACGTGCCAGCACTTGTGCTTGAAGTAGAAGCCTGGGCATGTGCATCTGACCTGGCTGCCTTGCAACTCGACCGTGTGGCGCACGTCGGGGTATCTCTTCGAGGGGACTCGGAGCCTCACGAAGCCACCCCCTGAACGCGGTGAAGACGCCCAAACTTGTCCCGATACAGCCAACCCTGGTCAATCATGATTTCCAGGTACTCGTTCAGCACGCCTGCGCTTGTTCCGTTCAACCCGGCCTCCCGCTTCACGGCTGCGACGACCTCCCCGATGTGCATCCCCTCGCAATTCTCGAAGAGCCAAGCCCTGAACCGGATTACTGCAGGAGCCTGAGAAAACATCAGGTCCAGCTCACTTCTTATCGCCTCGCGCACCTCGTTCGTCAACTCGATTTGTGACATGCAGAACAAGGGAGTCGATGTCATATAAATGGTTTCGTCATATCAGGACCCGAAAAAAAGTGACAAGCGCGAGCCAGCAGAGTGTCAAGCTTGACACTTTTAGTGACAAGCGGGGGGTGCCAGTAAAAAGTGACAAGCAAGATATATAATACACGTATAAATGAGAACGCTCAGATATTGTTACCTTGACGAATGATGTGTTTCTCGTGCTATGGTTTGGATGAGATTGAAGAGCTTCATCCTTCTGAGATTCATGTCGATGCCAGCAGCTTCGGCAGGTGTTTTTTCTTTCAAGCTCATGTGTGGATTCACGA
>JACRNV010000017.1 GCA_016214785.1 Methanobacteriota archaeon
ACCACACCGAGAGCCGCAGACCGCTATTGACATGGCCAGCGACGGAAGAATCAGCTTCGGGGACTCCTCAAAGGTCTCTGAACGACTTCGCCAACTAACCTTTGAGGATACCCCACCATTTATGGTGGGGAGCACTCATCGTAATAAAAATTGCGTTGCTTCCGCTAACGAATCCTTTTTTAACATCTTTCCAACCATACTCCTCTGTTGGACGCAATGTCCAATAATTGATTTTAAGTTTGCCATATCTTTTTAAATCAATATCGTATGAATCGTTCAAACCGATTTGTACTTTTTCACCTTTACCACCTCCCCATAATCTCGGAGCTAGACCATATAATGGACGGTTTCTGTTCTCATAGATGTGTCTTTCTTCGAAAAGTCGAATTGGTAAAACTGGATCGAAAAGCGATTGACTTAAAAATCCCCACGCGGTATTTGCTGGTTGTAGTACATCTCCCGCACCACGAGGCAGATCGTACGCAATCATACGGATTATTGTACCGTGTTCAAATATTTTCCGTAAATTAACTGGCTCTAATGTTAGAATTTTATTAGTCGAGGTCTCAATACAATATTCCCAGAATCCCCGTTTATAAAATTGTTCTTTCGTGGACGGATCTCTATAACGAACGATGCTCCAACCGACCATATCTTGTTGATTCTTTCTAAGCAAATTAGGATGCTTTCGAGATATTATTATTCCGTATTTACAGTGGTGAAATGATGTTTGCCCTCCTTGGCCAAATGCACCGATAAGGTAAAATTTTGAAACCTTATAATCACGATTTAACCCTAACAAAGTCTCTGGAAAATCCTCTGGGTGTTGGCCAATTCCGGAATCCCAAATTTCGATTGTTGGCTCCTTTTGAGAATCTCCATCTAAGAATTTTACCTTTATTTTAGATGCTAACTCTCCCATCATCTCAGATTCTATACATTTCAAATTTCCTTCTTTAATCCCAAAAATGATTTCTGAGGCTTTTCTGGGGGACGTAATATTTTTTAGTTGTGGTACGAGTTCAATTCCTAACTCAATAAGTGCATCCATCGAGTTTGTTATTCGTTCAGTGATCCCGTCATATGGTTCTGACCCCATCGAAATTACACCATAATTACCTGGATTGTTTCCGATTGGCGTCCATGATATAGTGTCACCCAACTGTTGTATGATATTTTCGACATCTGCACTTGTTTTTGCATCTAATAGGGCATCGAAGATTTTCATTCCGATTTACCCCCAATAATATTTTTTATGAAATCGTCCCAAGTAATGTAGTTTTTTTCTCTATCGAATTTTTTAATAATGGAGGGATTGTTCTTACCGGTCTTTATTTTTAACTCTAGGATCCCACCTGTAAATATTAGGTTTGTGTGAATCCAGTCATTATTTCTAAGTTTCTTTGCTTTCTCAAGGTCATCGATTACGCTATCGAGGCTTAAGTAGACCATTTTGTGCGATTCTCGAATTAACAGAGCAAGAAAGGTTTTATTTGATTGACTTTTCTTTTTTAGCTCATCGAATGAGAAAGAATACCATAGATAATCTCCGGCATTTCCTTCATAGATTACAGAATTCGCATAACGGATTCGAATTCCGTTATTAAGAAATAGCCATGAAGCCTCTCTCTCGGAAACGACACCAAAGCTCGAAACGACTTTAATAAATTCTTTTGTGGTCTCTCTGGATTTTGATTGTCCCCAGCTGTATTTTAATCCATCTATTGTACCTTTTAAATCATTTTCTACGGTTGAAATATCCTTTGCCATAGAGGTTTTTTCTGTTTCGGGTAAATTGTCGTTGCCTTTTATATTTAGTATCACTATTTTTGCGACGTAGCCAGAATACTCGTGAAATACATTTTTTATCGTCCCATCCTCAGCTATCACAACCTCCTTTACTTCACGGGTATTTTCGATTTCTACTCGCATTCTATCACAATACTACATAGGGGGGTACTATTTTAAATTTTCTATATGTTGTATATATATAGAAATATATTTACTACGGGTAGATAGTTCAATAATCCTCTGTCTCTTTAGAACCTGTGCGCCACATACTCCAGTATCGACTCGAATATCGCCATGCCGTCGCCGCGCGGCCCGACGAAGTTGCGCGTCCAGTCGGGGTGGGTGTAGCGCGTGAAGACCCTCTCGGGGTGGGGCATCATGCCCATGACGTTGCCCTGCGCGCTGCAGATGCCGGCGATGTCGTCCAAGGAGCCGTTCGGGTTCCATGGGTGGCCGGCGCGCTTCCCCTCAGGATTGACGTACCTGAAAACAATCTGGTCGGAATCCTCGAGCCGCTTCAGAAGCTCCCTCTCCTGCTCGATGGGGAGGATGAACTTGCCCTCCGCGTGCGCGGACGGGCACATTATAACGCCGCCGTGCGGTATCGTCGCGGTGAAGGCGCACTTCCCTTTATTTTCGTTCTTCAGGAAAGTTGGCCTGCACTCGAAGCGCCCGGAGTCGTTCGTGCCCAGCGCGGCTTCGGGCGCGGCGGCCATGGGCCCTCCGAAACCGGGCAGCATCCCGAGCTCGACGAGGGCCTGGAACCCGTTGCACACTCCGAGCACGGGCTTGCCGGACTCGATGAAAGGCACGAGGTTCTTCGAGAGCGCGCTCTTCACCCGCGCCGCCAGCACGGCGCCGGCGCGGACGTAGTCCCCGGCAGAGAAGCCGCCCGGGAACATCAGCGCGTGGTAGTCCTCGAGATTGCGCCGCATCCTCTCGGGCGCGGCGCCCGTGAGCTGCTTCAAATGGACTATCTCGGGCTGCGCGCCCAGGTCCGCGAAGGCCTGGTATGCCTCCTGCTCGCAGTTCGTCCCCTCGATGCGCAGCACGCACACCCTCACGTCGCGGGGCCTCATCCGAGCAGCCTCCAGAGCGTGCCCTTCCAGGCGTCCTCGGCCTCCGAGACCTTGGCCGTGATGATGTCGTCGCCGTCCTTGATGTCTACGGCGCTCCCGCGCACCGTCCCGATCCTGTGCAGCGGCAGGCCGGCGCAGAGCTGCCTCAGGTGCTCCTCCCTGTCCTGCCTGACCTCGACCAGCCAGCGCGTGTTGCCCTCGCAGAAGAGCTTGAGGTCGGTCCGCGCGTCGCCCAGGGCCGTAATGTCTATCTCGGCCCCTATCTGCCCGCCGATGCACATCTCCGCGAGCGCGACCGCCAGGCCGCCGTCCGAGACGTCGTGGCATGCCTCGACGTGGCCGGCCTCGATAGACCTTACAAGCGCCTCGATGCACGACGCAAGCAGGGCGGTGTCCACGCCCGGGACAGCGCCCTCGCCATTGTGAAGCCTGTAGTATAGCGAGCCGCCCATGTGGGAGTGCGCGGGCCCTAGGAGATAGAGAGAATCGCCAGAGCGCTTCAGGTCGCTGGTGACGCACTTCCGTGCGTCGGAGACGATGCCGCATCCCAGGACGACCGGCGTCGGGTGGATCGCCCGGTCGTGGTACTCGTTGTAGAAGCTGACGTTGCCGGACGGTATCGGCATCCTCAGGTCCCCGGCCACCTTGCCGATGCCGCGAACGGACTCCTTGAACGTCCACAGCACCTCGGGGTTCTCCGGGTTGCCGAAGTTCAGGCAATCGGTAAGGGAATGCGGGCGGGCGCCGACGGCGGCGAGGTTCCTGCAGGCCTCGTCTATGATGCCGCAGCCGCCGTTGAAAGGGTCGAGCGAGGTGCGCCACGGGTCGGACGCCGTCGCTATCGCGAGCCCGCGCCAGCTGTCGTGCACAGGCCGCAGTACAGCAGCGTCGCCGTGCGAGGAATGCCCGGGGACGCCGTGCAGCGGCTTGACGACCGTCGAGCCGCGCACCTCGTGGTCGTAGAGCCTGATGACCCACTCCCTGCTCGCGACGTTGGGGTGCGCGAGCATCTGCATCAGGGCTTTCTCGTAATCCTCGGGCTCCTTGGGGAGCGTCTCTCCCCCTGGCGTTGGCACCGCGCGCTCTGCCAGCGGCCTGCAGTAGAGCGGCCCGCCCGTGAGGAAATCGAGGTCCATCTCGAGGACGTTTATGTTCTTGTAGAGAACCTTCACGACGGGCTCGGCGACGACCTCGCCTATCGGCGTGGCGGGGACGTCGTAGAGCTGGAAGATATCGAGCACCTCCCTGAGGCGATTCTTGTCGACGGCGAGCATCATGCGCTCCTGCGATTCCGAGACCCAAATCTCCCACGGCGCGAGCCCCTCCTCCTTGAGCGGCACGCGCTCAAGGTGCACGAGCGCGCCGAGCCCGGCGGCGAACGCTATCTCCCCGACGACGCAGGATAGCCCGCCTCCGCCGAGGTCCTTCATGCCGCGCACCAGCCCCCTGGCCGCGGCTTCGAGGCAGGCGTGTATGAGCGGCTCCTTGGTTATCGGGTCGCCGAGCTGGACCGCGCCGCGCGATTCCGACTCGGACGTTTCCGTCAGCACGGCAGATGCGAACGTGACACCGTGGATGCCGTCCCTGCCCGTGTAGCCGCCGGCGAGAACGAGGACGTCGCCAACGCCTCCCACGCGGTTCCTCAGCAGGTGCTCCTTCCGGGCGATGCCCACGCAGCCGACGTTCACCAGGCAGTTTCCCAGGTAGTCGCTGTCGAACCACACCCCGCCGGATATCGTCGGGATGCCGATCCTGTTCCCGTAGTCGCTGATGCCGCCCACCACGCCCCTCATCAGGTAGTTCGGGTGCTTGACGCCCTGCGGCATCTTCTCCTGCGGGAAGTCGAGCGGGCCGAAGAAGAGCGGGTCCACGAGGGCGACGGGCTGCGCGCCCATGCAGAGCACGTCGCGCACGATGCCGCCTATGCCAGTCGCGGCGCCCCCATACGGTTCGACGGCGCTCGGGTGGTTGTGGCTCTCGACGCGCAGCGCGTACGCGTGCTCGCCGTCGAAGCTCATGACCCCCGCGTCGCCGCGGTCAATCACGTCGGGAGTATCGATGCCGAAGACAAACTCCTTGAGGAAGACCTTCGAGCTCTTGTAGCAGCAGTGCTCCGACCACGCCTGCCCCAGCGCCTGGAGCTCCATGTCGGTCGGGTCCCTGCCCTTCTTCTCGAAGTACTCGATGATGCGCTTCAGCTCGTCGACGCTCAGACCCGTGCCGCTCTCCTTGCTGAGCAGTGCGAGCTCCTCGTCGCTGGCGCCCTGCAGCTTCAGGTCCGCGACGGGAAACCCGACCTGCCTCGGGTAAACAAAACGATGGTCCTTTTTCGACACCTGTCTTCCACCTACCTGATGTCGATGCGGTAGCTCTGTATCACGGGGTTCGCGAGGAGGCGCTTGCACATCTCCTCGACCTGCGCCTTCACCTTCGTGGTGTCGCGCTCGGCGAACTTGATCTCGAACAGGCGCACAGTGGAAACGCCCTCTATGCCCTTGAATCCGAGGAGCTCCAGAGCCTTCCTCGTGTTCGCGCCCTCGGGGTCCGCGACCCCCTTCTTGAGCTCGATGCGCACTTCCGCGACTACCAATCCATCACCCCGCCCCTCAATGGCTGGTTCACGCGCACCTGAATGCGTTGCAGATACTTAAGCCATATTACCCGCGAACGTGATTTTGACCGAAAAAGCATATAACCTTTTTTGTTTTTTCGCTAGCCAGCTCATTTCTTTTTTATCACACCATCACGATTAAAAATAACTATTTATAGCAACATCGCTTTGCCCGCTCTGCCTTTTGGCAAGGGGTCGGTATCACGCTCAAGCCTGATTTGAGAATGCACCTTTCGCGCAGCGAGACCGCGTGCAGGTGCAGGCGGTGCGGCACCGCGGTCAAGGTGCTCCCGGACGACAGGAGGATGGGGTACTGCTTCGACTGCTTCGACCCCATCGACGTGAAGGTGACCAACCCGCCCAAGGTCATAATGCGGTGCAGGGTCGGGACGCGCTGAGAGTCAGGCCGTTCTGCGGATTGTGGATTTTACGTTTTTCTGTAAGGCCTCTCGAACCCCGCTCTGAGAAGTTCGCGCCTTTGGCATAGGTATTTCTACCATCCTCGCATATATCGTGGGCTCTATGGCCGACAAACCGAAGGCGGATAAGGATAAGGGGGCGGTCCGCGCCCGCGGCAAAGCCTCGGGTAAGCGAGGGCGCGGGCGCCCCAAACCCAAGGCCGCGCGAGTTTTGCAGGGCAATCTCTCTCCCAGATCTACCGCCAGGAGCACACAAGGCGTCCTGTCGCTAATGGCTCCAGAAATCCGTAGTTGGTTCGCCGCGCGCTTCGGCGACATGACGCCCGCGCAACTCGCCGCCATCCCCCTGGTCCACGCCGGAAAGAGCACCCTCATCTCCGCGCCCACTGGTTCAGGGAAGACGCTCACGGCCTTCCTGTCCATCCTCAGCGAGCTCGTCGAGCTCGGGCGGCGCGGCGAGCTCGGGGACGAGGTGCTGTGCGTCTACGTCTCGCCGCTGAAGGCGCTGGCCAACGACATCGAGAAGAACCTTCTCCGGCCGCTGGCGGAGATGTCCGGGACGGCAGGGCGCGAGCTGGGCGTGCGCGTGGCCGTCCGCTCCGGCGACACGAGCCAGAGCGACCGCGCCCGCATGTTGCGAAAGCCGCCGCACATCCTCATCACGACGCCGGAGACGCTGGCCAACGTGCTCTCGGCCCCCAGGTTCAGGGAGCTGCTGAAGGGCGCGCGCTGGGCCATCGTGGACGAGATCCACGAGATTTGCGCGTCGAAGCGCGGCACGATGCTCGCGCTCTCCCTCGAGCGCCTGGAGGCCCTGCGCGAGGAGCGCATGGGAAAAAAGAAGGCGCGGGCGCGCAGGCTCGTCCGCGTCGGGCTCTCGGCCACGCAGGCGCCCATCGAGGAGATAGCGCGTTTCCTCGGCGGGTACGAGGGGAAGCTTCCCCGGCCCGTCCGCATCATCGAGGACAAGGGCATCAAGGGGCTGGACATCCAGGTGCTGGCGCCGTCGGAGCGCATGCACGAGCTGCCGTACGAGATCGTGCAATCGCGGCTGTACGACAGGCTCTCGGAGATGGTCGGCGGGCACACGACGACGCTGGTCTTCACGAACACGCGCAGCGGCACCGAGCGCGTGTCGATGCGCCTGAAGGAGATCGGCATCGAGAATCTGGAGGCCCACCACGGCAGCCTGAGCAAGGGGATCCGCCTCGACGTGGAGGAGATGCTCCGCGCAGGGAAGCTGAAGGCGGTGGTGACTTCCACGTCGCTGGAGCTGGGCATAGACATCGGGCACATCGACCTCGTCTGCCAGATCGGCTCGCCGAAGGCCATAGCCAAGGGACTGCAGCGCATAGGGCGCTCCGGCCACGGGGTAGGGCGCACGAGCAAGGGGCGCATCTTCGCCTTCGACAACGACGACCTCATCGAGTGCATAGTCCTCTCGAAGAGCGCAATGCTGGGGAAGATCGACCGCGTCTCGATACCGAAGGGGTGCCTCGACGTGCTGGCGCAGTCCCTGGTGGGAATGAGCATCGAGAAGCGCTGGAGGCTCGGCGAGGCGCTCGAGCTCGCGAGGCGCTCGTACCCCTACCATGGCCTGAGCGACTCGGACTTCATGTCTGTGATGAAGTACCTCGGCGGGCAGAGCGTCGAGGGCATCTACTCAAAGCTGTGGTTCGACGAGGAGCGCGGGGAGTTCGGGAGGAAGAAGGGCGGGCGCATGATATACTTCCTCAACAGCGGCACGATCTCCGAGGAGTCGGACTTCCAGGTCATCAACGACCGCGGGCGCAACCTGGGGAAGCTATCGGAGAAGTTCGTCGAGCGCCTGGGCGGGCGCGACGTCTTCGTCCTCGGCGCCCGCACGTACGAGTTCCTGAGGGCGTGGGGGATGCGCGTATTCGTGAAAGATGCAACGGGGCGCAGGCCAACGGTGCCCTCGTGGACCGGCGAGATGCTGCCGCGCTCTTTCGACCTCTCGGTCGAAGTAGGCGAGTTCAGGGGCGAGCTGCAGAGGAAGATAGAGAATGAAGGCGTGGACGGCGCCGCTGATTGGCTCTTGAAGAACTACAACTGCGACAGACCGGGGGCGAAGAGCACGGCGCTCTACGCCCAGGAGCAGATGGAGGTCGCGGGCTTTCTTCCCTCGGCCTCCGCGCCGGCCATCGAACGCTACACCGATGAGAAGTCCCAGCACCACGCAATCTTCCACTTCCCGTTCGGCAGGAGGGCGAACGACGCCCTGTCGCGCGGCTTCGCGGCAAAGCTATCGTCGATGATAGGCGCCAACGTGCGCGTGTCGATAAACGACGACGGCTTCATGCTCTCGACGTCCAAGCCCTTCAAGGCCGGCGACCTGAAGGGCTCCCTGAAGTCCTCGGAGCTGCCTGCGGTGCTGACCGGTGCCGTCATGGGCACCGAGCTCTTCAAACAGAGGTTCAGGCACTGCGCGGGGCGGAGCCTCCTCGTGCTGCGCAACTACCGGGGGATGGAGATATCGGTCTCGAAGCAGCAGATGCGCTCACAGCGCATAATGGAGGAGCTGCAGTCGGACGCCGAGTTTCCCGTCGTGAAGGAGACGCTTCGCGAGGTCTTCAACGAGGTAATGGACGTCCCGCACGCCTGCGAGGTACTGCGCAGGATCGAGCGCGGCCAGGCGAAGGTCGGGCTCTTCGAGGCGGACCAGATCCCGTCGCCTTTCGCCTACAACATCTTCGTCTCCGGCATGTCGGACATAGTCCTCATGGAGGACAAGGCCGCGCTCCTGCGCGAGATGCACACCAAGGTGCTGAGGCGCATCCTGGGCGACGGCATGGAGCCGCTCTTCCAGCCCGAGCTGGTGAGCGCCTACTTCGACTCCAAGGCCCCCAGGGTCGGCAAGAAGGAGGATATCATTGCCCTCCTCCGATATGCCGGCCCGCTGAGGCTCTTCTCGTCCAGAGGGCGCAACCCGTACCGCTGGAGCAACGTCCCGGCCGCGCAGCTCAACGCATGGTGCGACGAGCTGATTTCCGAGGGTGCAATCGTCTCAGTTAAAGCCGGTAGGACCGCCTGGGCTCTCCCCGAAGACGCCGCGAAGATGGCCGCGCTCTTCGCGGCTCCCGGGAAGCCCAAAGGAAATGAGGAGAAAACGCTCGCGCTTTTAACATCTGAAAAGGCAGTCTCGCTCGAAGAGATTGCCGCGCAGATGAAGTCCACGCAGGGCGAGGCCAAGTCGCTGCTGGAGAAGCTCGAATCGCGCTACCTGGCGACAAGAGCAAGTGGCGACGGTAAAAAATGGCGCAGGCTCGATGTGGAGATGACCGACCGCGACGGGGCGATGGCCGACATCGCCATGCGCGTCATGCAGAGCGGCGGCCCGATAACGGCCGAGGAGCTGGCGCTCGGGCTCGGCGCCAAGCCGGCCGAGGTCCAGAACATGCTCGGGGTCCTCGAGGAGGAGGGGCACCTCTACTCCGGCGGTATCACTTACCTCGAGAGCCAGTTCACGCTCAAGTCGGACATGGAGAAGCTGCGCGGGAAGCAGGACAAAGATACCGTCGAGCCCGAGAAGCTCCACAGCCTCCTCGTCGCCAAGCACTTTTCAGGTTTCAGGGACATCCAGGACTACTTCGCGCACCTCCCCGATGCCGGGCACATGGTGGACGTATTCCAGCGCGTGCGCGAGTTTGACATGAACGAATGGCTCGCACTGCGCGCGAAGGGGGACATCCTCCTCGGGAGGTTCGTCGGCGGCAGGGTGCGCTACGTCGCGCGCAGGGACGCGAACGCCCTCCATTCCATCCACGAGCGCCACCCCCTTTCCGAGAAGGAGGTGCTCATCCTGTCCATCGTCGGGCGCGGCGAGGGCGTCGGGCTCGAGGATGTGGTGAAGGAGACTAGGCTCCCGAAGGAGACGGTCCGCGAGGCCATAGACGCACTGGACCGCGGCCTCTATATCGTCCGCGCCCAGGAGTCGTTCGCCGGGCGCAATGTCTACCTCCCGTTCAAGCCCGATGAAGAGCAGGCCGCCGGGCCATTCCCTGCAATTGTGGAGCGTTATGTCAGCGCCTACGGCCCGGTGGAGGCGCGCAGGCTGGAGCGCCTCCTGCGCATCGAGCGAATCGCGCTCGACGGAGCGCTGAGCGCGCTTGAGCACGCCGGTAAAATCGCGCAGGTCAGGACGTCCGATTCCCCAGAGGCGTACTACCTTGCTGCGGAAGACGTGCAGGCGCTGGGCTCCCACCCCGAGGACGCCAGGCTGCGCGTCGTCTCCCTCATGGACCCGTTCGCGCTGCACTACATCGAGGAGGTCCAGGCCCGCTACGGCGAGGGCTGGTACTTCCCGGTCTTCAGGGGCGCCCACCTCGTGGGCATCGTGGAGATGTGGGAGATGAGCGGGCGCGTCGACGTGCGGAACATCGACCTGGACAGGCGCGGCGACCTCCCCGAGCTCGTGCGCTGCCTAACCCAGATGCTACCGTACTTCGAGATGGAACACAGCGGGACTTACACCATTTCGGGCGCCTTCGGCTCCAACGCCGATTCGCTGGAAGAGGCCGAGTGCGCCGCGCTCAAGGCTCACGGCTTCCGCAAGGTACAGGGCACGTGGGCGCTCGGAGTGGACACCGAGCGCGTGATGACGCCCGAGGAGGCGTTCCAGTACGCGCTCTGGAAGCAGGGGCTCACGGAGCGCGCATTCAGGAACGTCGAGGATGCCGAGCGGAAGCTGATGGGGCTGCGCTCGGAATACGAGGCGGCGCTGCGCCTCGACCTGCCGCCGTCCAGCGTGTCCTTCAGGCAGATGTCGCGCATGTACCTCGCGTTCACCATCCCGAGCATGATGACGTGGGTGTCCATGGAGACGGCGCGAATGTACCGCGACGCCCTGCAAGGGCCGCTAAGCGCCGACGAGGAGGCGGCGATGCGCGCGATACGCTCGGCGGGCGAGCTCTCGCGCAAGGAGATTCGTCACGCAGTGTCGGGAGAGGCTCGCGGCAAGGACGTGCTGGAGAGCCTCCTGCGCAAGTGCCTCATAGTCCAGAACGGGCGCAGGAGGTTCCAGCCCGTCCCCGGCGAACCCGGGGACCGGCGGGCCGCGCGGCTCAGGTTCGTCGAGGGCCTGCTTCGGAACTACGGCCTGTTCAGCGCGGAGAACCTTTCGATTTATACTAAAGGGGAGATAGGCGCGCCGGAGGCCAGGGAGCTGCTCGAGAGCCTGCGCAAGGCGGGGAAGGCGAGCAAGGGCTTCATCGTCGAGGGGGATCGCATCCCGTACTGGATGTGGGCCGAGGACGTCGACGCCGATTTCCCACGACATAAGGGCGAGACGCTCATCGGCATGGGCTACAGGGACCGGCTCACCGCATACCTCCTGCTCTACGTCAACAGGCTCTTCGGCCTTGGGAGCGCGTACCTCGTCGTCAAGGACGGCCAGCTCCTCGGTGCTTACCAGGGGCACAACGTCGGCGGGGCGTACCACGCGCGGCGCTGGGCCGGCAGCGAGGAGGCGTGGCAGCTTGCGCGCCGCCTGGCCGCGCGGAACGGCGTCAAGCTCGTCAAGGGCGTCATAGAGGAAGGCCCGCGCAAGAGGGACGAGGGAGAGGACGAAGACCCGATCGAGGAGTGGGCCAAGAAGGTCATGCTCGGGACGACATCGAGGAAAGGGCTCGACGAGTGATTGCGCAACGGGCAACATGGATGATTATAAATAATCGTCAATCGATAATAGTCAGAGGACGCACATAGAGAAGGTGAGAATGTGAAGGCATTCCCAAGGATGCTGGCAGTTTTGTGCACCGTGATAATGGTTATCACAATTTTCGGGAACGTTAGCGCCGGAGGTGGGGATGGAACGCAGGTGGATGTATTCAGGGATACATATGGCAATCAGCACAAGGTCTGGCGCGAAATCGTCAATGGGACGTACCAGATGTTCTATGCCAACAACATCGGGGGCAATAACACCGGCGTTGGGCACGGTGGCCTTCAAGTGACCCATTCTCCGGTTGACGTGATGTACCCCCAGATAGCAATAGATCCGGTCAGCAACATTTCCTACGTTTTATGGCTAGTGAACAATAATGGAAGTAACGAGCTTTGGTATGATGGAAGCAGGGATTTCGCCATTTGGACCGATGGGCGCTACGGTAGATCAGCATCCCTCCCTGATGGAAATCCTAACATAGATATGAGCGCAGCCATCTACAAACTATACGTCACTTGGAAGCTCGATGGAGCAATGACAATCGAGCCAGATTTGGATGGGGATTTTATTAAGGATGCGGATGACTGCGATCCATTTGTTTATACAGTAGTTGGAAACGAAACCTTTTCAGCGGATGTGGTTGTTGTAGATGCGACTCTGGGAGTTAGTATCGCTATAGATTACTCCGAGAATTTAACATTCAAACCGATTATTTCCGCAGCAGTATGCGAACCATTGAACGGCAGTATTGGGTCGTATGTAAACATATCTGTCTCGATAAATGAATCATTTATAGCGATTATCAAATTTAAATATATCGGGGGGGAACTGCCACCGACAATCACTGAAAAATATCTTAGAATGTACTGGTTCAATGGCGCCGACTGGACAATTCTGAAAAACACTACTTTGAGGGAAGATACTGGGGTGAATTTAGAGCATCGATATGTATGGGC
This sequence comes from Methanobacteriota archaeon, assembly GCA_016214785.1. GTDB lineage: Archaea > Thermoplasmatota > Thermoplasmata > SG8-5 > JACRNV01 > JACRNV01. The sequence continues at coordinate 12,543 of JACRNV010000017.1, forward strand.
GAAGACGAGCCACTTTAGCACCTTTACCACAGCAGATTCGTCCAGCGTCGATTCGGATAAGGACGTATTGACAGACGCGCAGGAAATAAACGCGGATGGCGCACCCGACGCGGTGGTTACTGCGTTTTCGGATGGCACCACGGCGAAAAACGTCACGTTCGGGACGGTGCGAAACTATACAGCCTACGCCAAGATACCTGTCTATTTTGCTGGGATAGAAAGGGCAAACTCGTCCTCGATTAAGATTGCAAGCGGAACATATTCGTTCAGGGAACAACAAATGACATCGGACCCCAACGTATACCACATAACGCCGGCAATCTACGAAGATAGCATCTTCCAGGATACGATTGTCTGGAGAGACAACAGAGACGGAGATGATGACATCTACCTCTATGATTTGACGACTGGTACGGAAACAAAGCTCACCAACAATACAGACCCGGACGCTGCCCCGGAGATATGGGGCGATAGGGTTGTTTGGGTGACTACTGGCGGCGCCCAATTCGGGATTAACCTATGTAATATATCGTCCGGATTGATAACCAATCTCGGATACGGATTCAGCCCGGACATCTATGACAATAAAGTCGTTTGGACTGATGTGTCCAGCGGGAAGGTTATGATGTATAACGCAACAACTGGTCAATTTAGCACGATATGCGGATCTTACTGCATGTCGCCCCGCGTCTGCGGTGATTACGTATCATACGTTGATTATACCATTGGCGGGCTGTGGCTGTATAGGATCTCTACGGGTCAATCTATTAAAATCAATCCACCGGGGACATCTCCTTTCGTGCAAGATATCGATAGCAGATACGTGGTTTATCAAGATCAGGTAGCCAACGACCTCTACGCTTATAATATCAGTGGAGGTACGACCGTCCGCATCACCAATAACACGTTCCTAGAGGATCATCCGGCCATTTTCAACGATACCGTAGTATGGGCCGACTTTAGGAACGTAAGCGGAGGGGACATTTATGGCTACGATTTGACAAACCGCACAGAATTCCCGGTCTGTATCGCATCAGGGGATCAGAGGTTCCCCGCGATATATGGGAATAAAATCGTGTGGCAGGATTCCAGAGGTGGCGGATATCCACAAATATACGTTGCGACGAGAGCCACCCCTGAGATTTCCATGTTCGTAGGCACCGATCTGGCATTCCAGATGACGGCTGCCTCAGTATCAGTGGCTTCGCCTGATTTCTCAACACAAATCAATTATTACTTGAAAGGGCATAACGACTCCGCGGACGGCGTGACGGATGGATACGTGACTATCCCCTTAAAATTCTCGACGGTGGATACGTGCAAGATGTTCATTTCACAACTAAACGTAACGGTGTATATCGTGCAGACGGACCCTGTGGATAATGATACTGACGACGAGGGACTTACTGATGGAGAAGAGGTTTTACAATATTCGACCAATCCTGTCATGGCCAACTCTGATGCGGACGGGTTGAACGATAAACAGGAGGTAAGAGGTTCAACTATAAACAGTGGGACTCCATTTGTAAACTGGATCACGCCTTTCCTTACATTAGACAATTGGATAACCTCTGGCGATGTCACAGTTGCAAATGGTGTATTGCACATTCAAAGCGATTTAAATACCGTTTCATACGCTGTGAGCGAGACAATAGGCATCGATAATACAAAAGATTACATGATCGAAACGAAGGTAAAAGTGCTAGTTTCCAATTACAATTATTTCCACGTCTTCCGCTTTGGCCACATTTGGCTAATCTTAAGCGGGAATGGCGAAATCGATGCAGCGGGCGTGGCAAATGGAAATCCCATCGCACAATATGTTGGAACTATAAGCTTAAATGAATGGCATCGGCTTGAGTGTTATGCCCACCATTTCTCATCATCCTATGATGTAATCATCGATGGAGCCTATTCCGGAACTTATGATTATTACGGTGACACGCCTAGGACTACCATCCTCCTGGGCGATGATTTACCAAACGCATATTTCGGAAACGTTTACTGGGATTATATTAAAATCAAGCAAGGAACAGACCCAAATATCAAAGACAGCGATTTTGACGGTCTCTCCGACGGCGAGGAAGTGGTGGGCAATGGCAACATAGGCCCAAACTACCGCTGGCACGAGACTTTCGATACGTGCAGTAAAGCGGACCTCGTAAGCGAAGGATGGGCAATAACCGAGTTCAACGGGGGAACGGTATCTGTGGTCAATGGCGAGCTTCACATTGAGAGCGGAACGGGGACGCTCGCATATATGGAGAGCGCTCACAATATAAACATCGATTTTACAAAAGATTACATGACGGCCATGAAAGTGAAATTGCCCGATCTGGTAGACCAATCTTTCAATGTCTTCCGTTTTGGCCATATATGGCTCACATTATTCAGCAATGGAGAAGTGAGGGCTGTGAACGCTATGGGGAGCAAGACCATTGGCACGTTGACTGCGAACGAATGGCACGTGATTTCGTGCTATGCGCACACATCCGCATCGAGCTATGACATCTGGATAGATAACCGATACATGGTCACTTCGGACTATTACGGAGCGACGGGGAATAACTACATATTATTGGGCAATACACTACAGGCCAATTGCGGAAAGTCGTACTGGGACTACATCAGACTATGCCAGGGCACGGAACCCCTGAACAACGACAGCGACGACGATGCGATAAGCGACGGCCAGGAAACCTGGGGGTATAGCAACGACATCGGCCCTTACTACAGATGGCACCAGACGTTCGATTCCAGCACGATAGCGTCGTTGACTTCCCCGGCATTGCCAGCCGATAAAAGATGGTCCGTCGAGACTTCCGCAGGAGGAACGGTATCCATCGAGAACGGCGCATTGCACATAGCAAGCGGGCCGAGCATAGTGGCAGATGTCGTGAGCCCTCCGATAAACATAAATTTCGCCAAGGACTATATGGCAAGTGCCAGAGTGGCAATATTGCCAGCCAATTACAATTATTATCATGTCTTTAGGTTTGGCAATTTCTGGCTCATCGTCGCGGGCAACGGCGAGATACACTCGATCACACCGTCCCAGACCGCGCAGTTGGTGGGATATATTAGTATGAACGAATGGCATTGGATAGAGTGCTATGTCGACGTCGTCGCAAAGCAATACGACATTTTCATCGATAAAGAAAGGATGGGCACGTATTCATATTATGATTTGATAGGCAGAAGTACGGTCCTAATCGGCGACGATTTGGCCAATGCGTATTATGGCGACTCGTACTGGGACGACATCCGGGTGTGCCAGGGGACGGACCTCCTCAACCCTGATTCAGATGGCGATGGTCTAGGCGACTACCACGAGATCTTCATCTATCGGACAGAGTACCTGGACCCCGACACGGACGGGGACAACCTGACGGACGGGGCGGAGGTTCAGACGTATAAAACGAACCCCTTGAATCCAGACACAGACGGGGACGGTCTCTTCGACGGCGACGAAGTCAATGCGTTGCGCCCGATGCGCTCCTGGGACTTCGAGCACGGCTCAAGGAACTGGTGGGCATACGGCAGCGAGGGAACGAGAAAATGGGCGATGACGACCAGCACGGCGCATTCCGGGAGCTACAGTTGGCACGCTGGCTGGGACATAGCGACGTATAACAGACTATATTCGCCGAACCTCACCTTCATCGGAAAAGATCTCCACGTGTCGTTTTACTACAAATTGTCGAGGGTCAGCCCGACCGGGGGCGTTGCGGAGCTTAATTTGTGGGACGGGAGTGGCATCAAACATTTGATAGGCTACAGTTTCGCGGCGGCCAGCGCCTGGACTCTAGCGTCGTTCAATATATCCGCATACGAAGGCCAGAGCGGGTACTTCGAGTTCTACTTCTACTCCTTCCAGAACGGGGACCACTGGTACATCGATGACGTGCTCATAGAAGCAAAGACCGACCCGCTGAAGGCCGACACCGACGGCGATTACGTCCTGGACGGCCACGACTGGGGCACGCCGCCAGAATGGGCGCCGAAGGACGAGCTGATATTGACTTGGAATACAGACATTGCGATTAGCGATATGTTAGTGAATATAACACGTGAGGCCATTACCGCTGTAGATAGAATAATAATTAACATCGATAACACTTTTACGATGAATCACGCAATAAATAAATTAAATTTAGCAACACCGCCAATTCCTTTCTTGAACAGAGTACAGTACATTGAAAAGAATATGGCCAGTAGAATTTGGGTAAGAGACTATGGACCACAATTCTTAATCAGCCCCAATAGCGATATCGCGGTTATCGATTGGCTTTATAGTAAGGGAGGACTTGCGGATGATTATCCAAGTTTTTATGCCTCTAAGCCCGAAAACAATATCACAGTTACCTTTTCTGAAAACACCTATCTAGATGGTGGGAACTTCCAAACCGATGGAAATGGGTACGGTTATACATGTAGCATGGTTTCGGGCGAGATAATAAAAACGCGCCACGGCCTCAAAGAAATACGACGGTTAGACTATTTGAGTTCAGATCCTAATCTGCATGTTGATATGATCGCATATATTGTATCATCGAACACAGTTATTTTGCCAAAAATAGTTGAGAGTCCACACAACGATGACGCATTTTCGGTTCAAAAGGCACGAACCAATTTCTTATCGTGGGGTTTTACTAATTTTTACGAAGTGGACACCCTTATAAAGTCCTTTGCAATATTTTCATATACTAATGCCCTAGTTGTTAATAATGTCGTGCTAGTTCCACAATATTACGATAGTAATAGTAGTTCACCATGCCATATCTCTCAATTAATAAATTTAGACAGTAATGCATTACAAGTCTTTAGAAACGCGTATCCGGGCAAAACCGTTGTGCCTATTTTTATTCCCTATACAGTTATATCAAATTGGGGGGCCATTCACTGCTTAACTATGACGCGGCCCAGGGCACTGTAATGGGGGGTAAATAATATGAACTACCACACCAAAAAATTGTATGTACGAATTGCGAGGGCAATGGCTGTATTGCTTGTTGTTTCATGTATACGGTTTCCAATTGACCATCTCGAAGCGCAAGCCGCTGAACCAAGTATTCCAATAAGATCTTACACGCCTCACGCTCCGATATGGATTAATTCTAGTGCGGATTTTACATCAACCAACGGGGTTTATAGTGGCAACGGTAATCCGGACAATCCGTGGGTTATAGAAAATTTATTCATTAACAGTACTGGTTATGAGTATGGCATATACATTCGATTCACGTCAGATCATTTCATAATAAGGAATTGCTATCTCAGTAATAATTATACTGGAACTCAGTTTATGATTTCTCCTTCTGATGGTTATTATTGGACAGCGGGTATATCTTTAACACATGTTTCAAATGCTACTATACAAAACAATTTGATTGAAAGAAATCATGGCAATGGTATTTATATCGGAGTCGCTAATAATATTCGAATCGAAAATAATAGTATAAAAAATAATTTAATGGGAATATATGTAAGCGTGTCTACCGGAATAATGATTGCCGATAATAATTTTTCTGGCAATCAATCTGAAGATGTATTGATTGGACAGAGTAAAAATATTACATTTAAACGAAATATATTTACGTCTGGTTTTAATTTTGAGATGGGACGTCTTGATGAGTTTACTGACTTTAATATAGATTCAAGCAATATAATAAACGGTAAACCAATATATTATTTAAAAAACCAAATCGGAGGTGTCGTACCTAACGATGCCGGACAAGTCATTTTGGCTAATTGCTCTGAATTTATTATAGAAAATCTAAATCTAAATCCCACAAAAACCCGTGGAATTATATTGGGGTTTTCGAATAACAACACAATTAGAAATAACATATTATCTGGATTTAATACCGCAATATCAATTCTTGGCTCGTCATCCAATTTTATTTATAATAATACCATTAAAGATTGTTATTTCGGAATTATTATAGCTGGTTCCAATAACACCCTATACCACAATTCATTCATCAATAACACAAACCAAATTTCTTGTGCAGGGACGAATGTCTGGGACAACGGTTATCCCTCTGGAGGTAATTACTGGAGTGACTATGCTGGCAATGATTCAAATAACGATGGAATAGGAGATACTCCCTATAATGTATCTTACCAGAACGTTGATCGCTATCCATTAATGAAACCTTATAATGAATCGAATGTGCAACCTCCGAGCAATCAAATATACATCTGGGCGACAATAATAGCAATCATTGTAATCGTGTCTATCATCGGATTGGCCTACTGGCGGATGCGGAGGAGGAAATAATGCTGGACTGCACCCCGTTCAATGGACACTTAGAATAGCAATTGAAACATTGGAGGTGGTGCATGACAAAAAAGAAAATTAGTTACACTCGGGACTTCAAGATTGCCATCATATCGCAGATAGAATCGGGAACGCCTATCTCGGTTGATTTCACGGTGGAGGCAATTGTACAAGGAGAACCCGGAGAGGGCGTTCTCCGGCCCGGGCAATCCGTACAAGGACCAGGCGAGGATTGCCGAGCTGGAGCGTATGGTCGGCAAGCTGTACGCCGAGAACGAGTTCCTAAAAAAAACCTTGGAGAAAATGAACGGGCGTGTCGAGGAGGAGCGACAGAGATCAAAGCTCAGGAGCGATTCGAGATGATCTGGCAGAACCAACGCTCGCCGGGCTCGATATCCGTGATGGACGCCGCGTCCCTCCTCGACGTGAGCAAGAGCGGGTACTACGCCTGGCTCAGGCGTAATGGACGCAATAGCAGGACAGCAAGGGACCGACCGGTCGTCGAGGAGATGCACAAGATCGTCCACGAGAACCCCGGCTACGGGTATCGGAGGATGACGCACCAGCTACGCAGGCACGGGCTCGTCGTGAATCACAAACGCGTGCTGCGTCTTATGCGGGAGAACAACCTCACGTTCCATCGGAAGAAGTTCTCGCTGATAACGACGGACTCGGAACACGACAATCCGATATACCCGAATCTCGTCGGAAGAATGAAGGTGACAGGGCCGAACCAGGCCTGGGTGGCGGACTTCACGTACATCCAGCTGCAGAAGGAATACGTGTACCTGGCCGTCGAGCTTGACTTGTATGGACGACGGTGCATCGGCTGGTCGCTGAGCAGGAACCTGGACACGAACAACGCTTTGGCCGCTCTCGAGATGGCACTCTATACGCGACGGCACGAGGACCTGGGCGGCCTGATTCACCACTCGGACAGAGGCCGCCAGTACACGTCGGCGGAGTTCACAGAGTGCCTCAGGAACCACGGCATCCAGATAAGTAATAGCCGGAAAGGGAATCCGTACGACAACGCGTTCGTGGAGAGCTTCTTCAAGACGTTGAAGTACGAGGAGGTATATCTGAACGAATACGATACGTTCGAGGACGCGATGGACAATATCGGAAGGTTCATCGACGATGTGTACAACAGCAAGAGAATGCATTCCTCGCTCGGGTACAAATCCCCGATCGAGTTCGAGCAGCAGGAGGAATTATATAGTGTTGCTTGACTTAGCGTCCACTAATGAGGGTGCAGTCCA
>JACRNV010000018.1 GCA_016214785.1 Methanobacteriota archaeon
TTTGTTTCGTTCCGACGTTTCTCCCTCTTTTTCCATTCTTGACTACTTCCTCAGACTTGCAATATACACACTTCGTATTATCACCGAGGACCAGTATTGCTGAGGCCATATATTAATCATTCGTTAAATATACAGTATCGGTTGGCCGAAACTGTTTTTAGTAAGAAAAATAAAAGGTTTTTCGGACACGTATATACCGGGGACGCCTGATTGATTATATGTCGGGGTCAGCTGGCTTTCAAGCCGACGGTTTCCTTCAGGCCCGCCCTAATTATATCCAGTAATGCCCGATATATAATCAATTTTGGGTTTTATTCGTGCTGGCTCGCTCTCTTTTTCGTTGCCAGTATCCCATAAAGCGTTTATTTCCTCGTGCACGGACGTGTCCTTAATCCGCGCGTACCATATCTCCGTGGTCTTCGTCGTTTGGTGGCCGAGCGCCTTGGATACGGTCTCGATTCTGGCCTTGCGGTCTATCAACATCTGGGCGTACGATGCCCGCAGGTCCTTCCACCGGAACTGTATTCCCGACCTCATCTCGACCTCCTTCTTCAGGATTCTCAGGGCGGACGCGGCGTAGTAGTTCGGCTTCCTGCTGTGGCAGGCCGGTATCAGGGGCTCGCAGCTCACTATCCCTTTCTTGTCGAGCCTCGCCGAGCGCGTCCGGAGGAACGCCAGGACGGGCAGGGGGCGGCGGCCCAACATATTTATATGCCCCATGGGGGTATGAGCCCTGCGCTGACATAGGAACGGAGAGGGGCTTCCACATGAACCTCATCAGCAAGCTTCGGGAGGAGGAGTCCTTCCGCACTTTGTGCCTGACGGCAATATCGGGAATTGTACTCGCGATAAGTTTCTTCGACCTCCTCCCTTGGCTGCCGTTCGACGCCGCCTGGATAGCCATCGTCATCAGCGGCATACCCATCGTGTACGGCGCCGTAAAGGGGGTGGTCATGGAATACGACGTGACCGCTGACCTCCTCGTCGCGATCGCACTGGTCGCGGCGGTCGCCATCGGAGAGTACTTCGTCGCCGGCGAGGTGGCGTTCATCATGCAGCTGGGCAAGGTGCTGGAGGACGTGACCGCCGAAAGGTCCCACAGGAGCCTGCAGGCGCTCATCAAGCTGACGCCGCAGAAGGCCCGGGTCCGCACCGCGGGCGTAGAGACGGAGGTGCTGGCCAAGGAAGTGAAGAGGGGGGACGTCGTCATCGTCCGGCCCGGGGAGGCCATCCCGGTGGACGGCGTCATCGTCCGGGGAAGCACATCCGTAAACCAGGCGGTGATGACGGGCGAGTCGGTCCCCGTCGATAGGAACGAGGGCGACGGCGTGTACCAGGGCACACTGAACCAGCAGGGGGCCGTGGAGATACGAGCCACGAGCGTCGGCGACGACTCCTCGCTTAGGAAGATGATACGGCTGGTCGAGGAGGCCGAGAAGAACAAGGCTCCGATCGTCCGCATAGCCGACAGATGGGCGCGCGTCCTGGTCCCGGTCGCCCTCGGCTGCGCCTTGGTGATATGGTTCGTCACGGGGGACGTCGGCCGGGCGGTCACGGCGCTCGTTGTCTTCTGCCCCTGCTCTCTGATACTCGCCACCCCGACAGCCATGATGGCCACGATCGGGAACGCCACGAGGAAAGGCATACTCATCAAGTCGGGGGCCGCCGTGGAGGCGATCTCGAAAGTGGACACGTTCGTGATAGACAAGACCGGGACGCTCACCTGCGGCGTTCTGCAGGTGGCGGAGATCGAGATGCTCGATCCGGGCATGGACAGGACGAGCTTCGTGAGGCTCATCGCGAGCGCGGAAATGAACTCGGAGCACCCGCTCGGTAAGGCCATCGTCGCCTACGGGAAGGCGATGGGCATATCCGTGGAGACCCCGGAATCGTTCGAGATGCACGCGGGCAAAGGTGTGACCGCGACCGTGGCCGGGCGCAAGGTCAGCATCGGTGAGAAGGTGGTCGGGCAGGCCATCTTGGACGGCAATCCGCACGCCGCCAAGGCCATAGACCGGATGCAGAAGGGGGGGAAGACGGCCCTCCCCGTCGCCCTGGACGGCGAGATAATCGGGATCGTCGCCATCGCCGACACCCTCAGGAAGGAGGCGAAAGGCGCTGTCGCGGGGCTGAAGGAGATAGGCATGTCGCGCGTGGTCATGCTGACGGGGGACAACCAGGCGGTCGCTGACTCCATCGGGCGCGAGGCGGGGGTCACAGACGTCTATGCGTCCCAACTGCCCGAGGACAAGGTGAATGCCATCAAGAGCCTCTTGAAGGACGGGCACAAGGTGGCCATGCTGGGCGATGGCGTGAACGACGCCCCCGCCCTGGCGACGGCCTCGGTGGGCGTGGTCATGGGCGCGATAGGATCGGACGTGTCCATGGAGGCCGCTGACATCGCCCTCATGAGCGACGACGTGGGCAAGCTTCCCTTCCTGGTCAAGATATGCCGCAAGGCCAGGAGCCGCATCGTTTTCAACATTGTCGTCTCGATGTTCATCAACTTCGGCGCGATAGTGTTTGCCGCCTATGGATTCCTGAACCCGGTGACCGCGGCGATAGTCCACAACTGCGGGTCTGTGTTCGTGGTGGTGAATTCCGCGATGCTGCTTACGTACGACGGGTAGAGGGGTGATGACATGGCAAACCAGAAACATCATGACGTGACAAGCCTCAATCGGAGGATAAGGAAGGTCGAGGGCCAGCTGAGGGGAATCCGCGGGATGCTGGAAAGGAACAGCCCCTGCGATGAGATAATAATACAGCTCAACTCCGCGAAATCCGCCCTGCAGAAGATCAGCCAGATCGTGCTCGAGGACCATCTCGACCACTGCGTTGTCGACGCGCTCCAAGATGGGAACCGGGAGCCCCAGGTCGACAGCCTCAAGCGAGCATTGAAACAGTACACGAAGATGGTCTGAAGCGGGCCTCGGACGCAATCACATTCAAATAGCAATTTCGTATATCTTTCGGACGCCGGAGCACAAAGGTAAATGACGATTACAAGTACAAAGGTCGTGAAGATCGCCCTGGCGTGCAACCTATGCATCATGGCGGTCAAAGGGATTGCGGCTTGGCTGAGTGGCAGCAGCGCGCTGTTCTCGGAGACGCTGCATTCGCTTGCGGACTCGATCAACAGCGTATTGCTTCTCGTGGGAATCCAGGCGGCGGCCAGACCCCCCGACGGGAAACACCCTTTCGGGTATTCGAGGGCCATCTATTTCTGGAGCCTGATAGGCGCGGTCTTGATGTTCGGCGTAATAGCTTCGGCATCGCTTTTCAGAGGGTTGGAGCAGATAATCCACGGTGGGGAGATAGAATACGTCGAGCTAGCCATCGCTTGCACTGCATTGTCTACGGCGTTTGAAGGCGTCGCAGTTTATTACGCCATCAAGGGAATCCATGCCTCGAAATCCTCGGTCACGAGGCACAAGAAGGGAATACTGAACGCATATCGCGGATCCGGGGATCCCACGATAAAGATGGTCCTCATCGAGGACTGCCTGTCGTTGTCCGGCGTCATAATCGCGCTTGTCGGGCTCGTAGGCGTCTCGGTCCTGGGCATGCACCGGATCGATGGCTTTGCCGGCCTGATAATCGGGTTCATGATTGGTGTTTTCGCCCTCTACCTGATCGATGAGAACCGGAAGAGGTTGCTGGGGGAGTCGGCCAGCATTGAGATGGAGGAGGCGATACGTAGGTACGCGCTCTCCGACCCGGATATCGTCAACGTGCTGAGCTTGAAAACAATCCAGGTTGGAGCGAACAAAGTTCTGGTGTATCTTGTGATCGAGCTCGAACCGAAGCTCCTAATCGAGGACGTGCGCGAGATAACCCGAAGCATCGAGAAGAGGATAGTGGACGGGATCCCCGAGGTGATAGATTGCTTTATCGAGATGGACACTCCGACGCCTGACAAGACGAAAATCAACGGCGAGAAATAACTGACACGAATCTTGACAGCCGCCCAGCGATGGACGCAGGGGTAGGGGCTTCAGCGAGGCGATGCATCGCCGAGCGTCAGGGAGCCTCGGGAGTGCCCCTGACGTGCATCAGGAGCGCCGCCAAAGGAGCCCTGAGGGCAAAGCCCTAAATGCGTGGCTATGCGTTGGTAACTCGGTAGCATAGACACCTTTTACGACTTTGTAGAGAACATCCTACGACAGACCCGAGGGGCGACGTGGGGCGGCGCTCAGGCAAACATTAAGTACGCATCGCCCAATACTATCTCCGTGGCATTCAGGCTGCCGGACCGCATCGCGATATTCTTCGACGGCTCGAACCTGTTCTACGCCCTGCGCGAGTTCAACGACAGGAACCGCATGAGCATCAAGATAAACTACGCGAAGCTCGTCGAGAAACTCGCCACGGGCCGCCCGCTGTTGCGCGCGTACTACTATTGCAGCCACAAGGTGCCCATCGACCCAGGCGTGGCGAAGTTCCACGAATCGCTCCAGTACAGCGGCATCCAGGTCGTCGCGAAGCCGCTGCAGTCCAGAACGGACATGGTCACCGGGCAGTCCTATTTTGTCGAGAAGGGCATAGACGTCGCGCTCGTCACCGACCTGCTGTGTCTGACGTGGGAGAACGCGTTCGACACGGCGGTGCTCGTGAGTGGCGATGCCGATTTCAGCCAGACCGTGGATAGGGTGAAGTACAAGGGCAAGCGCATCGAGATAGCCGCGTTCCGCGGCTCGTTCAGCGCGGAGCTGCGGCGCATCGCGGACCGGATCATATTCCTGGACGATCTCATCGAGGAGATCAGCCTAGTTTCGCCACTCCACGATACAGCACGCTGAAAACCGGCACCTCTGGCATTTGGCAGTCAGGGCTTTACCACCGCTGCGGGAGCGTCTGGTCACGGTGTGGAGAACCCTGGTCCACGAGGGCCTCGCTTCCGCCCCATCTTCCCGACCAGTTTCCGCATCTTCTTCTCCCGCGCGATCTCGGCGTACAGGAACGCCTCGTCCCTCGAATCCTCGGTCACGAGCACGGCGACCTTTCCCACGGCGCTCCGGCCGGTCCTGCCCCTGCGCTGGATGGTCCGTATCTCGCTGGGCACGGGCTCGTAGAAGACGACGAGGTCGACCGCGGGGATGTCCAGTCCCTCCTCGGCCACGCTGCTCGCGACCATGACGTTGAACTCCCTTTTTCTGAAACTGTCGAGTATCTCGGCCTGTTCTTTCTGAGACATGCCCTTCTCGTCGCCGCGATTGGCCTGCCCGACGAACCGGACCGGGCTCAGCCCCTCGGTCTGCAATCGCTCGATGATCGTCGAGATGGTGTCGCGGAACTGCGAGAACACTATGACGAGCGAGTCCGGATTTCCCGCGAGCTGCTCTTTCAGTATCCCGACGAGCGCGTCCTCCTTCGGGTGCGAGCTGCCAGTGTGCCCCCTGCAAAACTTCAGCGCGCGTGCCACGGCATGGTCGTTGAGGAACGACTTTTCCGTCCTGGAGATCTTGTCCTGCGCGAGCATGCGTTCGAGATAGAGCTTCAGCGGCGCGACGCCCTGTGTTTCGAGCAGTTCGAGGCAGTGGCAGAGCTGGAGCGCGACCGCCTGGTTGAAGATCGCGCCGAACAGCATCCCGCTGCGCCGCGACGCGAAGCGCGCGCGGATGGCCGCGCCGGTCGCGATTATCTCCTTCTTCGGCACGTTCTGGCCCTTGCGCCAGCGCCGCAGGAAGCCCGTTCGTTTCAACTTGTTTATACGCTCGGTCAGGCTATCCTCCAGCGCGTCGCGCGCCTCGACCATCCGGGGCGTCAGCCGGACCTTCGACCAGGCCACGTCGATCTGCTTGACGTAGTCCGCGACATCCCCGTCGTGCGGGCCGCGCGCCTCGACGCGCTTGATGCCGAGGTTCGCAACGACCTCTTCGACGCGCTCGATTTCGGAGCCAGGCGACGCGGTCAACCCGAGCACGAGCGGCGAGCGGGCATGAGCCCTGTATTGTTTCGAGATGTTGACGTACGAGTAGTCGCCGACGGCCCTGTGCGCCTCGTCGAATATCAGCAACGAAACGTTTTCCAGCGTGTATCGCTTCTTCTCGATGTCGTTCCCGATCCCCTGCGGCGTCGCGAACACGAACTGGGACTCCGCCCAGAGCCGCGCCCGCTTCGCGGCGCTGGTCGAGCCCGTGAAGAGTTCCATCCGTTCGGTGGTGTCGAGGAGCCTGGAAAACGACTGCATATGCTGCTGGGCGAGCGGCTTGGTCGGCGCGAGGAACAGGACCTTTCCGCCCCTGTGGGCCTTGACGTCGGCGGCGACCATCGCGGCGATGACAGTCTTGCCGAGCCCGGTGGGGAGGACGACGAGTGTGCTTTCGTCCACGGCGGACGCGGCGAGGTTGGGCTGGAACTCGCGGTACTGCACGCTCTGCGTTCTCAGGAGGGGATGCTTGACGTGCGAACCGGAAACCGTGAAACAGCCGATGTGAGGTCGCGATGCTTGGGATGCGCCCGACTTCGGGGCGGGGCTGCCCTCGCCACTGGCTTCGAACTCGGCTAACGTGCGCTGTTTCATCGTCTGCGCATATGGGATGAATGGAGAAATAGTTTTACCATCCGGCGAAACGACTTGGGGCGCGCATATTTCCCAAATCATTTTAAGCATATTTTCATATTGAGGGGTCGATGAACATGAAAAAGAAGTTTGAGAAGGTGTACCAGTTCAAGATTGCCTTGCAGGACGTGAAACCGCCGGTCTGGCGCCGGGTGCAAATCCCTGAGAATAGCACCTTCTGGGACCTTCACGTCGCAATCCAGTGCGCGATGGGGTGGTCGGAATCGCACCTCCACGAGTTCGAGGTGCGCCACCCAGTGACCGGGGCGCCTGTCAGGTTCGGTATCCCCGACGAGGATGGCGACGGTGACGTCGTCCCCGACTGGAAGGGGCGCATCTCCGACCTGTTTCCGAAGACCGGCTCCAAGGCAGTCTACGTCTACGATTTCGGCGACTGCTGGCAGCACGTCGTCAAACTGGAGAAGGTTCTCGACCGAGAGGCGGGGGCGAAGTATCCGAGATGCGTGGATGGAGAGAATGCCTGCCCGCCAGAAGATTGCGGGGGCCCGTGGGGATACGTGGAATTCCTCGAGGCCATCCGCAACCCGAAGCACGAGGAGCACGAGGACATGCTGGAATGGATCGGGGGAAAGTTCGACCCGGAGCATTTTGATGCGAAGGCGGTCAAATTCATCGACCCGGACAAGCACCGTAGGAATGTATTCGGATAGGGCACACGTCGCCTATCACTCGCTCGTCGTTTCAGTCTGGTCCGATTTCTCCCTGCACTCGTCGGAGCAGAACCTTCCCTTGTCCTGGAAGTCCTTGCCACATGCAGCGCAGTAGCCGTCGTCCTCCTTGACCATCAGGCCGTCCGGCGGGCTCATCTCGTGAAAGCTCAGTCTCGTTGGGCAGCCCGCGTCGGCCAGCCTCTTCCTCTCCTGCTTTACCAGCCTTCGTTGCTTCCACTCGGGCGTATGCTCATCGAATCTCCAATAGAGCAGCGGCAAGGGGTCGGTCCAGATAGGCACTTCCTTCGTGCCTCGCATGTCGGCGTAGAATGCCCCCTCCCCAATCTTCAGGACGAAAAGGTTCGGCTTGCCCCCGTGCTCGACGTAGCCGCAATTCTCCAGCGCCCAGCCGTAGTGTACCAGCTTCCGGAATACGTCGTCGTGGATGGGCCTGCCGAACTTGTCCTGCTGCTCCATGCTTATCTCGCCGTCCCATGGCTTTTGGCGGTTTATAATTTCCCCTGCCGCACCGCTCGACTCCTCCTATTTAAAACCCATATCGATTAATCGACCACGTGGCATAAGGGTGGTCCGCCCTCGTCCTCCACAGGTGACCAACATGGTCCGAAGAACCACACAACAGAACAGCGGGGGTGGCGGCTCGACCCCCAACGTGATGGAGCCGATATCGGTGGACGTCATGCAGCCAATATCCCTGGATGCAACGACGCAGATAGGGATCGCGCGGAACAAGTGCGTGGAGATACTGGAGCTCTGCGACGGGCTGGACGCCCAGCTCAGGGCGCAGATACGCGCCAGGGTCATGACCATCCGCGCCGCGCTGACGGCGCTGCAGAGCGACGTCGAGCAGCTGATGGAGATCGGGGAGCCGGTGCTGCCCGAGAACCAGCAGTGGCCGGAGGTCTTCCAGGCCATCCAGGCCGTCCAGGCGCTCGGCCACGAGGCGCGCCTGATGGTCGTGGACTGGAAGGTGCCAACATGATGTCCCTGGAGCATTTCGCGCTGCTGGTCGCAATCGGCGCGTTCTTCGCCATCGAGGTCTACCGCAACGACAGGCTGCGCAGGCACGTTGTGGCCATCCCTGCTTCCACACATATATTGCTGAGAGAAACGTAGCTGAGATACGACGCATCCAGGTCGCTTCCGAATTGAATGGATGCGTCTGGCGAAAATCAACTTAGCTGATATGGACTTGGAAGCGTTGATTTTCATCCTCACGAGGCACAAGGCGAAGCTCTACGACTTCCTGGACCCGGTGATAGATGACATCGCCGGAGAGCTGAACAAAGAGGTCGCAGAGCACGATAAGGAGCTGATCACGGACGAGGTCCAGAGGCAGATGTTCGAGGTTGGGGTGTACGTCTTCACGGAGATGGGGAAGCAGAAAGCGAAGGAGATAGTGAGACACTCAATACGTTGCTAAAACGGATTTTCTTTTTTTCCAGACCCATAGAATCAACGCGATGATAACACAAAACAATCCCTCTGTTATAGTCGGTCCTGGGACGCTCTGAGGAGATTGTGAAGGCATATCTATCGTTTCTGTGTAAACCACCTCTGGAGATATCGTACCGTTAATCCAGTATTCGGAGACTGTTTGACCTACTACCTTTCGAACTTTAATATGATAGTCTCCGAAGCCGTTACCAAATATCTTAAGAGTGTATTCGCTAGCAGCATTGGGAATGAAGATTGTTTCCGGGTCAGAATACGGTCCGGAATACAGTGAGCCACTAATCTCGTTGACACTTTCCATGGTTGTCGGATCATATCCGACCCTCTTGTTGTTCAAATCATAGACCATTATGTCGACGGGGCAATGCGCTTCGACAGTTAGCGAACTCTCCTGTTGATCTGAAACCGTTTCCAGAGTGACAATATCTACACGAAGTGTCTCACCAACTGTCTGCCAACCAATCCCTGCGCCGCCACTAATCTCAATATTCGCCCCACCCTTCCCTACGCATAAGGCTATATCACCTTTCAGGACCAAAGGTTCCACAGGAACACCGACTCCAACGCCTACACAGACACCGAAATCAGTTACGGTACCATCATTGGTCTTCCAGTAGCCCCTTACAAAGAGCTCCTCCCCAACACTTACAGACATTGTTCCATCCCTATCACGACAATATGCACCTACTCCTACATCTATTGGACAGTAAAAGTCAGTAGCACTGATGGGGGGGTATTGAGATTTCACCAATATCACTCTTGCAGTGTCTCCTACAGGGATAATGACGTCTTTCAAAAAGGTGTTTCCCAAGTAGATTTTCGCAACCAATGTCTTTGA
Organism: Methanobacteriota archaeon; assembly: GCA_016214785.1. Classification (GTDB taxonomy): domain Archaea; phylum Thermoplasmatota; class Thermoplasmata; order SG8-5; family JACRNV01; genus JACRNV01. The sequence goes on from JACRNV010000018.1 coordinate 9,551, forward strand.
GGAGTTAGAGCCATTGTTGGAAAGGGTGAGACTCTGGAGGGCTGCAAACTCCTGTATAGGCCAGACATCAACTATTATATGTCTGATTTCTAGATCGACATAAAAAGTAAACCAATATCGACCTGCAACAATAACAGTAGACATATATGAGAAGCGCCCTTCTGAGTCTGTAATAGCAGCATGGTCATCACAGACGCCACGGACAGGGTCATCTACTCCCACCCAGACACCAGGATCCCCGTTTCCTTTATCATCCGTTATCCTGCCTGAAAAAGTTGCTGTCCCTCCAGGAACGAAGTATAGTTTATCAGCTACAACTGTTAAATGCCGCGCCTTATTCATTGTTACGGTAATCACTGGCGAGATTCCCTCCCCGTGCCTGCCAATTTCATCCGTGACAGTGCAGGTGGCAGTATATGTGATGTTGATGGGCGACTCATATGTGTGTATGGGCATCTTTCCAGTTCCAGTCGTTCCATCGCCGAAATTCCATGAGTACGAATATGGGGGCGTGCCACCACTAACCGTGGCAGAGAATGTAACCGTTAGCGGGACATTACCGCCAGTAGGGCTTGCGATGATCTTAACTTGTGGAGATTCTTGAGGAACCATATCAAACTTTTTAAAAACTATTTCGACTTCTTGCTCATTCGAGGGAGGATCACCTTGTTTATTATTATCAGAATCGTATAGCCAAAGGTTCAAATGAACTTTTTCATTACTTGTTTGGGGATAGTATGATCCAGTATATTCCCACTGGTTGATAATATAGCCTGAATTAGGTGGTACATTGTAGTGTCCATGAAAACTAAAGAAATCGATGGAATTTTCAAACCAGTTAAACCCGTGGGTTGAGGAGTCGCCCGTCAGTACCATATTGAACCTTTCCAAGTTATCATTCGTGTAGGGGGGCGGTTGTACTACGTATTGCGCATTTGTTAGGAGTCCCCCCCATTTCGAGAATTCTATGTCTATTTCTAAGTCATTGTCTCCTATCTCAATATTATCATCTTCATCGTTGTCTAAATATGGAAACAATCCTACGACCACGTTCTTATCTAAATTGTCAACGCGGCTTGCTGTGAAGAAATAATAGGAGCCATACCCGAGGGTATCCTGTAATATCACTTCAGAACAATACCATTTTCCATTTCGATAGGTTATTTTCAAGTGCAGTTGACCCTCTGTGTCAAGCCAAACATTCTCTGTGCTGTCGGACCAATAGTTCGAGCCAGGACCTTGCTGAGAACCGCCGCTAGACTTCACCGTCCATTTATAGCCGGAGAATACTATTGTGCGAATCCCAGAAACGGCAACAGTGATTTGAGGTGAGTTCCCCACTCCAGTTTTACCATTTGCATCCGTTACTGTGCACGTAGCTATGTATGACGATGTGCTGCTTGGGTTATAGGTGTGTGAGGTAGATGGGCCAGTACCCGTTGTTCCATCGCCGAAGTCCCATGAGTACGAATATGGGGGCGTGCCACCACTAACCGTCGTAGAGAAACTCACCAATAAGGGGGCATCTCCGCTGACGGGGGTGGCCGTAACAGTGACCACAAGGTCCGATGGCGATACAATTATTGACTTTTCATAGCAATATTCCTGTTGCTGCTGGTCTATCGTGCCTGAGGACGGATCAGAGACCCACCCACCAGAGTACGACATCGTGAACTTCACATTGACGCGGTAGGTCCCTGTAGCAGTCGGTTTGAACTTCACTTTGAGCCAATGA
>JACRNV010000020.1 GCA_016214785.1 Methanobacteriota archaeon
ACCGCACATGAGCCTGGAAACCGACGACGATATCAAGACGCCGTACCAGGGATTCATGGAAAAGGCCAGGAAAGGGTGATTGGACTATGACGACGAATATTCATAAAAACGCCAAAGCGGAAGTTAATTCAGGACAGCACATGAACATTATCATTGGCATGAAACTGTCATGCACGGAGTCGGTCTCCGAGCCGTTTGGCAATGATATTGAGAGGCAAAGATACATATATTGCGACATGCTGGTTCCCTTCGGGGCACTACATTGGCCATGTCATCGGATGGTTCCGCCGGGGACAGGAGGCGCGTGTCGCACGTACCGACCGGAGTCGACAAGCTCGACGCGTCCATCACCGGCTATCCCAGGGGCAGGACGACGCTCATCATGGGGGGCGCGGGCTCCGGTAAGACCATCCTGACCCTTCACTTCATAGCCGCGGCCTGCGCGCGCGGCGAGCGGTGCGTCCAGCTTCTCACAGAGGAGGAGAAGGACGACATCTACTCCCAGGCCCGGAGCTTCGGCTGGGAGATGGAGAAGTACGAGAAGGACGGAACCCTCACTGTCGTCGAGATACTCCCCGAGCGCGTCGGCGGCATGCGCCTCCCGGAGAAGTTCCAGGACTTCCTGCAGTTCATCAAGGTGCCCAAGGGCGCGAACCTCGTGGTGGACAACATGAGCGTCTTCGGCATGGCGGCCGAGGCAATACGTTACAGGGAGCGCATGGACTCCCTGGTCTTCAAGCTCAAGCAGCAGGGCTGCACGACCCTCCTGGTCTTCGACGACGACCTGGAGGCCGCGATGCGCAGCGCGCTCATGCACTCGACGTTCAGCGTCGTGCGCCTCTTCAAGCGCGACAACCCGTTCACGGACAGGCGGGAGCGCGCCATGGAGGTCATCAAGATGAGGAACACGCGCATACCCTCGTCCCATATCTTCTACGAGATAACCGACGCTGGGATTTTTATAGAGGGGGAAGGGAAGGCGAACTTCACCACCGTCAAATCCTGACCAGCCTGAACCTGCACGTCTTCCCGCCCTCGATGAGGCTTCCATCCTGCGCGAGCCTCACCTGGCCCAGCGCCTTCGTCCCGAAGCGCTCTATGATCCCCCTCGTCATCATGCACAGCAGGGGGTTCCTGGCCATTTCGTTGTGCCAGGGGCATTCGCTCCCCTCGATCAGCAGGCGATCCCCTTGGCGACTGGACTCGAAGCTGCCGCCCATGTCGTTCAGGAGCGCGCAGACGTTGTTGCCGAACGCTTCGGTGTCGTCGAGCTTTCCCGACGGGAAGTACCGGTCGTAGAACGCGTCGTCGAGGCGCTTCATGATCTCCTGGAGGAACGCGGTCGCCCCGCCGGCGCCCGGTTTCTGCATCATGAGGAGCGGCACGACGTCCGTCATGGTCTTCGTGAGAACGTACCTGGACTCGATGACCTTCTGGGCGAGCAGCGCCGCTTCCGCCTCCCTCTTCCCAGTGACGTCCCTCGCCATCGACAGCATGACGGCCTTCCCGTGCAGCTTCATCGCCTGCGAGTTGACCTCGACCAGGATCTCCCGCCCGTCCTTGGCGAGGAGGGTCGCCTCGAAGGCCGCGGCCTTGCCGCCCGCCAATCCCCTCGCAGCATCCAGCGCGATCTCTTTTCCCGGCGGCCCGGCGATTTGCCGCGGGGTCCTCTCCATGAGCTCGTCCCTCGTATAGCCCAGCGCGCGGCACATCGCGGCGTTCGCTTCAATGATATTGGTCGGGGAATTCCCTTCGCCGAGACCGTACACGAACGCCATGTCGCTGATGTTGTTGAAGAGCGATGCGAACCTCTCCTGGCTCGCCCTCAAGGCGTCCATAGTCTTCTTTATGACTGTGATGTCGTCGAATGTAGTGTACACCATACAAGGTTTCGGTTCGCCGGGCCTGAACTCCGGGACGGCATTTATGAGCAGCCATCTGTATGCATTGTCCAGGGGATTGAACACGCCCATTATCTCCCCCCTGGCCTCCTTTCCAGTCCTGAGGGACGCCATGGCTGGGTGATCCTCGCTGGGGAAGTCCGTGCCGTCCTCCCTGATCGCCTTCCAGCGCGGGTCCATGGTGGTGCGTCCAGCCAGCTGGTCCAAGGTCAGGCCGAGTATGCGCATCGCAGCGGAATTCACGGACGTGATTTTCCCTTCGGCATTTTGATAGACGGCCCCCTGCGACATCGTCTCGAACAGGCGGCGGTGCCTCTCCTCGCTTTCCTTCAAGGCATTTTCGGCCTTCTTTCGCTCCGAGATATCGCGCAGAATGGAAAGTCCGACCTTCTTGCCGCGCAGCTCGAACATGTGGGAGCTCATCTCGACGTCTATGACGCTCCCGTCCTTCTTAAGCATGCGCATCTCGAAGGTGCTGAAGCCGCGCGCGAGAAGCTCCTTCAGCATGTCGCCCATGCTCTCCCTGTCCACTATCGTATCCAGGTTCGCGATATCATGGGCGGACATCGAGAGGATCCTGTCCTTGCCGTATCCGAACATCATCACCATGGTGTCATTGGCCTCGAGGATCCTGCTGGGCATCCCCCTGCCGTCGACCTCGTACAGGAGGATGGCGTCGCTGGCGTTGTTGAACACCTCCCTGAACTTCTCCTCGGACTCGCGGAGTGCGGCCTCGGCGCGCTTTCGTTCGGTGACGTCCAAGGACATTATGAATATGCCATCCGTTACGGGTTGGATGAGGAGCTCGAACCAGCCCTTGGAGCCATCGGGGAAAGCGAACTCGTTCTCCATACGTTCCTCGGTGCGTTTCTCCATGGCGCGACGCAGCGCGGCGAACATTTCCGTTTTTTCGATGCCTGGATATATCTCCATAATCGTATGGCCCAGGAGTTCTTCTTTGACTTTGTGACCCTGCCTGGCTACCGCGTCGTTGAGATAAACGTATCTCCAATCGAAGCCTATGATCTGGCAACCCTCCAGCATGTCATCCAGAGTGCCGTGGTACCGTTCCTCCGCCAGCCGCAGCGATTCCTCCGCTTTCTTCCGCGCCCTTCGCCCCTCGGCCTCTCTCAGCTCCCTCCTCAGCGCCTCAGGGAGGCGCCTCAGGTTGCCCTTGAGCAGATAGTCGTGCGCCCCTGCCCGCATCGCCTCGACCGCGGTATCCTCCCCGATGTTCCCCGAGACTATGATGAATGGCATATCTATTCCACTCCCCTTTAACAAGTTCAGGGCGTCCAGCCCGCTGAAACGCGGCATGACGTAGTCCGAGACGATCGCGTCCCAGGGCTTTCCGAGCGCGGCCCGCATCCCCTCGGGCGTGTCCACGCGCTCGTAGGCGACATCGTAACCCCCGCGCCTGATCTCGAGCGCAACGAGCTCCGCATCGTCTTTGGAGTCCTCGATTATGAGGACGCGAAGCGGCTGCCCCATCCTCATCTCCCGTTCTTGAAGGGGATCTCGTTTATCACGAGCCAGTACAGGCCCAGCTGCTTCACCGCCTCGGCGAAGTTGTTGAAGTCCACCGGCTTGCAGACGTAGCTGTTGCACCCGAGTTCGTAGCTCTCGATGATGTCGCGCTCCTCGGTCGACGTGGTCAGCACGACGACGGGAAGCAGCTTCGTCCTCTCCTCGCCCCTGATGCGCTTCAGCACCTCGAGCCCGTCCACCTTCGGCATCTTCAGGTCCAGGAGCACGACGGCAGGCAGGTTGTTGCCGTTCCTCCTTTTGCCGAAGAGGTACTCTATCGCCTCGACCCCGTTCCTCGCCACGTCGATGTCGTTGGCGATGTTGCTCTTCGTCAGCGCCATCTTCGTCAGCTTCACGTCGTCCGGGTTGTCGTCCACAAGCAATATCTTCCTTGGTTTGTTCATTCCTTTCCCTCCTTTCCCGCGTCTCCATGTTCGTGGAAGGTGAAATAGATTGTGGCGCCCTTCTCGACCGTTCCCTCGGCCCATACCCGTCCGCCGTGCTTGTGGACTATCCGCTGCACGGTCGCAAGGCCGATGCCGGTGCCGGCGAACTCCTCCGCCGAGTGGAGCCTCTGGAACGGGCTGAAGAGCTTGTTCACGTACGTCATGTCGAATCCCGCGCCATCGTCTTTGACGAAGAACGCGTTTGCCCCGTCCTTCGGCGCCTTGCCGAACTCCACTCGCGCGGCCTCGTGCTTGCCGGTGAACTTCCACGAGTTCCCCAGCAGGTTCACGAGCAACACCTTCATAAGGCCGGGGTCGCCGACAGCTTTGAGGCCGTCCGCGATGGCGAAATCGACATTCCTGCCGGGGCCCGACGCCTTCAGATCGCTGGCTATGGCGCGCGCCATCGCCGTAAGGTCCACATCGACCGAGCGCATCTCCGCCCGCGAGACCTGCGCGAGCTTCAGCAAGTCGTCTATCAGCATCCCCATCTTCTGCGCCCCCGCCCGTATGCGGTCGAGGTATTCCTTGCCCTCGTCGTCGAGTTTGTTGGAATATTCATCGACGAGCACCTGGCCGAAGCCGTCTATGCACCTGAGGGGGGCGCGCAGGTCGTGCGAGACGGAGTAGGAGAACGATTCCAGCTCCCTGTTGGCGACCTCCAGCTGGGCGGTGCGGTCGCGGACGCGCCGCTCGAGCTCGGCGTTCAGCTTGCGGATTTCTTCCTCCGCTCTCTTGCGCTCGGTGATATCCTGGCCCTGCGCAATAGTCGCAATCGGAGTCTTCGCGTCGGTGTCCATCACCGTGGCCGAGTTCCACAGGACGGTCTGGACCGAGCCGTCTGCGTGGAGTATCTGTATCTCCACGACCTCCCAGCGCTCCCCGCCCGTTGTTTCCGTTATGAGCTCCATCGAACTGTCGACCAACGCAGGCGGGAAGAGTATCTCAATGGATCTGCCGATGACCTCCTTTGCGGTCCTCCCAGTCAATTTTTCGAAAGCGCGGTTGAAACGGGTAATTTTGTATTGAGTATCCCAGACGATTATCGGGGTGTTCGCATGGTCGAACAGATTGTTCAGGTACTCGTTCGACTCGCGCAGCGCCTCCTCGGCCCTCACCACGTCGATGGCGTTGGCGATCTGGTGGGAGACAAACTGCAACACCGCCTTGTCTTTCTCGTCATAGGCCCGGGGATTCGTGTAGCTCTGGACGGCTATCACACCGAACACCTCCTCTCCCCTCTTCAAAGGTGCTCCGAGCCAGATGAGCGGCCTGCCCAGACACTCTCTGGTGACTATCTCGCCCCGGGCGTTGAGGTCGGCGAAGACATCCAGGTCGGCGAGCAGCGCCTCCCCCGTGCGGATGATGTAATGGCAGTTGGTCTTCTCGGCCGGTACCTCTTTCCCGTAGTCGTCTTTCTCGTCGGCGTAGTAGGGGAAGTCGAGGACGTGCCTTTCCTTGTCGTAGAGCGCGATGAAGAAGTTAGTGGTGTCGAGCACCTGCGAGATCTTGCGATGGATGAGCGGGTAGAGTTCGTCGAGGTTCCTGCAGACGTTCATGGCATTGGCGATATCGAACAGCACTTTCTGCAATTTTTCGGTCCGCTTGCGCGCCGTGATGTCCTCCGCCACGTTAATAAAGCGAGACACTTCGCCATCCTCGTCTTTCACGGGGTAGGCGCGCTCGCGCAGCCATTTGACCTCGCCCTTGCAAATGATCCTGTAATCTACTTCGAGGGGCTTCTTATCTTCGGCGGATTTCCGGAATAAATCGTCGACGCGCTCGAAATCGCCGGAATGGACCGATTTTTTCCAGGACATCCTGTCGGCGTAGGCGCTCTCCAGGCTCTGTCCGAAAACCTTCTCGTATGCAGGGTTCACATAAAGCAGCTTCTTGTTTTTCCAGTCCGTCAGCCAAAAAACCAGGTCGATGTTCTCGGCGAGCTGCCTGAACTTCTCCTCGCTCTCGCGCAGCGCGGCCTCCGCCTTCATGCTTTCCGTGACGTCCTGGACGACCGCCGTGAAGCCCGCCACCGTATCCCCCCGCATGAGCGCCATGGGGCGCGTCATGTAATGTACGTGCGAGCCGTCCTTGCGGACGGCCCTGAACCGCAGGACCGGAGCGGCCCCCGGGCTTTTCAGCCCTTCCATGAAAATGCCCATCATGCGGTCGGCGTCGTCCGGGTGGACCAGCCCGATAAAATCCCTCCCGACGAGCTCCTGGCGCGAATACCCTGCGAGCTGGCAGAGCGCGGCGTTTGCGTAGGTCAGCCTGCCGCGGGGATCTACCAAGGCTATGCCGACGCCGAGAGACTCATAGGCCGTGTGCAATTGCCCTGCGTCGGTCTCGGGATCCCGCGCGCCCGCGCGGCCACTCCCTTGGCTGGCCCCCATGCCGAATAGATTCTTTTATCGTCTATATATATTTATGTTTGCTTTACTCATTCAGGCAGGTCGGGCCGTGGGATTGCGCGGAAAACTATGGGAGGCCATGGTTTTCGAGCGGTCGGTAATGCCCACCGTGCCAAAACGACAATAAACGCGGCGGCCGGGTCTTCCCGGATGCCGGCCGCCGCAGCGGGCCGCAGTCGCTGGGGGACATTGACTGCGGGCCCGGGCGTGGAGGAATGGGTTCATCCTGCCTGCTGATTTGGGACGAGCGCGTCCAGGGGGCTCCAGACGCCGCCGAAGTCCCAGCTCGTGCCGCTCTTGAGGCCGAACCTGACCCTGAGCTGGCCGTTCTCGAGCGTTATCTGCGCGTCCTTCAGTTGCGAGACGTAGTTGCTTATGCGCTTGCCCTTCTGCGTCAGCGACCTGCCGACGCATTGCAGCAGCCCCGCCCGCTCGAGCGTCCTTATCCTGCGGTAGCACGCCGCCATGGGTATCCCGAGCCTCTGGCTCAGCTCGATGGCGTTCTTAGGCCTCAGGTACGTCGCGATGAGTATCTTCGCCGAGTACTCGTCGGAGAGTATGCGCGTAGCCTCGATTTGGTTCATCTGGTCACGTCCGTCCCGCTGCTGGATCGCGTTGCGCGTAGTTAAATGGCGGCATCCGGCTCTCCCTTCTGATTCTCAGCGTCCGCTTGCTTGGCGCGGGCGATGGCCTCGTACCTCTCGCGGTAGCCTTGCGCCATCTCCAGAATCACCTTGAACCGGACCCTTACCTTTCCGTCCTCGTAGTACACGTATGCGGCCTCGAGCTGGGAGGTGTAGAACTTGTGTATCCGGCCGTCCCTGCCGATGTAAGTGCTCTTCTCCTTCAGGAGGCCCAGCTCCTCGAGGGTCCTCACCTTCCTGTAGCACGTGGCTATCGGTATCCCGAGCCGCTCGCTCAGCTCCTGCACCGTCAGCTCCCGCTCGTTGGCGGCCAGGAGTATCTTCTCGACATCAGCGTCGTTCACCAGCTTCGTGGCGTCGATCATCAAAGCACCTGACGGGAAATCGCGATGGCGAGTAAATAAGGCGCACCCGTTGGTATCAGATTTGAAAACAAAAGAGGGGGAAAGGTTTTGCGCGAGGCGCTCAGACCATGTTTGCCGCCGCATGCCTGCGGAGCCGCGCCACGGCGCCGCGGTTCCTCGCCTCGCTCTTCGCGAAAAGCGCGAACCCGGCCACCGCGAGCGCGCTCGCGATCATCAGCCCGCCGCTCAGCCCGTACCCGAGGCCGATCGGCAGCCCCGCCTGCGCGGCCGCCTGCTGCTTCTCCATCACCACGACGTCGAAGCCCGCCTCTGCGACAGACTGCCCGTCCGAGGCCGTCACCTTCATCGCATATGTACCCGGCCCGGCGTCCCTGGTCTTTATCTCGATCATGCCGTTCGCAAGCATCCCGTACTCGAGATTGCCCGAGCCGCCGACAGACACCGCGAGGGCATCGCCGTCAGGGTCGGAGAAGAGCCCCGAGACATCCACGAGGGTGGCGTTCCCAGCCGTGACGCTCGCTGCGTGAATGCTCCTCAGGACCACGGGCGCGTGGTTCACGGCGAGGACGGCCACCTCGACAGATTCGTTCAGCCAGCTCTCGCCGTCTGTGGCCCCGAGCGACACGATGCCCGAGCCATGCCATCCCGGCCTGGGGGTTACGGTCGCGATGTCGTCGCCTGAAATGGTGATGGTATAATCCAGCGTGCCCGCGGCTGTGTATTCGAGCGCGTCGTCCACGTCAGAGAAGTGGCTGGCCATGTTCACTGCCGCCGAGCCGTCTTCCTGGATTGTAACCTGCGCAATGGGGCTGACGAGCGTGGGGGGGTCGTTTACAGGAGCTACCGCGACCGTGAACGCCGTCGAGGCGGAGTATTCCCCGTCCGAGGCGGTCACCGTGACGGATGCCTCGCCGTTCCAGTTTTCAGCTGGGACGATCGAGAGCGTTCCGTCCGCGACGCCGACTGAGATGTTGGCGGATGTCGAGGCGACTGAATATGCGAGAGCGCTGTCGACGTCCTGGAAGTTGCCCGTTAATGGAATGGCCGCCGTCGTCTCCTCGTCCATGGTGACCGGTTGGATATCCGAAGCAATTGTCGGGGGGTCGTTCACCGGATTGACGACCACAGTAATCTCTTTCCCGGCCCACGTCAAGCCGTCGGTGCCGTTGAAGGCCATGTTCTCGATGCCGTTCCAGTCCACCGCCGGCGTCACCAGGGCCGTCTGGTTTGCCGCATCGATGGCGACCGTGAAGTTGCCGGAGGCCACGCAGCTATAGCCCGTGACACCGTCCTCATCGAAGAACATGTACGAGAGGTTCACGCTTGCGAACGCATCCTCGTCAATGACCAGCGTGCCGTTGCCGGAGAGGGCCATTATGCTGTCGTCGACTTTCGTGACGTGGGCGATCAGCGTGCAGTTGGCCGTGTATTCGCCGTCCGAGGCCGTTAGGTCGAAGGTCTGGGTGCCGTAGGAATCCTTGTTGGGTATGACGCTGACTATCCCCGTGTCCGTTATCTGCAGGCTCGCGTAGGCTCCGGATGTGGTATATCCGAATGTCAGAGGGCTATCGACATCGGAGAAAAGGTCGTTCACGTTCAGCGCGATGTAGAATGGTGTGTTCTCCTTGGTAGTCAGGACCAGCGGTTGCTGTGCGAGCGCCTTCGGAGGATCGTTCACGGCACTGACATCGGCTTTGAACGTCATGAAGACATTCTCGTGATGCCAGTACCCAGCCACGCTGCTGATGGCATCGTCGCCCTGCGCGCCGGCCGGGGTCGGGAACCAAGGCATCCACCATGTGAGGTCGACCAGCGCGGTCATGTAGGTCGCACCGCTCCAATCCTGCTTGCCCTGGAGCCCGAGAGTCCATGTCCCGTTGTCCTCGCTGGCATAGGCCGCGCCAAGGTCTCCGGGCGACAGGACGGATACCTGGGCGACATTGCCGAACGTGAAATAGTCTGCGGGGTCCAGCTCGTACGGCACGTCCTCGCTCATCGGCAGTGCGTAGGGTTCGCCGACATTTACCATGATGTACGTGCTAACGGTAAACTGTTCGTCGCTGGCCGTTATTATAATCGTCTCATACCCCTTGAACCCGTCGCTCGCGGCCAACCCGACGCTCTTCCCGCTGATATAGGGGACCACGTACCTGCCAAGCGAGGCGACGGTGTACACAAGCTGGTCGCCATCAACCTCCGTAAACATCGGGGCGAGGTCGATCGCGCTGGGAATGGCCGCCCCGCCCTGAACGGCAAGCGGCGCCAGGCAATAATTGAGCCTCGGAGGGTCGTTCACCGGGAAGATCGTGATGTTGACGGGCATGAAGTCGTATCTGACACCATCGACGACATGCTCCCCCGGGCCGGAGCTGAACGGCGTGTAGTCCTCCGGCGGGTTGGGTATGTAGCCCGGAGGGACGAGCTGCGGATCGAACGGGTACGCGGCCGAGAGTGTCACGCTTTCAAAACCGTTCCAATCTGGAACTGGCACGAATGTCATTATGCCATCCTCCATCGAGAACGTTATGTTCACATTGCCCGAGCATCCGATGGAGAGGTACCCGTCCTCGAATATCGTCAGGGGGTCCTGCCGGATCGCAGTATCCTCGTTCGCAGCGAGCTCCAACACTCCTTCGAGGGCGCCCGATGCGGGCGTCGCGCTTTCGTTCGTCTCGCTCACCGGGCCCTTGCCGGCGTCCATCATCAGGCTTACAGGCATTCCCGCCGTCAGCGCGAGGCCGACCAGGAGCATGCCAACGATCACGCTCTTTGCCGTCATTTTCATCCTATATCACTTCCTCTTCGCATCCTGTCCGATGCATGAGTGTACGGATTGCTTGGCAGGCTATTCAAAATGCCGAGACAAAAATCATCCCTGATTGTCAGGCGCGACGATGTACATCATGATAACCATGCAAAAAGTGTTAAATATATATGTCGGACAGTATGGTTCGGATGCCAGAGGGACTCAACGCGAGCGCGGGGCACATCCCGCGAGAGATACTGAGGTTCTTCGAATCGAAGGGCGGGCACTCCCTGATAGTGAAGGGCGAGGCCGGCACCGGGAAGACGACGCTTGCCCTGCAGCTCATCGAGGAGCTCTCCGGCGCCGAGACGACGCACTACCTCTCCGAGCGGGTCGGGGACGCCTCCCTTTACAACCAGTTCCCGTGGCTCGCTAGGAAGGCGAGGGCCACCGAGCTCATGGTGCGCGGCAGGGCTTTCCTGGACGTGCTTTACCCCAGGGTTGCGAAGAGAGGGGCGCGCAAACCAAAGAAGCTGCTGGACGAGGCGATATCGCTCCTGGGCACCCTCAACCGGGACGATGAGGGGCCGGCATCGGTAAACAGGACAGAGCTGAAAAAGCTCGAAGGCCAGATTGTCGAGGGGGAGGCGGACATGAGCGCCCCGGAGGACTTCGGAGAGCTCAAGGGGGACACGCTGACGTTCGACCTGACTTCCGAGCTGCCAGAGATAGAGTACGCCTACGAGATAGTGGACAGAGCCCTCCCGAGGAAGAGCCTCATAGTGATGGACAGCATAGACTCGCTGAGCGAGAAATACGGCGTGGCGCAGAGGCGCCTCGTCACGACCATGCAGAAGGACCTGGTCGAGCTCTCGGGCGCCAACATCGTTTACGTTACGGAGGAGGCCGCGCAATCGCAGGTGGACTACTTGGGGGACGGTGTCATCACGCTCGAGTCCTCGCAGCACGAGGACCGGAGGTTGCGGAAGCTCAGGGTGGACAAGCTGCGCGGCTGCCCCGTTCACGACCATACGCTCACGTACACGCTCGCGGGCGGCAGGATGACCATATTCGAGAAGTCCGCCCACGAGGGAATAGGCGGCCAGAACGGCTTCGAACAGATACCGGACGGCGCCGACGGGGCAATGTCGACCGGGTGCGCCGACCTCGATTCCCTCATCGGAGGGTTCGGGCGCGGCACCCTCAACCTTATCGAGTTCGACGAGCACGTCGCCCCGGGCCTGATCAACTTCCTTTGCTATTCGATATCGGCGAACTTCGCGCTGCACGGCCGCGGGGTGTGCATGATGCCGCCCGCCCAGGGGACGTCCGAGACAGCCCACGCATGGCTGGCCGGGATGATCGGCCAGCAGCGCTTCGAGAGGAACGTCAGGGTGCTGGAGACGCAGGTGAGCGTGAAGAAGGACCGCATGGCGAACGTGATACTACTCGACGGGTCGAGCCCCGAGATGGACATACGGTGGGACAACTTCGAGTACAACCTCTCCGAGGTGTCGGGGCCGCTGGCGTGCATCCTCTCCCTCGATGCGCTCAACAAGATATACTCGAAGGAGGTCATGGGCCCGCTCTCGCAACTGATATACGCCGTGAGGAAGTCGGGCGCGGTGTTCATCGGCTTCAGCACGAGGGAATGCGTCGAGAGGTCGGTAGCGGCGTCGGCCGACACCCACCTGAGGATAGACCACATCGGCGGGCAGTCCTTCGTCTACGGCGAGAAGCCGTACACCATCCTGCACGGCGCCGTCCTAGACAAACAGGGCGGCAGGGCAAAGCTTTCGCTCCTGCCGGTCCTTTGACGTTCCGTCCTCGCCGAGACATCGGCGCAATGATGTGGCGGCCCGAATTCATTGGCCTGATGGCCCGGCATCGCCCGGAAGTGTCGCCGGCGCCGTGTCGCGCCCTCCCTCGAAGGCCACACCGCGGCACGATTGCGCGTCGCGCGGAAATGGCTCTGGTGCAAGGATGCGCCGTCACCCGGGCACTGCGCGGGCGCCGAACGTCGCCCGGGTGCGCGTGTCCGCTGCGGTCGTGTCCGGCGTGTTCCAGAACTGGCCCTCGGGCCATGCCAGCGCGTAGACGCTTCCGACGACCATGGCGATGCCGATGGAGAAGCCGAGCCCGACAAGCAGCTCTCTCGGGTAGAAGTCGATGTAGCTCGATGCGATGACCTGGAATATGAAGACGAAGCCGAAGAGCAGCAGCGTGCACGTGGTCCTTAACCTGTTGCGCGTCATATTATCACCTCAGAGGGAAATGGGTATGCGGCCATATCCTTCTATTCACGGAGCTATCGCCGGTGAGTGGCTGCTGTGATTATCATTTCGTGACAATCAGAAAGCGGAACCCGGGCGTATGGAAATGAGAATGCTCATTGAACCTTTATCTACGCCGCAGACAAGGGCATCTTCGGGCAATGCCCGGAGGTGATATAATGTACAGGAAAATAGCAGGGGTGTGTGTGCTGTTCGCCTTGCTCGCGGCAGGGCTCGGCATTAGCGGGCGAACGACGGGCTGTGGCGTCCAGTCCGCGACGATGGAGGTGAACCTCGACACTGCGAACAGCCGCTTGACGATAACCATCGTCTCGGACACGGCGTGGGACACGAGCATGAACTTCACGATAGCCCCGAAGCGTGTTATTCTGGAACCAGTGGAGGGGACCTTGACCTACCATGCCGCGATAGAATCCAAGGTGGTCGCAATAGATAAACTGGAGGTGTATAAGGTGATACCGAACCATGAGCCAGGGGCGGACGGCGTTTTCGCGAGATTCAATACCGGACAAGGGGGCATACAGGCTACGTTCCTCGATGCGTACACGGCGAGGCTGGGACCGTTCGATGTGGACCTGGGCAACATGACTGGCGGGACGATACCCCTCGATATCGACCCGATATTCATCGACCCATGGTAGGCCTTGATTCGGAAGCCAAGGACATTAAATCCTTTTCCATCTCTTTTATGAACCTTGCGTCCCCCATGCTTTTTGCGTACGATAAGGCGGCGCGAAGGTACTTCTTCGCTTCCCTGTGCCGTTTCTGGCTCAGGAGAGTTTCCCCCAAGATTGCGTTTGCTTTGGCGATGTCTCTTGGGATTCCCCGTTCCATGGCTATTTTCCATCCCTTCTCGGCAAAGCTCAGCGCTTTGTCTGAAATCCCCTTCTTCCCATAGACCAGAGAGAGGTTCAGGCATACGGCAGACATGCCGGCCTTCTCTCCCAATCCTTCGAATACCTTTAAAGCCTTTATGAGATTGTTCTCCGCCTTTTCGAAATTCGGGAGCTTGATGGACATCGCTCCAGCATTGGCTCGCGAGTATGCGAGGAGGAGTGGGTTGCCTATCTCTTCGCACTGATGTATCGCTTTCTCAAAATTCTCGAGTGCCCTTTTCGAGTCCCCATCGGCCTGGTAGGTGTTGCCTATGCTTGTCAGCACCTTGCACAGTTCCACCTTGTCGTTTATCTTTTCGAACAAGGTGATCGCTTTCTCCTTCGATTTGATTGCCTGCCTCAGATGCCCCTGCGCGTGCTCCACCCTTCCCAAGCCGTAGGTCGCCTGCGCCTCCAGCCTCGCGCTCCCTGTGCGCCGGGAGATCTCTATCGCTTTCTTGAACGCTCGGACCGCCTCAGGGATGTTCCTCTCTTCAAAAGCAAGGTTTCCGTATGAGTAGTACGCTTCTCCGCATCCTTCCGTCGTATCCGAATGCTCAGAGAGCTTAATGGCCCGCAGCGCTGCTCTTTTTGCATCTCCGAGCTTTCCGACCCTGAAAAGCAGACCCGCCTTGCGCGTTAATGCCAATATCGCCTGCGCCCTGTCCTCGCCTTCCCCCGCCTCGTCGTATGCTTTTAACGCCTCATCCCAATCGCAGGCCTGCTCGAAGATGTCCCCTGCAATCCTGTAGTATTTTCCAGCGTGATGTTTTTCGGGGATGTGATTTTCATATAATTCCCTGACCGATTCAGCGATTTGCGATGACATCCCGTAAGCGATTATCGTATCCCCGTGGTCGATGAGAAGCGATACACCGGCCGTATAATTGCGGGCTTTTGAGTGATGGTGAATCGCCTCCACGGCGAAGAGCTCCCCCGGGAGGCTCGAGTACATCTCGCCGATCGCCCTGTGCATGGCGGCAATCTCCCTCTGGCCCATCCTCCCGATCAGATATTCCTTTATCATGTCGTGTATCTCGTAGTTCCCCGCATCGTCCTTCGCCACAAGGCCCCGCTCGTCTATGGACTCCAGGACGTCGTCTCCTATTCCCAGGTTGTAGAGGTCGACTTTCGCCACGGGGCGCCTGAGGAGAGACAGCAGCGCGATCGCGCGTCCTTCGTGCTCGGTGGCCCCCGCCACTATCTCCTCGTGTATGTACTTCGAGGCGTCGCGGTCCCCGTCGGCACCCGTGAAGGCCATCCTGAGTAAGAGAGGGTGGCCTGAAGTCTTCTTGATCAGGTTTTTAGCCGCGTCGCCGTAATCGCCAATGCCGCGCGGCAGAATGTACGCGGCGGCGGGCGGTTGTAGGCCGAATATCTTCATGGCGGTCTGGGCGCCCGAGAGCAGCGTGCGTCCGTCGGCTAGTTTCACCGATTTCCTGCTCGTTGTCGCTAGCTTTATATGCGGATTGCCAAGCACGGTGTCGGTTATCGCTCTCACGACATTCAGGACTTCCCCGCTCGCTTTATAAATGTCATCGAAGACGAAAACGATGCTCGTGTTCGCAACGCATTCAGTGAGCGTATAGGTCATGAGGCCAAGGTCGACGCCTCGCTCGGCGATGGCCTGGGGCACCGGGGCGTTCTCGATCGTGGAGAGAAAGACGGAGATCGATTGCGCGATCGACGAGGGCGTGTCGAACTCCCTCACCCTGAACCAGAACACGTGGCTCCTGCTGAGCCAGCTGCTGGCCGCGCGCGCTAGAAGGGTCGTCTTCCCGATGCCTGCCACGCCCGTCAGCGATAATATCCTGGACTCCTTGGAGTCGAACCACGCACCGATGCGCTCCAGCTCGACCTCCCTGCCATAGAAGCGCTCGACGGTTGGCATCTCGGCGCTCGCCTTAAACATGCCGCCTCCGGCTTTCGCCCGCTCCCTGACGAAGCCAGTCACTTCCATGCCGCCGTCCTTGACGGCCGTTATCACTTCGGTCATTGAGGGCTTGCCCGGCAATATCGCAGAGGCGTCGTATACGTTCGTTCGTATTTCCTGGGACGGGAAATGGACTGTTATCGATGCCTTCGCTGCCAGCGACCGCAGCCTTTTCGCCTCCGAGTACCCGTTCTCCGTCAGCACGTAATATAGGGTTCTCACCTTGCTTCCCTTCGGTCGGCCCTTCAATGCCTGGACCAGCCTGCCGTCCATCAGGCGTGTGAGGTACCTTGAGATGTTCCCGCGCCTGACCTTCAGTAGCCTGCCGATCCCCAGCTGCGTGAGCTCGACGGGCACCTCGAAATCCCTCACCGCATGGTATTCCATGAGGAGCAGGAGGACCCTCTCTGCAACCGTGAATATATACGAATCTTTCTTGGGTCGCACAGCACATGATGTTTTTCCTTGGTGAAATACCTTTCGAAATGAGAGTGCTCACGAATCGTTTATATAGTTGAAAAGGCAGAACGGCTACCATGCACAAAAATGGCGAGCCGTGCCTCTGCCTGAACTGCAGGCTGGCCAGGGCCGAGGAGAAGATATCCAGCATCGAGGAATTGCTTCTACGCATTGCTACTTCCGAAGGAGTGGGAAAGGATGGCCATGCCCAAATAGCGCAACCTAAGAATGAGGCAAAGCCCGCGTTGCGGATTAGGTTCCATGAGCCCGATATTGTTACCTTGACGAATGATGTGTTTCTCGTGCTATGGTTTGGATGAGATTGAAGAGCTTCATCCTTCTGAGATTCATGTCGATGCCAGCAGCTTCGGCAGGTGTTTTTTCTTTCAAGCTCATGTGTGGATTCACGA
>JACRNV010000021.1 GCA_016214785.1 Methanobacteriota archaeon
CGCGCCGCTTCGCGGCGCGCACCGCCGAGACGCCATTGCCATAGACACCTAAAAACATAGCCCGGTTGGCCGGTGCCCGCTCGCCCTACATCCCCAACCTAAAAGGATGGGGAATTAGGGCGCGGCAATCATATTAAAAAGTGCAATCTTTGCCCAAAGAAAGTCGGAAAATACCCGTTGAAAGCGACTGCGTGCCCATTGCCAGGCATCATTAAGGGCGCTTTGAATTCCGTTGGCCATTACTTTGAAGAGCCGTTCCCGGACCTCGAACCTGGCGAACTATGTAAAATTGCCATGAAGACTTCGTATTGAGTATAGTATGCGCATGTGAATTCCATTACTTCCCATTTATTTCTTTGTGATGCCTATCCCGTACCCCTTCATCTGCCTGACCGCCTTGTCGAACAGGCGCTTCTCCCTCCCTATGTACTCCGGCGGCGACACGCCCGGCTTGTCCCAGTCTCCGTTCAGAATCATCTTCGCGACGATTACGGCGGTGTACCCGGTGGTGCGCGCCATAGAACTTATCCCCTTCGTGCTGCGGTCGAGGATGTCCCAGGTTTCGCGCCTCCCTTCGCCCTCTCCCACGACGCGCATGACAGTCAAATCGTCCTCGCCCTTCCTCAGTTGCCACATCGGGAACAGGAGCTTGGCTGTCATGTCGATGGGACGTACCTTCGCCCCTCTGACTTCCACGACGTCATCATTGAAAAATCCCACTTCCCTCAACATTCCAACTTTCTCGGCATGTCCTGGGTATCGCAGCGTGCGCTCGGTCATGTTCCGCGCCTTCACTGTGCCGATTAAGCTGCGCAGGCCGTCGGTGTTGAAGGCCTCCAAAATCCCCACGCAGGGCAGATCGACGAGCTCCAGCTCCGTGAGCGCGGGCATCGAGACCGGCTTGTAGTTGCGAACCAACCGCGCGGGGCGCACGTACTCCTCGATGACATCGATGGGGGAGAAGAGCGCCTTGTACCCGAACGGGTTCGTCTTTTTAGTCGGCAGGCCGCCGACCATTATCTCAACACTCTCCAGCCTTCGGTCGGCGGCCATTCGACCGACAATCATATTCGAGAATCCTGGCGCGATGCCGCAGTCGAAGGCAGCCACGACGCCCTTGCGCTCGGCGGCCTTGCCCAGCCTCATCGCGTCCTCTGGCATGAAGGAGAAGTCGCAGCAGTCGCGACCAGCGCCGATGATTTCCCTCAGGACCGCGAATCCCATGAAGCCCGGCACGGCGTTTACGACGAGGTCCGCGCCCTTCACGAGCCCCTTGACATTCTTTGGCGAGAGGTCGGCCCTCCTCCCGCGAACGTTCTTTGGCAGGGAGGCTATGGCCTTCTCGTCCCTGTCCAGCGCCGTCACTTCGAGCTTCCTGTCCTCCGCAAGAGTAATTGCGACGAGCTTTCCCACGCGCCCCGCCCCCAGAACAACGACCTTCTGCACCATCTATTCACTTCCCTTTCTCTATGGGCTCCAGCAGCTTCTCCGCCGCGGAGTACGGGTCGAGCTGGCGGCGCAGGATGCGCTCGACGAGCGCGTCGAACTCGCCCTTCCTCACCACTTTCTCGGTGATGTACTTGGCGAGCCTGTCACGCAGGACCTCCATGAACTCCCGCTCGGCGCTCGCCCGGTCTTTCAAGTCCTTGGCCCCGGACTGCTTGATGAATGCGAAATGCGAATCGAGGGCGTCCACGACCTCCCCGATGCCCGCGCCGTCTCGGGCCGACGCCTTCAGCACGGGCGGCGCCCACGCACGCGGCTCCTGGCACGTCTCCAGCATCGCCCGGAGTTCAGCCACGGCCTTGTCCGCCCCCTCGCGGTCGGCCTTGTTCACGACGAAGACGTCGCCTATCTCCAGTATCCCGGCCTTGAACGCCTGGATGTCGTCGCCGAGGCCAGGAACCTCGACAATGAGAACGGAGTGCGCGCTCCTGACTATCTCGACCTCGGATTGGCCAGCGCCGACCGTCTCCACGATTATCGGGTCCATGCCCAGGGCGTCCAGAATCTTTATTGCGCTTGCCGTCCCCTTCGAGAGCCCGCCCGTCCAGCCCCGCGTGCCCATGCTGCGGATGAAGACGCCGGGGTCGGTGCTGTGCTGCTGCATGCGGATGCGGTCGCCGAGGATCGCCCCACCCGTAAATGGGCTCGTCGGGTCTATGGCAAGTATGCCGACCTTGCACCCCTTCTTTCTGTAAACCTTGACAGCCTGGTCGATGACCGTGCTCTTCCCCGCGCCCGGCGGGCCCGTGACCCCGATGATCTGCGCCTTCCCTGTGTGCGCGTGCAGGGCGCTCAACGCTTTGACGGCTCGGGGGTCCTCGTCCTCGGCCATCGAGATCAGGCGCGCGGCAGCCCCAGCATCGCCTTTCAGAAGCCGCTCAACGATCTCCATCTCAGCGCTTCCTCAGTGCCTTCTTGTGGAATTCGACGATGTCCTTGAGCGGCGTGCCGGGCCCGAACACCGCTGCTATGCCAGCCGTCTTCAGCTTCGGCACGTCCTCCTCGGGGACGATGCCGCCGCCGGAGACGATGATGTCATCCGCCCCGCGCTCTCGAAGCAGCTCGACGACCCTAGGAAAGAGGGTCATGTGCGCGCCCGACAGGCAGCTCAGGCCGATGGCGTCGACGTCCTCCTGCACGGCCGTGCTGACTATCTGCTCCGGGGTCTGGTGAAGGCCGGTGTAGATGACCTCGAACCCCGCGTCGCGCAGGGCGCGCGCGACGACCTTCGCTCCCCGGTCGTGGCCGTCGAGGCCGGGCTTGGCTATCAGGACGCGGATTTTACGCTCCATGCTATCCTCCGGACTTTGAACGCGCGAGAGGAGATAAAGGCTTCGGGCTCAGTAGAGCGACGGCTCCCTGTACTCCCCGTAGACCTTCCTGAAGACGTCGCAGACCTCGCCGAGGGTGGCGTCGGCCTTTACCGCATCGAGGATGAGGGGCATCACGTTCTTCTCGCCCTCGGCGGCCTTCTCGAGATCGGCCAGCGCCTTCGTCCACTTCGCCTTGTCGCGCTCCCTGCGTATCTTCTTCAGGCGGGCGAACTGGCGGGCCTCCCCCCTGGGGTCCATCTTCAGGAGCGGGATGTCTGGCTTGTCCTTCTCGCAGTGGGCGTTCACCCCGATGACCTGGCGCTCGCCGCTCTCTATCTCCTTCTGGTACTGGTAGGCCGCGTTGGCAATCTCCTGCTGGAAGAAGCCTTTCTCGATGGCCGGTATGACGCCGCCGAGCGCGGCCACCCTGTCAAAGTACTTGTAAGCCTGCTCCTCCATGTAGTCGGTCATCCACTCGACGTAGTAAGAGCCGCCGAGCGGGTCGATGGTGTTGGCCGCGCCGCTCTCGTGGGCGATTATTTGCTGGGTGCGCAAAGCTATCTTCACGGCCTTCTCGCTTGGAAGCGCCAGCGCCTCGTCCATCGAGTTCGTGTGCAGCGACTGCGTGCCCCCGAGCACGGCGGCGAGCGCCTGGATGGTCGTGCGCACGATGTTGTTCTCCGGCTGCTGGGCTGTGAGCGAGCATCCGGCCGTCTGGGTGTGGAAGCGCAGCAGGAGCGAGCGGGGGCTCTTCGCGCCCCTGGACTTCATCTCCTTCGCCCATATCCTCCGCGCCGCGCGGTACTTGGCGATCTCCTCGAAGAGGTCGTTGTGCGCGTTGAAGAAGAAGCTGAGCCTCGGCGCGAAGTCGTCTATCCTCAGGCCGCGCTCCATGGCAGCGTCGACGTAAGCGAGCCCGTCCCCGACTGTGAACGCGAGCTCCTGGACTGCCGTCGAGCCCGCCTCCCTGATATGGTAGCCGCTGATGCTGATGGTGTTCCACTGCGGCACGCTCCTGGAGCCGAACTCGAAGGTGTCGACGATGAGGCGCATCGACGGGTGGGGCGGGAAGATGTATGACTTCTGCGCGATGTACTCCTTCAGGATGTCATTCTGAATCGTGCCGCGGAGCTGGGAGAGCTTCGCGCCCTGCTTTTCCGCAGCCGCGAGATAGAAGCCCCATACTATCGCCGCGGGGCCGTTGATCGTCATCGACGTGCTCACGCCCTTCATGGAGATGCCGCCGAAGAGGATGCCCATGTCCCTGAGGGACGAGATGGCGACGCCGCACTTGCCGAACTCGCCGACTGCGCGCGGGTCGTCCGAATCGTGGCCATACAGCGTGGGGTAGTCGAAGGCCACGCTCAGCCCCGTCTCGCCGTGCTCCAGGAGGTACTTGTAGCGCCTGTTCGTCTCCTCCGCCGTGCCGAAGCCGGAGAACTGGCGCATCGTCCAGAGCCTGCCGCGGTACATCGTCGGGTGGACGCCCCTCGTGTAAGGGAACTCCCCCGGGAAGCCGAGCTTGGAAAGGTAATCGAACTTTTCATCGGGGGTGTAGAGCGCGCCCACGTCGACGCTGGACGTGGTCATGAAGCGTTTCTTCCTCTCCTGGGACTGCGCGCAGGCCCTCTTGTACGTCTCGGTCTCCCAGCGCCTGCGCTCCCTTGCCTCCTTCTCTGACATGCCAATCCTCGTTCGGTCAATCGGGCGACGATATATCTACCTTTCTGCCAAAGGTACTGTTGCGTCTGCGGGTGCCAGCCCCCGCGAGGGATGAGGTGTTGCAAGGCGGGTGCTGAGAGATGACTTTTAACGATGGAAAGGTGGAAAGGAGGTCGCGGGCCAGGATGGGCATGTCTGCCAAACAGCACATTTTCATGGCCTACGATCCCCCCACAAATACATTTAAGCCCCTGATGACTATATACGAATCGGTAGACATGCCCGATAAGAAACAGCCAGGCGGGTTCTGTTGCGTTCGCGGGACTTCATATATTTTAAGGGGCGACTGTTGCGTGACGGGACTTTTTGGCACTTTCGGCGAGGGGTCTAACAACTTTATATCCTTCTCCGGCAATGTCGGTTAGATAATCATGGGGGATAAC
>JACRNV010000022.1 GCA_016214785.1 Methanobacteriota archaeon
ACCACACCGAGAGCCGCAGACCGCTATTGACATGGCCAGCGACGGAAGAATCAGCTTCGGGGACTCCTCAAAGGTCTCTGAACGACTTCGCCAACTAACCTTTGAGGATACCCCACCATTTATGGTGGGGAGCACTCATCGAAATGAAAAAAAAATCTCGTAAGTATATGATTTCTTTTCTTATAACTGGGACCGTTATGTTGCTATCCGTCGCATTATTATTGGCTGGAAATTTTGCTAACCAAATACGATACGAATCTCGTTTAACCTCTACTTTCTTTATAACGGATGATCAAGATATTAGCCGAGGAACTGGAACTTTCGAAATTTTAACAGAAGGCCCGATATGTGCACAAAGACCTCTGACCGTGTCTTGGATTAAATTTTATTGGCCCAGCAGTAATCAAAGAATAGAACGTGTTGAGATGTATGTAAAGCCTGAACAGGGTAGTGGAAATCTTTTGGTTAATATTCCGAAGGAATTTTGGAACCAGACATGGCCTCCTACGCTTAATTTGTTAAATGGTTCTATACAACCAACTGCATCTCCATTCTATTTTAATGGAGAAGGTATTGTCAATATTAAAGTTAATTGTGTCGTCAACGTAAGTGGAGATCCATCATATCAATTTCAACCTTTTTATATTTCATTCAATCAAAGTAGTGATATCTTAATATCCAGCCATAGTAATTATGAAGCCTATTTAGAGAGGCAAATTCAAGCAGCCGGTTTGGTTTTTGGATTTGCAATGGTCTCAATACCTGTAGCTTTTAATACGTTCTGGCAACTCTATGAAAAAATATCCAAATGGCGCAATGATATAGAAAAATGAGATGATTATAATTTAAATATAGATATTGGTTTTAACCGATGTACCCTAAGTCGTCCTTCGGCGACCTCTGCTCGGGCTCCATGTCCCTGATGCGCGAGGTGAGGGCCTCTATCTGCTTGGCCTTTTCCTCTAACTCCGACGGGCGTGAAGGTTGGTTTCTTTATAAATGAAAAGGTTTATAAGGCATTTTGAACATTGGGTTCATTGAGATTATGGCCGCCAAGCATGGGATAATCGAGCCGAAGGGAAATGTCATCCGGGTCGACATAGAGCGGATAAAGAGTATCCTGCGCTCACCCGACGGCGAGCAAGGCCTTTATAGAAGGATTCCACGCATCAGGTGACAGTTTGTTAGATGAGCTAAAAATCGCGTTAGAATCAATTGGGGAAAAAGCAGAAGTCATTAAAGTCTTAGATCAGCAGAAGCGAGAAAAAGAAATATTGGTTATCCGTCATGGCAATTTTAGCATATTATTGAATCCAGTCAATAAGACATATGTCAACCTGATCGTGAGGATACAAATCAAACCTGAAGACGGGGCAAAGCTAGCTAGCCAAAGCAAGGAATTCCACGACGAGTTCGGGTTCATCCTGCAGCGCGAGATGCTGGTCGGTAAAATCGCATATAACCTGGTCGTCGATGAAAGCAAGAAGCCTTCTGAATTAAGGGAGATTCAATTGATGCGCAATGTTATTGTCGAGACGATTGATAACGTTACAAAGCAACAGCTTTCCGACTCTATTCAAGAGCTGGTGAATGTCGGTTTGCGCATTGGCTCCATACTGGGGACGACTTTCTCGTCAATAAAAGGTTCAACATCTGATAGAAAATCGTACGACGGCCCGATGTATGGGTAAGGTTTAACCGATATACCCCAAATCGTCCTTCGGCCCGCGCTGCTCGGGCTCCATCTCCTTGATGCGCGAGGTGAGGGCCTCTATCTGCTTAGCCTTCTCCTCGAGCTGGGCAAAGCTGATGGTGACTCCCAGTATCTTGGTGAGCGCCTCCAATACTGACCTCGCGCTCTTCGGGTCTACGAAGTAGCCCGATGTCTCGCCCATCAGGCACGCGCCCTCTATGCCCATCAGGTTCCCGAGGCCGATGAGCAGGCCGCCCGCGCCGACTATCCCCCCGCCGGGCTCGCCGCTGGATGACGTCACTCCGCTATCGGTCAGGGCCTTAACCATGTCGAGGCTCGTGGCCGCGCCCAAAACCCTCGGCGTATCTACTATCCTGCCCGTGGACCAGCCGCCGAGCGTGTATATGCGCTTCAACTTGTAATCAACGAGCTCTTTCAGCACCGCGTCCGAGAGGACGTACTGCCCTTCCGGGCTGTGCCCCTGGTAGTCCCCCGTGAGGATGATGAGGTCCCCCGCATCCTTCGACCTGTGGAAGTATACCTCGTTGCGCACGAGCTTGATGGTCCCGTCCTCCTTGATGAGGACCTGCGGCGGGAAGTGCTTCGAGAATATATCGATGAACTTCTCGGCCTTCAGCTCGTCTATGAGGTGCTCGGCCGCGAGCTTGCCCACGTTCCCGACGCCAGGCAGCCCCTCGACGAGCGTGGGGGTGCTCAATTCAGGCTTCGAAGACCATTTGAAAGTGACCTCATCCATGCTGCTCCGCCTCCCATATCTCCCTCATCCGCTTCCTGTATCCGCTGTACCTGTCCTCGGGCGAGTAGCGCGGGGGTATCGGCACGACGGTCGCCGCGCCGCACTTCGGGCATTTTTCAACGAGGGAATACCGCGAGCAGGCGCCGCACCTGCGCATGAGCGACTTCATCGCCTACTCCTTCTCCTTCCTGGCGTACTTGCCGGCGCCGCCGTGCTTGGCCATGTAGCTTATCGCCTTTTCGGCGGACTTCTTCAGCATCTCCTCGGCGGTTGGGTAATCGAGGGCGGTGGCGGTGAGCCTGTACTTGGGGGCGCCGATGTATTGGATTCCGACGTCCTTGGCCTTAGCGGCATGGAGGGCGGCCTTGATGGCCTCGATGCCATCTGGGTCGGTGGACGACAGCTCGAGCGTCCCCGATATCTCCACCTGCGAAATCTGCACGTTGTCCTTTGCCACCGCCATGAAATGCTCGAGCCATGCGCCCTTGAAGCCGTCCTTCTCGATCAGCTCGGGGTTGGTCGCAGCGGTCTCGAACGCCTCGTATAGCGAGCCGTACTTGTCGATCAACGCGTCGCCGAAGGTCTCGTAGCACTTGTCGACCGTCTTCTTGCAACGCTCGGCGACTATCTCCATGAGCTTGGCCGCGCGCTGCTCGTTCTTCCACTGCTGTATCTTCTCCCTCTTCTGGTGCGCGTTCACCCTCTTGAGGGAGAGGTCGACGTGGCCCTTCGCCGAATCGACCCTGAGGACCTTGCAGACGAGGCGCTGCCCCTCTCGGGCGAAGTCGCTCATCCTCTTGACCCATCCGGTCGCTATCTCGGAGACGTGGATGAAACCTTCCTTCTGCTCGTACTCCTCCATGGAAACGAAGGCGCCGTAGTCCTTGACGCCCTTGATGGTGCAGACGACGAGCTCGTCCTCCTCTGGAAAATCTATGCGCTTGGCCATGCTAACTTACCGCCCCGACGACCTCGTGCTTGCCGAAGCTCGCCTTCCCCCCGGTCGGCGTGGCCAGAGTGGAACCGCAAACCCCGCATTTGACTGTCGTGGACGGGCGGTGGTAGACTATCTGCTCGCTGCCGCAATCGGCGCACTTGACGCGCAGGAACGTCTTGCCGTAATCGCGCTCGGCCATTCAATCACTCCAGGTACTCGAACTTCTTGGCCCTGATGCACGGGGACTGGTGGGCCTTCTTGCACTTCTCGCAGCGCATCCTGAGCCAGACCTTCCTCGTCGGCTTCTCCCTCCCCTCCGGCTTCGGCCTAGGGAAGCCTCCGTAGCCGGAGGTGACCCGCCTGAACCTGCGCTGCCCCCAGGCGAGCTCGCTGGCCTTCTTCTTCTTGACCCTCTCGACCTCGTGCTTGGTGTGGGCCTTGCACTTGGGGCAGTACGTGCTGATCTTACGCGGAAGCTTCATCTGGTTTCACCCGTTGTGGAGTTGGGGGAGAGCGCACGGTGTATTAAAGTATTCCGATAAGGGACGCAAAGAGCCAGGCCGCCCAATTATATATTATTCCATAGCGCGAACCCATTTCAGGAAAAGTGAGGCATCGTCGTAGAGCGCCTCGATTAGTTTGCCATCCTCCTGAATCTCGCCCCATCTCCATCGGCATTCCATTGCCCTGCTAACAAGCTCAACTTTTCCAGGAAACATCTGCCCGAATGCCCTTTCAATCTCATCCTTGGCCTTTGCGTACTTGCCCCTCTTCAGAATCGCGTTTCTAGCCCCTGCGATGATGAAGCCTATGGCATTCCTCCCTTTCCAGAAGGGCGAGTTGTCCTTCTCCCGCGAAAGGAAGTCTATCATCCAGTCAGTATTGTTATCGAGCCATTCCTTGTCGAGCGGAGGCTCGGGGATGTCCCCCTTTATATCCGCCCCGCAGGCCACTGCTCCGTGCCTCTTGAGGTCCCACTGAGTCAGGAATGAAACCTCCCCTTTCATCCCGAGTACCTCGTCTAATGTCGCGACCATCACGCAGAACATTGAGCCGCGGTCAGTGGAGTAGAAGGGATATTTTTCGGTCACGCGATCTACCAAGCCCTTAACTTTCGCATCGATGCTTGCATCCCCGGACTTCGCTACAAGAAACGCATCCACATCGCTCCAACCGGGGACGATATCGCCAACGCTCAGGCTGCCCGTGACGATGAAAGAGACGAAAGCATCGCTTAGCTCCTTTTTACAAAGGGCACAGAAGTAATTTACGGAATCCCAATAATCATTCATTGTTCCCATGATACTTATCACCTCCGAAGAAACCTCTGATGTCCCCGATGACGTTCCCGCTCTCCCTCAGGCCTTCCAGCTCGTCCTTGAAATGTATTGCGCGCCTGTCCAGGATGACGGCCACGCCCCTGTCGCGCTCGGTCCTGATGAGCCGCCCTATGCTCTGGAGCATCTTCCTGGCCGTGGGCGCCTTCACCGTGTAGTCCCAGCCCTTCCCGAACTTGACATCGTAGTAATGGAGGAGCGCCTTCTGCTTTGCCGTGGGCTTGGGGTACGGGATGCCCACGAGGACGGCGACCTCCAGCTCGCTCTCGGGGAAGTCCAGCCCCTCGCTTATGCGCCCCCCGACGACGCTGTACATCAGGCCGCCGCGCGAGCCCTTGAACCTGCGCACCATGTCCATGAGGGAGTTCTGGGTCATCCCCTTCTCCTCGAGGTAGAGGGGCCTTTCGTGAGGCCTGGTTAGGACGTTGAACTGGTTGAGCATGCTGAAGCTCGGGAAGAAGAAGATGGTGTTCCTGCGCACCTCGCTGGCAATGCCGCGCAGATGCCCGCCTATCCGCTCCATGACCTCCGGGTCCTTGGAGTACTCGTCGAATTTTGTCGTGACATCGGAGGAGAAGATGATCGACCGGTTCTCCGGCGGGAACGGGCTGGGGAACTTGGCGATGGGGGTCTCCGTCGGCAATCCAATCGAGTCCCGGTACTCGTCCATGGGGGCGAGGGTGCCGGACATGTGGAGGCTCCCGTGGCAGTCCCTCAGGACCCTCGTGGCGGTCGCGGGGTCGAGCGAGTATATCTCCAGGCCCGGGTTCTCGCCGCCGAGGGCGAGCTTGACGAATTCCATCTCCTCGATGGTCATCCAGTCGAGCATGAAGATGCCTACGTGCCTCACGTAGGACCTGGGGAGGCGGCCCGACCTGCGCTTCTGCTCGGCGACTATCTCGCCGTACTTGACCATCTGGTCCCAGACACCCATTAGCTTCAGGCTCGTGGCCCCGAACTCCTCCATCAGGTAGGCCTCGACCTCCTTCGGGGGGACGAGGCCGTCGTCCTCGTCGGCCACGTACTCCGCGACGACCTTCTTCACCAGCCCCTGCATGACCCTGCATACGTCCGCGCAGCTCGATCCCGGCAGCATCTCGGCGTCGCCGAAGCTCTCCGCCTCCCTCTCGGCCGCGCGGAGCGTGTACATCGAGAGCTCGGAGGACATTATCTCCCTCGCGTACTCTGGGAGGTTGTGCGCCTCGTCCACGATGACGATGAGGTCCTCGAGCGCGACGTTCATCCATCTAAGTAGCGTGTGCGCTATCCCCGAATCGAAGAAGTAGATGTACGGCGCGGTCAGGAGAGTCGCGTGAGGTATCAGCAGCTTGGCGGCCTCGTAAGGGCAGAGCCCCTCCTCCCTGCAATGGGCAGCATGCTCCTCGACCGTCGGGATGCGTTCTTTGGCCCATTTCACCAGCGCCTTCTGGTCGCAGGAACAGAGCGCGGCGTAGTACTTGCATCCCCCGTCCCCCTTGACGGCCTTTGCCTTCAGGTCGTTGCATAGCTTCGCCAGCTCCTCGGGCGAGCCCTCGGCCAGCGAGGGGTCGTCCTTCAGGCGCGGGCAGGTGCTGTGCCTCCCCTGCATCCCAGTGCCGAAGAGCCCGGGCTTCTTCTTGGCAATCTGCCTGAGCTCGGAGATGACCTGGCGCTGCTGGGAGTTCGTCCTCGTGAGGTAGAGCACCTTCTTGCCGTTCGGGAGCGCGTACTCGAGCGTGGGGACGAGGGCGCAGACGGTCTTGCCGGAGCCGGTCCCGGACTCGACAATGACGTGGCTGCCGTGCTTCATGGCCTTCGAGATGAGCTCCAGGATGGCCTCCTGGCTGCTGCGCATCTTGTAGGGGAAGAGCGGGTGATGCATCGCACGAGGATTGGCAAGGTGGCTTAAACCATTTCCATGAGATGGGCGAATGTTGCCGTTTCAATAAACAGGATT
This sequence comes from Methanobacteriota archaeon, assembly GCA_016214785.1. Lineage (GTDB taxonomy): Archaea > Thermoplasmatota > Thermoplasmata > SG8-5 > JACRNV01 > JACRNV01. The sequence goes on from JACRNV010000022.1 coordinate 6,661, forward strand.
AAATAAACGGCCTGGGTTCCGCAAGCGATGCGACCGAAATTCAAGCTCGTCGTCTTCGACCTCGACGGCACCCTCGTGGACTGCGAGAGCTCGTGGGTCTTCGTGCACCGCCATTTCGGGCTCGACAACGACGCATCGCTGGAACTGTACCTGCGCGGGGAGATCGACGACGAGGAATTCATGCGCAGTGACATCGCGCTGTGGAAGGGCCGCAAGCCCGATATCACGATCAAGGACGTCGAAAATATCCTCCTGGGCATCGGGATTTACCCGGGGGCGCGCAAGCTCTTCTCGCTCCTCAAGGGCGCGGGCATCCGCACGGCAATCGTGAGCGGAGGGCTCATGCCTCTTGCACGTCGTGTGGCCTTCGAACTGGAGATAGACCACGTCCTCGCGAACGGCCTGGCCGTCGACAAGGGGGGGCGCCTTCTCGGCTACGGCCTCCTCGAGGTGGAGCTGAACAGGAAAGGCCTCCCGATGGAGAGGCTGATGAAGAGGCTGGGCATCGACCGGGATAAAGTCGCGGCCGTGGGCAACAGCTCCATTGACGCGCCGATGCTCGAGCTCGCCGGGTTGGGCATCGCGTTCAATCCCATTGATGAGGAAGTAACAGAGATCGCCGACGTCTTGGTGGAGGGCTCGGATTTGATGGCGCTCGCCCCTTACCTCATTCCCGAAACCCATGCTCGCCCAAAAGGGGGACGAAGACGCAACCGCCGTGGGCGGTAGGGACGATATTCCCCTTCCTCTTCTCGAACTTGTAGAGAGTCTGCCACATCCTGCCGCCGACCGGCACGAGCGCCCACCCGCCCTCCTTCAGCTGCTCGCCTATGGGCTCCGGAAGCGCCGGGGACGCGCACGTCACTATCGCCCGGTCGTACGGCGCTCCCCCCGGATAGCCGAGCGAGCCGTCGCCAGCTACGACCTTCACCCTCTCCCCGTACCCGGCCGCGGCGATGCTCCTCTCTGCCATCGCCGCCAGGGCCGCATGGCGCTCGACGCTCACGACCTTGCCCTCCGGCCCCATCATTTCAGCGATTATCGCCGCATTGTAGCCCGAGCCGGCGCCGACCTCGAGGCACTTGCCGCCCTTCGGGGGGTCGAGGAGCTCGGCCATTATCGCCACCATGTGTGGCGCGGAGATCGTCTGCCCGCTGCCGATTCCAAGCGGGGTGTCGGCGTAAGCGTAAGGCTTCGCATCCTCGGGAAGGAAGAGCGCCCTATCGATTTTCAGCATGGCCTCCTCGACGCGCTTGGAGCGGACGTAGCCTTCGGAAACCAATTCCTTGACCAGGCCGGAGAGGGAGCGCGCCATCGTCACTGTATTGTGCTAAGGGGGGAAAAGGCTTTTCCTGTTACCAATTCACGGTCCATATCGTATCTGCTGGAACGTACACCCAGTAGCCTTCACCAGGCTTCATCAAATATGACGAACTGACCGCCTTCGTTCTGTACGTTGTATTTGCATCGAAGGTTTCAACCATTGTAGCGCCTGTACCCCAGAATGCCTCGCCAACCGTCATTGTAGTATTCAGCGTTGGATAGCCGACCATGTTCCAGCCTGTGTGAAGGGGAATTGATGTGGAATTAGTAATTGTGCCGCTGACATTAAGAAAGCCATCGCCCACGGTTGTGACGTATATCCAGACGCTCATTGTATGGTTCACCGCACCGAGGTCGTTGAGTGAGGATGCCCATCCCGTGTAATACTGCTTCCACAGGTTTGCATTGTTGAACGGGTCATAGAACTGAATCCTGTTCCAAGAAGTGTCACCATCTATATCAGATAATGCAAAGGTGAGATTTGACGACAATGGAATCGATGGTCTTGAAATCAAATTCCAACCCGCTATGACTGGAATCTTAAAGTACGTATAATTTGAAATTCCAAAAGGAGACATTAACGGATAATGATCGATACATACCCAAGGACTATCGAAAACAGTAAATGGAGTATCACCTATCCCATCAGAGCCCGGAATATCCTGGTTCGGTCCTGATAAGTTATCATATCCTGTATAATTAGTCCAATAGTTACCACCGATGGGATAATCCCAATTCCATGTACCTATCGCCCAAGCAGATTGAGGAAGTATTATTGAATTGTTAATAAAATTGTTACGATAAATAATGTCGTGCGTTCCAGCAGGAGGCAAGCCACGGATATCTGCAGTAAAATCGATAAGGACTCCTAATTGTGTATTATTGAGGAAGATATTTTCGGTGATATTATTCCCGACATCAGGTGCTGGAGGGTGTGGCGCACCCCATGCTTTATAGTTATAAAAACATCTAAATCCCATCACATTATCACTAAAAGAATTGTTGATGATGGTACAATATCCAGATTGATAGAAATACATTCCCATGTAATCCTTAGAAAATACATTTCCCGTTATCGTACCGTTTTTTACGACATATAAGTCTATTCCTCTTTGATCTTGCCCGCTTGCATTGTGGAGGTAACAATTTTGAATGGTAAAATAGACCGTTGTCCACTGAATAGCGATGCAATAACCTGATGCGGAGCCGTTGATTTCATAATTGGCAATCAAATATGGATTGCTTTCAATTCCATTCCCTGGCCATCCTTCACTTGCAGCTTGCGCTGCGAAATTTGAATTTGAAGTGATGAGGATTGGGGCGTGTGTTATATAATTGGTGCTTACTGGCTGGGTTGATTCTGGCGCATTCTCAACAATCGTGCTCTCGCCCCCTCTCTGGCTCACCAGCGTCAGAGCGCTCAGCACCATCAACACCCCGACGGTAATCGCCGCGCCCTTTCCAATAATCGAGCCCACTTGTCACATCCTGTGCTATGCTAATGCGCATCATGGTATATTAGGATTGTCCTTGGCGGTAAGAGGTCAGTCTTCTGAAGCTCTTGATCATCACACACCTACCTGGCGTCGAAAGTTTTATTAACATCGGATATATTAGGGATATCCCATGAAGCGCGTACCTTTCACCCCGTCGACGGAACTGACTATAAAAGGCA
>JACRNV010000024.1 GCA_016214785.1 Methanobacteriota archaeon
CCACACCGAGAGCCGCAGACCGCTATTGACATGGCCAGCGACGGAAGAATCAGCTTCGGGGACTCCTCAAAGGTCTCTGAACGACTTCGCCAACTAACCTTTGAGGATACCCCACCATTTATGGTGGGGAGCACTCATCAAAGCAATAATTATTGCAGGCGACGGAGACCATGTTCCAGCAGTTAAAGCGGCTAAAGAAGAGGGCATAATTGTCGAGGTTTATTACTTGCCGAGAAATGCCAAGGGAGACCATACAATAAGTCGTGAACTGTACGACCTATGCGATGAGAGAGTTCCACTGACAAAAGAAATTCTATCTGAATTTGTGAGATGAGGGAAAAAAGTCCCGCCACGCACCAAAATGGCCTCAACAGGCTAAAAGTCCCGCGAACGCACCAGAACCCATGGGGCAAAGGATTATTATCCCCTAATATATACGGTCGATGAGGTCGCATGGCAGGTCTGATAGATTATTTCTGGTTCGCGGGCTCGATCGCGCTAGCCATAATCATCATCGCCTACGTTTCGCTCCACATGGAGGGGTTCCTGTACTTCTTCAGCCTCAAGAGGAGCAAGAGCCTCGACGATGACACCCTCCATTTCATCTTCAACATTCTGAGAGTCCTGTGGATAATAATCGCGGTCATGTTCCTCGCGTGGACGGCTCAGTTCCTCGCGATACCCTATGGGGACATGGCATGGGCGCTGGTCGTCGGCTTCATCTTCGCAGTCTTCATCTTCTGCTTCGTTGTGGTCATCTTTTGGATTTTTGCGAAGCTTCTGTCCAACAGGATAGAGATCTCCAAGCAAAAGGCCCTGGCGGACCCCACATCCTACGTGAGGCCGGGCGTCCTCGATTTCTACGAGATGTTCCTGAAGTACTTCATCTACGCAATCGGGATGGTCTTCGCCCTCCTGGCGGCCCTGGCCATGGTGCCCAACTCTGACCAGAGACAGCTTATCTATGACCTCATCAACGCCACGTCGATTGACACCAACCGGATAATGGGCACACTCGAGGTCTACGCAATCCTCATGGCCGTCATCTTCCTCGTCTGGAAGCTCATCTCCCTCATGCTCGACGATTTCAAGAAGAAGTCGAACAAGTTTCCGCCGAGGGTCCTTGACCTCGTGAAGTCCCTCACGCGCTGGGGTATAATATGGCTCGCGTCCGTCATATCCCTCACCATAATCCTCGACCTCATCGGCTTCCAGTACGTCGAGCTCGTGGTCGTCCTCATAGTCGCCGCGACCTTCGTCATTCTTCTCGCCGTAGCTATATCTCCTACGACGAAGGAAGGGTTCTCTGGCGTCGTGCTGCTGATAACCGATACCGTGAACAGGGAGGACTGGATAGAAATCGAGGGCATAGGCCAGGGGAAGGTCCTCTCCCAGAACCTAATAACGACGAGGATACAGACAGAGCCAGGCGACCTCGTCGACATCCCGAACTCCCGCATGTCCGCGTCGGTGATAAGGAACCTCACGAAGGCGGGGCGCGTCCTCCTGGAAGTCCCGGTCCCTGGCGAGTTGACCGCGGAGACGGCCATCGAGGCCGCGTGCAGGGTGGAAGGGGTGATGCACGACCCGCGGCCGCATGTCGCATCCATCATCGCCGAGGATGGCCAGAGGCGCGTGATTAAATTCTACACCTCGCACTTCGCCAAGCAGAATAAAATCATTGAGATGGTCTCTGAGGGGCTTCTGAAGGCGCAATCCCCCTAGCGCGCGCCTTCCTCACGATGATCAGCGGCTTGTCGAGGTCCTGCGCAAGCTTGTCCTGCAGCGTGCCGAACGCGTACTCCTGGACGCTCTTGTGGCTGCCAGTTGCGCCGGTGACTACTATCTCCGCGCCCTCCGCAGCCTTCAGGACGGCGCGCTCGAAGTTGTGAGTATGCTCGAGCCTTTTATCATGCTTTATCCCGTGCGTGCTGCAGACGAGCGCCAGCCGATCGAGCTGCTTCCTCGCCTCATCTATGCCGTCGTCACGCGCATAGACGGCCAGGACCGTTATCTTCGCCCTGTAGCGCTTCGCGAGCAGCACGGCCGTGCTCGCGGCATAGGTGTCGTGCCACTCGCCAGCGGATACGACGAGGATGTTGTTTATGTCCTCGGGAATCCCCTTGGACTTGTAAAGGATGACGTCGGACTCCGCGTTGGCCAGGATCTTGTCGATGTTGACGCCCATGAACCTCCCGCCGCCGAACCGGCCCTTCCATCCGACAAATAGCAGGCTGGCGCGCGCCTCCCTGACCTCGTCGATGATTGCCTGCGCGGGCTTGTGCGCGACTACAATCTTCGTGTGCACTTTGGCCCTTATCTCCTCGGCCTTCTTCTTCGCCTTGGATAGGAGCTTGCGCTCGCGATTGACCGTGCCGTAAGATACCGAATCGAGCGACTTCGCCTCGGGGACCTCGATGACGTGCAGCAGGTGCAGGTCGCCGCCCTCGATGCGCGAGACGAGGGCGGCAAGCTCCACGACCTCCGTGTCCTCCGGCCCCTGGACCGCGGCCATGACGCAGTATTTGGAGCTTCCGTGGGTGTCGGATATGGACATGCTTGGCGGGACGTCCTCCTTCACGGCAATCTTCTCCTTGCTCGTATAGAAGTAATACGCCACCAGCCCGAGCTCTATCCAGAGTATCGCATAGAGCCAGGCGTTCGGCTCGTATGAATAAAGCGATGCAGCCATTATGCCTTTGGTGATGAGTCCGATTATCGGTATGAGCGGGAAGAGAGGCATGACGTACCGCCTCCGTATGTCTGGCCTCTTCAGGCGCAATGTTATGACCGCGATGTTGACGAATATCATGAGGATGAGGAACATTATATCGGCAGCGGCTGCTATCTGCTCCAATGGAAGGAACACGACCATAAGAATGATTATCGCGCCGCTGATGAATATGGCGACGTGCGGCGTCGACCTCTTGGCGTGCAACCTTCCAAATGCCTTCGGCAGCGCGCCGTCCCTACCCATGGCGAACGAGACCCTCGAGGACGAATAGAGCGTCGAGTTTATCGCCGCGAGGGCGCCTATTATGATGCCGATGCTGACCAGCCACACGCCCCACCCCGGCATGGAGAAGCTTGCCACGTACTTCATCGCCTCTTCCGGGGAGAATGTGCTGGCGGACGGCGCGAAGACCTGCCAGCCGACTACCCCAATGGTCACTATCGCCACAAGAACGAACACGACGGTAGCGAGGGATATCGTTATCCAGTGCGCCCGGGGGATGTTCTTCTCCGCGTCCTTGCATTCCTCGCCGCACTGGGCGATTATCTCGTAGCCTTCGAAGACTATGAATGTGAAGCCCATCGCAACGACTATCTGGCCCATGCCGTACGGAATGAACGGCTGGAACGACTCTGCAACGTTGGGTTTGTAAAGCATGTACACTAGGCCAGCGACGATGTAGATTACAACCACTGCAATCAGTAGGCCCGTGATATAATTGCTAGAGCGACCTGTGCTCTTCGTCCCACGAAAGTTGATGAAGATGAATACGAGGCAGGCTATCACCGCCAGTATTTTAACAGTCAGCAGGACATCCACGTCCATGCCCATCAAAGGAATCGTCGCAGAGCCGGACGGCGTGTGCGTTATCGTCCCGAGGAGCCATACGACGCCGTATCCGAACCCCAGCACGTAGAAGCCAGTGACAATGGAATGGCCGAACCACGACATCCAGCCTGCTAGGAAGCCGAACGGCTGGGGCATCCCGTCCTTGACCCACATGTACCCGCCGCCCGTGTCGGAGAAGGCGCTCCCCAGTTCCGCGTAGGCCATCGCCGTGAGAATCGTGACCAGGAAGTTGAATACGAAGGCGAGTATGAGCGCAGGGCCAGCTATCCTGATGCCGAAACCGACAAGCAGGAAGATTGTCGAGCCTATCGTGGGCCCGAGGCCAATCATCGTGATCTCCAGCAGCCCGAGGTCGCGCTTGAGCTTGACCTCGACCTGGCCGCCGCCAGCCCTTTCCTCACCGGCCATAAGGCGGGCATCGAGAGAGGTATTATTTGAGGTTTGGCATAGGTATAAATGGCCGCGCCATCTTCGGCCCGCCGTGACGGAAATCCTCTACATGCCGGACATCGAGTCCAACTACATCAGGGAGTTCGGCGCGAAGGTCGTAAGACAGGGCGAGGGCCATGTCGTCCTCGACCGGACGGCCTTCTACCCGGCCGGAGGCGGGCAGGAGACAGACACAGGCGTCCTCCACTGGTCAGGCGGCATCGCCAGGGTCCACGAAGTCCTCAAGAAGGAGGAAATCATGCACTTCACGAAAGACCCCCTTCCGTCGGGCGACGTCAAGGGCGTCCTTGACTGGGAGAGGCGGTTCCTGCACATGCGCATGCACACCTCCCAGCACATCGTTTCCGGCGTCGTTTTCGACTCTTACAAAGCAAGGACGGTCGGAAACCAGATACACGCCGACCGGTCGCGCGTGGACTTCGCCCCTATCGAGCTTACCGAAGAGGACGCGAAGAAAATCGAGCGGAAATGCAACGAAATCCTCGCGTCGAAAGCGGCTGTTAAGATATACGAGGAGGAAAGGGCCGAGCTGGAGAAGCGCATCGACGCGCAGCGGGCCAATCTTGACCTGCTGCCAAAGTCCGTTTCCAGGCTGCGCATAGTCGATATCGGCGGCTTCGACGTTTGCCCATGCGCGGGTACGCACGTGCGCAACACGGGGGAGATAGGGCGAATCGAAATCATCGACCGGGAGCGCAAAGGTAAAGACCGATTCAGGATAACGTATAAATTGAATGCCTGATAGCGTAATCGAAATATATATATCGAAGTAGCGGATAAGAGCTTCCGGCATGATGTTCGAACTCGTGACGATGTTCACTGCCGCACTCGCGTTCATCATCGTAGCCGCGACTATGCCCTGGTTCATCAGGAAGATGCACGAGAAGAAACTGACCGCGAGGGACATGCACAAGCCGAACGCGCCCGAGATAGCCAACAACGGCGGCGTCCTCGTCCTCTTTGTCGTCTTTGCGCTGATTATCACGATACCCATCATTTTCCGGCTCGTGAACCGCCTGGCGAACCAAGAGCTTTTCGACCGCGACCCCATGGAGATCGACACCGCCCTGCTTCTAATCATGCTCCTCTATGCGTTCTACGGAGTCCTGGACGATTACATAGACGTGGGAAGGATATCGAAGGCTCTCATTCCGCTCCTCTTCTCCTACCCCTTGATACTCGTCCTCTCCGGCTGGGACCCCTGGATACCCGGCGTGGGCGCCATATCCATCAACAGCTACTACGTCGACCTGCCATGGGGCGGCCAGCTCACGGGCTCGGCGTTCGTGAGGTACATCATCGCCCCGGTCTTCATCATGGTCGTCGCCAACCTGAAGAACATGCATTCCGGCTTCAATGGCCTTCAGACCGGGTGCGCGTTCATCATCATGGTCACAATTTTCTTGAAGGCTGGCTACGAGGGGCACATCAACGGCATGCTGACGACCGCGGCCCTTGTGGGTGCAACGTTGGCCTTCCTCCTCTACAACACCTACCCGGCGCGGATATTCGAGGGGAACATCGGCTCCCTGGCGATAGGGGGCACGCTCGGCGCCATCATCATCTCCCAGCATTACATCTGGGCCGGGTTCGTCATGCTTCTGCCGCACACGTTCAACTTCATGCTTTATGCCTACTGGCGCATCCAGATGTGGCGCAGGCCGGGCGACCCGAGGTACGCGAGCGCGAAGTTCGCCAGGGTGCGCGAGGACGGCACAATCGAGCCGCCGAACCCTTACACGTTGAAATGGATACTCCCGTACCACTTCAGGATGACCGAGCGGCAGGCGACGTATGCGATGTACGTTGTCACAGGAGTATTTTGTATCCTTGGATTCATGATACCTGGTTAAATTCAATGGCGAATTTCAAGCAGTGCAAATTATGACGGTTTCTTCTTCACGTACAATTTGTAGAATTTACAGTCCGTTACGCCTTCCATGCAGATTCCACGGGCTTTGCATATCGGCCCGGCCCATTCGAAGAGGAGGGGCGCCTTCTTTTGCACTTCCCTGAGCATGAGGTTCGCCAGCTTCCGTATCTCCCACTGCGCCCTCAGGCAGGAGCGCAGCTCGAAGAAGTTGTGCAGGGAGCGCGCGTTCATCGTCACAACGATGTTGCTCGTCGCGGCGTTCGGCAAAACGTAGCGCGCGTCCTCCAGCGGCACGCCCATCTCCGCGAGCTGGCCGTATGCGTCGGATATAAGCGACATAGTCTCCCTGAATGCTTTCGCTGTCTTCGGACTCTTCTCCACCGTGGGCGGGACGACGTACTCGAAGTCCTTCAGCCTCACGTGGCGCTGGCTCTGCTGCGAGAAGCTGGCCATCCGGTGGCGCACGAGCTGGTGCGTCAGGGAGCGCGAAACGCCCTCGACGGCGAATGTAAAGCTCGCATGTTCCAGCACGCTCGTGTGACCGGAGCCGATGACTATGTCGAGCATCCTCTTCATCCCCTCGCGGGTCATGGGGCCTTTCGGCATCTTCGCCGCGTGGCAGGTCTTTGCCGCGAGGGCGCACGCCAGTTCCGGTTCGGGGGTGTGCGATATGAGAGTTACCTTCATTCGCGGGGCATATGGCGTCACGGGTTCAAATCCGTTCCGCTCCCTGGGCTTGCGCTGACAGTGAACGAGAAGGACGCGCCATCGGCCCTTGGATGCTGCAGCTCCTTCAGCCTGATAACTTCGGGCGAGATATCCGCCAGATGCTTAGTTATGCCCGGCACGTGCCCATCCCCCACGACGGCGACGACCGCGCCGTGCTCGTTTACGAGGCCGCGCATTGCGTCGGCCATTATCCGGTTCCTGTCATCCACGAGGACTTTCATCAGCGATGGGAACTCTTTCGCGAACTCGTCGAGATACTGTTCCTCCGCTTCTTGGTAGCGTGCCATCTCCTTCTCGACTGTCTTCTTTGACACGAATGTGCCCATCAGTATCGCCCAGGCGACCTGGACCTTCTCCTTGAACGGGATGCGCATGAGCTCCGAGAAGACCGCCATGGCGTCGCGGTCTATGAGCGCGACCTTCGCCCCGCACTCTTGCGCGGCGTCGGCGGCCGCGAGCATCTCGCCCCCCGCTTCTGTTCCGTACTCCCCCGCAAGCCTCTGCTGGGTGAGCGCCAGCAGCCCGTACATCATCGGCGGCCTGCCCCTGCGCTCGGGGTGCTGGAGGGCGTAGAGCCTGCCGGGGTCCAGCTCCAGGGCGACGACCGCCGGCGACCTTGCAAGTATGGCCTCGCGCACGGCTTTCTTTATGTCGAAGACGTGGCCGGCGCCGATTATCGTCAGCATCGTGATGGGATGGGAGGACATGATAAAAGGATTTACCTCAAGGGGCATTGCTTTGCCGAATGATATTGGGAATCGCAATTCCCCTTGGACCCCGGAAGGGATTTCACGACGGAAAGCGGATACGTTCAACTTTGGGAGGTGCTAAGGAGAATCGATTGTAGTGATTATAAAGCGAAGATTATCCTTAGCGCGGATACCCCTTTGAACCCCTGAAAAGGATTTACCTTAAGGGCATCGATTGTCATCACTTTCGACGGAGTATGCCCAGAAAAGTATGTTTCGTCAGGGTTGATAAGGGGATTCGATTCCCAGTATATTACGACAGGAGAATACCCTTATTGCCCCTAGTATAGGTATCCCCAGGTCATCAGCCTGTCGCCGTTCTCGTTCCACTTCTCCCCGATGTCCGTCCTGTAGAACATGTTCGGTATCGTTATGTTCTTCACGCGCGAGTATGCCTGCTTCCTCGCCTCCTCGACTGTCGCCCCATTGCCCGTTACGATGAGGCCGTAGCCCGATATCCCTGCCATCACCCAGTCCCCCTCGTGCAGCTTCACGTCCCCGAGGTGGACGCCCTCGCCCGCGGGCTTCTTGAACTGTATGACCGCGCCCTCCGAGTACTTGCGGAACGCCGCCGGGTCGTTGAACGGGAACGGCGGCGTCGCCAGGACCACCCCGATCTGGAACCCGCGCTTGGCTTTGAAGTCGTACTTCTCGCCGCGGGCCAGCACGGCGAAGAAGTCGCCCCAGGGGCTGCTCACCCCCTCCATCTGGATCGATATAGTCGGATAGCCGAACCGCGCCGTGAACTCCAGAGGGTAGACGCCGCGCGAGTTGGCGATGCAGTTGATGTCTATGTAGCCTGCATATCCAGACGCCGCGAGCTTCGCCTGCATCTTGCACAGCGTCTCGCGGAAGATGGCGTTCGGCGGGGACCAGTACATCAGGGTGCCCATCTCCCCCGTCGACGGCCCGATGTCCCCGGGGAACATGCGCTTGTGCTCGAAGTTGGTGCAGACCGGCAGGACGAACTCCTTGCCATTGAAGAACGTGCCGACGGCGACCTCGACCCCGGAGGCGTGCTTCTGGAGCTGGAAGACCTTAATGAATTTGCTCCACCGCTTCTTGTAGAGCTGCAGCACCTCTATTACGTCCGCGCCGTCCTCCTCCTGCCCGACAAAGAGCAGCTCCTTCTGGTCCTCGGCCTCCCCCGAGGGCTTGATGACATAGCGGTCGGGCTTCTCCTGGACGAATTTCATTGCCTCGTCGAAATCCGTGAATGTCCATTTCGGAAGGATGTTGATGCCTGCGGCCTTCATCTCGTCCTGACCGAACTCCCTGTCGTCCTCCAGCCTGTCCGTGTAGCAGCTCCCGCCGACGATTGCCTTTCCTTCCTTGCGGAGCGCGTCGGCGATTTCGCCGTAACCGATGTCGTCGAAGACGATGACGTCCGCCCAGTCCTTGTGGGGCTCCCATGCGTCGACCTTATCCACGAAGCCGTCTGAAACGTCCTTCTGGCACTTCTCCGAGATGTAGTAGCGGACCTCGTGCCCTTCCTTCCTCATCTGCCACGCAAGGTCGCCGATGAGCGCGTCCTTCGAGACGAACAGGAACTTCAGCCTCGGCCCTTCGGGCGCCTTCCCGTTGTTCATCGACGACTCCGAACGTGACACAATTTAATAAACCTGCTGAGGCCTGCGCCTTCCCCCGCGCCCCCTCTCGCTGCCGCGATTGCCAGGGGCCCTACCCTGGCCGCCCTGCCCCCCGCTACGCGGCGGCCCCCGTCCGTGCCTGAGCGGCCCGCCCCCGCCACGGAAACCGCGCCCGTGCCCACCGCTGCCGCCCCTGAACCCGCCGCCACCCCCTTGCCGGTGGCCACTGTGCCCTGACGGCCTACCATGCTGCGGCCGGCCCGCCGGTCGCGCCTCGCGTGGCGGTGCTGCCCGGCCATAGTCGAAGCCATCGAGCGTGCGCCTCTCGAGCCGCGCGCCCAGGAGACGCTCTATCGTGCCTATCATCTCCTCGTCCTCGCCGCACACAAGGGTGAAGGCGTCGCCGGTCCTGGCCGCGCGCCCCGTCCTGCCGATCCGGTGAGTGTAAGCGTCCGCGGTGTCGGGCATGTCATAATTGATGACGTGCGAGATGGAGGAGACGTCGATGCCCCTTGCCGCGATATCGGTCGCCACGAGGATCTGGTACGAGCCGTCGCGGAAGCCGTCCAGCGCGGCCTGCCTCTTCTTCTGAGACAGGTTCCCTTGCAGGGACGCGACCTTGAACCCCGACCTCCCGAGCTGCAGCGCAAGGCGCTTGGCCCTGTGTTTCGTGCGGGTGAAGACTAACACGGAATCTGTGTCGGTCTTCCGGAGCAGTTCGACAAGCAGCGACGTCTTGAGGTGCTGAGGCAGAGGGTAAAGGGCGTGGGATACAGTCTTGAGCGGGGCCGTGAAAGCGACCTGGACGGTTATCGGGTTGCGTAGCATCTCGCCGGCAAGCCTGCGGATTTCGTCGGGCATCGTTGCCGAGAAGAGAAGGGTCTGGCGCTTCTGCGGGACGTGCCTCATGATGCGCCTTATGTCCGGGAGAAAACCCATGTCCAGCATCCTGTCCGCCTCGTCCAGCACTAGCACCTCAACCTTCGACAGGTCGATGTTTCCCTGGCCGATGTGGTCGAGCAGGCGCCCCGGGCACGCGACTACAATTTCGCAGCCCGCCCGCAGGTTGGTTAGTTGCGGGCCCGCGCCTACGCCGCCGTACATCGTCATGCTGTGCAGGCCTGTCTGCTTGCCTATGGAGCGGAAGAACACGTGCGTCTGCTCGGCCAGCTCGCGCGTGGGGGCCACCACGAGGGCGCGCACGCGCTTCCTTGGGCCGGTCATCAGGCGCTCCAGAATTGGTAGTACGAAGACAGCGGTCTTGCCCGTGCCGGTCTGCGCCAGGCACATCACATCGAGCCCGCGAATCACCGGGGAGATTGCCTTCTCCTGTATCGGCGTGGGGGTCGTGTAGCCCATCGCCTTGATGCCTGCCGCAACGGCTGGGTGGAACTCGAAGCCAGCAAAGCCCATCGTCCCTCCTAAAGGGAACCGTGCTAATAAAACAGAGCCCAAAGCTGCAATGCTACCAGGGCGTACAATTTACGGTGAATGCAAGTACTTCTCACCCTCGACGAAGCTGTTCATGCCCTTTATACCGACACCTGCTCCTGAAATTACGTAGAGGCTTGTGCTTCCCTTTTAATTAATTTGAGAGCCGTCTTCGGGCAGCATGTGACGCACAGGCCACAGCCGTAGCATTTCTGTGGCGCGAAAATGACTTTACCATCATATTTTTCATGTGCCTTGAAATGACATTTTTCTATGCATTTTCCACAGTTGATACATTTACACTCGTCTTTTTCGACTATGTAATCTGATTGGAGAACTGCATCTAAGCGACCGAATTTTAGTAAGGCATTTAGTTCTTGGCAACAACATGGGCAACAACTGCAGATCGCTTCCGGCACCCACCCCTTCACATTGATGATCATATGCACGAGGCCTGCGTCCTCGGTCACCTTCAATATTCGTTTGGCCTCATCTATGCTGATTTGTCTCGCGCCACCATCCTTGATTTGACTCTCAGCCGTAGAATCCAGAATAATGCAGGTATCCTTAGACGCATCGCATTTATTTAGATTCGTCCTGCATTCGCAAGGCTGAAGGGCAATCAATTTAGTATTAGATAGGATCTTAATAACCTGCTCATTCGGTAAAACCATTTGAGAGGCTTCGCACGCTTGGTTGATAGGAACAATTATGGAAGACTCGGCTTTGCCAGATTTGCGCTTCTCAGTCCTCTTATCCATAGCGCCCTTTAGCCAATCATTCGTCATCGTCTGCTCAGATGGAATGCGGTTCCTATAAAGTTATCTTAACAGCTCGCTCCGGCGAGGCATCACGCCCCCTCTCGTCGCTGGGATAGAAAGACAGGTCTCGGGGGAGCTCGGGAGTTAAACTATATTCGGAGATGGGCCTTCTGCATGATGTTTGTTTCAGATACTACTTCAAATCCGCAACTCTGATACAATTTTAATGCGCTGGAATTCTTCAAATCGACATTCAACTCTGCGGTTAAAGCACCTTTGTCTCGCATCCAAGACAAACCAGATGATAACAGATGTTTTCCTAGACCTTTATTTCGCTCACTTGGAATCACTGAAATCCATGTAACATACCCTGTTTTTGGCATGGCTGGGTGAATGAAGTTGAAAATCATTCCAACAATGGCATTATCTTTCCGCGCAACAATCAAACCATTAATGTCGAAACCTTTTTCTTGGATAAGCCGGTTAAATTCAGAGATTATTTCCTGCACATGCTCATTTTGAAAACCAGCAGTTAAAACATCACGAATATTATCCATCTCATTCGGATTACCTGCGCCAATATTATAGCCAGCCACTATTTGTGGGCTTGATTTCACAAGTTGTGCAATATTGCATGACATATGGTATGATATTCTCCAAATGTAAAAACCACGAGACTTGTAGAAAGCAATCATTTTAGGAAATGTCGAATCTACTAAGACTCTGGCATCATTCAATCCTTTCTGACCATAATAATTCATAACCAAGTCATAAAGGGTATCTTCGACACCACACATACGATATTCTGGACTAACAATCATTCCGATAATACCTGTTTTTCCAGCAAAAACCTCTCCTTTCACACTTCCAACGATCTCCGAATCTTTGATTGCCAGGAAATGAGATTGAGAATCGTACCCAGGTACACCGAAGATGTATTGTTGTGCGATGTCTACAGTTAAGTTATTATGTTTAGGAAAATCTGAGTGAGCATGATTATAGAACTTGATAAACTTCTCAACATCTGTTGATTTATCATAATTTTTATAAATAATACTAGTCCGGCCCATCTCCTTCAAAGTTATTCACTCCCTCGCAAGTGACCCGCTTGGAATCGTTCGCTCACGCTCACTACAATGATAATCCGCTTCTTAAATGATGCGATTACTCCGGGCCAGCGTTGAACTTGTCCTTTTCCCTTGTATTCTCGACTAAAGACGCTGCGTACTGACTTCAAATCCGAGCGGGAAAACCGTGCGCCCTCCTGTCTGAACGTCGTTTGAAGATCGGAAGGCTCCGGTGAGGCATCAACGGCGCTCGCGTCACTGGGAGAATGGTCGCGCGTTAGGGGCTCACTTCGGGGTGTTCTTCTTATTCTAGCATAACCACATTTTTCAAGTTCTTGAAATGCGCATCTTTAGAAACTAACTTTGATTTAGTAAGTGTCGAAGTAGCGTAAATGATGGCATCAATCGAATGCAACCCATTCTCGATCCTGAAATCTGCTGCCGCAAGCGCAAGAGTGTCATCGATTTCGACGATGGTTGACCGTTCGGCTATGAACTTGATTCGCTCCTTCCAGCTCTTGTTCTCACGTTGATACTTCGATTTAACTTCCATCAACGAGATTGTACTTGTATAAATTAAGTCATCGCTATCGATATAGCTACGAACGACCTGGCCAATCTCCATGCCAGAAAAGTACTCAATCCAGGCGCTCGAATCAAACGTTACGTTCATGCTCATCCCTAAGGTCGTTCATCTTGACTTTCTTTAGCCAAGGGTCTGCGCCGAACATGCTCTTTTTCCGCCTCTTCTTGAAGTGAATCGCCAGTATCTCGTTCACAGTGAGAGAGATCTTGCGCTTACCATATGCTCGAACAATATTATGGTAGATGTCGTCCCGAATTTCTATTGTAGTTCTCATATCTATCAATAAAGCATATATGCTTATGCCTTAATATACTTTTCTATAAAAAAGCCAGAACACCCCTCCGTTCGTCCCAAGTGACGGTTCCTATTCGCCTATTTCATGGGCTCAGATATCACATCGTACCTATTTAAAATCCCTACCCCGTCCTTCGGTTGTACCTCAGATTTTCGCTCTTCCACCCGCTCCAAAGTGCTGAAATGTAGTACCTAAGCAAAAGTCGGGATACAACAAGCCGTAAATAACGGATACGCGAAAACTCTTCAAAGCCCTGTCTCCTCGTCAATTACTGGACGGGCTTTTCGAGCGAGGCATCACGCCCCTCACGTCAAACTTATTCAGTACTCGGGGAGGTGTCCGACCTCTGACGCTAAACGGCTGGGGGCACTCAGTTATTATATTGATTTCAGCAGCTCATCTTTCTTTGCCTTGAACTCACCCTCGGTAATTATGCCATCTCTTACCAGTTGATGTAGTTCCCTTATTATTCTGGGGATATTAACTGCTTCTGGGTGTATTCCAATCTTAGGGTGATGCTTGGCAGGAATCTCTATAGATGCGGGCTCAGCCATGGTGGGAACCTCTATTGGCATTTCACTAACAGCCACATTGCTATCTCTCTGGGGAACACCCATGCTTTTTACTTTACCTTTCTTGGATGATGGTACGACCTTTCTAGCGGTCTTTGTATCACGAACCTTTTGAAACGTTATCGTTTTACCAAGTTTCACAGGGCCGGTCATCCAACCCATGCTGTTCCAGCCACCTGAAATCCGTTCTCTCGAGTTTGCCCAAAATGCCCGATGCTTATACGCAGAGGACGGGAGCTTTCCCCCCACCATGTCTTCAATATCCTTATACGTCAAGGTCTCTTTCTGTTTCTGGCTGTTCCGCAGATATGCCTTAATTGCGCCATACTTGCTCATCGTTATCACCGTCCTATCTAATACATCACCTTTTTAAATAGTTATCTGATAGTCTCTTTTAACATTTATTCGTGCCCCCAGCCTCCGATTCTATACGGTCGTCCCCCAAGTGACGGTTCCTATACGCCCATTTCATGGGCTCTGTTATTACATTGGACCTATATAAAATCTCTACCCCGTCCCTTCGTTGAACTCGTGATTGGCCCTTGTATTCTCGCTGGAAATCGCTGAGTACTGACATTGTACCCAAGCGGGCCAACCGTGCGATTTTCTGGCTATCGTCAAATCCAGGACGAAAATCTCCGGCGAGGCATCACGCCCCTCGCGTCGTATAGAGGTTGTTCTCGGGGAGGAGCTGAGCTATGTTACGAAACGGGGGTGTGCCCTAGATTGCAAATCGATACTTGATTTTCTCTGTGAATAAACGAGAGTTTGGCCGTCCGTAATAAATGATTTAAGAGTTTTTAATCTTTTTAACTACATCTTTAAATGATTGGATATCGCCGCTACTTTGAAAGTCTTTAACAGCCCTCATTAGTGGTTGTTTCAATTCATCTGGAATAAAATTACATCCATCAAGCCCACGACATATACGAGCATCGAAAGCGCCCTCTAAAGCCATATCTCTTAGCCCATCTAACTTACCAACATCTCCCCCACTTCTTTTTAGCATTTCTAATTGAATCTGTTGCTTAAAACCGCCAATGCGCTCAAGAACTTCCTCTTGCTTATCCAGAGCAAATGTTTCAGCGATTTTCGATAATGTTTCTATTCCTGCTGGACCATTTGCGGTTGTTAATTTTTCTTGGAGGGCAGGAGCAAGGTTGAGTAACTTGAGATATTTTCGTATTGTCAAGCTAGATACGCCAGTTTCTTTTGCGACCTTATTATAATCAGAGTATTTATCATAAATTATTTTATAAGCTCTAGCCTTATCAATTGGGTTCATATCTGCTCGATGAACGTTCTCAATGAGCGAGATAATTGTGGCATCAACATCATCTGAAATGTCTCTGATAATTGCAGGTATTGTCTCTAGCCCAATTTTCTTACACGCAAGAAAACGTCGTTGCCCTGCGATTAGACTATATGTGCCATTGTGATGCTTCCGTACTGTTATTGGACTTAGCAATCCTTTTTCTTTTATGCTACTTGCCAATTCGTCTAAACCAGTATCTTCTGTTCCAGCCCCTAAATCTTTTCGAGTATTGAGTTCAGATACTTGAATATCTGACAATCTAATCTCCTTCACTTCCATCTTATACCCCCATTGATGCCCTCGCTTTAAACCATTCAATGAATTCAGAGAAAGAGTTTTCGTTGATAACTTCCTGCACATTGATGAGATGAAGATAACCGTGCCTTGAAAAGTATATCCCAATTCGCCTTATATCGTGATTTGGTGGCATACCATCAATACCCGCAATTCTATACAATGTGTAATAACCGATAAGCTGATTAAAATAATCTCTCTGTAGTTCAAAATTCTTCGTTGTTTTGATATCGATTATCATATCGTCTAAAACCAAATCAACATCTGCCCCACCTACCAACGTTGATGCCATGCCAAATGTGGGATCCAACAAGCATAAATCCCTTGCTTTAAAAATATTCGGTTGGACAATAGAGATCAGGTTTTTCAAATCTAAAATGTCGTTATCATCCACTATACCGATATTTTCATCGATAACACCCGCTCTAAATATAGGGTCAAGTTGAGCGAGTAAAATAGCAGAACGAAGTAAATTATCATTTATTTGTCCAGTTTTAAGACAGGTTGCGCGATTCGCTTTAGCATCTGCAATAATTTTACTCGTCATATTGCCAATCCGTTCGTTGTTTGCAACCAATTCATGAGCTGCTTCTGCGACCCAATGCTTGCTAACTGCTATTGGATTTAATTGTTCCAGATAAAAGCGTAAAAGATAATCAAAAGCGGTCCCAACCGATGCATAATGGTTCGTTACTGGGGGGGCTAATAGTTCTTTCTTTTGGTTAAATAATGGCTTGGGAAACTCGTGCAGAAATCGTTCTTTTACATCTGAATTTTTAATGAACGAAGTTAGACTCATTGTTCGAGCCTCCAATTTTCACTTGATATTTTATCGGTAAACGGCCAAACTCTCTCTGTTATAATATGTTTTAACGGGCACACCCCCTTTGCTGTCAATCGCTCATCTCCAAGTCACGTCCTTTATCCTTTAACATATTGTATACTATATGCTTATATCAACTTATAATAGCTTCTATACCCCGCCCTTCCAGACGAGGCTTGTTTTATCTAAAACGCCCGCGCCTTCTCTCAGGGCGTGTGTCTTCTCGCGGACGGGACATGGGTGCGTCCGATCTCTGCGCCCTTATGTAATTCTGCACGACGTCGAACCCCCGCCCCACGCTCCCGTGGTAGCATCCTGGCGCCCACAGCGCGTCTTTGCACCACCGAACGAGGTGCGGGAATTTGCGCCGCAGCTCGCGAGAACTGTTGGACTTCAGCTTCTCGGCCATCTTGGATGGCGAGAGTTCGGGAGGATAGCGCACGAAGAGATGCACGTGGTCGACGTTCACCGCCATGTCCAGCACCACGATTTCCAGTTCCCGGCAACCCTCGCGCAGGAGGCGCTCGCACTCGCGCCCGACTTCGCCCGTCAGCACGCGCCCCCTGTACTTCGGCGTGCAGACCATGTGGTCTGTGAGCATCGACGTCGTGTGGCGCGACCTGCGCGTCTCAATCCTCATCGTGCTGAAATTACTGTGGAGTTATTTAAAGGAAGAATAGGGGTGGGCGAATGTGCCTCTGCATGACGCAACCAGCATTGGAACGATTAGAAAAAAGTAAATAGTGAATGCCCCATTCCACCCACGGCAGCAAAAGAGGGAAATACATGCTATCGAGAACTCTATCGGTCATAATGTGCGCGGTTTTGGTAATGTCGTCGGTGGCGCTCCTCGCTCAGCCCGGGTCGCGCTCGGAAACTCCGGCGCAAACCATATCGGGCGGCGGCTCGTTCGGCGGCGGGGATGGGACGGCTTTGACGCCATACATCATCGAAGATGTGCTGGACCTTCAGAACATGAGCGCGAATCTGACCGCGAACTACACGCTCGGGAACGACATCGATGCGACGAACACGAGCGTGACGGGTAATCCCTCGAACAACGGGGGATTGGGGTTCGAGCCGATCGCCAGGGACACTGACGACGGGACTTTCAACTTCCAGGGGACCAGATTCACGGGGGTTCTCAATGGGACCGGTTACGTTATCCGCGGATTGTACATCAACAGGCCCGGCAGAAGCTTCATAGGACTGTTCGGAAGCATTGAAATCCCAGCCGCCATCCAGAACGTCACATTAGTGGAGGGGAACGTCACAGGTGAAAGCTGGGTCGGAATGCTGATAGGGGAAAATTTAGGAGTGGTCGCCGGATGCAGCGCATCGGGCACGGTTAGCAGTACCGCTACATTCGGAACCGGAGGATTAATCGGATCCAATAATGGCGGCGGCCAGGTATCGGATTGTTCTGCAATGGCCGAGGTGAATGGCCTGACATACCTGGGCGGTCTGATCGGGTACAATTCGGGCGGCGCGCTCCTCACCACAAGCTATGCAGCTGGCGACATCACAGGGACGAGCACCCTTGTCGGAGGGCTTGTCGGATACCAGAACGGCGGAACAATCTCCAACTGCTACGCGCTGGGTAACGTAATCGGAACCAGCGGGGTCGGGGGTTTGATCGGCGGCCTATCCGGAAGCGTCACGAACTGTTACTCCACTGGGACCGCGACCGGGACTGCCAATTACGGCGGTTTCTATGGCGACAGCGGAGCCGGCACATTTACCAACTGCTATTGGGACAACGAGACATCCGCGACTGAAGATGGCGTCGGAAACATCGCAGACCCGCCAGGCATCTGGGGCAATTACACTAGCGAGATGATGCAACAGGCGACGTACGTCGGCTGGGACTTCGCCACGACCTGGTGGATGATCGAAAACGAGACGCGCCCGTTCCTGCAGATGGAATACTCCACAATAGTAACGAACAGCCACCAGCTCCAGATGATGCAGATGTCCCTGGCCGCGGACTACAAACTCGCAAACGACGTTGATCTAAGCGACGTCGTCGAGCCGAGCCAGATGTGGGGGACGAGCCCCACTTCGGGGGAGGGATTCCGCTTCGTGGGGAACCTGACGAGCTTTTTTACGGGCTCGCTCGATGGCCGCGGACACGGCATCTCGGGATTGCACATCAAACGAACGGCAACGGACTACGTGGGGCTGTTCGGTGTGATTGCGACCTTAAATCCTGTGAGCAACCTCTCACTTATAGATTGCAATGTCAGCGGGAACAACTACGTCGGGGGGCTCGTGGGATTTACCTCCCCCTGCATGATCTCGAACTGCAATGTAACGGGGAAAGTAAACGGCACCGGCGAGCGAATCGGCGGAATCGTCGGATACCACAGCGGTACAATAACGAACTGCTTCGCTGT
This sequence comes from Methanobacteriota archaeon, assembly GCA_016214785.1. Lineage (GTDB taxonomy): Archaea > Thermoplasmatota > Thermoplasmata > SG8-5 > JACRNV01 > JACRNV01. The sequence goes on from JACRNV010000024.1 coordinate 18,514, forward strand.
GTGCGATGTTAACGGCTTTTCTGGCGTCGGGGCGGTGGTGGGGGCTAACTTTGGCGGGAATGTCGACAATTGCAGCGCAGCGGGCAACATGAGCGGTTCCAGCGTCGTCGGAGGACTGGTGGGGAACAACGGCGGCCCGGTGACGAACTGCCACGCGACATGCAACGTGAGCAGCGGCGGAAATAATGCCGGAGGGCTCTTGGGGTACAACGGCGCCACGGTGTCGGGCTCCACCGCGAGCGGGCGCGTGAGCGGATCAGCCTTCTACGCTGGAGGCCTAGTCGGGCAGAATTCGGGTACAATTACGGGATCCGTCGCAAACTGTCTCGTATACTCGAGCGGAACATATTCCGGATGTTTTGTCGGACATAACTCGGGCACAATAACCGGTTGCAACGCCAGCGGCGTCACCAATTCGACGGGGACATACGTCGGCGGATTCGTGGGGTCCAATATCGGCCAGATGTCGGATTGCATTGCCCATGGCGATGTCGTCGACGGAGGAGTCTATTCCGGCGGATTTGCAGGTTACAACAATGGGGGTGCCCTCATATTCAACTGCACTGCGCATGGCAATGTGACCTATACAGACAATTACCGGGGGGGGCTTGTGGGTCGAAACGTCGGCATGGTGGAGAACTGCACGGCATACGGTTACACGGAAGGACCTGGATCATGGGTCGGCGGCCTGGTCGGCGACAACTTCGGCACTGCGATAGTGAGCAACTGCAGCGCGTACGGCAACGCATCGGGCAACACGTACATAGGCGGCCTCGCGGGGAACAACGAGGCATCCGCGATGATACTGAACAGCTCATCGTCAGGCAAAGTGACGGCGACAGGTAACTATGCTGGCGGCCTGGTCGGATATAATGCCGGGACTGTATACAATTCGACCTCTTCATCAGCGGTGAGCGGCCAGGGGTAGGTCGGCGGCCTCGCCGGCCTGAGCGATGGCCCAATCGACATCAGCTCCGCGCACGGGGACGCGACGGCGACGGCCAACTACTGCGGCGGCTTGGCCGGCGTCGGGGCTGGCAGCATCGACACCAGCCATGCGACAGGAAATGTCACAGGCACGGGATACGTGGGCGGACTTGTCGGAAGCCCGTCCGGAATGATAAGCTACAGCTATGCGACTGGGAATGTTTCCGGAGACAACCGCGTCGGCGGACTCGCCGGGATGACCCAGATAGCCGCCAATATCGATTATTGCTTTGCAACCGGGTCTGCCACCGCAACGAACGCCGCAGGGGCGTACGTCGGGGGATTTGTGGGCGTAAACATGTGCGACATCGACAACAGCTATGCGCAGGGGGGTGCGACCGGACCGAACACCTGCGGCGGCTTCATAGGGGACAACTTCCATGATATATCCAACTGCTACAGCTCCGGATTGGTGACAGGTTCAAGCGGGACTCACGGGGGTTTCATAGGAAGGAACGATGGCTCCGTTATCGCGGACTGTTTCTGGGACAATGAGACATCGACATGGGTGACCAGCGACGGAGGCGCAGGGAGGACAACCGAAGAGATGAAGGAGCAGGCCACTTTCAACCCCCCGTGGGACTTCGCCACCATATGGGGCATCTACGAGACGAACACTTATCCGTTCCTCAGGGCGCTATACATGCCTCCGCCACCGCAGGCCGATTTGGAAATAGAATTGACAGATTTTACGGATCCTGTGACCGTTGGCAACGCCCTGACCTACATGGGAACGCTGACGAACAACGGCCCAGACAACGCGCTGGACGTGTATGTGAACATCACCCTCCCGCTAGAGGTAACGTTCCTCAACACCAGCGGGACGATGAACGTCAACGGTAGGTACATCACCGGCAACCCCGGTTTCATTGGGAGCGGATCTAGCCTAGATGTATTCATCAACGTGACCGTCGATTCCTACGGAAGCGGCGTGCTCAATTGCACGGCGTTCGTCACATCGACGACGCAAGACCCAGGCGCATACCCCAACGCGACCTATGAGCTTACTGTTGTCAACCGTGCGCCCGTCGCTTTGAACGACAGCTACCAGACAACCGAGGACTACATACAGGATTTCCCCGCACCATGTGTCCTGGGCAATGACTATGATCCGGACACAGACCTTTTCACCATCATCAGCCATGAGGGCAGCGATTACGGAGCGGCAATCACGTTGAATGCTAACGGCAGCTTCACATACGACCCGACCGGCTCAGCTACGCTGCAAGCGCTTCACGGCGGCGTTTCGGTTTACGATACTTTCAACTACACAATCAGCGACGGCAGGGGCGGGACGGCCACCGCGACGATAACCATGCAGGTCGACGGGCAGCAGGGCATGCCCATCGCGGTCAACGACACTTTCACTGTAACTGAGGACAGCGTCGCGAACGTCTTCAATGTACTGTCAAACGACATTACGAACGAGGAGGGCGACACCATCTTCCTGCTGACTCCGGGACCGATATGGCAGGGCGCTTTTGCATTGTCTGCGAATGGCAGGACGGTGATATTCACGCCCACTGCGAATTACACCGGGGTTTTCTACTTCTATTACCAGATAAGCAATGACGGGACAGCGACCGCAGATGTGGGCAACGTGACTGTGACCGTCACGCCTGTGAATGATGCGCCCCACATTGGAACCATAGTCAATGATGAATCAGTGCTGGAAAACGAGTCCTATATATGGAACTACAGCGCGGACGACATTGACGGCGACACGCTCACCTGGTCCCTGAGCACGAATGCAACTTGGCTCTCGATCAACGCGACTGGAGTACTATCCGGAATACCGCCGTTCGGCAGCGCCGGCAACTACTCGGCGAACATAACCGTCAGCGACGGGCACGGGGGCGCGGATTGGCTGGCGTTCAAGCTCACGGTCATACGCGACACCGATGGAGACGGCACAGCGGATTCGAGCGACACCGACGACGATGGTGACGGCGTACCTGACGGGAGCGACGCGTTCCCTCTGAACGCAAACGAGAGCGTGGACACTGACGGCGACGGCATAGGCAACGTCGCCGATACGGATGACGACGGTGATGGCGTTCTGGATACATTGGATGCGTTCCCGCTCAACCCAGCTGAGTCCATCGATACTGACTCAGATGGCACCGGCAATAATGCGGACACGGACGACGACGGGGACGGCGTCCCGGACACTGAAGACCTCGCGCCACTCGACCCCGCAATAGGCCGTGCGGCATCAAGCGGCACCCAGGACCAGCAATGGCTGTGGATAGCGGTAATTCTGGTCGCTGTGGCGGCAATCGCAGGGATTGGGCTGGCGCTCTTCCTCAGGGGCAGGAAAACGAAGGGCATGAGTAAAGGTGAGACGGGCATTCAAGGGGATGTGCCAAAGGAGATTAGCGCGGAAGAGAAAGAACCTGGCGTGAAATAAAAAGGGAGGAGTAAATCGCTCCTCCCGCGCGCTTCCCTTTCAACCTTCACGGCTTGGCATTCCGATCAGGGTTAACGAACGACTGCTCTTCAATTGTAATTTCGGAAAGTGTCAGCGAAAGTGCGCCGTCAGCCTGCGAACCGGGCGAGCGCTTCCCTGCAGCGCTTCAGCCATAGTTTGCTGCCAGTCTTTTGAAAGGCAGCGATTGCGATGGCCAACTCAGTCCTAGCCTCTTCCGGTTTCCCTAATTTCATCAGAACACCGGCCAGATGATAGCGCGCCTTCGAGGACTCGATGGGCATCCTCATCCCGTCGAACGCGGCTATCGCCTCCCTGAGGTCGGCCTCGGCAGGCCCGTGCTCGCCCTTCGCGGCGGACAAGAGCGCGCGCTCGAGCTTCCTCAATTCGGCCTCGCGGCCGACGAGCGCCCCCACCGCCTCGCTTTTTACTATCAAACAATCTCCGCACGCTTGATGGGGATGGGAATAGAAAATGGTGTCGGGCTCATCCCTTCTCGAACGGATCGTCGAACACGTGGCAAGACCCCCCCCCGTCCTCGGGTAAATTCTAAGGTTTGCCGTAGCCTGACCGACTCACGACGCGCCCTCAGGTCCCTTCAGGGCCTCGCGAACTTTCTGGACATTGGCCGCGTCGCCGCTCTTTTCATAACCGGCAAGAGCCAGTTCAAAGAACTCCCGCGCCTTGCCGGGATCGCCCTTTGCCTTCCAGAGCAGCCCCAGCTCGTAATCGCAGTTGGGCGCCTGGATGCTGCCCAGCTCCTCCATCATGGACCTTGCGAGGCCGAGCGTTTCCAGCGCCCTGCCCAGCTCTTGGGTCTCCCTGTAGACGCTCCCCAGGTTCATGAGAGCCATCGATTCGCCGTCCCTGGTCTCGATTTCCCTGGAGACGGCCAGCGCCCTCTCGGCGCTTTCCCTGGCTTCGCCGAACCGTTTCAGCTTTGAATATATCTCGCACAGGCAGTTGTAGCAAAAGATGCTCTCGTACTTCAGCCCGAACTTCTCGCATATGCCCTTCGCCTCGACGAGCATCGCCATCGCGCGATTCAAGTCGCCCCTCAGGTAGTGGGCGATGTTCAGGTTGATGAGGGACGTGGCGGTGCCGTGCATGTCTCCGATCCGCTTCTCTATGGCGATGCTCTCCTCGAGCGGGGGGATTGCCTCGTCCGGCTTGCCCATCTCGAGGTAGACCGACGCTATATTGGTCAGGGTATTTGCCACGCCCATCCTGTCCCCGGCCTTCCTGTCCAGCTCGAGGCTCGCCTTGTAATGTTCGAGGGCCTGGTCCAACGCCCCCCTGCGCATGTGGACGTTCCCGATGTTGTTCAACGATCCGGAGAGCTCGGAGATGTCCCCGAGAGATCTGCGGATATCCACGGCATCGCGCAGGTTCTCGAGCGCTTCCTCGTAATCCCCCTTGAAGCACAGTATGCTGCCGAGCAGGTGGCGCGCACGCCCGACCTCTCTCTTGTCGTCCAGCCTTTTGGCGGTTTCCAGTCCATTCCGCGTGATGGATATCGCGCGCGCGTAGTCGCCGGTCCGCATCGTTACCTTCCCAAGCGTCAGGAGGAGCCGCGTCTTCTCGACGCATTCGCCCTCGCCTAGCAGGTCAAGCCCGAGCCTGCACTCCTCCTCCCCTTTCTCGAACTCGGCCATCTTCTCGTAGACGTCTGCCATCCTTCTGTGGGCGTCGGCGCGCTTCCTGGGCTCGCGCTCGGGGCGCAGGAGCGCGGAATAGCTCCCGAGCGACGTCTTGAAATCACCGGCGAGGGAGTAAAGGTCCCCCAGGCGCTCCTTTACGGTGTCGCCATCCGCGGCCCCTGCCTTCTGGCCTATCCTGTCGGCGCTCGCGTAGAACGTTATGGCCTGCTCCACCGCGTACGCCCCCTCGGCCTTCTCCCCGGCCTTCATGCAGTAGCCATAGGCTTTGGCGTGCTCGCTCGTCATGGAAAAGTGCCTGGCCAGCTCGTAAATGGCCTCGGCGAGCCTGCCGTCGTAGGCGCGCTCGTAGTGCTCCCCGAGGCTCTTGTGGTAGGCGGACTTCCAGCGGGGAGAGATATTCTTGTAGACGGCGTCCTGGAAGAGGGCGTGCGCGAAGGAGGCCTTGACCGGAACCTGTCCGATCTCATCCGCCACATGGGCCTGCACGACGCCGTGAGACCTCAGTTTCTCGAAGGCAAGGGTGGGGTCCTTCAAAGTGCGGAGGGAGAGGGCGGCGCTGACCGCGAACTCGCGCCCGATGCACGACACGTACTCGGCCATCGTCATCGCGTCGGGGTCGAGCCCGTCCAGCCTGCGCTGCGCCATCTCCTCGATGGTCGACGGGACGGTGACGGCGCGGGCGTCGAGACGGAATCTCCCCTCCTTCGCCGAGATGTTGCCGTCGGAAGCCATTTGCCTCAGCAATTCCGTCAGGAAGAAGGGGTTGCCCCGGCAGTCCTTCGCAAGCCTCTGCGCGAAGTCTTGCGGGAAGTCGTTCGGGGAGAATGCCGCGTTGATAAGCGCCATCGCGCCCGCCTCGTCCATCGTCGAGACCGGCACCTCCGTCGCAGCGCCTTCCGCCATCAATCTGTCCGCGAGCGCCGCTGCCTTCTTGCCCTCCTCCCTTCGCAGGGTGGCGATGACCGATATGCGCTCCGCGCCGATGCTGCGAGCCAGGTACTCAATGACGAACAGAGAGGACTCGTCCGCCCAGTGGATGTCCTCGATGACCAGCAGGACAGGGTTGCTGGGAGCCCTGAGCGCGAGTTCGCCAAGGATATGGTCCGCAATCCTGGCGCGCTCGTTGTCAAGCCTGACGCCCTCGAGGCTCCTGCGCACGAGGAACCGCATGGATGCCAAGGATTCGGCCTCGGCCTTCACCGGCGAGACGAGGCTATCCCGCCCTTCCCACGTTTCGAGTGTCTCGCCGTACTGCGCCCCCATCTTCTGGGCGACGCTGCGGGCCATCCCGTGCATGTCCTCGTGCTCGGCGCCCTTGAATATCGCCACGAGGATGGCGCCCCGGAGCCTTTCCATGAGGATCTTCATATTGCCGTACTCGAGGCGCCCGAGCGAGCCCTCCTGGCCGCCGAATGAGTCCTTGACGAAGTTCTGCACGGCGGTCAGCATTCCGGCGAAGATGTCCGCGTCTATGTCCTCGGCCTCCCGAGGCGAGGCGCGGGCGACCAGGAGGCCGGCGTCGTCGATTACCAAAACCTGAGCGAATGAGACATATTCCTCTTCCTGGAAGAGGGCCGAGCCTAGCGCCGTGGAGAAGGGGAGGAACGGTTGCGCGTTGTCCGGGAAGCACGCGCCCTGGAGCACGGAGAAGCCCTTCGCCGAGGCCTCTTCCAACGCTTCGCGCACAAGGCGCGACTTGCCAATGCCGGCCTCGCCCGAGACGAGGATGGCGCGCCCCTTGCTTTTCGCCGCCTGGTCAAGAGACTCGACGATGGCGGCGAGCTCGCGCTCCCTGCCTATCAGGCCGCCGCCTTGGGCCTGGCTTGGATCCGTCATTTTCCCTCTCGCGCGCCGCATTGGCGTGTGGATAGAAATAGCTGACGATTGGGATGTGCAACCCCTCATATACTCCCCGGGTTATCCGCACGCGATGGAACCTCGAGAAAGTGAGCGTTCGGCAAAGGCGACGCGAAAGCTCTCGATGCTCAGCCCATTCAACGACCTCGCGCTGAAGGGCTGGAAGAGCGGCAAGAAGGTCGTGCTCTACGATACGACCCTGCGCGACGGCGAGCAGATGCCCGGGGTCAGTTTCTCCAAGGCGCAGAAGCTCCGCATCGCGCAGGCCCTCTGCGATGCGGGCGTCAAACATATCGAGGCCGGCTTTCCAGCGGTTTCGAAGCGCGAGGCCGCGGCAGTGAAGGCCGTCGCCGGCCTGAGGACGGGGGCGGAGACGCTGGCCCTCTGCCGCGCGAGGAAGGGCGACGTCGACGCATGCGTAGATTGCGGCGTGGACATTGCGTTGATTTTCATTGCCACCTCGGACATCCACCTGGAGCACAAGTACAAATGCTCCAGGGAGAGGGCCGTTGAAATGGCGTTAGGCGCGATGGAATACGCCGGGGAGCGCGGCCTGCGGTTCACGTTCAGCACCGAGGACAGCACGCGGAGCGATATGGGCTATATGCTCTCGCTGAACAAGATGGCCGAGAGGCTCGGCGCGGAACGTATCGGCATCACCGACACGGTCGGCTGCGCGACGCCGGAATCGGTCGCGCACCTCGTCGGCAAAATATGCGCGGGCGCAAAGAGGCCGGTATCGGCCCACCTGCACAACGACCTCGGGCTCGCGGTGGCGAACGGCCTGAGCGCCGTTCGGGCGGGCGCGGCGGCATTGGCCACGACCGTCAACGGCATCGGCGAGCGCGCGGGCAACCTCCCGCTCGAGGAGTTCGCCGTCGCATCGGAGCTGCTGCTCGGCGCGGATCACGGCATAGACCTTTCCAAGCTCACTTCAGTCTCCAGGCTGGTGGCTCGCGCGGCGCGAATCGAGACGCCGCGCAACAAGCCAATCGTGGGGGGGAACATCTTCGCGCATGAATCGGGCATACATGTCGCCGCAGTGCTCAACGAACCCTTCACGTACGAGCCCATTTCCCCGGAGCTGGTCGGCGGGGCGCGCAGGTTCGTGCTTGGGAAGCACACGGGCATCGCCGCCATACGAATGATGCTGGGCTCGAAAAAAGAACGGCTGACCGGCGCGCAAGAGCGCAAGGTCCTTGCGCGCGTCAAATCCCGGGGGGAGGGAAACGGCTCGGTGACGGTGAAAGAGTTCTGGAGGATTGTGAGAGGTGCTGGAAATGGCCGATGAAACATTGGCGCTAGCCAAGAAGCTGATATCGGTCCCCAGCGTCTTCGGGCAGGAGCATGAGATCGCAGAGTTCATAGCCTCGCGCTTGAAGGGCGACGTGGAGCTCCAGGAAGTCGACGGGAGCGGCCCCAACGTCGTCGCCCGCTCCGAAGGGGATTCGCGCTTTCCAAGCATCCTCCTCTGCGGGCACATGGACACGGTCCCGCCGCCGCACGGCTACGGGGCAGACCCGTACAAGCCCGCAGTGAAAGCCGGGAGGCTCTACGGCCTCGGCTCGGGGGACATGAAGGGCGGGCTGGCGTGCGCAATCCAGGCATACAACAGAATCGCCGTGGACGGAGACATCCCGACAACCTTCCTCGGAACGTCGGACGAGGAAGGTAACTGCAAGGGCGTCTTTCGATACCTCAATAACCGCCCAAGGCACGACCTCGCGATAGTCCTCGAGCCGAGCGGCCTGAAGGCCATGCTCGGCTGCAGGGGGAGATATGTCCTTGAAATCGTTGTGAAGGGTAAGGCGGCTCACGGCGCGAGGCCGGAGCAAGGGGTAAATGCGATAGACGAAACGGCGAAGGCCATCAAAGCCCTCCAAGGGTTGAAAGTGCGATCTCACGGCATTTTGGGGAAAGGCTCCAAGTGCCTGCTGAAAATAGAAGGCGGCGGAGAGAGCCTCAGCGTGCCCGACAGGTGCACCATCAGGCTCGACAGGCACGTCGTTCCGGGGGACACGAAAGATGGGCTATGGCGCGAGGTCGGCGCCCTCTTGTCGAAAGCCGGGCTTTCGGAAGGATATGAATTGAGGTGGATGCCCAGGCCGACGCCGTTCCTGGAGCCGTACGTCACGAAGAAGACGGCGCTGGTAATGGCATTCCTCTCCTCCACCGGCGCGGCCGAGACCTACGGCACATCCGTCGGCGACTACAACGCGCTCGGCGCAGCGATGCCCACGGCCGTCTTCGGACCCAGTGGGGAAAACTGGCACGCCCTTGGGGAGTTCGTTGACATTGAATCCCTCAGCAAGGTCGATGCGAAATTGTCGGCCTTCTGCGAATCACTGCGTAAATGTGGCAGATAAGTGTACAAAACATATATATCACAGATTGAGTATACGTGATTACAATGCGAGGGCACACTTTCCGGGCGATGGTTGCGCTTTCTTTGGTCTTGCTGACCGCTTCGGGTTTCTGCGGCGCGCCATTTCTAACCGGCGCGCCGTCGCAGTCGGCGCAGACCGATTCGAGCGCCGGCGGTATTGTCCCGCCTCCATCCATCGGCAGCCTTCCGGCTCCGCCGGAGCCCACCGCCTTCGTGGGGAAGGACTTCCTCATCAGCTACGACGACGACTGGGACGCATTCCATCCAGCCGTCGCGACGACCCCAAGGTACAGCCTCGACGCCTCGTGGGACGGCTCTATCCATTCGGTCTGGGAGGAGCAGAACGAGAGCGACCAGTATACGCCACACCTGAGGGAGATACACTACTCCATGTCGCTCGGAGCGTCTGGCGGCAGGGAATGGAGCAACGACGAGCCGTCCGAGGGCGACAGGATAATCAGCAACACGGGGAAGGGGAAGGAGACAGCCAGCGCCGAAGGCGTCCTTGCGCCCGCCTACAACCCCGGCGACTCGGCCGACCCGGCCATCGCAGTCGACATGTTCGGCTACATCCACGTTGTCTGGCGCGAACTGATGAGCGACGGCTACTGGGAGATAATGTACTCACATTCGGAAGACAACGGGAAGACATGGACCGGGTTCGACCAGATAAAGGACATCTACGTGAGCAACAAGACGACCAACCGCAACATACCGTACGGGCCGGCAATTGCCGTCAGCAACGACAAGAGCACTGGCAAGGTCATACTCCACGTCATCTGGATAGAGGACATGGAGAAGACTTTCGAAGTATACTATTCGAGGTCGTTGAACAACGGAATGACATGGAGCAGCGCGACAGCCCCCGACATCATGATTTCCGACTCGACGAGCCAGGAGCCGGCGGGTTTCCCTACCATAGCAGCGAGCGAGAAATACGGAAAGGTCATACACGCCGCCTGGCTGCAGAACGACCCCGACACCGGCCAGGACGAGATATTCGCGACCACATCGACAAACTTCGGCAGCGAGTGGCCGAAGATCGAGAACATAGTCAGCCTGAAAGGCAAGGACGGGCTCAACGCGGGCGCGCCGTCCCTGGCGGGCAGCTATGAGCTTGGCATGGTGACATGGTCGCAGCCGTTCAAGGACCCGGCAGCCCCGGGCGAGATTCACTACTCGTTCACAGGAGATTTCGGCGCATCCTGGTCGGGGACGAAGGAGGACGTGCCCATAAGCTATCCGGACGGAGAGAGCGCAATCAACCCGTCGGTAACGATGGCGTACAATGGATACGGCTATGTCGCCTGGACCGAAAGGGACCAGAACAAGTGGGGCTCGATAGAAGTCCATGTCTCCGAGTCAAAGGATATAACGAAGATCAGCTCCTGGACTGGCAGGGAGGGAGACAATGTCATCTCGCCGATGACAGCGAACGCCGACGGGGTCCCCGCAAACGCGGGCAACGTTTCTGTGGCCTACTCGTTGGTCGGGACATTCTGGAGGCCCCATGTCGTGTGGGACGAGGTGAACTACACGAAACAGGCTGGAAGGGTGAACGACAATTGGGAAATAAATTATGTCCCGCCTGTCGATTTCAGCATCCCGGTCGGGACCGGATGGAACCTTCTCTCCGTGCCGCTCGAGCAGGAAAGCACGCTGATCACGACCGTCCTGAGCGACGTGGGCGACGGGACGACAACCTGGGACCGCGCCCTCTGGTACGACCCTTCGGACGCAGCGAACCATTGGAAGCAATACAATACTGGCTGGTCGAGCTCCTTGAACGACCTCGCTACGGTTGACCACACGATATGCCTTTGGGTGAATGTAACTGACAAGGGCTCTGACGGCATGCTAACCGTAACCGGCACGCTGCCGACCAGCACAAGCATCTACCTGTACCCCGGCTGGAACATGGTGGGATATCCCGCGCAAGTCGAGAACGGCTACACGGTCGCAAGCTTAAAATCGGACACTGGCGCCACAATGGTCGAGGGGTTCAACGCGAGCGCCACATACAAGACCTCGATTCTGCCAGACAGCTACACACTGCTGAGAGGAAGGGGATACTGGATATACGTCCCGGCCGGGACGACATGGGTCGTCGACTGGTGATGCGGGCAAAATCGCACTGTACATACGAAAGTTATTTACCGTGATAGCTGCATATACATAGACATGAAGAGTATGATGCCAAGAACCGCGATAGTCATCTTCGCAGTCATCCTCACGATTTCAGGATTCAGCATAACGCCGGGCATAGTGAATGCGCCTGGATCGGATTTGACAACCAATGACGCTCCAAGCCCACCGTCCGCGGAGAGCCTCCCATCCCCCATCGAGCCCAACATGTGGGTCGGCGGGGACTACCTGATCAGCTACGACGACGACTCGAACGCGTTCCATCCGGCGGTCGCCACGAGCCCTCCGGGGTGCCCGTTCGCGGGCTCCATCCACGTGGTATGGGACGAGGTGAACGAGGTGACCGGCACGCGCGAGATCCACTATTCCATGTCGCCGGCCTCTTCCGGCGGCAGGGAATGGAGCAACGACGAGCCTTCCGAGGGCGACAGGATAATCAGCGACGCCAGTCCGGGGAAGGATGGATTCGAAAGTGTCGCGGGAGCGATTGCGCCCCCCGGCACCTTTGCGAATAACCCCGGGGACGCGCTCGACCCTGCCATCGCCATCGACATGTACGGCAACATCCACGTTGTCTGGCGCCAGATGTACACCGACGGGACATGGGAGATACTCTACTCACGTTCTGTGGACAACGGGATGACATGGTCGGGGCACGACGGAACGGGGGACAAGCTCGTCAGCTTCAGGAGAGCCGACGGCAAGGACCAGCAGATACAGCAGAAGCCCGCCATCGCGGTCAGCAACGACAACTCGCTCAACCGGGCCGTCATCCAGGTGGTCTGGCCGGGGCAGGAACCGACCAGCGGCCTGCAGGACATATATTACTCCTCCTCGGACAGCAACGGCGAAACATGGACCGGCGCATCGAGCGATTCCGCGATCAGCGCCATCGGGTCGACGGCCTTCGCTTTCGCCCCCTCGCTGGCGACTTCGGGCACCAACGGTAATGTCGTCTGCGCCGCCTGGCAGCAGCTCAATCCGGCCGGTGCGACGAACGAGATATTCTTCACCGGGTCCAGCTCGTTCGGGGCGCAGGGCACCTGGACCACGGAAGATACCATTAGCTACGCGCAAACAGACGGCATGAACGCGGGCCCACCGTCCATTGCCGGCTACGGCAACAGCTTCATCGCCTGCTGGCCGCAGCCAAAGCAGACCGGGTTCCCTGCCGACGTCATGTACTCGCTCTCCTCGGACAACGGCAATTCGTGGTCCGGGCGGACCAACGACTTCCCGATTAGCCACCCGGACATCAATTGCCCGGCAATGTCCCCATCCGTGACGCTGTCCCCCGACGGGCTTGCCTACGCGGTCTGGACCGAGCGCGACCAGAACCCAAACAACTCCACAGAAGTCCAGGCGTCCTGCACCCGCACCCCGGGCAACCCGGGCTCCTGGTCGGGCATATCCAGGGACATCGTGATTTCGCATCCCGACGCGAGCGGCCTCGGCACGCCTGCGAACGCCGCGAACGCATCGGTAGCCTTCGCCTTCCTGGACGGCGGCTGGCATCCGCAGGTCTTCTGGGACGAGCCGAACTATACCACGGGAAGCGGAAAGATTAACGACAACTGGGAGATTAACCGCAACCCGCTCGTGGACAGCAATGTTACGGTATCCGCGGGCTGGAACCTCATATCGGTTCCCACGGAGCAGGAGGACACGGCCATCACGACCGTTCTCGGCGATTCCAACGGGGACGGCGCAACGACGTGGGACCGCGCCCTCTGGTTCGATCCGTGGGACGCCGCGAACCCGTGGAAACAATACTATTCCGGCTGGAACGCCTCGCTCAACGACCTCGCGGCCGTGAACCACACAATGGCAATTTGGGTAAACGTCACCGCGGTGGGGGACGGCGTCCTTACCGTCACCGGCAGGGAATCTAGCAGCACTGCGATATCGCTGCATTCCGGCTGGAACATGATAGGCTATCCGGCCGTGGACGACAGCGCTTACACGGTCAGCAACCTGAAGTCGGAAACAGGGGCGACCATCGTGGAGGGATTCAGCTCCACCGCCACGTACAAGACGACCGCATTGCCCGACGCGTATATCCTTAAGAAAGGCGAGGGTTACTGGGCTTACGTCCCATCGGCCACAACATGGACTGTGGATTGGTGAAGACCGCAAAGGATATACATCAATTCGGAGATGGAGAGCCGGTGAGCGGCTGGGCCATCTTTACAGGCGCGAAAAGGAATTGGCTGTTCTGGAACAGCTATCCGAAGATGCGCTGGCCGGCCGGAGCCGCGCCGTCCTGATCGAGGGCTCGGCTGGGATGGGAAAGAGCGCTCTCGCATCAACCTTTGTCGAATCCCTGAGTGCAGATGGCTGGCGCGCGCTCAAGTACAGCTTTCACGGCGCGTCTTCGAAAGGCCCGATGGCCGAGCTGGTGCGCCTTGCGCAGGACCTGGGGGCTGGCCCTTCGCCGACGGACTGGACATTCTTCGACGAGATATTCTTCCTGTCTAAGGACGGGCTGCTGATCCATCACTGCGGTTCAGGGAGCTCGGTGGATGAGGACATCCTGGGTTCGATGCTGTCGGCCGTGCAGGACTTCGTGCGCGATTCCTTCGGGGACAGCGACAAGGCCGGCGGCCTCAACGAACTATCCTACAAGGGACTGAAAATCATCATAGAGCATGGGGAGTTCACGTTCATAGCGGCAGTCGTGAGCAGGGGCGAGCACAGGTCGATGCGGGACGAGGTGGTGTCAACGCTCCGTTCTCTCGAGATCGAGCAAAGGGACACGCTCGAAATCTGGAATGGCGATCTGTCCACGCTTGGCGGCGTGCAGGAAAGGCTCGAAGCGTTGAATTCGATGCGTTTCCCGAGGCCCAGGGTTGAGGGGGCCGCCGCGGCCGCGCAGCAGAACCTGAGGTTCGAGTGGGTGCGCAACTCGGTGATTCAGGGCGCCGCGGAAAAGCCGCTTGTAATTTCATTCGACGATGTAAATCACGCCGATAAAACCTCGATTGGCTCGCTGGCGTACCTGCTCAGGGGGCTGACCAACAAGCCCGTGCTGTTCATACTATCTTCCAGGTCAGACACGGACGACGCCTCCCCGGGCGGCATTTTCTCAAAGCTGGACATCGAAGGGAGAATCGCCCGGCTGCCTTTGGGACCGCTGGACGGCGCCTCCGCTCACGAGTTGATAAAAGCGATTCTCCGGGACGGGGAGGTGTCTAAAAGCCTGATCGACGGCATCCTCAGCGCCTCCGGCGGAGTTCCGGGACATATCATTGAGCTCGTAAAGGTATTGCGGCGCGAAGGGCGCATCGTCTCCGAGGCCAACCTCTGGATATTGAAGGGCCATCGCGCCCCCGAGGCCGGCCTGGTCAGGGATTCCCTGTACAGAATCCTGGAAGGCCTCGAGGCATGCGAGCTGTCGCTGCTCGAATATGCTGCAGTCCTGGACGATAAAATTGACGAGAAGCTTCTGGCGAAAGGGATTGATTGCGACGACGACGAGCTGAGAAGAGACCTTGATTTCTCCGTCCAGCATGGATTTCTGGAGCGGACGTCGGAAGGCGGTTACAGGTTCGGCAGGGAAGGCCTGGGCGATGCATTGAGGAGCGGGATGGGGCCGGTGAGGCTCGCGGCATGGCACAGGGTCGCGGCGCGGGCGCTCCTAGACATGTCCTACATAGAAAGCGAGGAATTGACTTTCGCCCTCGCCCGCCATTTCGCCGAAGGGCATGAGTGCGAGCAGGGGATATACTGGTGCCTGAAGGCCGGAGAACTCACGGAGTCAAGATACGCGTTCCCTGAAGCGGTGAAATTTTTCGAGTGGGCTGTCGAGCTCATGGAAATGTCAGGGACTCATCCGGAATACGCCGCCACCCTTCGGCGCCTGGGAGAGGACTTGGAGATCGATGGCGATTTCAATGGCGGCATCGAAACATACGAGAAGCTATTGCATGTGCAGGGCATTGATGACGATACATGCGGCGAAACACTAAGGTGTGTCGGGCAGATATACTTCAAACTTGGAAACATACCCAAGGCAAAGGAGGTTCTAAACAATGCGTTAAATCTATTTTCTTCCTCCGATCGCAGCCTTGTCAAGGCCAGGGCGATGAACAGCTTGGGAAGTTTGGTTTCAAAGGAGAACCCCAAGGAAGCGCTACTGCTTCATAGCGAATACCTTGACATAGCCGAGAAGTCCAGCTCAACTAAAGACATTGCCGAAGCGCACAGATGGCTCGGCGGCGCATATTTCTATGCGAAAGAGGTGAGACAGGCCCTCGAACAATGGCAGAGAGCACTTCAGGCCTATGAAACACTGGGCGATGATTTCGGGCGCTCGACCGTGCTTTACAACATGGGCGCCGCACACAACATTATGGGGGACTATTCGACTTCGTTGCTCTCCCTGGAGGAGGCGGTCCGCCTCAAGGAGCGCCTCGGCGATCTAAAGGGGCTGGCCTCAGCGCTCAACAACCTCGGGATAGCTCACGCCCGCACCGGCGGCTTCGAGAAGGCCATTGCCGCGCACAACAGGAGCATCGAGATAAAGGTCCGCATAGGCGACCTCGTGGGCGTGGCGAACTCCTACAACAGCATTGGAGCGCTCTACTGGCAAGAGGATAAGTATCTTGAAGCCGCGGACCATTTCGAACGGGAATTGGACATAATGAGGAAGGTCGGGGACGATTGGGGGACCGCCCAGGCGCACAACAACATAGCGAGCGTCCTGTGCAATGTCGGACAGGTGAGCAAGGCAACGCAGCACCTCTCGAAATCGCTGGAGATCGCGAAAAGGATGGGGTTCCGCGATATCTCTGCTTATGCGTTGACGACAAAAGCGCGCATCGCTTCAAAGTACGGCGATTGGAGCAAGGCGAACGAGGAGTTCGCTTCCGCCGCAAAGGCGGCAGTGGCCTTGAACGAGCCGAGGCACCTCGGCATGACGTATATGGGATGGGGCGAGGAAGGCCTCAATCACGGCGATAAGGACGCGCTCGATCACCTGAAGAAGGCAATCGAGTACTTCGAAAAGGCCGGGACGGCCCCTCTCGCAAACAAAGCCAAGGCGCTCCTAGTCAAGGCTACTGGATGAGCCCGCACTTAGTGCAGCGGTACCTGCCGTCTTCCACCACCTTGACCCTCCCCTTGCATTCCCGGCACATCTCCATGGGGTGGGCGGGCGCGTCCGCTTTCTCCTGCGCGGCTGATGCCGGCGCAATCTCCGGCGCCGACGGGAACTTTGGCGGCGGCGCCGCGTACAATCTTGGCTGCGAGTACGGCCCTGCGGTGTCCGTGTGCACCACGACAGTCGAGCCGAGCCGGTCTGTCCCGCGCTGCCTCGGATCTCCCTCGATGCCCAGGCCTAAGAGCCAGTCAATCGGCAGGAAGACGTACCACATTATCTTGGGCGCGGAGCGGATGAGCGCGCCGGCGACCTGGTTATCCCTCACGCTCATCGTCCCCAATTCCAGCTCGGCGAGCCTCTTTCCAAGCGTCCAGCCGGCGAAGCCTTCCATCATGGCGGAGTAGATGAAGAGGAGGAAGCCAGACAGGAATCCCGCGATTATGAGCCTCTGGGAGAGCGGGTAGGCTTCGAAGAAAAAGAACGCCGCGAACCAGCCGATGACGAAGAAGATGACCCAGTCCAGCAGGGCGGCCGCTACCCTCCGCGCGCAGTGCTCCCTGAAGGGCTTGTCGCGCCCCAGCAGGCTGAAACCAGTTGGCATTTTGTCACCTGCCACTCAGATCGCCCATCAGTCATCACATTTGTTCAGCATGTCAGTCGTCATCACCGTGGCGGGGGATGATTGCGCAGGAGGCAGATATTGATTTCTATGGGATGCCCATTCCCCACCGATGCGCCTTTTGATAATCAAGGCCGGCCAGTGCGACCCGAGGAAGTGCACGGGCGCGAGGCTGGCGAGGCAGCGGCTCGTGCGGGAGGTACGATATCCCCCGCGAGGGAGCATAGTCCTTCACCCATACGCGATGAAGTGCATTTCCCGGGAAGACCGCGCCATCGCCGAGAGGCGAGGCCTCGTCGTCCTGGACTACTCGTGGAACGAGGTTAGGGACAGGTTCCCCAAGTTTTCGGGAGCCGAAGACCGGCGCCTGCCGTTCCTGGTCGCCGCGAACCCCACGCACTACGGCAGGCCGAGGGAGCTGTCGAGCGCGGAGGCGCTGGGGGCTGCGCTCTGGATACTTGGGGACGAGGAAGGGTCCCACAATGTGATGCGGCCTTTCAAGTGGGGGGAGACTTTCCTGACGATAAACAGGGAGATGCTGGGGGGGTACGCGGACGCCAATGGCGCCGTGGGAGTCGACCACATCGAGGCCATGTTCCTGGATCATATCGGGAAGCGGTAGGCTGGCCGGGCCGCAACGGCGCTCAACCTTTATCTATCACGTGCAGGATACTGGTCGGCCAGCGGGCAAGGGGCGGGCGAATGGCGAGGGCGCGGCGCGGCAAGGGCTTCGATTACGACAGGGCGTGCAGGGAATGGAAGTGGGACATCCCCGAATTCCTGAACATGGGCCATGACTCTTGCGACATCCACGCCGTGGGGCCTTACCGGAACAAGATAGCGCTCTACTGGGAGAACGAGGCCGGCGAGGAGCGCAAATACACGTTCAGCGACATGAAGCGCCAGAGCGACAGGTTCGGGGGCGCCCTCAGAGAGCTTGGCCTGGGGAAAGGGGACAGGTTCATCGTCATGCTGCCCAACGTGCCAGAGTTCCAGGCATCCTTCCTCGGCGGTTTGAAGATAGGCGCCGTGCCCATCCCCATCAGCACGATGTACTCGCCGAAGGAGATCGCGTACAGGGTCAACGACAGCGGCTCCGTCCTCGCCGTCACGTGCCCGCAGTGCGTGAAAGCGGTCGATGCGGTGCGCGGCGACTGCCCCGCGCTCAGACACGTCGTCGTCACTGGGAAGGGAGGCGACGCGCACCTCTCGTTCGATGAGATCATGGCGAAGGCGCCGAGCGAGCTTGAATTGGAAAGGACGCGCTCGGACGACATCGCATTCCTCTGCTACACCTCCGGGACGACGGGCAACCCGAAGGGGGCGGTCCATCTGCACCGCTGGGCGAGGGGGAACGACCCCGGGTTCATCTACTGGCAGGGGTACAATGAAGACGACCTGGTCGCGCACACGGGCAACCTGAACTGGATATACCCGCTCGGCAACGGTTTCCTGTACGCATGGAGGCACGGCGCCTCGGTCTTACTGTACGACGGCCGGTTCGATCCCGGAAAATGGTTC
Source organism: Methanobacteriota archaeon (assembly GCA_016214785.1). Taxonomy (GTDB): domain Archaea; phylum Thermoplasmatota; class Thermoplasmata; order SG8-5; family JACRNV01; genus JACRNV01. The sequence goes on from JACRNV010000024.1 coordinate 37,219, forward strand.
TCGCTCCTCGAGAAATACGGCGTGACGAACCTGGCGACTGTCCCGACAGCGCTGCGCATGATGCTCACGGTGCCGGATGCGGAGAGGACGTACGACTTGAAGCCGCTCAGGAGGGTAATAAGCGCCGGCGAGCCGCTGAACCCGGAGGTCATCGAGGCATGGAAGAAGAGGTTCGGCCAGGACATCCACGAGGGTATCGGGATGACCGAGGTCATGGTCTACCTGTCCAACATCCAGGGAATGCCCCTCAGGATCGGCTCGTGCGGAAAACCGCAGCCCGGGCACCATTGCGCCGTGATCGACGGAGAGGGGAATGCCATGCCGCCGAATGCGCCAGGCATGCTCGGAGTGAGAAGGGGCGACCCCGGGCTCTTCAAGGAATACTGGAACAAGCCGGAGAAGACCGCCGAGTGCTTCGTCGGCGACTGGTTCGTCTCCGGCGACACCGTCTCGACAGACGAGGACGGCTACTACTGGTTCAAGGGGCGCGGCGACGACCTCATCAAGGCCTCCGGGTACAGGATATCGCCGTTCGAGGTCGAGAGCGCCGTAATCGAGCACCCGGCAGTCCTGGAGTGCGCGGCAGTGCAGAGCCCGGACGAGATGCGCGGCGGCATAGTCAAGGCGTTCGTGGTGCTGAAGGCCGGAAAGGAGCCGTCAAAAGAGCTGGCGAAGGACATACAGAACTATGTCAAGGCCAACTACGCGCCCTACAAGTACCCGAGGGAGATAGAGTTCGTGAGCGCCCTCCCAAAGACCCAGAGCGGCAAGATAATCAGGAAGCAGTTGAGGGAGCAGGAGATGAAGAAGAAGACTGGGAAGTAAGGGGGATTGTCGTTCCAGCCCTATCCGAATAGCACTCTCTCAGCAATCTTCTGCACCTTCTGCACATGCTCTTTGTCTGTAGCCACCATCAGCACCCAGCGCGACACGTTCCTCGCCTCCAGCGCCTTCCCGAACGGCGAGAGCTGGGCGAAATACCTCACGCCGTTGTGGGTGAGGACTTTAACTCCTGTTTTATTTATGCGCGGCTCGGAAAGGAGGAGCTCTGGCTGCGGCAAATCGATGACAACCGAACCAGGCGGCAAGCCAGCGCGGTCGCATACGTCGTCCTCGACCCGCCTCAGCCTGTCGTAGCTGGCGAGCTCGAGGAGCCTCTCCTTCCTGTCCTCCGTGACATCCGAGACATTCAGGCCGTACGCGCGCTTCATGAGCATCCTGTACTTGAGCCTGAGGACCGTGCGCTTCTGGTACTCGCCCCTTCCCCTGAGCCATGCCAGCAGCTCGTTGTCGGTCATCTTCTGTATCTCTGCCATGTCCCCCTTCAGGGCGCCCTCGACGGCCCTGGAGAGCATGAGCTCGGCTATCCTGACCGTCTTGTGGAAGTAAATCGAGCTGTACATAAGGCCTCGCGCCACCAGCATCCCCTCTATTGCCGGGACGCCCTTCTCGTGGATGACCAGCTCCCCCTTGCTGAGCGCCATCGTGTTCATGATGCGCTCCATGTCGATGGCGCCGTGCGCGACGCCGGTGTAGTGCGAGTCGCGCATGAGGAAGTCCATCTGGTCGGCGTCCAGCGGCCCGTGCACGAGCTGGCGCAGGTAGCGTTTCTCGTTTCTCCTCGGGCGCGGCTTCGAATGGCCTGCTTGCCAGTCGAGAATGGATGGGGAGAGCGGCGACCTGCCGGCGGCGATGTCCGCCACCTCCGCCGGGTCGAGCCCGTGCCTCTCAAGTATCTCCTCGACCGTCGGCATCCCCCCGAGCCTCTGCTCGGCCTTTGGGACCATGGTATCCTCGCCTCGGATGACGCGCACGGTGAGGTCCATGTGATCGATCCTGAGCTTGTGGTGAAGCACGGCTTCCAGGGTGTGCGAGAAGGGGCCGTGGCCGACGTCGTGCAACAGCGCGGCGGCGGTCAGAAGGTCTACCTCGTCCGCGGGAAGGTCGAGCGCGCGCCCGAGCTTCCTGGCGACCCAGGCCGTGCCCATCGAGTGCTCGAGCCGGGTGTGGTTCGCGCCCGGGAAGACCAGGTGCGCCAGCCCGAGCTGGCTGATGCCATTCAGGCGCTGGAGCTCCGGGGACTCGAGGAGGCCGAGGAACACGCCCCTGACCCGGATGCTGCCGTGGACGGTGTCGTGGATAATCTTGAAGCGCTCCATGCCAATCGGCATTGGCGGCGGGGTATATCAAGGAATATGAACGATTGGAAATGATTGTATTAATGAACATACACTAAAAATACAGCAAATATACGTTTATTATGGTATTTCATGGATATACAAAATATTTTATATTCGTTATGCTATCTACTGTTATCCGGAAAAAAGCCGGATTCATGGAGGGATTAGGAAAATGGCCGAGATAAGGGTAAGTGTGCCGGACGAGGTGGACAGGTATCTGGAGTCGGTTGTCAGGGGCGGGATGTTCGGGAATAAGGCGGAGATCCTCAGGTCAGCGGTGATGCAGTTCATGAACGCTGTCGGGCCTATTTCGAGGGGGTTCGACACGGAGAACATCTTTTCCCCGGAAGGAAGGCTCTATCAGATAGAGTATGCCAGGGAGGCCTCTAACAACGGCTCGACTGCGGTGGGGGTTGTTTGTGAGGACGGGGTCATGCTGGTCGCTGTGAACCCAGCGAACGATAGGTTGTTGGTCAACGTAGAGAAATTCCAAAGGATCTCGCAGAACGTGGTGCTTTGCTCTTCCGGGCTCGTGATCGATGGCGCGATGCTGGCGGATGAGCTGAGGAGGTGCAAGTTCAAGGACATTGACGAGATCCTAACAATCGTTAGACGGTTCTTTTGGCAACATGTGATCAATAAGAACCTTCGCCCGCTGGGCGTGCAGGTTTTGGTCGGATGTCACTTCGACCGGCCCAGGCTCTTCGTCGTTGACGTGAGCGGCGCTGTCCTTGAGGTGAAGGGCTGGACTATCGGGAAGAAAGGTGCAGAGATGAACGAGGAGCTCTCAAAAAAGTATAAGGCCATGAAGATAAGGGATGCTGAGAAATTCGCGCTCGGCCTTTTGGGAAGGCCCGATAACTATTACATTGAGAAGGTGGTTAGAAAGTAGATTCATCGACCGTTCACGGGCACAACGCTCAGACCGGCCACAAGTACGCCGCCAGCATGATGACCGCTGCCGCGCCTATGCACATCCCGACTACGATGTACGGGTGGATCTTGATGGAGTCCTCGTCCTCCTCGTCGAAGTACCTTATCAGCCCCGCCGCGGAGTGGAATCCCTGCCCTTTCTTGTCCTTGGCCATCTGTCTGCGCCTCTTGGTTCGCCATCATGGCGCTTGAATATAAGCATTTCGCTCAAGGGGATTTCTCTGCCAAAGATTATTGAAAACCGAAATCCCCCTTGACCCCCTAAAAGGATTTTCAAAAAACAGTGGCCTTACTCCGCCTCCCCGAGCTTGATGATGGCCTGCCTGAACTCCTCCGGCAAATCGCTATCCGTCGTCTCCTCGGGGCAGCGCTTGTAGAGCCGCTTCAGTATCCACGGGGTTATTAGAGTGGTGACGAGGGCCATGCCTATGAGGATGGAGAAGAATGTCCGGTCGATGAACCCGTACTTCAGCCCTATGAGGGCGACGACCATCTCCATCATCCCCCTTGCATTGATGCCCGTCCCTATCACGAGGCTCTGGTCATGGGTGTAGCCGGCCATGCGCGCCCCCAGGTAGCCGCTAGCGAACATGCTGCCCATGGCGATGAACAGGACGCCGAGAAAGACGCCGAAGATGGCATATAGCTCGCGCATGTTGAACATCAGGCCCAGATACGCGATAAATATGGGGGCGAAGAAGCCCAGCGCGATGCCGGAGACGCCCTTCTTCAGCTTGAAGTAATTCTCGGCGCCGAGAATCTTCGGCGAGAAGAGGAGACCGCCATAGAACGCCCCGAGGATGTAGCTCAGGCCGAGGAACTCCGCGATGGCGGCGAAGTAGAGCGCGACGATGATCGCTATCGAGAACTGAGCCTCCTTCGACCGAACCCTGGACATCAGCGAGGAGAAGCGCTTCGCCAGCCAGCCGTTCCGGACATGAAACGCCCTCTCGGTTCCGAAGACGAGGCAGATGAAGAGGAATATCTTGAGGATCTCCACCCCGAGCCAGAATGAGTCGGCCCCCTCGGGGTTGACGCTGATGCCGATAAGGAGCCCGAGGACAGTGATGCTGATTATGTCATGCACTACGGCCGTGCCGACGATGGCATGGCCTGTCCTGGTGTGCAGCTTCCCCATGTCCGTGAGTATCTTGACGCTGACCGGCAGGGCGGTGATGGCTATGCAGAGGCCGAGGAAGAGCGATGCCGTGAAGCCGAGGAAGATGTGGAACCCGACTGTGAATCCCACCAGGAACGTCACGATGAAGCTCCCGATTGCGAAGTAGAGCCCCTTCCCCGCGATGACCTCGAAGAGGTCCTGCATCTGCATCTCAAGGCCTGCGTAGAAGACGACGAAGAATATAGCCAGGGTGGATATGACCTCGAGGGTTATCTTCGTCGCGTCCCCGGCATCAAGGGAGAGCGGGTCGAGGAACGCCAGGAGGGTCGGGCCGAGGATGATTCCTGCTATCAGTTGTCCAATGATGGCCGGCTGCTTCAGGCGCTCTGCGACCTCGCCGAATATCCATGCCGCGACGAGGAGCATCAAAAGGGCGATGATAAGCTCCATTCAACCCCTCCCGTGTCATCACCGTCGCGGTACCGTGCTCCCATCGGACTGGCGTATCCGTTTCCCATGTATATATTACTATCTGTGGGGCGCGCCGCCAAGACGCAACTGATGCGTAGAGGAGAATGGGTCAGATGCGCCGAATTCGCGGCGGGAGCTAGAGGAATGTTTGGCGCGGCGCCTACTGCTTGGCCATCCATTCCTTTATCTTGCTGGCGATGAGCTTTATATCAGCCTCGGGGAGCGATGGATAGACCGGTATCGAGAGGACCTCGCCTGCGGCCTTGGCAGTCTCTACATTCTTGCCCTTCCTGAATCCCTTCAGGATTGGCTGCTCGCTGAGAGGTATCGGATAGTATATCCTGGCTCCTATTCCAGCCTGGCCGAGGTGCTTCATCAGGTCGTCCCTGCCCTTTGGCACCCGCATCGTGTACTGGTGGTAGACGTGCCTGGCCCACTGCGCCTCGGGGGGCGTTCCCACCACGCTGGATAGCATCTCGTTGTAGAGCGCGGCGTTCTTCCGCCTGCCGTCGTTCATCCTATCGAGCTTCTTCAGCTGCTCGATGCCGATGGCGGCGGCGATGTTCGTCATCCTGAAGTTGTGCCCCAGCACCGAGTGCGTGTAGACGGGCTTCTGGCCGTGGTCGCGCGTCATCCTGCATGTCTCGGCGAGCTCGTCGGAATTGGTCGTTATCATCCCGCCCTCGCCGGTCGTCATGTTCTTCGTCGGGTAGAAGCTGAAGGTCGCCGCGACGCCAAATGAGCCAACGCGCTTGCCATTGAACTGCGCGCCGTGCGCCTGGCAAGCGTCCTCTATGAGGGCGAGGTCGTGCTCCTTAGCGACCTCTGAAAGCTCCGATATGTCGGCGGGATGGCCATACAGATGAACGGGCACTATCGCCCTCGTCGTTTTGGACACGAGCTTCTTGACCTGGCTCGCATCGAGCGAGAAGTATTTCGGCTCGATGTCCGCGAAGACCGGTTTAAACCCAAGGTGCAGCAGCGGAGTGGCGGTGGCGGCGAATGTCATGTCTGGAACTACGAACTCCGAGCCGGCCTTGAAGCCCAGCGCGGCATAGACCAGGTGAAGGGCCTGCGTGCCGTTGCCTACGGCTATCGCATGCCTGGCGCCGATGTACTCGGAGAACTTCTTCTCCAGCTCGGCCACCTGCTCGCCCTGCGCCAGGATGCCCCCCTCCATCACCCTGCGGACGGCGTCAATCTCCTCGTTCCCTATCCACGGCTTGGCGATGGGTATCATCTTATCATAGGGCTTTGTGAAGGGTATCATCTCAGAACCTCCTGTGCTCCTTGGGGACCGTGCCGACCTTCCTGGCCGGGTTGCCGACGACTATGCTGTAAGGCTCGACGTCGTGCGTGACGACGGCGCTCGAGCCCACGACCGAGTCCCTGCCTATCCTGATTCCGGGGAGGATGGTGGAGTTGGCGCCGATACGGGCTCCTTTCTCGACGTGGGGGCCCTCCATCGGAATCTGCGGGGTGCGCCCCATGTACTTGTCGTTCGTCAGGCATGCGCGCGGGCCGACGAAGACGTCGTCCTCGATCGTCGTGTAAGTCGGTATGAAGACGCCGCTCTGTATGGAAACCCTGTCTCCTATGGTGACTTCGTTCTCTATGACCGTAGTGGTCCCTATGACGCACCCCTTGCCTATCCTCACGTTCTCTCGGATGAGGACGAAGTGGCCGGTCTGGGAGCCCTCGCCGATGCTCGTGCTGCTGTAGACGATGGTGCCGTCCCTGATGACGCACCTGTCGCCTATCCTGGTGCCTTCGAGCTTCGACCAGTCCCCCGAGAGGAGGGCTTCCCTGTCACCCTTGCCCGGGTGCCCGAGTATGACTGTCTTTCCGATGTACGCTTCTTTGCCTATGACATTTTTCTTGCATCCCTTCGCCATGACCTAGCCTCCGAACGATGCCAGTTCGACCTTCTTCTTAGACTTGAGGGATTCGAGCGCGGCAAGGGCGAGCCTCATGCTCTCCAAAGCGTCCTTGCCGGTAACGAGGGGCGTGATCCCTTTCCCAACGGCGCCCAGGAAGTCATTGAGCTCGTTCTTCAGCGGCTCCTGCTTTTTCAGGTTCACGGTTCGTATGTCGAACTCGAGCGGCGCCTGGTAGAGGTTCCCCATGTCGATGTCAACGAATTCCGAGGAGGAGATGTGCGCGACCTGGTTCATGTAGTCGAGTTCCACGAAATTGCTCGTGCACGTCATCGAGAGCCTGCGAACCTTCATCGGGGTGAGCCAGTTTATCTCGCAGTACCCCTTCGCGCCCGACTCGAAGTCCACGAGGATGTTCGCGTGGTCCTCGAACTTCGAGCCGCCCATAGTGCCTCCGAGCGCAAATACAGAGCGAGGCTCGGAGCCGTTCAGGTAGCGCATGACGTCGAGGTCGTGGATGCCCAGGTCGAGGACGACGCCCACGTCGCGTATCCTCGCCGGGAAGGAGCTGACGCGCTTGGATGAAAGGGAGACCAGTTTGCCGAACCTCTTGTCCTCGAGCGCACCCTTGGCGAACCTGACGACGGGGTTGTGGCGCTCTATCATGCCGACGGCCATGACGACCCCCGCCCTCTCCGCGGCCTTGATGATCTTAGACGAATCGTCGAGCGTCTTGGCTATCGGCTTCTCGACGAGGACGTGCTTCCCCTCGGCGATCGCGTCCAGCGCGATTTGCATGTGCGTTTCCGTCGGCGTGGCGACAACGACTGCCTCGATGTCGGACGCAAGGAGCGTCCTGTAGTCCGTATGGGTCGGGACGCCGAAGCGCCTCTCTATGTCCCTGAGGGCGTTCTGGTCCGCGTCAGCGACGCCGGCGAGCGCGCCGATCTCCGCAAGTACACGCGCGTGGTTCCTGCCCATTGAACCGATGCCCACAAGGCCAGCCTTGACCATGGCCGCGCCAAGAAGCAGGCGAGATAAATAGATTGTGATTGGGGGGGGGGGGAACCATGCCTGTCATCGCATCCTATTATAATTGCAGGGAGGCAACACAGCACCCTTCACTGTACTTTTCCTTTACGTCAGCATGAGCAAGAAATTTTACGGATAGAAATTATCAATGGTTAGGCAAAGTGCGAATTTATTGGAATTCCATCCCAAAGTTTAAAATATTCATTTACTCATATATTACTTGAATACTTTGATGGAAGAACTATGTCCAATGGAAAAAGTGCCAAGGAAGTGGGAGCCCGGAGAGGCCTAACAAACGGTTGCATCAAGGAAATTGCTAGAAATAGCCCAATCGCACATTCTGTCTTGACCGATGGCATGGGTCGCGGGCTGACCAATGGAAGCGGATGCACGAACGGCCTCAACAATGGTGTCGGTCGCACAAACGGTCTGACAAATGGCTGCGGGCAAACGAACGGCCTCAATGCAGGGTTTACAAATGGCGGTTTGACGAACGGTCTCGGCCAAACAAACGGCCTGGCATGCCAGCACCGGTTCAACATGCTTGGCATGCAGCCGACCATCCGAAAGAGGTTCGCGGCCTTTCTAATAGCCCTTTTTGTAATAGGGCTCGTCGGGTCTTATCTCATTCTCTTGCCACCGAGCCCAGCGCCGAAGCTCGTTGACATCGATGGCTCGTTCGGCGACTGGAGCGCGAAGGTCGTCTACGACGACCCTACGGCCATTTCCGACGCCCCTCTGGACGTTTCGAGGTTCTCGATTGCAACCGAGAAAGACAACGTCTATGGCTACGTCCAAGCAAGAGGGGACCTGCTCTCGCGCGACAGCGTCGATAGGTACATGGCCTTCATAGACTCCGACAACTCCGCCTCGACAGGTTATTCGGTCGGCGGCATCGGTGCAGACTATGTTATCGAAGCTTACGGCTGGCATGACTCAAGCTGGACAGTGCAGGCGAGCAGATTCTCCAGCACAGACCAGCACAACTGGAGCGCCTTCAAGACGATAGGCTCTGGCAGCGCGAAGTCCTCGGGCAATGAAATGGAGTTCGCCTCAAACATAGGCGCTGTGCTCCAAGCGGGCAAGTTCCGCGCACGGTTCGCGACCGCATCGGAAAACGCCTCTGGCGAGCTCTGTGCGCCTATCGTGGATGGCTTGAGTGGGGCGCTTGTGGTGACACAGACGCCTCAAGACAACACGGGAATAGTCAGCACCAGCAACCTCCTCACTCTCACTCTCAGGGCATTTGGAAAGGACGTGACGGTCAATGGCATCCAGATATCAAGCGCAGGAGTCGGTTCCACGAGCATCAGCGGCTTCTCCTCCGGCATGCACGTTCCCGTCGGTACGCCTGCGACCCTCGCAGTGACCGGCGACGTGGCGAGCCTGGCCGCAGGCACCCTGGTGAAAGCGTCTGTCGCATCGGTGAGCGCAAACGTTCCGTATTCCATTGCCGGACTGGGCTTGGCTGCATATGCAAGCTCCGCGCCTTCTGTAATATCAATCGACGGAGCCTTCGCCGATTGGGATTCGGTGCAAAAATCGAGCGATACGGCCGGCGGCGTTTCCAACCCGAACATAGACATCACCGAGCACGCGGCGGCTGCCATGCAGGGCAACCTTTACGCCTACGTCGCCTTCAACGGCGCGGGCCGGGCCTTTGGTGGTATGCTCTCCCCGGTCGCAAGAACCAGAGCAGTGAGCGGCCCGAGCGGCAACGGGACTCCGAACCCCAACATTACAATGGTTCTCCCAAGGGTCACTGGCGAGGACGTCACGCGCATCTACATCGACAGCGAGGCCGGCGGCCAACCGATTGGCGGGATCCATGCAGACTACTGCATAGAAATCAAAGGCTTTGGCGGCAAGATAACTTCCAAGCGCCTCTATGGCCTTCCGGCCAGGAACTACTTGGGCGATGCGCAGTCGGCCATTGGCGCGCATCAGCTTGAGACAGGCGTGCCCTTCAACCTGATAGGCAACCCAGCAGGATCGGTTTCAATCTACATCGAGACTACAGATTGGGACAAGAGGACGGATGCGAGCGACAGCATCTTTACTGTGAACGCCAGCGTATCTTCGACCAGAGCCGCGCAGCAAGCAAGACCCGCCGGAGGCTCTGGCCCCGACTATCCTTACCCAGGCGCGGGCGACTGGGTCATCGCCGGGGACACGTCAGTGTGGGGCGAGACAATAACGGTCAACGGCAACCTGATAATTTCGAACACTGGGAGCCTCACGCTGAGCAACTGCGTCCTCAACATGAACTCAGCTTCGGACGGGCAATACACCATCAATGTGAACGCGGCGGGCGAATTCTACGTCTACGACTCCACCATCACTCCATCAAACACCGCATACAAATATCGCTTCGAGGTCTATGGTAGGCTGTGGACGAACAACAGTATCGTGCAGTACATGTGGGGCGACGAGAACGCCGCGCCATACATAGGGGGCATCCAGATATACGGCGAGCCGTCCGACGTCTGGCTGAACAGCACGCTGGTAGCCTTTAGCGGCGGGAACGGCATCCACGCGGTCGGGGCGGTCGGGCTGAACATCACCGGCAACAGCAATATCACGGGCAACACGAGGATCGAGGTCTATGTTGAAAACAGCCAGTACCTGAATTTCACGAGCACGAACATCACGGACTACGTCGATGCCATGATCGGCGAAGGGATAAAAATTTTAAACTCCGGCAACATTACGATAGACAATTGCATAATATCCCACCATGAGGCAATTGGCCTGTACATGGTCAATGCCACCTATACCACAGTCCAGAACTGCGGCATCGGCGTCGGGGCGTCGAATACGCAGAACAAGGTCGATGGCGTCGTCCTGGACAACTGCTTTTCAACGGTCAGGATTACGGGCAACACAATTGCGTACAACGGTAACGACGGCATAGCCTTTTGGACGAAATCCGCGCCGATTATCGAAAATAACATCATAAAAAACAATTCCGGTTCGGGCATCGTCAATGGAGGCGTCGCATCCTTCTACTCCGAGTTCTACATCTACAACAACACGATTCAAAACAATAGCGGCGCCGGCATCTATGTTAGATCCTCCAACGCCACCATAGTCAACAATAAAATCGAAAATAACAGCGCCGGCATATCCCTACAAACTAATTCCAACGCTACAATCATCAATAACACGCTCTGGGCGGATAATATACAGATGTATAGTTCGTATGCACTGATAGCGAATTGCTATATCAGAGGAAGTGATGCCATTTTCTGTAATGCTTCGAGCCCATTTACTGTTAACACAACTATAGTTGCAGGGAGTAATGGTAGGGCATTTAATCTGGAAAATAATTCACATCCATTTACATTAAATTGTACTGTAGATTATTGGAGCCATGATTATATAAAAGATACGTCTAATCTTACAGTTCAAAATTACCTTCATGTTAGAGTTTTGGATTTGGATGGAATTACACCGATACCAAGTGCATGGATCAATGTTACAGATAATGGCGCTTTAATTTACTCTGGGCAGACGGACACAAACGGAGAAATTCAATGGATAATCGTTACGAACAGGACATATCTCAATGATTACTGGAGCATCGTCCATCCTTTTACGAATATTTCTTACAATACAACAGTCGTGACCGCCGATAAAGGTACGTTGGTTTTCAATAATAATCCAAGAATCGTTCCTATGGATACATCTCATTGGGAGATTTTCCAAGTCGCTTCCCCGATATACATCACCGGAGACTGGATCGTGGACACCGTCGAGAACCACACCGACCAGACAATATATTGCAGCGGCAGGCTGATCGTCACGCCGACCGGCTACCTGACACTGAACAATGTCACGGTCTATGTACGCGACGCCATGGTGAACCAGAGCGGCTTCATGCAGGTCTGGAACAGCAGGAACACGATAATTTCCGACAACGTTTGGATTTCCGGCACTCTCTATCTCAACAACAGCATCTGGGAGATTAACTGCTCCTCCGACGGCCAGTACAAGATACAGGTCAACACGACGGGGGAGTTCTATGTTTACGACTCCACAATAACACCATACGATACCAATTACAAGTACCGCTTCGAGGTCTATGGCCGGCTCTGGGCGAATAACAGCACTGTCCAGTACATCTGGGGCGACGAGTTCGCCGCCCCGTACGTGGGAGGCATCCAGATATACGGCGAGCCGTCCGACGTCTGGCTGAACAGCACGCTGGTAGCCTTTAGCGGCGGGAACGGCATCCACGCGGTCGGGGCGGTCGGGCTGAACATCACCGGCAACAGCAACGTCACAGGCAACACAAGGGTCGAGGTCTATATCGAAAACAGTCAGTACCTGAATTTCACGTACTCGAACTTCACGGACTACGTCGACGCCCAGATCGGCGAGGGGCTCATGATGGTAAATTCCAGCAACGTTGTGATAGATAATTGCATAATATCGCACCACGAAGGGATCGGCCTGTATTTGATCAATGCCACCAATACGGTTGTCCAATACTGCGGCGTGGGCGTCGGGGCGTCAACTACGCAGAACAAGGTCGACGGTGTCGTTGTGGACAACTGCTTTTCGACGGTCAGGTTCTTCGGCAACACCATTGCATTCAACAATGGGGCAGGCATAGACTTTTTTACGAAGTCCGCTCCAATCATCGAAAACAATCTAATAAAGAATAATTCTGGAGTTGGCATACTCAACAATGCAATAGAGTCCTGGTATTCCGAGTTCTACATCTACAACAACACGATCCAAAACAATAGCGGCGCCGGCATCTATATTCGTTCCTCCAACGCCACTATCATCAACAACACGCTCTGGGCGGACAACATCGAGATGTACAATTCGTATGCGAGGGTGGAAGATTGTTTTATCAGGACCGGTGGCGCGTTCACTCTAAATGCCTCAAGTCCACTAGTCATTAATACAACGATAATAGTAAGCACTAGTTTAACTGCGTTTAACATAGAAAATGACTCCCATCCAATTGCCTTGAATTGTACAGTTGACTATTGGTATAAAGAAAACATTCGGGACACATCAAATCTTACTGTCCAGAACTACTTGCATGTCAGAGCCGTGGATTCAGACGGTTTCACGCCTATTTCAAATGCCTGGGTCAATGTCACCGATAATGGTGTCTTAATTTATTCGGGACAGACTGATGCTAACGGTGAGATTCGATGGATTATAGTTACTAATCGCACATATTTACAAGACTACTGGACTATCTTCCACCCTTTTGCCAATATATCTTATAATGTATCTGTTGTTACAGTTGAGAAAGGAACTTTAATATTCAACAATGACCCGAGAACTATCCCTATGGACACATCCCACTGGGAAATCTTTCAAGTCCCCGAGTTTGATAGTCCACTTATAGCAGTTTTTAGCATGTTAATAATTAGTATCCTGGCGGTCGGGCGAAAAAGGCCGCAGAAATCGGCACGTAACGAAATCATCTTATAGCAGAGAGGAGATATGAGTGGGTTAGAGAGCGGGCAAGTCCAAACCTGTAGCCAAGCTCTTACAATAGTGAGGGACGTGGTTGAATGAAGGACGGTTCGACGGTTAAAATATGCTGTGCGCTATCGTTGGGGATGTTTCTGATCTTGAGCGGGCTCGTTTTGCCAGCGCAGGCAGCGAGAGGTGCGGAAAGCAGTTCATCGACTGTTACAACTGCTCCCGCCACGGTATTGCAAACTGCTGATCAAACGACTGGCTATAGTGGCGCACTTGCATCGAACAATATTCCTGTCAAATCGAATATCATGAGCCCTTCTTTACCCCGCAAATTGTCTAGCTCTGTTTCTGTGCCCAATGCCATACCGCCCATTGCAAAACCTTTCTCGGAGCCCGTTCCCAATCCCACAGGCAATTTAACGCCTCCGTTTCCACCACGGATAGTCTATCCGATTCCAGACTTCACAATAGAATCGCTGGATAATTCCGAACTGACGATACTGCCGGGAAGCGTCGTGGCCAGCAGGGTTTTCATAAAGAATGCCGGCCTCCTGTGGTACGATAAGATTCCGGTGGCGCTCTACGATGGAAACGTTAGCTCCGGGAACCTGACTGTGATGCAAACGGCGTTCTTCGACCGGTATTCTGCCAATGTATCTTTCAACTTGACCGGCCTCGGTGTTGGAACGCATCCGATAACAGTGGTCGTAGACCCGAACAACGAAGCTATCGAGCAAAACGAGAACAACAACACTGCGACATTTGTGGTGAGAGTGACTACAACCTCGAGCGAGCCGCTCTCGATAATCGACCTCATCAAGCTCCTGATGGCCGAAGTCAACTCTAGCGCACCAAGGCCGTTCTCGAACATTGTCAACCACGAGTTAATCGAGGCTATCAAGCACATACAGAATGCGAATAAAGAATATGCAAAAGGAGAGACCGAAGATGCGGTTGAATCCGTAAACGATGCTATGAACAGCGTCTATAAGGCAACCGATCTGGTAAAGCAGTTCTACAAAGCAGGGAAAATCACCTTGACCAATGCCACAGATATCTGGAACGATGCAGAGATTATCCTGAAGCGAATAGTCGACCTA